>CAMBQN010000001.1 GCA_945870025.1 Akkermansia muciniphila
AAACATTGTTCCCGTGCAGGTCAATGCCGCCATACAATTCGAGTGTTGTTCCCATAGATGCTTCCTTGTTAAGAGGCCCCTTGTTGCTCGTCGAATAGGATGCACCTTTTTTAGCGCAATGGATATGATTATCAGTGAATCTGTGTCTAAAAATGGCTATAGGCTGAAAGGCAGTAAGGCTATGAGGTTGAAAATGAACAGGTTACAGATTTATTCGCACGCACCCAATGGTGAACAGATCCCGTTTGCATAACCGATTGCCTCCCAATCCTTACAGCCTCACAGTCTCACAGTCTTCTGCCCTTTTTAGGTTAAATCCCGCCGCCTCCCGTCCCGAAGGACGCAGACGGGACTACGACACCGATCCGGACTCGATATTACGCGAACGCCTGACCGCCCGCGGCGGGCCAGGTCTGTCTCTTTCCGGCCACCGGGACGCGAACCAGCGGTTTTGGGCCGGCCGGGGGATACCCCGTTCCCCGCTTGCCCATTAACGCTGGTTGTGGTGGTATTGACTTTGCTCCCCGCTTCTGCCATGCTTCCCCCCATGTCATCGTTGCGCCAGTCCGGTTCCGGCATGATTCGGCCCGTGCGGGTCGGTGTAGACCGAAAAGCGATTTCTTATCAATTCAATTCAAAAATATGAAAACAAAAATAATGATAGTGATGTCGGCGTTGCTGGCAACGGGCGGGGCGCGTGCGGCGGATGTGTCGAAGGTGCCGCAAATAAGTGAGACCAAGGAACAGCGTGACGAGCGCATGCAATGGTTCCGCGACGCGAAGTTCGGCATGTTCATCCACTGGGGGCCGTGTTCGATCGGGAAAGTGGAAATCGGCTGGGGCCGCAAGGCCAACCGGCCGTGGGACATCAGCGGCATCCAGACGCCGCGCACGGATGATCCCGTTTACGACAACTATTACAAGCAGTTCAACCCGACGCAATACAATGCCGAGGAATGGGTGCGTTTCGCCAAGGAGTCGGGCATGAAGTACATGGTGCTTGTCGCCAAGCACCACGACGGCTTCGCGCAGTTTGCGACCAAGGTCTCGGACTATAACATCATGAACAGCCCTTATGCCAGGGACATTGTCAAAGCCTATGCCGACGCCTGCCACAAACAGGGCATGAAACTCGGGCTCTATTACTCGACCCGCGATTGGTATCACCCGGATTACCTCGTGGGCGACAACGAGAAATACGACACGTTCTACCGCGCGCAAGTCAAGGAATTGTTAGCCAACTACGGGACGGTGGACGTGATGTGGTTCGATCATGTCGGCGGCCGCGACTGGGGCAAGTGGAAGTTCGACGAGCTGTTCTCGATGATGTATCAACTCCAGCCCAAGCTCATCGTTAACAACCGCGCCGCCGCGTTCATCGGACCCGGCACGCCGCAGGATCAAAAAGCGGCCACACCCGAACTGGCGAAGATGGTCAGGGGCGACTATCACACGCCCGAGGGGCATATCGGCGCGATGGATATCGCCAGCGACTGGGAATCCTGCATCCACGTCGGACGGCAGTGGGCCTATGGCGGCGAGGACGGTTTCAAGGGGCCGGATGACTGCATCAGGATGCTGGCGAGTTGCACCACCGGGGGCGGCAATCTGTTACTCAACTTCGGACCGCGACCGGACGGCACGTTTGCCGAGGGCGAGGCCAAGGTCGCTCGCGCCATGGGCGAGTGGCTCAGGAAATATGGTGCGGCCATCTACGGCACCCGCGGCGGCCCGTATCGCAACGGCTCCTGGGGCGGCACCTGCCACAAGGACAACAAACTCTATTTGCTTGTGAATGAGTGGCCGGCCGAAGGCCTCGCCTTCGATCCGCTTCCTAACAAGGTGCTGGCCGCCCGCACGCTGACCGGCGTGCCCTGCACGTTCAAACAAAGTGCCGGGGAGTGGTCGGTCCAGTTGGCCAGGAAGGACATGGACACGCCGGTGACGGTGATCGAAGTGACGCTGGATAAGCCGCTGGAAGCCGGCCGCATCATCGGGGAACTGCGTACGCCGCAAGACTATCGGGGTGAGTTCGGGGCGATCCTCAGCGCCGATGCCAAGCTGGAGATCAGTTCCAGCCTGTGGAGGGGTAAGCCGGAGAACCATGCGCGGCTTTTCACCGGCGAAAGACAGGGCGTCGCGTTCCACACACTCAAGGAGAAGAACCCGTGGGCCAAGGTGGACCTCGGCGCCGTGAAAACCGTCCATGCCGTGATGATCGAAAACCTACCTAACGATGTCGCTCGGCGAACCGAGGGGCTCATCCTCTCCATCTCAGAGGATGGACTGACGTGGCAGGAAGTCTGGCGCGCCAAGACCTGGGAAGCCATCTGGACCGTGCCGCTGACCCATCTGGATGCGGGGGCTCAGGTGCCTGGCCGCCAGGGCAGATTCATCAAGGTGGAAACCATCAACGACACGCCGCGGGAGCTGTTGCTCCAGCGCATCACGGCTTTGGGGCCGAAGTAACGCATACCGCTGAGAGCCAATCCATCAGAACTTTGACGTCCGGCATTCAGGACAGAATCCAGCGCACGAGTTCCTTGCGCCCCGTCGTCTCCATGGGGTTACCCCAAAGCCGCTGGTTGGCGGGACGTGAAGGGGACAGGGAAACAGCATCAGGATGCAGCGGGGATCAGTAGATGTATGGATGAATTACGCGGCTTCTTGGGGACGATTGCGTAGAAGTGTATGTTTCAGGCGCTTTCGGGTATGTGGGGGGCACCTCCGTATTATTTTGGGCAACAAATAGAGGTTGCCATACGCAGCAGTATGATGTATAGTCATACCATGAAAATTAAGGAGTTCTTATGGCGGTCGCAAAAATAGCTATCACACTCGAGCAAGACATTCTGGGTGATCTGGACCGGCTCGTTAGACGGCATGTATTCCCTAACCGTAGCCGGGCTATTCAAGAGGCTGTCCGAGAGAAAGTGGAACGTCTTTCTGCAAACCGGCTTGCTAATGAATGTGCCAAGCTTGATCCGAAGGCAGAGCAGGCTTGGGCGGAGGAGGGAATGTCGAAGGAGGTCGCCTCATGGCCAGAATATTGAGAGGCGATATTGTCTGGGCTGATTTGAATCCGGTCAAAGGACATGAACAGGCCGGCCTACGCCCGGCACTTATTCTGAGTCCGGAGATCTTTAATGATTGCTCAGGCACAGTGATTGCAATGGCGCTGACTAGTCAGCCTCAGAAAGCGGGCTTCCCTCTAACCATGGAAATTACAAGCGTTTCCCTGCCAAAGCCCACGTGGGTGAAAATTAGCCAGATCAGGACACTCTCCGTTGAGCGCCTGGGCAAGCGCATGGGCCATCTATCAGATGACGAGATGAGCCAAATCATCGAAGGTCTAAACGAAATCATTGGCGAACCCACACATTCAGGTTATCGGCGCTAGCGCGCGAGGGCGTTGGGACTGGAGAAATGACATGATATCCCACATGCGGCAAGAATACGCTTGTTTGCAAACAGCAACCGTCATACACTTTGCCGCACGAGGGATAAAGCGCTATTCATTGGCGAGCGGCATGAAAACGAGAATGGACATTCATTTTACGCCTTCTGTCTACGAGCACGCAGCGGCGCTGATCGGAGAGACGCCGTGGCGTGTCTCGCGTGATCCGGAATGCCTTTTTCGGGCGCACGCCGAAGCGTTTCGCCGTTACCGCCATTCCCCGGTTGTCGTCGGCATCGATATCTACAATCTCGAAGCAGAGGCGTACGGCGCAACCATTGCCACACCTGCCGACAACGATATTCCCTCCATTTGCGTACACCCGTGCCCGGCAAGCGACGACATCGTGAGGCTCAACGTACTCGATCCCAAAGGAGCCGGACGTATTCCGATGGTCATCGAAACGGGCAGGCGCCTGGCCCGGGCGTTGCCCGATGCCGACATCCGGATACCGGTGAGCGGCCCTTTCTCATTGGCCTGCAACTTAGTCGGCTTTGACCGCTTGCTTTGCGATGTCATTGATGAACCTCTGAACGTCAGACGGGCGCTCGACCATCTTGCCCGCGGGCAGATCGCTTTCGCCCGCGAGATCGCGTCGCAGGGATTGGGTATTGCTCTTTTTGAATCGGGCGCCACACCGCCCCTGATATCGCCGGAGATGTTTGCCCAGATCGAATTGCCCGTGCTCAAGCACGTCATCCAGGAGATCTCATCACTTGCCGGGCATCCCGTGCCCTGCATTATCGGCGGCGATACCTTTCCCGTGTTGGAGTCCATTCTGGATACCGGGACCGGATATGTCATTTGCCCCTCTGAAACCGATCAGGCATCGTTCATGCGGCACATGGTCGCCTATCCGGATGTCATGGTTCGCCTCAACACGGACCCAAGCGTCTTTGTGGCGGGAGACCCGGCGGCTGTCCGTCGTGAACTCAACAGAGTTCTGTCGCTTGCGGGAACACGGCGGAACGTCTGCATCGGAACCGGAGCCTTGCCCTTCGAGGCAGACCCGAAGCTGGTTCTGATGGCCGAGATGTTCATACGGGAGAGCGGCCCGTCAAGGGACGGGCATTCAAACCCACCGGTCTGTGTTCAGCGATTCTAATTTTGACAGCCGCTATCGGGATCCAAATCGGGATCGGGGCCGAAATCGACGAGAAAGCAAGGAATTCGACCCCGATAGCGATAGCGATTTCGATTTCGACTGTACAGATGTGCCATAATTAGAATTGCTAGTCTGTGTTGGGGGAGGCTTGACACGGCGGGACGGGGGGGCTAACCTTTGGTCGATGACGCGAGTAAGGCCGAGGCTGTGATGGCGGCTCGGCAGATGGGTTTGAGTCCGAACAGGGAATAGTAAAAATGAACGAGAACACGGTTGAAATTCGGGGTGTGACGGTGCTGGCGAAGGCCAATGTCTATTTTGACGGCAAGGTTGTTAGTCATACGATGCTTCTGGCGGACGGGACGCGCAAATCGGTCGGCGTGATCTTCCCCGGCCGTTTCCACTTTGGCACGGCCCAAGCCGAGCGAATGGAGATTACGGCCGGCGACTGCGAAGTCACGCTGGATGGGAAACCGGGGTTGAACCGGTATGCTGCCGGCCAGCAGTTTGAAGTGCCCGCCAAGTCCGGATTCGACATCGAAGTAATAACCGGACGCGTGGAATACGTGTGTACGTTTTTCTGATGCGTTCGCCCTGACCGCGCGCTTGACACCCCCGGCCTGTTTCTGGCACGCTCTTTAATGAAGCCGATCATTGGCAGGCGTCTGGGGGCGTGTGCCGGTTCGGCCGCACATGCGATTCCTTATCGTCATGATTGTAAACGGCAAGACTTACCGCACTATCTGGATCAACGCGAACGAGGCACCCCCAAGCCACACGGGCCATCCCATGAACATTGGAATCATCGGCGGATCTGGTTTGGACAATCCGGATTTCTTTGAGACGCTCCGCGACGAGGCGGTCGGCACCCCTTATGGGGAACCGTCCTCGCCGTTGAAGCACGGGAAAATAGGCGGCGTCGATGTCGTGCTGCTGGCCCGTCATGGTCGCGGGCACACCCTTCCGCCGACGCAAGTGAACTATCGCGCCAATATTCATGCGCTCAAGATGGCGGGCTGCACGCACATCCTGGCGACCACCGCCGTGGGTTCGCTGCGTGAAGAGATCCGCCGGGGCGATCTGGTGATCCTGGATCAGTTCATCGATTTCACCCGGCGGCGGCACCTGACCTTCCACGAATCCTTTGAACCCCATGCGCCGCTGCATACGCCGATGGCCGATCCGTTCAACGGCGCGCTGCGCACCCTCTTGATCGCGGCCTGTGAGCGGCTGGGCTACGCGCATCACCCGCAGGGAACCGTGGTCACGATCGAGGGTCCCCGCTTCTCCACGCGCGCCGAGTCGCGCATGTTCCGCCTGTGGGGTGCCGACGTAATCAACATGTCTATCGCGGTCGAGGCGGGTCTGGCCAACGAAGCGGGCATCCCCTACGCGGCGGTGGCCATGAGCACCGACTACGACTGCTGGAAAGAGGAGGAAGAGCCGGTGAGCTGGGACGCGATCATCGCGGTGTTCAAGCTGAACGCCGAGAAGGTGACCCGGCTCTTGATGCAAGTGATTCCCCTCGTGAAGTAACCCGATTGGAAAATGCGATGACACGCGGCGAATGGATGGATCGTTTGAAAGAAACGCTGATGAAAGGAACACGCTGATGCAAAAGAACTCATACGGACACAGACCCCATGCCCAATCGAACAGGGAACGGTGCTTCACGCTCGACTGGCCCGACAACGGCGCAGGCGTCGACGGCATCTTTGTGCGCGAGATCGCCGGCGGGGGCGATGGTCCCACGCTGCTCATGACGGCCGGCGAGCATGGCGTGGAACTTTCGGGATGCGCCGGCATCGACAGCCTGTGCCGCCGCCTGGCCGATACCGCTTTCCGCGGAACCGTCCTGGCGATTCCCTGTCTGATGCCGGGCAACATCCGCCACCGGGCGCATACGCACGGACAGGTCTACGGCTCGCAGGAGCGGCGCGGGGAGTACGACACGTATCTGGCCTGGCCGGGACGACCGGACGGCTCCACCGGCGAACGGCTGTGTCATCGCGTCTGGACCGAGGTGGTGTCGCGCGCCGATGTGGTGATTAACTTTCATGCGTGGCAGAACAGCGCCAGTTGCCTGTTCACCGACCGTTCGGTTCCGGGTGCGATCGCGCTGGCGGGCAGCTTTGGCAATGTGTTCAACATTCTGGAGGATGATCTGAAGGGGAGCCTGCATTCCCGCGTGCTGCAAACCGGCCGCCCCGCAGCCTTGGTCGAGACGCACGGGCAGTGCCGCATCGACCCCGAGGCGGTGATACGCGTCCGGCAGGGCCTCTGGAATGTCATGGTGACGATGGGCATGGTGGAAGGGCCGCTCGAACTGCCGCGCCCGATGTTCGAGGCGGGCGCGGAACACCTGATTCGCGCGCCGAAGGCCGGGCTGTTCGTTCCCCTGAAGGCGATCGAACAGGTGACGCGCGCTGGCGAACTGCTGGGCTATATGCTCGACGTGGAGACGGGCGAGCGCACCGATCTCGTTTCGCCCGCCGATGGTGCGATCTGGCTGATCGCCCGCAATGGGCCGAAAGCCGACGTGGTTTTGCAAGGGATGCACGCCTACGCCGACCCGGGTGATCTGGTCGCGTTGATCAAAGAAATCATCCCGTTGAACTAAGCAACACTTGCCACTCAGCTCCCTTCTTTAGTAAACTATACGTTCAACCCGGAAATTGGAGATCTGTTTATGAGCAAGCTGATGACCCGCCACGTCTACACGTCGGAGTCTGTTTCTGAAGGTCACCCCGACAAGGTCTGCGATCAGATTTCAGATGCGATCCTGGACGCCTGTCTGGCCCGTGACTCCCATGCGCATGTGGCGTGCGAGACCTTGGTCACATCCAATCTGACCGTGAATGCCGGTGAGATCACCTGTCAGAAATGGGAGACGGTGAATCCCGAGCAGATCGCCCGCGCGGTCGTCAAGGACATCGGCTATGTGAAGCCGAACCTCGGTTATTCCTATGACACCTTCAACTACCTGTCCGGCCTTCATGCACAGTCGGCCGACATCAATCGGGGCGTTTCCCGCGAGCGGCCCGAAGATCAGGGCGCTGGCGACCAAGGGATGATGTTCGGCTACGCCTCCCGCGCGACCCCCGAGCTGATGCCGGCTCCGATCATTCTGTCGCACCGGCTGCTGGAACGGTGCGCCGCCCTCCGCAAATCGGGTGAGATCGCCTACCTCGAACCCGACTCCAAAGCCCAAGTCTCCGTGCTTCACGAGAATGGCAATCCGATCGCGATCACCACCGTGGTCATCTCGCACCAGACCGCCGACGTGCCGCTGAAGCGCATTCAGAAAGACCTCAAGGAGGTCGCGATCGAGGTGCTTCGTCCGAGCGGGCTGCTGACCAACAAGACCGAATGGTACATCAATCCCACCGGCCGCTTCGTTATTGGCGGGCCGCAGGGCGATTCCGGCGTCACCGGCCGCAAGATCATTGTTGACACCTACGGCGGCGTCGGGTCGCACGGCGGCGGCGCCTTCTCGGGCAAGGACCCCTCCAAGGTGGACCGTTCGGCGGCCTACTACGCCCGCTATGCGGCGAAAAACATCGTCGCCGCCGGGCTGGCCGAGAAGTGCGAGATTCAGGTGGCCTACGCGATCGGCGTGGCCAAGCCCCTCTCGATCAACATCTCGACCTACGGCACGGCGACCGTGGACGAGGCGATCATCGCACGGGTGCTCGCCGCCGGCGAAATCTTCGATTTCCGCCCCGCCGCGTTGATCAAGGACCTTGGGCTGACCGCGCCAAAGGGATGGAGTTACCGCCAGACCGCCAGCTACGGCCACTTCGGTCGCAAGCAGTTTCCCTGGGAGCGGACCGACCGCGTGGATGTCCTCCGCGAGGCATGCGGGCTTGCTCGTAAAACGAAGAAACGTTAATTTTCAGATGAATCGTCAACCGCACCACGTAAAAAGGATTTTTCATGCTTCCTTATAAGATTCGAGATCTCGCGCTCGCCGACTGGGGCCGCCGCGCCATTGAAATCGCCGAAAAAGAGATGCCTGGCCTGATGACCACGCGCGCCAAATACGGCCCGCACAAGCCTCTCGCCGGGGCGCGTATCATGGGCAGTCTGCACATGACCGTGGAAACCGCCGTCTTGATCGAGACGCTCGCCGATCTGGGCGCGGATGTCCGCTGGGCCTCTTGCAACATCTTTTCGACCCAGGATCACGCCGCTGCGGCCATCGCCGCGCGGGGCATCCCCGTCTTCGCCTGGAAGGGCGAGACGCTGGATGAATACTGGTGGTGCACCAAGGCGGCGCTGACGTGGCCCGATGGCGGAGGCCCGGATCTGATTGTGGATGACGGCGGCGATGCCACCCTTTTCATTCACCGGGGCTACGAGGCGATGACCCACCCGGAGGTGATCAATGAGCCGACCGACATCGAAGAACTCGCTATCATCAACGCGCTGATCAAGAAGGTTCTTAAGGAGGAGCCGGCCTACTTCAAGAATGCCGTCAAACGCTGGAAGGGTGTCTCCGAAGAGACCACCACCGGCGTTCACCGGCTCTACCAGATGGAGCAGGCTGGCAAGCTCCTCGTTCCCGCAATCAACGTCAATGATTCGGTGACCAAGTCCAAGTTTGACAACATCTACGGCTGCCGCGAATCGCTCGTCGACGGTATCAAACGGGCGATGGACGTCATGATCTCCGGCAAGGTCGCCATGGTGTGCGGCTACGGCGATGTAGGCAAGGGGTCTTCCGAATCGCTCCGCGGACAGCATGCCCAGGTCTGGGTCTCGGAGATCGATCCCATCTGTGCCCTTCAGGCCTGCATGGCGGGTTTGAAGGTCACCACGGTCGAAGAGGCTCTCCCGGCGGCGCAGATCTATGTGACCACCACCGGCAATTGCGACATCCTCACTGCCGAGCACATGTCGAAAATGCGCGATCAGGCGATCGTCTGCAACATCGGCCACTTTGATAATGAGATTCAAGTCGCCCGCCTCAAGGCGTGGCCGGGCGTGAAATGCGTCAACATCAAGCCCCAGGTCGATAAGTACATCTTCCCCGATGGTCACTGCATCTACCTGCTGGCCGAAGGACGCCTGGTCAACCTCGGTTGCGCCACCGGCCATCCGTCGTTCGTGATGTCCAGCTCGTTCACCAATCAGACCCTCGCCCAGATATCCCTGTGGACGGAGAAGCACGCGATTGGCGTCTCGCGGCTTCCGAAGAAACTCGATGAGGAGGTGGCACGGATGCACCTCGATCACCTCGGCGCGAAACTCACGACCCTCACGCAGCAGCAGGCCGATTACATCGGCGTACCGGTTGACGGCCCCTACAAGGCCGAGCACTACCGGTACTGATCCGCATGCCCATGCGTTATGCGTAAACATCGTCTGTTCTTGTCGCCCCCGTGCGTCGGCCCTGACGAACGCGCGTGTGTGGCGGAGGCGTTCGACAGCAATTACATTGCGCCGTGCGGGCCGCAGGTTGATGCGTTCGAGCGGGCCATGGCGGAACGGACGGGCATTTCCCACACGCTGGCGCTGTCCAGCGCCACGGCAGCGCTTCACCTGCTTTACCGCGAACTCGGCGCCGGGCCGGATGGTGCGGTCGTGGCGCCGACGCTGACGTTTGTGGCGAGTGTTGCGCCCGCCGTGCAGATGGGTGCCGAGGCGATCTTGGTGGATTCGAACGAGGCGACCTGGACGCTCGATCCGGAACTCACCGACGATGCGCTGCAGACGCTGGCGCGCGAGGGACGGCGCGTGGCCGCCGTCGTGGCTGTCGATCTGTATGGACAGTGCTGCGACTACGACGCACTGGAAGCGGTCTGCGCGCGCTACGGCGTGCCGCTGATTGTCGATGCGGCCGAAGCTCTGGGCGCGACCTATCGCGGCCGCGCGGCCGGATCGGCGGGCGTCGCCGCCGTCTATTCGTTCAACGGCAACAAGATCATCACGACATCGGGCGGCGGGTTGCTGGCCTCGGCCGATGCGGCTCTGGTGGCGCGCGCGCGCCACCTGTCGCAGCAGGCTCGCGAGGATGAGGCGTGGTACGAGCATCGAATGCTGGGGTACAATTACCGGATGAGCAATCTGGTGGCTGCGGTCGGGGTGGGGCAGTTGCGCCATTTGGACGACATCGTCGCCAAGCGGCGGCAGATTTTTGAGTGGTATCGCGAAAGGCTGGCCGATCTGCCGCAGATCCGGTTCATGCCCGAAGCGGCTTATGGAGCCGCCAGCCGTTGGCTGACCGTGGTTTGCTTTGACGGGGATTGGGCATCGGACCGGTCCGGCCGTCCGGGTGAAACCAGCCAGCGGATCCGCCTCGCGCTGGAGTCGGAGAACATCGAGGCCCGGCCCGTCTGGAAACCGATGCATCTGCAACCGGTCTTCCGCGGCGCGCACACCTTTGGCGGCGGCGTCGCCGAGCGCCTGTTCAGTTGCGGGCTGTGCCTCCCCTCGGGTACGGCAATGACCGGATCGGATTGCGACGAGGTCTGTGCCGTCATCCGGCGCGAGCTGGGTTAAGGATCGAGGATCACGATCGTCGGCAGGCCGAGCACGCCGAAGGCGTCAACCATCCCCACGGCGGGTTCCTCGGTCGGACGCTCGGCCTGCACGCGTATCAGGTGGTAGTCTCTCAAGCGTTTCGCCACGGCGGGATCGCGGAAGGTTCGGCTTTCCATGACGTGGCAGTTCTTGCACCAGGTCGCCCAGAAATCGACCATCAGCGGCTTGCCTTCCGTGCGCGCCGCCGCAACCTCACGAGCCCACGCGGCCGGGTCCCCCGCCGTGATCGAGTCAGCCGCCGGACGGGGGCGGAACCCCTGCCAGGCGATCCAGCCGTAATAG
Source organism: Akkermansia muciniphila (assembly GCA_945870025.1). GTDB lineage: Bacteria > Verrucomicrobiota > Kiritimatiellia > RFP12 > JAAYNR01 > VGWG01. The sequence continues at coordinate 11,391 of CAMBQN010000001.1, forward strand.
ACCGCCATTGCCAGCACGAACACGCCCAGCGCCCGCTTGAGCGTCTCCATCCACCGTCCCGGCTTAGGTAGGCAGGAGAGGCCCATTCCTGCGAACGGCCACGGCAGCGCCATGCCGATGCCCAGTACCAGCGGCAGCAGCGCTCCCGCCCGGACGCCCTGCGCGACCAGCGATGCGCTCAGGATGAGCACCGCCACCACCACCGGCGCCACGCACGCACCCGCCAGCAGCGCCGAGAAGCCGCCCGCGCCCACCGCGGCGGCAAGCCCGCCGCGTCCGCCCGCCGCCACGGAACGTTGAAGCCGCGAGAAATCAACCGTCAGCACATCAAACAGCGCCAGCGCCAGCAGAACGAACACGCCGGCCACGACGCCATTAAAGACGGGCGACCCCTGCAGGGCGCCAAAGACCCCGCCGGCCAGAACGGCAATCACTCCCATGACGCCGTAGACGGCCGCGATGCCGGCGCCATAGGCGAGGCCGAGCCAGAAACCGCGCCGTCCACCCGACGCCGCGCCGATGATACCCAGGTTCACCGGAATCATCGGCAGCACGCAGGGGGTGAGATTCAGCAGGAGTCCGCCGATCAGAACCATGACGAACGTCCAGAGGACCCCGTGTTGCTTGAGAAACTCCCCCGGATCGTGTGCGAACGCTCGCAATCCGGATCCCTTGTCTGCCTGAACGCCCTCCAGGGCATCCAGTTCAGCAAGAAACTCCGACGGCGTCAGATAGCCGGTAACCCGTCCCCGTTCGCGCAACCCTTCCAGCCAGCCGCTGTCGGCTGACACCGCCGCCGTCACGGGCGGCTCCACCGCAATCGGATCGGTCTGTCCCCAGCCCCACAGCGCGACCAACCCCACAGCCACGATACACATACGTTTCATTGAAAGGCTCCTTTGCATGTCCCAGTTGGAACCAGTGTAGAGCCGGGACGGATTGGCTGGCAAGAATCTTTCTATTCCTGGCTGGGCGACGGGCCTTTTCGGACACGTGCTTAGGGCTCTTCTTGAAGCGTGCGGGCGAGACGCTCGGCCAGTGCGCGGGTTTCTGAATCAGCAGCGGTCGCGGACTGTGTCATCATCTTGATTAACGCTTGCTTGATAGCCACGGCCTCTTTTCGGCTGATCGCGACCGCCAGCGCCAAACGCACAGGCGAGTTCGTCACGATGCCATTAAAAGGATCACAATCCTCCCGGCTCTTTAGGCTCTCTTTTACAGGCCTGTGTGCAACCGCCCGGAGAACCCAATTTGTCTGCTCAATAGAACCAGCCTTCTGTAAATTGAACGCCATGGCCTCTAAATACAGCGCCTCATCTTTGATCCAGTATGCGAACGCTTGCCGTATATCAAATGATAACAAAGGTTTTTTCAAGCGTTCAAGGAAGAGTTCGTCATACTTCCTGTAAAGCGGATCATCGCTCAGGTCTTTTTCCGTCGCCACTTTGCGCGATTTTCCCAAAATCGTGGCGAACGCATCATGGCGGATTGCAGGGAGTGGCAGCTCCACCAATTCCAGCAACTGCTCCAAGATCTCTGGGCTTGGAAATTCGCCTAGCGTTCGTACAGCGTAACGACTCACCTCCAACCGCGAATCCTCGCAAAGCGGACGAATCACCTTGATTGCACGCGGGTCACCAATCGAACCCAACACGTAGAACAACGCCTGATATAATTCATCATAATCCAGTGAAGTCACTAGTTTTTTGAGCAGACAATCTACGACTTCTGGATCATGACAGCTCTGCAGCGCCCAAACAGCAAAATGGGCAATCTCAGGCTGGGGATCGTCCACGGCCTTCAATAAATGAGATTTGAATTCAGATCGGAGCGGTTCTTCCAACTCTATGAAAAGTTTATCGGAGAACTTCAAGGCAATAAGGCGCGTCGCCAAGTATCGCACTTGTGGATCTGAGTCTTCAAGCAATTCAGACAAGGCCTTTCCATCAGGTAACCCGTCTATTTTGAGCCAAAACCGATTCTCACAGACAAGCCCCATGGCATCATTTATCGTGGCGACATGACGCATGATGAGAAGCGTTCGGTAATAGGGTGAGCAGACAAGAAGAGTCCCCAACCCCGCGAGCACCATCAGAATGCCCAGCCCCAGCCACAGGCGTGCACGGCGCATCCGCCAAAAGAAGAGCAGGAACGCAATAGGCACCAGCCATCCCCACTTCGACTGTACCCAAGCCACGACCATCAACCCTATCCCGTTCGCCACAGAAGGCGGCGTCGCTCCAAAGGCTTTGTATAACGCATGCACGTCTCGACCCTTGTCACACAGAACCCTGAATTCTGTGCGCGTCAAGGAGGTCTGCGAAGGACGTGAAAACTCGAAGAAGAAATCCGTGGGTAGATAAATTTTGCAGGGGATGAACTCCGGATCAACCTCGCCGCTGACGGCAGGCTGGTCCAGATATTTGTAGGCCACCTGCTCCAGGCGCACGCCTGCTGTGCCCCAGTAGGTGTAGTGCGTCATACGGTCGGCCACCGGAACCGCCACGCGCGTATCCGCCAGCAAAGCAGGGTCCGCCTGCCAGCCCTTGTACCAGCGGTCAAACACTGCGCGGGCCTCTTCCAAATCCAATGCGCTCACTTCGTCAGGAAGGTACAAGGGAGGCTGGCCGATCTCCAGGCTCAGCTTTTCATAGAGGCCGTAGCAGAAGAGCATCGTCTGCTTCAGTTCATCATCGAGGGATTGCCCGGAGGCGGACAGCCTGAGAGATGACCACGCTTCGTCCCCGAGTGTCGCCTTGAGGGCCTGCTGCAGGAAGCGATAGCCTCTGCCCAGCCGCAGATAGACCGTCAGGGTCGGCTCAGCAGAGAACTTTGGGGCAATTCTGATCTTCGGAGGCGGTTCAGGTTCACCGCCCGCCAGCGATCCCAAATAAATCATAGGCAGACGTTTCAGATGGGTCTCACGTTCTTTTGTGAGCAGAGAAGCGAAGGCGTTCTCGAGTCGCATCCGGTAGGCCTTGGACAAGCGCAGTTTCGCGGACTCCCTTCCCTTCTCAGGTAAGAGTAGGGTTTCTAGGGCGTGCCATTGGAAGTCATACCAGCCTGAACTGGGGTTGGTTTCGAGGGAGATCTCGCCACTGCGGACGGACTCGATGATCAGCGCCATCAGGTTTGCATCGGCTCTGAAGGGGAGAGTTCGCCAGATCGCGTTGAGGATAGTCTCTTCCTTGCTGGTCGAATAGCCGAAGAGAGAGAAGGGCGCATCCCCTTGAAAACGCTGCTGCACCTCCTGCAAAGTCAGCGTGGACAGCGTTTCAAAGGAGACGCTCTTTAACGGATTCGTCAGTTTGGCATCAAACGCCTGCACGTTTTCAACCGCCGCCTTCAAGGACGGATCACCCATAAGGACCTTGCTGATCACGAGACATGCCTCTGATGAACGTTGCAAGGATAATCCTTTCATCAGGTAGCGGCCGCACTGAAAATTTCTAGCCAGCCGCTCGTCCGTGTCCCAATAGCCGCAGGGGCGCGCTTCAGGCTTTTGGATGAACTCGTGACGCTCCGCTTCCACGCGGCGCAGGGTTTCGCCCTCCACCTTGGGGGCCACGCCTGCGAGCGACAACGCGGTGGCCACATGCACGATGGCTTCCTGGTTGCCCTCGCGTTGGAGGGCGGTTAAGAGGTCTTGCAGAACCTTCAGACGGCGCTCCTCGATGGCATGTTCAAGCGTGATGCAGAGCGCCTCATCAAAGGCCTTCAGCTTTCCTTGGATGAGTTGCACAGAGGGAATGGCCGGCAGGCCCTGTTCCCGGCAATACGTGAGGGCTGCGGCATAGTTCGTGAAGATCTGCTTGCTGTGTCTGTCCGGCTTGGCCACGTCCAGTCGGAAGGTGGCTTCGCTGTTGTTGACGGAATAGGCGACACCCGAGGGCGTCTTCTTTTCAATGTCCATCTCTTTGATATAGCTAAACGGCTTTTCGTCGTGGCCTCCGAGAAGTCCAGGACGCGGAAGGATCACAAGGACAAAGAAAACCAGAGCGAGCACGGTGAAAGCGAGCAGCCCCAGAGAAATCTTTCCAATCAGCGGCCACACTTTTTGGGTTTTCATCATTCCACCGTAGTAGGGGTCGTATCCTTCAACAGATTGTTCGCAAACGTTCTGGCTGGCTTCACGGCCTATGGTTAGGGTACGATGGAAACGAGCAAAGCTGGATGATTACAGTTGCCGAGGGTTGTTGATAATCAGGAATGATTACAATATGTGTTTTATTGATGGTGGTGGGACTAGGATTCGAACCTAGGAAGGCGTTAGCCAGCAGATTTACAGTCTGAACGGAAAGCCAATAGATAAAGGGCTTGAAAGATATTTACTTGCAATCACTTGTATTAACTTGACACACCCGCCCGGTTTTGCGTACAGTTGCGCCCATAAACGAACCGTTAGACACAAACCACGGAAAAAGGGGGGCGGTATGGCAAAGCAGAAACGATCCAAGCGTGGCATGGGGCACCTGTTCAAGATGCACCTGGGCAAACAACACCCCGCCGATTGGAAGGGGGCCGGGGCGTTTTGGATTAACTTTTCGCCGGGGAAGGGGTGCGGCCGGATTGTGCAGGCGCTAACCGATGCGGACGGAAAAGCAATCACCGACCGGGCCCAGGCGGAGCAAGCGCGAATGAAACTTGTCGGGGCCGGGCTTGCCGGGGATCGTGTCGAGGCGCTGCGGGGCGTTCTATCTTCCAAACTGGCGACGGCGGAAACCGACCTGCAAGCGGCGCGGCTGGAGTCGGTGCCGGGCGTCAAGATTGCCGATGCCTTTGACGCATACGAACGCACACCCCGAACCATGCGACCGGATTCAGGCGACGCCACACTTGAACAGTACGCTTTCCAGTGGGGGCGGTTTGCTCGATGGATCGGAGAGAATCACCCCGAGGCTGTGACTTTGCGTGACGTGACCGAGGATCACGCGGCCGCCTATGCTGCCGACCTGCAAGCGGCGGGGCTGTCGGGCGGTACGGTCAATAAACACGTCGGGCTGTTGCGGCTGGTTTTCCGCGTGCTACGCAAGCAGGCCGGGATCACTGCCGACCCCTGGGGGGACATTCGCCCGGCAAAGCACAGAGCCAAGGGGCGGCGGGAACTCTCCACCGTTGAACTGCGGCGCGTGTGTGACGAAGCAAGCGGGGAGTTGCGCCCCTTGCTGGCGCTTGGGCTTTATACTGGCATGCGGCTTGCCGATTGTGCCTTGCTGCGATGGGATGAAATAGACGACGCGCAAGGCGTCATAATGGCGACCCCGCAGAAAACCGCACGCACGTCTGGCAAACAAGTACGGCTTCCAATTCATGCCAGCCTGCGGGAGATCCTGCAGGCGCTTCCGCGCGCGGGCGAATATGTGTTGCCGGAAACGGCGACGGACTATCAGGCGCGGCGCGATTATGTCACTGACAAGATACAGCGTCATTTCAGGGCATGCGGGATTGACGTGCACGCGGCGGGCACCGGGGGACAGATCGAGAGAGACGGCGCCGGCGCCCCCGTCCGGGATGATGCCGGGCGCGTTCAGATCGTGGACACCGGCAAGCGGGCGGTTGTGGCGGTTGGGTTTCACAGTCTGCGGCATTCTTTCGTTTCGATGTGCCGGGCGGCTGGCGTTCCCCTGTCGGTTGTGGAAAGTCTTGTCGGGCACTCCAATCCGAACATGACGCGGCTTTACACGCATACGAGCGGCGGCGCGGCGGAACAGGCCATTGCCGGGCTTCCGTCGTTCACCGGGGGCGACGGCACACCCCCCGAGGGTGAAAACGCGCTGACGGGCGTCCTGGAGTCGCTGGCGGGGCTGTCCACGGCTGACCTGCGGGCGGTGGGGGCGCGGGTAAAGAAACTGCTTGCGACCCGACCCGGCTGACAACCCAGGCACGTCGTATTCGCTACGCCCGACATCGAAAATACGGTGTCGGGCTTTTTCGTGCCGATAAACGGTTGTTTTTTTGTCCAATTCTGACGCAACAGAAACGGCTTTTATTTGACACATAGGCCATACCTAGCGGTTGTGTACGTACAGCATTACGCTGTCGGCAACTGCGGGAGAAAACCTATGACACCAGAAAAGCTGATTGCGGCGGTTATGGCCGCACCTGTTGACAGGCACGCGGCGATATTCAGAGCGGCCTCCGCTGACCCGGGCAAGCCAAAAATGGGGACCCTGCGAGAGGCCGCTGACATCCTGGGCGTGAACCCCCGGACGATCGCACGTTACGAGCGGCGCGGGTTGCTGACCGCCCGGCGTCTGTCGAAACGCATGATCCGGTATGACCTGGGGGAGGTTGAACGGCTGCTTGCCAGCAAGGGGGCCGCGTAACCATGAAGACGAAAACCATAACCTTCGAGTTATGCCGCCACCGTGCGAATCACGCCGCACCCTGCCGCACCCTGCCGCGGTGTACGTGTTGCGGGCGTGTTCTTACTGCCTGGAACTTCCGCAACACCTGCGGCGATTGCGACCGGGCCGGGCGTCTGCGGCGAATGAAAGAGCGGTGCTGCCATGCTTAGTGACAAAGACCTGCAAGCACTGGTTGAACAAGCGGCCGCCAAAAAAGCCCGGATTACCTTTTTGCGTGCATTGCATGCAGATCGAAACGCCCCGCTCCTTCCGGAAGAAGGGGGAGAAATTGCGAGGTTGGAAGCCGAGCGCCGCACTCTAAATCGCCGCGTCTTCTTTGCGCGGCGCTACCGGGGGCAAGCGGCGGCGTGCCCGTGCTGCGGCGCGTTGAAGTGTAAACGGTTTTTTAAGACCGTTGTTGACGGATCACCCGCAGTTTGCGGGCAGTGTGCCAAGGCGATTACGAGCGACGCGGAGGTTTGCCCATGACTGACCGAACCGCGAACCTAAACGCCTATCGGGCGAAACTCGGGAAACAGCCAATCACCGGAAAGGATCACGTTGCCCCGCCGGCGGATCACGCTGCCCCGCCCCAGGGGAAGAAACGGGAAGCCCCACACCGCAAGGCGGGCGGTGGGGGGTTGCGCAAGCAGTGGAAGTGGAAACCGAAAGCCCCGGATCCGGCCGGGGCGGCACCGGCCGAAAAAGGCAAGCGATGGACTCGCGTTTTTGACGCTGACGCCGATCGAATACGCAACTGCCAAGCGCCAGACCAGTATCCGGTGACGCTAGCCTTGTGGTACGAGCTCGTTAGGGAAGCGGGTTATAAGCGTTCTTGCACGTTTGAGGCGAGCGATGCTTATCTATCGCGCCGCATACCGGGCATGCGGTCAAGAAACACAATCCGCAATGCGGCTGCCATTTTGCAAAGCCTGGGCATGCTGACAAGTGAATCACGGGTGGTTCCTGGTACGAAAAACAGGGAACCACTTGTTAGAACGATTCACCCCGCAAGCCCCATGCCGTTTTTGGACGGGAGTCCATGCAAGGCCGGCGCAGAGGTGGGCGAAAAGGCCGGCGCAGAGGTGGGCGAAAGTGAACCTGTCTTCACATGAACCTTGTTCACACAATGAACAACCCCCTTGTTCACACAATGAACAACCCCCTTGTTCACACAATGAACAACAACCCCCTTGTTCACCAACTCGCACCGTTTTGGTGAACAGAATCTTAGAACACACATGCCTAAAGGCATGATGTGTGTTCTAATAAAAAATCAGCGCCCTTTCGCGTTTTGATGACGCGAGGGCTGATTTTTTTTTGGAATAGAGAGAAATACCAAGTGACCGCCACAGGAGTTTGACATGGGACAACGATCACAAAGAAAAGGTGCGGACGGTGAACGCGAGCTTGCGGCGATGCTGACAGAGCTGCTTGGAGTTCCCTGTCAACGAGCAAGCGGGATGTACCTGCCTGGTATAATCGCGCCCGATGTGCTGATTGCTGGCGACCAGCTTCACATTGAGGCTAAACGCCGTGAGACGGTTTGCCTGCCCGCTGCGCTGCGGCAAGCGAAGGCTGACGCGAGACAAGGCCAGGTTCCAATTGTGGCGCACCGCCCGAACCGCTGCGGGTGGATGGTTACACTTGACTTGTGCGACCTGGTACGCCTTGCGAACGCCGTACTGCTTACGGCGGCGGCGGGGCGGGGTGAAGACAAGGGGGGAAGCGACCGACGCGAAAAACAGCCCCCCCCGTGCGGCGGTGGGGGTGGGGGAGGTTGACACTCCGGCCATAGGTAGGAGGTCCACATGGATCAAAAGTTAAATGATGCTATCCAGATCGCCGCGAACGCGGTGAACGAAGCCGAGGCGGCGCTGTCCGAACTCGAAAACGACGTAACCACGGATCCAGGCAAACTTGCCACGAAACGCACCGCCGCAAAGGAAACCCTCGCAATCCTACGCGAGCGGCATGCAAAGGCGCGGGAGATCGCCGCCGCCGCCGCCGCTGGCGAGAGGGCGCGGCAAATCGCCGTCTTCCGATCGGAGGCAACCGAACTGCGGCGCAAGGCAGACCACGCCCGGAAATCCGCAGAGGGCCAGGTTGACGGGATTTACGGCGTCGGCACTGCCGAGTTTCTCCGGTATAACAACCGGAATCCACTCAACGCGGCCGCGTTAGAAACCGAGGCCGTGAACACTGAAGGCCAGGCCGAGCAACTGGAGGTTGAAAAATGATTGACCCAGAGAAATACCACGCTGTCCGGACCGAGCTTGAGACGAACCTTGCCAAGGCCAATGCGAGGGTCACAAAGATTGACGCGGCTTCTGCCGCCTTCCGCGCGGCTGGCGTCGATCCGAATGACTTGGAAGACCCGAGCGGCGGATTTGAGGCCGTTGTGAACGCGGACGATCAATCTGCCGCCGTGAGGCGCCAGACGATGCGGCCGGCGGCGCGGGAACGCTGGTTAAAGAAACAGGGCTGTCTGGGGTAAGCATCCGGGCGGGTTTGCAAGCCTATGATTACCGAACACAAAACTTGCGCCGCGGTGAACGCGAAAGGAATGCCATGCCAGGCGCGGCCGGGGGTGTCGGGGTTCTGCTATACTCACGATCCAGAGCTTGTCGACGCCCGAGCTTCTTCACGCCGGCGCGGCGGGCTTGCGCGGGCGTCGGCGCTTGCGCGGGCCGTTCTTCCGGCTGCCGATGTGTCGAAAGCGCTACGTGACCCGGCCGCCGTCCGCGATTTACTTGCAGTGACAATCAGGAACGCGCAAACGGGCCGCCTGGATTGCCGTATAGCCGCCGTTGTAGGGGGGTTGGCCGCAACGCTGCTTAAGGCGATGGAACAGGCGGACGTTGAACGGCGCTTGGCAGAATTAGAAAGCCGTCTGGCGAAAGGCCAAACGAATGAAATACGACGCCCGACTGAAGCGCCTTGAACGGATCACCGCGCAACCCGCCGCACCCGCCGCACCCGACATCGAATCAATGACGGATGAAGAGCTGACAGCTATCGCCGGTCCGCTGACCGAGGCCGATTTTATCGAGATATGCGCCGAACTCCGCAACCGAGATCGGGGCGGCTTGACGGGGCGAACTGCCTTAGCATAAAGCGTGCCACGTGGTTTTTGGCGCTACGTCGCATAATCGTCATTATGTAAACTCAAAATATTTTCATAATAATACTTTCGCGCCGTGTTGTCGAAGGTGTATCATGCGCGGCGAAACAGAAAGCGAGGACAGCATGAACGACGATGCGATAACCCGGCAGACGTGCACCCGATGCGGGGCGACCTGGTATCCGAGACGGCCCGGCCGTCCAGCGGTGTGTGCAACCTGCCATTCGCCTTATTGGGACAAGCCGAGGGTGTACGAACTCCGCAACCGCCCGCCCGCAAGGCACCGTGGCGACGGCGGGCCAATCCCGACGCCACCGACGCCCCCGACGCCCCCGGAAGACACGCGGGCGGGTGAGTTGCTCGCGAACTACAGGCGCATGAGGGCAGCGGCAAGGGCGGATCCGAACGCGACAGCGGGCGGCGGCGCTTAGGGGGTGCCCCATGCCAGGATAAGGGGCACGCCAGCAAATTGCACGGCACCCCTGAATTACGCGCTTGACCGCCGCCGGCGTGACGTGTTACGCTTCAAACCGTCGGGCAAGTGCCCGGCCGGGATTTAGCCCCCGACAAAAACCAAGGAAAGACACTTTGCCCCCCCCTTCACCGTGCGTGGTTCCTTGGAACCCGGCTAAACACGGAGTTGCGGGGGGCATTTGTTTAAGGGGTCATTATGGCCATTGCTGACAAAACCAAAACCACGGCTGGCTTGGACGTGGTCCTGCAGGAGCGGGCCGAAACGGAGTGCAAGACCATTGCCGAGTCGTTCGAGGAATCAGGCGTTATAGAGGTAGCCGGGGACGTGGCCAGCATGGCGCGGGCCGCGCTGTTCCCCCTGTCGTACGTGGAATGCCATACTCCGGTTGACGGCGGGGAACGGCTGTCAAAATTGGTAGAGAAGGCGCAAGCGGCCGCCCGTAAACTTGAATGCATCTGCAATTCGATGGTTGTGGAATTGCAGAGGCTGGCGACCGTCTGACCGGCCGTTGCCACCCTGCGGCCGTCCGGATCACTCCGGGCGGCCGCTTTCGTTTTTCGGGGGTCAAAAAAGGCGGTTGACAGTCGGAATGATCCTGGGGCGGCTTGACCGACCGGGCGGGGTTGGATACTCTAACCGATGCCGCCCCCGGCGCTCACTTGTATTCACTTGTATTAACTAGGGGTACCACAGTAGGAATTGAACGGAACACGTCGGGACAGTTGGGAACACGCGAAAACCCTGAAATATGCGTTATTCCTAGGAAAAACAGGGGTTTTATTGATGGTGGTGGGACTAGGATTCGAACCTAGGAAGGCGTAAGCCAGCAGATTTACAGTCTGCCCCGGTTGGCCACTTCGGTATCCCACCGCATGAAAAGTTCGCATATAATGGCAAAGAGGGCCGATGGTGTCAACACTAAGAAGGAAATGGATTTGAAAAAGAAGATGCCGGAGTGTCGTTGTGACGTGCTGGTGGTGACGCCGCCGCTGGTGCAGATGAATGCGCCGTATCCCGCCGCGGCGTGTCTGTGCGGACATCTTGCACGCGTCGGGCTCGTTGCCGCGCAGGCCGACCTGTCGCTGGCGCTCGCGTTGCGCGTGTTCTCCCCCGAGGGTTTGCGCCGGGTGACGGACGCGATTCGCGCACGCCGGCTGCGCGCACCGACCGCCGCCGTCTCGCACCTGTTGAGGCACGCGGCCGAGTACCACGGGACCATCGGACCGGTGATCCGGTTTTTGCAGGGCCGCGACAGCACCTTGGCCAGCCGGATCGCGAGCCGCCAGTTGCTCCCTGAAGGGCCGCGTTTCGCCATTCTGGATACGGCCGATGCCCATGCGCCGGAGACGCTGGCGGCGCGAGATGACGCCGCCAAGTATCTGGCCGGGCTTTATCTGGACGATCTCGCCGATGCGATCCGCGACGGCCTCGACCCGTGGTTTGGCTTCGCCCGCTATGCCGATCATCTCGCATCCGCACAGCCCACGTTTGATCCCTTGGCCCGGGCTGTGGCGGACGATGCGTCCCTGATCGGCGGGATGATCGATACGCTGGCCGAGGAGGCGCTCGCACGCCACCAGCCGCGTGTGGTTGCGATTACCGCGCCCTTTCCCGGCACCGTCTACGGCGCGTTCCGGATCGCGCGGCACATCCGGCGCGTCTGCCCGGACGTCACGCTGGTGCTGGGTGGCGGCTATGTCAACACCGAGATGAGGGAACTGGATGACCCGCGCGTGTTTGATTTTTTTGATTACGTGTGCCTCGACGACGGCGAAGAGCCGTTGGAACGGATCGCGCGGGGTGGGGGACTGGTGCGGACCTTGGTGAGGCGCGACGGGCGGGTCGTCTACGTGGCTGGGGCGGGCAGCAGCCGGTGCGTGGCTCCGGGATGCCCGGATTATGCGGGTGTCGATTTTGGCGCGTATCCGGCCGTGGTCGAGTCGCCCAACCCGATGCACCGGATCTGGAGCGACGGCGCGTGGATCAAGCTGCCGCTGACGCATGGCTGCTATTGGCACCGGTGCCGCTTCTGTGATCTGGCGCTGGATGGGATCGGCCGTTACGCGCAGCCCCGTGCGGCGACGGTCGTCGACAACCTGGAGCGGCTGCGCGAGGCGACCGGGCGTTCGGGGTTCCACTTTACCGACGAAGCGCTGCCGCCCGCGTTTCTGGGGCAGCTCGCGGATGAGATCCTGCGGCGCGGGCTGGCGGTGAGTTGGTGGGGCAACGTTCGCTATGAGACGGCCTTCACACCGGAACTGGCGGCGCGACTGGCCGCTTCGGGGTGCGTGGCGGTGACCGGCGGCCTGGAGTGCGCCGAGGCGCGGCTGCTGGCGCTGATGGAAAAGGGAATCACGCTGGAAGGGGCCGCCCGCGTCTGCGGTGCCTTCGCGGCGGCTGGCATTCTGACACACGCCTACCTGATGTACGGTTTTCCGACGCAGACCGCGCGCGAAACGGTCGATGCGCTCGACTATGTCCGGCAGTTGTTCGCCGCGGGCGTTCTGCAATCGGCCTACTGGCACCGTTTCGCGCTGACGGCGCACAGTCCGTTGGCTGCGGACGCAGCCCGGTATGGGCTGACGGTGAGTCCGGCACGTCCGCCGCCGGGCCGGGTATTTGCGCGCAACGAGATTGCCTTTGACGAGCCGGGCGCGCCCGATCATGCGGCGCTGGGGGTGGGATTGCGCCGGGCGATTTACAACTACATGCTTGGCATCGGCTTCGACACGCCGGTCACCGAGTGGTTCGACATTCGTGTGCCGTCCCCGAAGCTGCGCAAGCGATTGGTGCGGGATGCAGTGCGCCCACGCGGAGGCTTTCGATCCTAATCCTAATCGTAATCGTAATCCGTTCTCCACCAGGAGATTAAGATTAAGATTAAGATCAAGATTAGGATTACGATTAAGAGGGCAATAGCCCCTAAGTCGGGCCACCGGCCTGCGGCCGGATGGGAAACAGGAATGAGCCATCATGATCGTCCTCGTCCTCGTCGTCGTCCTCGAATCGTGAAATCGAGGACGAGGACGAGGACGAGGACGAGGACGAGGACGAAGGGCGCGCCGTCAGAAGACGGCCTATTTCATTTTCCGCTTCCCGCAGGCCAGGCGAGGTCGATCCAGCCGGTGGCGGCGTTGGTGCCGCCGTCGGATTGCATCGCGCGGAGCGCCTCCTGGGGCAAATCGCCATGGGGGGTGTCAGCCAGGGCATGAACGACCTGGCCGGTCGGGTCCAGTTCCACCCAGACGCGCATCCGGCCGGCTGTTACGGGAAGGCTGGCGCGGGTGACCGCCGAGGTGAATCCCGCCCGTTGCAGGGCAGGGGACATACGAAGTGACAGAGCGTTCGGCGCGGGTGGCGGCGCGGACCCGATGGATGCCGTGACGGCGCGTTCGGGGAAATCGGGCAATCGCGTAGGTACGTTCAGTTTGACAGGCCGCCACGGATCGGGGGCGCTGCCGGGCAGGAGGGTCAGGGGTGTGAGGATGCGTTCCGGCGCGGCTTCGCGTGCATCCAGACCGTCGGCGCCCTTGCGGCCAAAGCCGAGGCCGGCGGGGCGTGCGATGATGTCGGCTTTGAGATAGAGCGCCTGGGCATCGGCGCCAACCAAGACATAGGCGGCTCCCGGCTCGGGAAGCCGTGGCGCGGGCTGTAAGCGACGACGCGAGGCATGCGAACCGGCCACGCCCCACAGCAGGGTCATGATCCCCAGGATCGCCACGGCGGGCCACCAGAATATCAGTCGTCGGCGGTCCGGACGCGGCCGCCAGTGTTCGCCGGTTGTTGGTCTGTTGTCGTCCATGTCACACACCGATCCGTGAAGCCGACATCAATCCGGTTTTACGCCCACATTGACCCGCTGCACGCCCGCGGCGCGGGCCAGATTGACCGCCGCCATCACGTCGCCATGCGGCACCTGGCGGTCGGCGAGCAGCAGCAGCTCGCGGCGTGCGGTGTGGGAGAGCAGGGTTCGCATCGCCGCGCCCAAGCGCTGCACCTGCTGGATGTCGGCGAGGCTGTAGCGCTCGTCGTCAAAAAAAACGAGCGTTTCCGATTGCTGTGCGTTGCGGCTGACGGGAATGAGCACGGCGGTGATGCTTTCGTACAGTCCCTCCTGAAAAGGCGCAGGCGGCAGCTCGAAAACCACGCCTGGCCGCAAGGTCAGGCGCGTGCCGATCCAGATGAACAGGGCGCAGACGAGCAGCACGTCGATCCACGGCACGGCCTCCAGAAACGACTGGCCGATCCGCGATTTCGGGCGGTATTTATCGCGCAATTTCTGCGCCCGCCACATATCCCACGCACCGGAGCGCCCGATCATGGTTCACGCCTCCTTCCGGGCTGCCGGCGCGGGGGCGTCGCCGGGAGCGGTGAGAAAAGCGACAATCTCCGTCGCGGCCGCCTCCATGTCGAGCGTGATGCGGTCGATGCGGTCGACGAGCAGGTGGTACATCGCGTAGCCGGGCGCAGCGACCAGCAGGCCAGCGGCGGTGGTGATGAGAGCCTGCAGGAGACCCTGGGTTACCTGCGAGGCGTCGACCAGCGGCACCTGTTTGTGCATCGCCAAGACGGTCTCGATGATGCCGAGGATCGTGCCGAGCAAGCCCAGCAGCGGGGCCGTGTAGGTGATGGTCGCCACCGTGCCGATGCGGCGTTCAAGTCGGCTGAGCTCCGCTCGGCCGGTGCCGTCCACGGCCTCGCGGATCGCGTGCCGCGACTCATGGCGGTGCTGGATTGCGGTGCACACAAGCGCGGCCACGGGCCCCGGTGTGTCTTCGCAGATGGCCACCGCCTCGCTGTCGTTGCCCCGCCCCAGGATCGTGCGGATTCCCTTCAGAAAGTCCGGATAGTCGATCGCGGCGCGGCGCATGTGCAACAGGCGTTCGAAAAACACCAGAGCCTCGCCCGCGCCCAGCGCAAGGATCACCCACAGAACCACACCGCCATCGCTCAAGATATCGTGCATCGCGCTCCAATCTGACCGTCAAGGCCGCATCCGTTCCAATCGTTCCAGACGCTGGCGCGCCTCGGCCTGACCCGGCAGATCGGTGTCGGCCACATGTCGCAGCACTCGCGCCGCGGCGGGGGTTTTGCCCGTCTGAATCAGCAGATCGGCTGCATTAAATGCCGCCAGTGTGAACCAAACCGCCGATTCGTCGTCGATCCGTCCTTTTGCACGGTCGTCCAGAAACGGGACGACGACGCGTTCATAATAATGCTCGATGGCCTCGTTGGTGCGTGTGAGCTTTTCCAGGCATCGGCCGATCTTGTATTCGGCCTGGAGGGCCATGGACGGTGTGACGTCGCGCCGCCCCAGCATTTCCCGATAGGCGTCCATGGCCTCCTGAAAGCGTTTCGGGTCATCGCCGCCCATCAACAGGTAGCTGTCGCCCTTTCGGCCCCAGGCGGGTGTTCCCCAGTCGCTTTCCGGGTAACGGGTGATCACTTCGCTGAACAGCAGCACCGCCTCGTCAAAACGTCTCAATTCGCAGAGGGCGTCGGCCTGCACAAAGCGGGCTTCGGCAAGCCGTTGGCTGGACGGGTAGGTTTTCCACAACCGGGCCATCAGTTCGACGGTCTGGGCCAGATCGTTGAGGTGGAATGCCGCCCGGCCAGCCCACAGCAGGGCGAAGTCGGACCAAGGCCCCTTGGGCCAGCGCTCGACGTACAGGAGAAATCGTTTGCGGGCGTTCTCGAACCGGCCGTGATTGTAGTCGTATTTGGCGAGCCAGAGGAGCATGTCGGGGAGGCGAGGCGCCTCGGGGAACTGGTCCAGGAACGACTCGCCCGCGCGGTAGGACTCATCGTCGCGTTTGAGACTGAACAGACTCATGACCTGCCAATAGTACGCTTCTCCCCGGGGGTCGGGTATGACCGCCGCGTCCGTGAAATCCTGAAGCGCAGCTTCGCGGCGGTAGGCACGGAAGTTGGCTATCCCCCGCCCGATGAGCGCCTCGCTGCGCACGGCCGGATTGGTCGTCACGGCGAGCACCGCGCCGTAGGCCTCCACGGCGGCATTCACGGCGGTGCGCGCCGAGAGCAACGCCGCCAGGCGCAACCAGGCCTGTTCGGCGAGCGGCGCGCCAGCGTAGCGCTCCGCTGTCTGCCGGAATGCGCCTTCGGCGGCGGCAAGATCCCCGTCGCGGTCGAGGGCATCGGCCGACTGGAAGAGCGCGCGGGGCGCAAGCGCACTCTTTCCATAGAGCTGGTTGACGCTGCGGTAAAGCTTGGCCGCCTGTTTGAAGCGACCGTCGGCGGCAACCGCGTCGGCCGCGCGGTAGAGATACTCCGCCTTGCGCAGCTCGTTTGTGGTGGTGTCGTGAAGCTTCTGGTACAGGTTGGCCGCCTCACCGTAGCTCTTGATCTGAAACAAGGAGCGCGCGCGACCGGCAAGCGCTTCCAGGCCGGCGCCCGTCTCGCCAAAGGATTCGATGTAAACCCGGTAGGCGGCGGCGGCCCGCTCGTGCAAGCCAGCAGCGGCAAGGGCGTTGGCCAACCGCATCTGGGCGTTGCGCGCTTCCAGGCTTTCTGGAAATTCGCGGATCAGCGCCTTGATCCGGGTCTCGCCCTCGTCGAGCGTGTTCGTGGCGCAGAGGAGGATGTCGGCGAGCCGGATGCCTGCGGCCAGACGCAGATCCGTGCGCAGCGCCGCCTCGGCGGCGGCGCGCGCGGAGACGACGGCGTCGTCGGTCTTGCCGCCCGCGATCTGCAACCGTGCCAGTTCGACAAGCGCTCGCACCCGGCCCGACTCGGACGCCTGTTCATGCGTGACGAGCATCTGCAGCACCCGCATCGCGTCGGATTGCCGGTCAAGCCGGGCCAAGATCGCGGCGTGCAACAAGATGCCGTTTTCGACAAAGGGGTCGGTGATCGGCTCACGGGGCTGACGCGCCAGCACCTCGACCGCATTCGTGGCTCGCCCCAGCCCGTCGAGCGCCTGGGCCCATTCATACAACACGGCGGCGCGCAGCCCTACATTCGTAACCGCCGTATCCAGCTCGGCATACACCCGCAGGGCACCGGTGCTGTCGTTCAAAGCCAAGCAAGCCTGTGCGGTGAGCCGGCGCAACGCCGTTGCATCCGCCGATTGGGGGTCCGCCGCGAGTCCGCCCTCGGCGGCGGCCCGTGCGCCAGCCGGGTCGCCCGACCCCAGCAACGCACGCGCACGCCAATAGGCAAACACTCCAACGGTGGACTCCGTGAGGGTCGCGACATGGGCGTTCAGCGTTTTCAGGACATCTTCGTTCCGTCCCTGCTCCGCCAGGGCCTGCACATAGACGAGAAGCGCGTCGGCACGCGCCGCCACGGTTTCGGCGGTATCCACAAGCGTCTTGGCCTGTCGCTCCGCCAAGCCGTAGAGCTTGTCTGCCAACGCGCTGCGCGCGACGACCAGCCCGTCAGCCGCTCGCCCAACGCCCGCCGTCAGGAAGATAAGAAAAAAGATGGTGGATTGTCTGATCACGCATGCAACCTTGGTGTAAAAGAGGACCCGATTCCGGTTTGAGCGCCCCCGCCGATCCGCCCACCCGACCGTTCACCGTTAGACGGTAGCAAAGCGCCCGTTGGTTATCAACGGAAAAGGACGGGAAAAGGACGACTACTTTCTGGTGCAGGAAATCGCGGGACCGGTTATACTCTTAAAACACACGCAATAAACAGGTGAGGACGCTTCCCGAATCATGAGCATACTGCAAACCATCACAGGCGCTGGCGATGTGGGCAAACTGCCCGCTCACGCCTTGCCGCGTCTAGCCGATGAGATTCGCGAGCGGATTATTGCGGTGGTGAGCCGGAACGGGGGGCATCTGGCCTCGAATCTGGGCGTCGTTGATCTGACGGTCGCGCTGCTGCACGTGTTCGACCCGCCCGGCGACAAGATCATCTGGGATGTCGGCCATCAGACGTATGCCTGGAAGCTGCTGACCGGCCGCGGCGACCGGTTTGACACCCTCCGCCAGCCCGGCGGGCTTTCGGGATTCCAGAAGCGCGAGGAGAGCGCGTGCGACGCCTTTGGCGCGGGTCATGCCGGCACGGCGATTTCGGCGGCCATGGGGATGGCGGCGGCGCGGGATCGGCGCGGCGGCCGCGAGTCGGTGGTCGCCGTCGTCGGCGACGCCTCGCTCGGCAACGGCATTTCGCTGGAGGCGCTGAATACCCTGACCTCCGTGACCCGCCGGCTGATCGTGATCCTGAATGACAATGAGATGTCCATCGGCGGTCCGGTGGGCGCGATCTCATCCCATTTGGGACGGCTACTCGCCAGCCCGCGCTATAACCGCTGGAAGGCGGCGGCGGAGCACGTCGGTCACCGCTTGCGGATGGATTCGTTGCGCGGGATCTACCATCGTACCGAGCAGGCGGTCAAGAGCCTGTTTTTGAAAAACGCCTTGTTCGAGGAGTTCGGCCTGCGCTACATGGGGCCGGTGGACGGCCACGATCTCGGGGCGTTGTGCGACGCGCTCACCGTAGCCCGCGCCTATGATCGCCCGATCCTGATCCATGTCTCGACCCTCAAGGGCCGGGGACACCGGCCCGCCGAGTTGAATCCCGAGGCGTGGCACGGGGTCGGCTGTTTCGATCCCGAGGGGGAAGCGGCCACACCGGCGCCGCGAGGCTATTCACACGTTCTGGGCGAGCGGCTGTGCACGCTCGCGAAACAGGATCCGTCGGTCGTGGCGATTACTGCCGCCATGTGCGGCGGGACGGGCCTCACCGGTTTTGCGCAGCAATTTCCTGATCGGTTTTTTGACGTCGGCATCTGCGAAGAGCATGCCGTGGTGTTCGCGGCTGGTCTGGCCGCCGAGGGCATGCACCCGTTCGTGGCGATCTATTCGACCTTCATGCAGCGGGCGGTGGATTGTGTGATGCACGATGTCTGCCTGCAGGGGCTGCCGGTGGTGTTTTGCATGGACCGCGCCGGTGTGGTCGGGAGCGATGGCCCGACGCACCACGGGGTGTTCGATATTGCGATGCTGCGCTGTCTGCCGAATCTGGTGTTCATGCAGCCGCGCGACGAGGCCGAACTGAGCCGGATGCTGGAGACGGCGGTGCGGCACCCCGGTCCGGTGGCCATCCGCTATCCCCGCGATCCGGCAGGAGCCGCCGATGCCGCCGACGTCGCGGCGACAGCGGAGCCGCTGCCCGTCGGCGTCGCGGAAGTGGTCGAGCCGCTGACCGGTGACGGCCCGCCGGTCTGGATCTGGGCACTGGGCGATTTTGTGGCGCTGGCGTGCGGGACGGCGGCGCGGTTGCGCGAGCGGGGCGTCGCGGCGGGCGTCGTCAACGCACGGTTCATCAAGCCGATTGATCGTGAACTGCTCCGTCAGCAGGCGGAACTCGGCGCCCGGTTTGTGACGCTGGAAAATGGCTCGGTCGCGGGCGGCTTCGGCAGCGCGCTGGCCGAAGAGCTGGACACGCTCGGCGTGACGAACGCGCGGGTGCACCGTTTCGGCTGGCCCGACCGCTTTATTCCACAGGGTACCTCCGCCGGCCTGCGCGAGCAGTTTGGTCTCACACCGGAGGCCTTGGCGCAGGCGATAGGCCGTGCGATGTGCTGACCCGGTCGGCGCCCCGGTCGCTCCGGAGAAGGCGCAGATCTGTACAGTCGAAATCGAAATCGCTATCGCTATCGGGGTCGAATTCCTTGCTTTCTCGTCGATTTCGGTCCCGATCCCGATTTGGATCCCGATAGCGGTTGCCATAATTAGAATTGCTGGGCATGCATGGGATCGGCTTGCAGGACCACCTGCATTCGTGGTATATATCAGCCTGTTTTGTGTCCACAGACCCCGCCGGGCCCCACTGGGCGTCCGGTTGCTGCAACCCGAGGCGCCCGTGTATTTAAAAACGCTGGAAATCATCGGCTTCAAGAGTTTCGCCGACCGCACCCGCATGTCTTTTGAGCCGGGGCTGATCGCGATCGTCGGCCCGAACGGCTGTGGCAAAAGCAATGTGTCGGACGCCATTCGTTGGGTTCTGGGCGAACAGCGGCCGACCGCGCTGCGCTGCGCCAAGATGAGCGACGTCTTGTTTAACGGCACCGACAGCCGCAAGCCTCTGGGACTGGCCGAGGTTTCCATCACCTTCGCCGACTGCGAAGGCATCCTCGACACCGAATTCAACGAAGTCACCATCACCCGGCGCGTGTACCGCTCGGGCGAGGGCCAGTATTTTCTGAACAAGACGCCTTGCCGCCTCAAGGAGATCCACCGCCTGCTCATGGGCACCGGCATCGGCACCACCTCCTATTCGGTGATGGCCCAGGGGCAGATCGATGCCATCCTTTCATCCAAGCCCGAGGACCGACGCACTATTTTTGAGGAGGCGGCCGGCATCACCAAGTTCAAGGCCGATCGCAAGGAGGCGCTGCGCAAGCTGGAACAGACCGAAGCCAATCTGCTCCGCCTGACCGATGTGATTCGGGAAGTCAAGCGGCAGATCGGTTCGCTGCAGCGTCAGGCCGGAAAGGCGCAGAAATACAAGGAGCTGCGCGACGAGCTGCGTGGCATTGACCTGTTCGTCACCCGTCGGCGGCTGGGGGCGCTCGATATCCGCATCCGTGATTTGGATGCGGTGTCGGAGCGGCTGACAACCCGCCTCGCCAAAGAGCAGGACGCCGTGATCGCCGCCGAACAGGTGTCGTCCCGCATCCACGAGGAGATGCTCCAGACCGAGCAGCAGATCGGCGTGCTCACGGAGTCGGCCGCGCAGGCCGACAACCGCCTCCTCCGGGCGCAGGAGGTGATTCGCGTCAATGAACAGCGGATCGCCGAATATCGCGGCTGGGCCGAACGGGACACGCGCGAGATCAACCAGACCCGCCAGCAGGTCGAACTGCTCGCCACCCAGGCTGCCGAGCTGGGTCTGCACCGTCAGTCGCTAGCTTCCCAGTGCGAGCAGGCGCGCCAGTCGTCCGCCGAAGCGCAGCGCCTCTTCGAGGAGCAGAAGCGCGCGATCGACCAGTCCCGCGCCGAGTTGCAGCAGATGCGCGAACAGTCGGTTGGCCGGGAGCGGCGGGCGGCGCAGTTGCAGGCTCAGATGTCTGAGATGGAGGCGCGCCAGCGCGGCCTGCTGCTGCAGCATGAGCGGCTGGCTGCCGAGCATGCCCAGCTCGAACATCAGGTCGCCGCCGTCGAACGCGCCCGCGGCGAACTGGCCCGGGAACGGGACAGCCTGCACGCCGAGGCCGAGACGCGCGCCGAGGCGCTGCAGACGCTGCAGGATTCGCGCGCCGCGGCCGAGGACGGACAGAAAACCGCGCAGGAGGAACTTTCGCGCCTGCACGCCCAACTCGCCGCCAAGCGCGCCCAGCTCGATTTGCTGTCCGACCGCGCCTCGGCAGACGATGAGCTATCGCCAGGCACCCGCCTCATCCTGGACCCAGCTAACCCGCTGAAGTTGGCCGCCGACGCCGTGATCGGCCCGCTGGCCGAGCAGTTTTCTGCCCCCCACGACCTCCGGCTGGCGCTGGAGGCGGCCTTGCGGGCCTGGTTGGATGCCGTTGTGGTTCGCCAGGCTGCCGACGCGACCGCCGTTATGACCGCGCTCTTCGCCCAGGGACGCCCCTCGGCCGCTCGCGTGATCATCGCCGACGCCCCGGCGCCAGCCGCGCCAACCGCCCCCGCCGGCCTCACGCCCCTGCTCGATCAGGTCCAACCCACCGCCGATTTCGCCCCCGCCGCGCGGCGCCTCCTCGGACATGTTTTTCTGGCGGACACGCTGGATGCCGTTCCCCGTCCCCTTCCCGCAGGCTGCACCGTCGTCACCCGCGGCGGCGCCGTCTTCCACGCCGACGGCACCGCCGAGGCGTGGATGCCCGAGAGCCAGGTATCGAGTCCGCTCGCCAGACAGATGCTCATCGCCGACGCCATCGCTCAGACCGATGCGCTCGATGCCGACGCTAGCGCCATCCGCAAGCGCCTCGAACAGGCGTCTGCCCGCTGTGCCGAGCTCAAGGAGGCCGAAGTCCAGACGCGCCGCCAGCTCGACGACGCCAAACGGCTGGCCGCTCAGAAGGACGGCGAATTCCAAAGCGTGGCGCGCGACGCGGAGCGATCCCGCCAGCGGTTTGACGTCATCAGCCGCGAACTGCAGGCGGTCCAGTCGAAGACCTCCGGCGACGGCGAGCAGCGGCAGACGCACGCCGCCGAGTTGCAGGCCCTGACCGCCGCCCGCGAGCAGGGGATCGAGCGTTCGGCGGCCATCGCCGCCGCCCTCCAGGAACTGGAAGGGACGCAGAATGAAATTGCCGACCGCCTCGCCGACGCACGCCTCGCCTACCAGGGATTGATTCAACAGGCGGCCCATGCCGAGAGCCAGGAAGCTTCGCTCGAAGCGCGCAGCGAGGAGCTGGAACGCCTGTTGCAGGGCCGCAGTCAGGGCGTGCAGTCCTACGACGAGGGGATCGCGCGGCTCACGGCGGAGAGTGAAGACCTCTCCGGGAAGCTGAAAGGCATGGTCGACGAATCCAAGCGCATCCACGTCTGCATTGACGAAGGTCGCGCGGTCCGGGCCAGGAAAGGCGTCGATTTCGAGCGGGCCGACGCGGCCCTCGGCGAGCTGCGCCGTGTCCACGAGGAAGCCCGCAACGAGAAGAGCCGCGCCGACCTCGAACTCGCCGAGTCGCGGATGCGCCGGCAGAACCACCTCGACCGCATCTACAACGATTACGGCCTCTCGTCCGACCAGTTGATTTCGCAATCAGATCCGAGCTGGCCCGGCGGCGTCGTCCCCGAGATTGCCGACGTCGAACCGCGCCTGCTTCAGCTCCAGGCCGAAATCGCGGCCATGGGACCTGTCAACCTCGTCGCCATCGAGGAGTATAAGGAACTCGAAGAGCGCTATACGTTCCTGCGGGCGCAAGAGGACGATCTCGTCAAGGCGAAGGAACAGCTCTTCAACCTGATCCAGATGATCAACGGCAAGACATCAGAGATGTTCAAGGCCACCTTTGAGCAGGCCAACGCCAATTTCGAGATCATGTTCACCAAGCTGTTCAATGGCGGAACCGCCCGGCTTGTCCTTCTGGAAAACCCCGAAGACCCGCTCGAATGTGGCGTGGACATCATCGCCCGCCCGCCGGGCAAGCGGCCGCAGTCGGTGACGCTCCTCTCCGGCGGCGAGCGCACGATGACGGCGGTCAGCCTGCTTTTCGCCATCTACATGATCAAGCCATCGCCCTTCTGCATGCTCGACGAACTGGACGCCGCTCTGGACGACTCCAACATCGGCCGGTTCGTTCAGGCGCTCAAGGACTTCCTCGCGCAGTCGCAATTCCTGATCATCACACACAACCAGCACACCATCGCCAGCGCCGACATCGTCTATGGCGTGACCCAGCAGGACAAGGGCGTCTCCAAGATCGTGTCGATGCGGCTACGCGAAATCGGCGTTCGCGACCTCGACGTCGGCACGGCTTCAAGCGAGCCGCCCCCGACCATCCCCAAGCCGTCCCGCCGCACGCGCGCCAAACAGCAAGAGGCGGCGCAGGAAGAGACGGCGGAAGAGACGGCGGAAGAGGCGGAGGACGAGGCGCAGGAACTGTCGTTGGATCCGGAGTAAGACCACCATGGACGATCATCCGCCTGTTCACACCACCGGGCTGCCGTCCCTAGATACGGCCTTGAGCGGCATTCTCGCCGGCGACAACATCGTCTGGCACGTCGAGGCCATTCAGGACTATCAGGCGTTTGTAACGCCCTACGTGCGCGCCGCGCAACGCGACGGCCGGCGGCTGATCTATTTCAGGTTTGCCCGGCACGCCCCACTGTTGGCGCCTGACAGCGGTATCCAGACGATGACGCTGGATCCCGAGGAGGGCTTTGAATCCTTTATTCACCGCATCCACGGCGCGATCACCGAGGCCGGTCCGGGAGCCTATTACCTGTTTGACTGCCTCTCTGATCTGGCGGTGGACTGGTATTCGGACGCGATGCTCGGCAATTTCTTCATGCTGACCTGTCCGTACCTCTTCGATCTCCAGACCATCACGTATTTCGGTCTGCTGCGGCATCGGCATTCACGCCAGGCCACCGAGCCGATCATTGAAACCACCCAATTATTTCTGGATGTCTTTCGTCATCAAGACGTCCTGCATGTCCGGCCGATTAAAACCCAGTTCCGCTACTCTCCGACCATCCACATGCTGCACGCCTGGCGGCCGGATGACCGCTTCGAGCAGGTGACATCCAGCGCGGTGATCTCCCGGGTGCTGGCCGCCGCCGGCCCGTCCTGGGCGGAAACCGGCGAACACGGCCAGAGGGCCTTCGGGCGCGCCGGGGAGATCGTGGCCTCGCGCGGTGCCGCTTGGCATACGCCGGCACAGGAGGCGGACGTCCGGCACCAGATCGTCCGCATGATGGTCACGCGCGATCCCGCCATGATGGCGCTGGTGGAGCGGCATCTCCGGTTGGAAGACCTGATTGCCATCCGCGCCCGCTTGATCGGCAGCGGTCTGATCGGCGGCAAGACCGTCGGCATGCTGGTCGCGCGCCGGATTCTGGAATCGAACTGGCCGCAGGCGGAGGCGGCGCTCGAGTCGCACGACTCCTTCTACATCGGGTCGGACGTGTTCTACACCTACCTCGTGCGCAACAAGATTTGGCGGCACCGCGAGCAGCAACGCGACCGGGACCGGTTTCTGGAAGGCGCCGACGAGGCGCGCGAGCAGATCATGGCCGGGCAGTTCCCCGACTACGTCCTGCGTCAGTTCGAGGAGATGCTCGACTACTTCGGGCAGTATCCCGTGATCGTCCGATCAAGCTCGCTGCTTGAGGACAACTACGGAAACGCCTTCGCCGGCAAGTATGAAAGCGTGTTTTGCGCCAATCAGGGGCCGCGAGAAAAACGCATGGCGGATTTCCTCTCGGCCGTGAAGACGGTGTACGCCAGCACCATGAGCGCGGAAGCGCTCAATTACCGCGCCCGGCACGGTCTGCTCGACCGCGACGAGCAGATGGCGCTGCTCGTGATGCGCGTGTCCGGAGCCATGCACGGACGCTGCTTCTATCCCCATCTGGCCGGCGTGGGGTTCTCGTTCAACCCTTTCATGTGGAGCTCGAAGGTGGACCCGCGCGCGGGCGTGCTCCGGCTGGTCTATGGTCTCGGCACCCGCGCCGTCGACCGCATTGACGACGACTATACCCGCGTGGTGGCGCTGAATGCGCCCGGGCGCAGGCCCGACGCCGGTTTCGACGAGATCTGCCGGCATTCGCAGCGCCGCGTCGACTACATCGACCTGGATGCCGGCCGGCTCGTCTCCGGTGAGTTTCTCGATCTGGTCGCGCAGTCGACCGACGTGCCCGTCTCGATATTCGCGTCGCTTGATCCTCAGGCCGCCCCGCTGGCCGACGGTCGCGAAGTCTGGATTCTGACCTTTGACCGGCTGCTCGCGGAAACGCCCTTCGTGGCCGACATGCGCGCCATTCTCGAATCGCTGGAGGCCGCGTATGGCCACCCGGTGGATGTCGAGTTTGCCGTCAATTTCGTTTCTCAGCAGGAGTATCGCATCAACCTGCTCCAATGCCGTCCGCTGAAGGTGCAGGGCACCAGCGGCGTCGAGGTGCCGCAGGTGCAAGTGCCGGATCAGGACATCATCCTGTCGGCTGCGGGCGCGGTGGTGGGTCACGGGCGCGTGACTGCCGTCGACCGCTTCATCATGGTCGTGCCGGCGCGTTTCGCCGCGCTGCCGGATCGCGATCGGTATGCCGTTGCCCGGCTGATCGGTGAGATCAACCGGGAATGTGGCCGCCGGGGGGGCACGACGCTGCTGATCGGACCGGGGCGGTGGGGCACCAGCACGCCCTCGCTGGGCGTGCCGGTCAATTTTTCGGAAATCAATCACATTGCACTGCTGTGCGAGCTGGAAGTCATGCATGACACGCTGACGCCGGACATTTCCCTCGGCACGCACTTTTTCAACGAACTGGTCGAAATGAACATGCTCTATTTCGCACTGTTCCCCAAACGCCCGGGCAACCGGCTGGATGCGGGCGTCTTCGACGGGGCGCCCAGTCGGCTGGCCGACTATGCGCCAAACGGGAGCGCGTGGGCCGATGTGGTCCGGGTGATAGAGCCTCCCGAACCGGTCAGGCTGGTGGCCGACCCCCGTGCCCAGACGGTGATATGTTACCGGATGCGCGAATAATGACTAGACACAGTCTATCTGCTCTGATTTGGCGGCCGTGGCGCGGCCGGAAGTTCGCCGTGCTTGTGGTTGGCTTGGGTTGTGTGACGCTGTTGTTGAACGGATGTGCCAACAGGTTGTTTTACTATCCTGACTCGCGGGTCTATTCGACGCCGGCCGGGGCTGGCCAGACTTATCAGGACGTGTGGTTCACCAGCCGCGACGGAACCCAACTGCATGGTTGGTTCATCCCCGCCACGACTCAGAGCCCAGCGCTGGGCACGGTGGTCCATTTCCACGGCAATGCCCAGAACATGACCGCGCACTACTCGTTTGTCTCCTGGCTACCGGCGGAAGGATTCAATGTCTTTGTCTTTGATTATCGCGGTTATGGAGACTCGGCGAAGAAGAATCCGACCCGTCAGGGAACATTCGAGGACGGAGTGGCCGCGCTGGCGCACGTCCATGGTCGTGCCGACGTTGATCCGCAACGCGTGATCCTCTATGGGCAGAGCTTGGGCGGTGCACTGGCGCTGTCTGTGGCTGGCGAGACGCATCCCGCAGGCGTGCGGGGCGTGATAGCGGAATCGGCTTTCTCATCGTATCGCGGAGCGGCGGGTGATGTAGTCGGCGCGAATTCGAAATGGGGTGGGTTTCTGCGGCCGCTGGCCTGGCTGCTGGTGTCGGGGGGCCATAATCCGGAAGCCGTCGTTGACGAAATCAGCCCGGTGCCGTTGCTGCTGATCCACGGCACAGCCGACACGGTGGTGTCGTATCGGCATGGCGAGATTCTGTTTAAGAAAGCCAGACAGCCCAAGCAGTTGCTGACGATGACCGGCGCGGGCCATACCGCCGCCGCCGACTCCACAGACATGCGCCGCCAGATAGTCGCGTTCATGAAACAGATGTGAAGATGCTGGTATGAACGCAGGGACGCCGCCTGAGAAAGCGACGTCCCTGCGTCTTGCTCATTCCGCCGCGATGGCGATTCGTTGGGGCTTTTTCGCCTCGCTGATCGGCAGCCGCACGCGCAGCAGGCCATTCTTGAGCGAGGCTTTCACGCCGGCGGCCTCCACGCGGTCGGGCAGTTCGAAACTCGCCTTGTAGGTCACGGGCGAGATCTCGCGGAGCGTGAGCGTGTGCCCTTCGGGCGACGCCACCGCGTTGTCCGCTTCGATCAACAGCACACCGTCCTCAACCGTCACCTGAAGCGACTGGTCGTCCACGCCCGGCAGTTCCGCCACCAGCAGGAACCCGTCCTTGTCCTGGCGCACCGCCGTGTTGGGCATGATCTCGTCACGGCTCTCGCGCCGTGCGACTTGAACGTCCTCTTGTTTCACGACATCTGTTTTCATGGCTATTCTCCAATAGTTGTGACAAGTCGGGTGAAGTCTGCTAAGCTCTGCTCACCTTCACAGGGAATTCAACGGCCGGATTCAGGCTGTATGCAAGGGAAGGAGCCTCCCTTTTTCTGTTATTGAGAGCGCAAAGCCTGCGCGCACCCTTACGGTCCTGTGGACGGGCAGGCGGTGGACTGTGGATTGTCCGGTTCCCACGGAGCGTCTGCAGCCCCACTATCCGCTGCCCCTGGAGTTGTCCGAGGAGGCGATCCGGTGACGTCTGTTATTCGAGCCGGACACCTGCCTCTACCTGCCCTTGCGGGTGACCCGCAGACGGAGGGCGATCGACGCGCTCATCACGCGGCATTTTCCCGAACGCGGCTTGCGGGCGCCTCCGGAGGATGGCCGGAGCTATATTCCCGGCGTATCCCATGGGTTTTACAATAGCCGCTTAATATCAAGTGTAACAATTATGTAATTGCATCAATTATACAAACATAAATGTCGAATAAATGAAATCTTCTGATTTCAGTATAAAATCATGTAAATGATGTAACATACTAGTAGTAGGGTGATTACGTAATAAAAAAAACATTTTCAATCGCGTTGGCATATCGGTTGCGTATGGAGTGGGCATCCGGCAGGGTTCGGATGATACACGATCAGTTAACGCAACGTTCGCCGCAGGTGGACAGAAAGGGAGAGCAAGATGAAAAGGGCAGAGCGCTTCATGGAGGTGGCTTTGGGTGTGACCTCGGTTTTGATTGGGATGACTGTTCCCTACACGGCACAATCGGCTGACGTGACGGTCGGAATGGATGTCGCGTCGGCATACGTTTTCCGTGGCTACACGTTGAACGACGGCCCCGTGGTTCAGCCGGCGTTGTCCGTCGGCAATTTCAAGCTCAGCGAGGAGTTCACGTTACCCCTGACCCTGGGTGTGTGGGGCAATATGGACATTGGCACCTACAATCACACGCTCGATAAGGGGCAATTCTCGGAGGTCGACTTCACGGCTTCCTATGCATTGCCGAAGGTGATTGATAAACTGGGCTGGGCGGCAGGCTATTGCGATTACGTCTATCCCGGCGGCGCGGCATCGGATCGTGAGGTGAATCTGGGTTTCACGTACGAAACCTTTCTTTCGCCGTCGCTGACGTTCAATTACGGGTTGGACGGCGCTGTGCGGGAGAATACGTATATTGAGGGGGGGTTGAAGCACGCCTTCAAACTCGATCCGGTGACGCTCACGTTGGGCGGTACACTGGGTTACCAGATCGTCTCGGAATCCGAGGCGTCCGGGTTCGGTCCGCTGGTTCTGACGGCGTCGGCGTCCTACAAGATTCTGACGGCGTCGGTCAGCTACATCGCCGAGGTGGAGGACGGCGTGCTGGCGAATTACGACGTGAAAGTAGTTGGAAAACTGGGAATCGCGTACACGTTCTAGAATGGATGATCGGCTGCGGGTCAGAGCAAACCTAACAACACAGAAAAGGAGAATCATGAAAAGGTGGTTAAAAATCGCAATGTGGGCCGTTTCCCTGAGTGTTCTGAGTATGGGCACGGTCCTGGCACAGACCGACGGCGTGCCGTCTGCCGGTGCCGTCGCAGGTGCGGCGGCCGTCCCCAAGGTTGACATGGGCGACACGGCCTGGGTGCTGGTCTGCACGGCGCTGGTGATGCTGATGACGCCCGGCCTGGCGTTCTTCTATGGGGGTCTGGTTCGCCGCAAGAACGTGCTGTCGATCCTGATGCAGTGCTTCACCGTGCTCTGTCTGGTCAGCGTGCAGTGGGTGCTGGTCGGCTACAGCCTGTCGTTCGGCCCGGATGTGAAGGGGCTGATCGGCAATCTGAGCTGGGCTGGTCTGCACGGTGTCGGCATGGAGCCGAACGCGGACTATGCGGCGACGATCCCGCACCAGGTCTTCATGATGTTCCAGATGATGTTCGCCGTGATCACGCCGGCGCTGATTCTGGGCGCCTTTGCCGAGCGGATGAAGTTCGGGTCGTTCTGCGTGTTCGTCCTGCTCTGGGCCACGCTGGTCTATGATCCGGTGGCGCACTGGGTCTGGGGCGTGGGCGGTGTTTTGCGTACGATGGGCGCACTGGATTTCGCCGGTGGCACGGTGGTGCACATCAACGCCGGCGTGGCGGCCCTGGTCTGCGCGCTCGTTCTGGGCCGGCGCCAGGGGTATCCGGCGCGCGTCTCGCCGCCGCATAACCTGCCTTTCGCCGTGCTGGGCGCCGCACTGCTCTGGTTTGGCTGGTTCGGTTTCAACGCGGGCAGCGCACTGTCCGCCAACGGGCTGGCCGGCAACGCGTTCATGGTCACACATATCGCCGCAGCCATGGCTGGCGTGGCCTGGGCGGCGCTGGACCTGATCTTCAGCAAGCGTCCGACCGTGCTGGGCATCATCACCGGCGCCGTGGCGGGCCTGGTGGCGATTACCCCGGCGGCCGGGTTCGTCGGCGTGGGCGGCGCGCTGGGCATCGGCGTGGGGGTGAGCGTGATCTGCTACTTCTTCGTGGCGGTCGTGAAGAACCGGTTCGGCTATGACGACTCGCTCGACGCATTCGGCGTGCATGGCATCGGCGGACTGTGGGGCGCCCTGGCCACGGGCCTGTGGGCGACCAAGACCGTGAATGCCGCGGGCGCCGACGGCCTGCTGTTCGGCAATCCCCTGCAGCTCTGGATTCAGACCAAGGCCTGTCTGGTGACCATCGTCTATTCGGCGGTCATGACCTACGTGCTGCTGAAGGTGGTCGACAAGCTGATGGGCTTGCGCGTCTCCGAGCAGGACGAGCGGATCGGTCTCGATCTGACACAACACCGTGAATCCGGTTACACCACACTCGAATAGAAACAGGGAGGCACACACATGAAATACATCGTAGCCATCATCCAACCCGATCGTCTGGACGACGTGTTGCAGAAATTGACGGATCAGGAGATCCACCTGGTGACCGTTTCCAGCGTGCTGGGACGCGGCCGCCAGAAGGGGATCGCCGAGGTCTACCGCAGCCACAAGGAGGCGGGCAGCCTGCTCAAGAAGATCAAGCTCGAAATCGCCGTCAACGACGGCTTCGTCGACGCTGCGATTACGGCCATCACGACCGGGGCGCACACCGGCAAGGTGGGAGACGGCAAGATCTTCGTCCTCGATGTCGAGCAGTGCATCCGCATCCGCACCGGCGAGACCGGGGGTGTGGCCATCGGCTAGCCGCGCATCCCACCGCCCGTCCACCCGGCGTCAGCACCACCTACCACCAACCGCGTCCCACCCGGGGTGCGAGCGAGAAGGGACACCATGAGCACGACCACAGGCGGCGGCGTCTCGCCCAATGCCACAGGGCAACGGGTCAGCGCGAAGAGCGGTAGACGCTCGCCGCAGGTCGTCAGGCCTCTCCATCATCAGCGGCGCGTCGGGACGCCACTACCTCGCGCTTCGCGACTTGCTTGAACCCTTGACCCCGTTGCGCCCGTCGCCAGCGTCTGCCAGTGCGTGACGCGCGGCGGTGGTGAGGGGGAGATCGGACGGGAGGGGCGACCAGCGGACGCGGTCGCGCAGGCTGGGGGCGATGCGGCCTGAGGCGACGGTCGCCGTGTAGAGGCTGAGCCGGAGGCGGAAGTGGGAGAAGGTGTGGCTGATCGCGCCCGCAGGCCGGAGGACGGCGGGCGCGAGGCCGGTTTGTTCGCGCACCAGGCGGGCGGCGGCGGCGGGTGTGTGCGTTTTCGGGATTTCACCGCCGGGAAGTTCCCAGAGTCCGCCGAGAAGGCCGGCGCTGTCGCGGCGCACGAGCAGCACCCGGTTGCGGGCGTCACGGAAAATGAATCCGACCGCGTGGCGCTCGGGGATAGCCGCGGCTGCGGGTCTGACCGGGAAATCGCATTGACGGCCCGTTTCGGCTGCGGCGCATGCCGGGCGGAGCGGACACGCCTCGCACGCGGGAGAACGGGGTGAGCAAAGGAGCGCGCCGAGTTCCATGATGGCCTGATTAAAGTCGCCGGGATCGCCGCAGCCGGTGATCGCCGGACGCAACCGGTCGGCCAGCGCCGCGCGCGGTCCCGGTTTGCGAAAGTCATCGGCCAGCAGCCAGAAGCGCGAGAAGACGCGCGCCACGTTGCCATCCACCACCGGCTCGCAGACCCCGAAGCAGATGCTGGAGATGGCGGCGGCGGTGTAGGGTCCGATCCCCGGCAGCGCGGTCAGTTCCGCTAGTGTTGGGGGAAGTTTTCCGGCGTGGCGGTCGAGGAGGACCTGCGCGGCCTTGCGTAGATTGCGTGCCCGTGTGTAATACCCCAGCCCTTCCCACGGCTTGAGCAGCGCATCATCCGGTGCGGCGGCGAGGCTGGCGATCGTGGGGAAGCGGGCCATGAAACGGGCGAAGAAGGGGCGCACGGTGTCGACCTGTGTCTGTTGCAGCATGATTTCGCTGACCCAGACGGCATAGGGGTCGGGATGACCACGCCAGGGCATCTCGCGGCGATTGGCACGGTACCAGACGAGCAAGGCGCGGGTTAGGCGGATCGGATCAAACACGTCGTTGCTCACAGCGGGGCACCTGCACTTCATTAAGAGGCTTTTTCCGTCTTAATCCTAATCCTAATCTTGATCTTAATCTTCTAGTGGAGAATGGATTACGATTACGATTATGATTACGATTATGATCGGAAGGATCCGCGCTTAAGTAAGCGCCCTAGGTCATTTATCCGCCGGGGTTTTCCCCGTGTCTTTCTTCGCCGAAACGCTGTCGGTTTTGGGTGCCGGGGAGCTGTCGGCTTTGGGTGCTGCGGAACTGGCCGATTTGGCGGCAGTGTCGGCTTTGACATCCGATTGGTAGCCGGAGCTGCGATAATCGGTCTGATAAAAACCGCTACCCTTGAAAATGATGCCCGCGCCACTGCTGATTTGACGCTTGATTTTGCGACTTTTGCACGTGGGGCAAACCTTGAGCGGATTGTCCTTCATGCTTTGGAACACGTCAAACGTGCCGCAGGCGGGGCATAAATATTCGTATGTCGGCATGGATCACAGGTTTCAGATCTTTAAAGTGGTGGAGGTAAGGAGGGTCGAACTCCTGACCTCTTGAATGCCATTCAAGCGCTCTACCAACTGAGCTATACCCCCACACTAAGACATCCCGTAACGGGTGAAACGGGCGACATTAAATCACGCAGACGGCTGTTCTGTCAACCGCTTATTTTTTGCAGAGTCCCTTTCATCGTGAATGATCGATGACTTACTCTTGCTTTCCGGGTTTCTGAATGCCAAAATACGGACTTCTGCGATTTTTATGGGATACGGGCGGTACGTTATGATGATGCTTGAAGGTTGCGCGGCGTTCTCTGCGTTTAGGTTGGATGCGCTGAAGGATGTCATCCGAAAACGGGTGGAGGGTCTGGGCGACGGGATCGCCGTCGAGGCAGCGTTCGTGTATCTGCTGGATCTGGATCGGACGCTGGACGCCGCGACTCTGGATCAGGCGCGAGCTTTGCTCAGCGCGTCTGCGGCGGCGACGACGGTCGGCGGGTTTTTTATCTCGCCCCGCAAGGGAACGATTTCGCCCTGGTCTTCCAAGGCGACTGATATCTTCACCAACTGCGGGCTGACGGCGGTGCGGCGGGTCGAGCGCGCCGTGCGCCTGCTCGTCCGCGCCGACGGACGCGAGGTGTCGTGCGAGCGGCTGCGGCCGGTCCTCAACGCATTGCACGACCGGATGACCGAGGGTGTCTATGCCGATCTGGGCGATTTCTTTGCGCATCCCCCGCCAGCGCCCGGCCGCTCGTTCGATGTGCTCGGCCGCGGCCGCACCGCGCTCGAAGAAGCCAACGTTGGCATGGGGCTGGCGCTGAGCGACGACGAGATGGACTACCTCTGCGACAACTACACCCGCAGCGGACGCAACCCCACCGACACCGAGCTGGTGATGTTTGGCCAGGTGAATTCCGAGCATTGCCGCCACAAGATCTTCAATGCCGCCTGGGTCGTGGATGGCCATGCCGAGGACCTTTCGCTCTTTAAAATGATCAAGCACACCCACGCCTGCCATCCGGAGGGGACGCTTGTCGCGTATTCGGACAACTCGGGCGTGGCGGAGGGGTTTGCGGTTGACGCCTTCTGGATTGATTCCCAGACACGCCGTTACGGCTTTCATGCCGATCAGATTGACTTGCTGATGAAGGTCGAGACGCACAACCACCCGACGGCGATCTCGCCTTTCCCAGGTGCGGCGACCGGCGTGGGCGGCGAGATCCGCGACGAGGCGGCCACCGGCACGGGGAGCAAAAGCCGGGCCGGCCTTTCGGGGTTCATGGTCTCCAACCTTCGCATACCCGGTTATGTGATGCCCTGGGAGCAGGAGATAGCCGAGTTTCCACGCCGACTGGCTTCACCACTGGCGATCATGACCGAGGGGCCTCTCGGTGGCGCGGCGTTTGGCAACGAGTTCGGCCGGCCCCAGTTGACCGGTTTCTTCCGCACGTATGAGGATCGCGTCGCCGGCCGCCACCGCGGCTATCACAAGCCGATCATGCTGGCGGGCGGCATGGGGAGCATCCGCCGCAGTCATGTCTGGAAAAAGCCGGTTCCTCCCGGCGCGCTGATCGTTCAGTTGGGCGGGTCGGCCATGCGAATCGGGCTGGGCGGCGGCGCGGCGTCGTCCATGGTCACCGGCAGCAATGACGAGGCGCTCGACTTTGATTCGGTGCAGCGCGGCAATGCCGAGATGGAACGCCGCTGCCAGGAGGTGATCGACGCCTGCACGGCGATGGGCGAAGGCAATCCGATCCTGAGCATTCATGACATCGGCGCCGGCGGACTGTCCAACGGCTGCCCGGAGCTGGTGGAAGCCACCGGCGCGACCTTTCAGTTGCGCGCGGTTCATAATGAAGAACCCTCGATGAAGCCCATGGAGATCTGGTGCTGCGAGGCGCAGGAGCGTTATGTTCTGGCCATCCGGCCCGAAGACCGCGCGTGGTTTGAGCTGGTTTGCGCCCGCGAGCGCTGTCCCGCCGCGTTCATCGGCGTGACGCGTGACGACCGGCGGCTGATCCTGGAGGACGCGCACTTCGGCGACCGGCCGATCGACATGGATGTGAGCGTTCTGCTGGGCAAGCCGCCGCGGATGGTGCGCGATGTGACGCGCGCCGTCCCGTCCGCCGTGCCGCTCGATCTGGCGCGCGTCCCGCCCAGCGAGGCGCTCGAACGGGTGTTGCAGCTTCCCGCCGTGGCCGACAAGACGTTTTTGATCACCATCGCCGACCGTTCCGTCACCGGCCTGGTCTGCCGCGACCAGATGGTGGGGCGTTATCAGTTGCCCGCAGCGGATTGCGCGGTGACGGCCCACGGCTACGCTGCGTTCACGGGCGCCTGCATGGCGACGGGCGAACGGACCCCGGTGGCGCTCATCAACGCGCCGGCCTCGGGACGGCTGGCGGTGGGGGAAGCTATCACCAACTGCGCTGGCGTGGCGATCGGCCCGATCGGCGCCATCAAGCTCTCGGCCAACTGGATGTGCGCCTGCGGCGAGGCGGGTGAGGATGCGGCCTTGTTTGATACGGTCAAGGCCGTGGGGATCGATTTTTGTCCCGCGCTCGGCGTGTCGATTCCGGTCGGCAAGGATTCGCTCTCCATGCGCACCGTGTGGGCTGATGCCACGGGCGCGGTGCATCGCCAGGTCGCCCCGCTCAGTCTGATCGTCAGCGCCTTTGCGCCGGTCGCCGACGTGCGCAAGACGGTGACGCCCGATCTCAAGCCGGGCCCGAGCCGGCTGCTGTTGATCGATCTCGGACAGGGCCGCAACCGGCTGGGCGCAAGCGCTCTGGCGCAGGTCTACAATCAAGTCGGCGATGATGCGCCCGACTGCGACGCCCCTGTGGTGCTGCGCGCCTTCTTTGACGCGATGCAGGAGCTGGTGGCGAAGGGGCTGCTGCTGGCTTACCACGACCGGTCGGATGGCGGCGCGGCCATGACTTTGGCCGAGATGGCGATGACCGGCGGGTGCGGCCTGATTGCGGATCTTCCCGGTCCAAACGCCCTCGCCGCTCTGTTCAGCGAGGAACTCGGCGCGGTGCTTCAGGTCGCCGCACCGCAGGTCGCCACCGTCTCCGGCGTCTTCGCCCGGCACGGTTTGGGGACCATGACTCACGTTATCGGCGAGCCGGTCTCGGACCGCTCGTTCACCCTCTCTGCGGCGGGCGCGCGGGCTGTGGCGACCGATATCACCCGGCTGCGGTCATTGTGGTCGGCGCTGACCTGCCGGATGCAGGCGCTGCGTGACAACCCCGATTGCGCCCGTCAGGAATATGACAACGGCAGCGACGTGGACGATCCCGGCATGAATTTTCACCTGACCTATCGGCCCGATGACACCCCGGGTGCGGTGACGCTTCGGGAGAAGCCGCGGCTGGCCGTGCTGCGCGAGCAGGGGGTGAACGGCCATGTGGAGATGGCCGCCGCGTTCAGCCTCGCCGGTTTTGATGCGTGCGATGTTCACATGACCGACCTGTTGACGGGGCGGACCGATCTGCGCGCGTTCGGCGGACTCGTCGCCTGCGGCGGCTTCTCCTACGGCGATGTGCTGGGCGCGGGTTCGGGCTGGGCGCGGAGCATTCTATTCAATGCGCGGCTGATGGAGATGTTCGCCGCTTTCTTCATCCGGCCCGACACCTTTGCGCTCGGCGTCTGCAACGGATGCCAGATGGTTTCGCAGCTCAAGGCGATCATCCCGGGCGCGGCCCAGTGGCCACAGTTCCGGCGCAACGTCTCAGAGCAGTTCGAGGCTCGCTATGCCACGGTGGAGGTGCTCGATTCGCCATCCATCCTGCTCCGGGGTATGGCCGGTTCGCGCCTCCCGATCGCCGTGGCCCACGGCGAGGGCCTTGCGGTCTTCGACACGCCCGCAGACGCGACGGCGGCTGCCGCCGCGCTGCGCTTCGTGGATGGCCGTGGACGGCCGACCGAGCGCTATCCGTGGAATCCCAATGGCTCGGCGGGCGGACTGACCGGTTTCACCACCCCTGACGGACGGGTGACGATCATGATGCCGCATCCCGAGCGCGGATTTCGGTCGGTGCAGCTCTCGTACAAGCCGGACGGGCTTTTCACCGGCGAGGCAGGCCCGTGGATGCGGATGTTCCGCAATGCCCACGCATTCGCGTGCGGCGTGAAGCGCGCGGTCAGCACGCCGTGATGACTTCGTAGGCTCGTGCACCCCCCCCCGCAAAGCTGCGCCTGACGGCTCGCTTCGCGTATTCCACACCCCTAACACCGAGTCGTCAGGTCCAGCAGGTGCACCAGATCGAAGGCGGGCGCTTCGTAAGGATGGGCGGCGCGCAGGGCGCGAATCACGGCGGAGGCCCGATCCTCCGGGCAGAGCATCTCGACGCGGTATTCATCGACGGTCGCGACTGAGCCGGCTTGTCCGATGAACGGCGAACTGCCGGCCAGCGGACGGAACTGGCCTTGCCCAAGCACCTGCCACGCGCACCGGTCGTAGGCGCCCTGCAGGCCGGCGCCGGCGTCGAAGAGCGCGGTCTTGATCGCTTCCAGATGAGTGGCCGGGACGTAAACGGTGAGTTTGTACATGGCGGGCCTCAGGCAAGCGTGACGAGCGACTCGTCGCAACAGGTGAGTTTTTCCAGACCGGCGGCCGTGACGGCGTAGGTGTTTTCAATGCCGACGGCACCGACGCCGGGGAATACGAATTTGGGCTCGAGCGCCAGGATCATGTTCGCTTCCAGCACAGCGTCGGATCGCGGCGCGAGCACCGGCAGTTCGTTGATCTCGAGGCCGATGCCGTGTCCGACAAATTTTGCCTGCTGTCCGAAGCCCATGAAATGGCGGGCGAGTCCGGCCGCTTCGGCCTGTTGCAGGGCGAGCGCGTAGAGCGTGTCGCATCGAACGCCCGGACGGGCAGCGGCGGCCAGCGCTTCGCAGATGGCGATGGAGACCTGGTGCGCATTCCGGACGATAGAGGGGATCGCGCCAATGGCGTAGGTGCGGGAACAGTCTGAGATGTAGCCGGTGAAGTTGCCGCCGATGTCGGCCATGATTGTTGTGCCGGGCTTGAGCGGTGCGCCGTTGGCGCCGACGGGGATGGCCGGATCAAGACCCGCGCCGCCCAGGGCAAAATCATAAGCCGACGGCGTTTCGGCATTGTCGCCGGCGAGCACGCTCCCCATGAACAGCTCCATGCGGCCGCCGAAAGCGCGAAAGAGTCCGAGGCTGCCGCGCAGCCGGATGGCGTGCTCCATGGCGATCGAGAAGTCGAGGTCAGTCATGCCCGGCCGGTAGAGCGCGGGGAACGTGGCGATGGTTTCGGCGTGAAGGCGGCACGAGGTGCGCATGCGGGCGAGTTCGTAGTCGGTCTTGACTGCCCGAGCCAGCCGGATGTGCGGGGTTCCGTTGAGCAGCTCGGCCTCAGGGAAGATCCGCGCGAGCTGGAACCATTCCGAGGCGGGTAGTTCGTCGCCCTCCAGCAGCAGGCGGGCGGGAACGGGGCGTCCGGAGGCGGCGAGGTGTTCCGCAATCTGGTCGGGGCGGCGGATGGCGACGGCCTCGAAACCGGGAATACGCGCTTGAAAATCGAACGGGCGGCGGAAGAAAAAGACCGGTTCACCCGAGGCGGGCAGGTAGAACCAGCCGCCGAAAACGGTTCCGGATGCGTAGATCAGGTCGACGTTCAGAGTGAGGATCAATGCGTCGGCTTGCGCGGCGGCCAGAGCCGCGCGCAGTTTGTCGTGGCGCAGAGGAAGGTCGGCCAGAAGTTCGGAGGGAAGTGGGTGCATAGCGGCAACGGGGGTCAGGTCAGGGTTTTCGCACGGGGATATCGAAGACGGCTTTGTAGTCAACGCCCGGCAGGCGGGCGGAGGCGGTCAATTGCCAATAGACACCATTGCAGCCGCTGTTGGCCGTCGTTGCGGGTTGATCGGCCGGGAGTGTGAATCGCACCGGCACGGGAGTTTCGAACGCGCCGGCCGCGTGGGTGGGCACACAGGCCTCATCCTGCCACAGCACATCGCGGTGGTTGCTCTGGTTCTTGCCGCTCCCGGAGGTGTACTGGCGGACGCACGTCAGCTTCAGTTCAACATCGGCGTCGAACGCCTCCTTCGCGGGTATCCGCAGTGTTCCGGAGAGGGGGCTGCCGGTCACAACGGTCGTGTGCGAAAGCGCCAGCACGCTCACGCCGAAGCGACGGAAACGCGCCCAGCGGTGCCCGGCGAGGATCGCGAGCAGCACGCCAGCGGCGGCGGGAAGCCACACGTACCACGGAACGTGACCGGGCGGTAGCACGCGCCATTCCATCCAGAGCGTCCAGCCGATGTAGCCGTTCATGGCGACGGCCACGGCGGCCAGCCCGCAGTGCGCATAGGGGCAACGCATGGGGATCAGGCCGTCGCGACATGCTTTGCCGGTGGTCAGCAGGGACAGACCGTAAACCAGGACACCGAGACCGATGCCGCCGAAGGCGAGAACGAAGAGATGAAAGAAAACAATGAGTTCGGGTCGGATCGTGCGGATCAGGATTGCATCGGTCGGGTCAGCCGGATTGACCCAGCAGGTCGTGGGTTGGTTATTGCGCTTGCAGGCATCCAGCGTCGCATGGATTCGCTGGTGGAAACGGCCGATGTTATCCGACCCCGAGTGAAGAGTCGCCCGGTCGCCGGTGTGAGACCGGCCGTCCGCCTCGTAGCGGTAGGAAGCCGACACGCGGTAGGTGGATCCTCCCTTGGAACTGCGGGAAACGTCCAGACTGCACGTGAGCACCGTGGCCGGGGTTTCGCGCCAGGCGAGCATCGCCTCGGCGCGCAGAAGCGTGCGCACGGAAAAATAACCAAATGCGGCGCCCACGCCCAGGAAGATCAGACCGAATGGAATCAGGAAAAGAGATTGTTTTCGGGACGACATAACCGTTGCCTCTTGTCTCGAGCGACTCCGGACGTTGCTGTTACGGGTCAAGTGTATGCGGAAGGAGGAGCGGAGTCAATTCGGGAGTAATACCGTTGACATCCTGCGTGTTCGCACAGTACTATTTGCGCAAACCGGTTTTTGCTGAAGCATTCCGGTACGAGTCTCATCCCTCATAGGCAATCCGCATTGGCCATTATGGAAAAACACGTAGAACGCAAAGACCGTTTTGATCTGGCCGACCGGGTGATTTATCTGGGCGTGGCTCTCAACGTGATCCTGCTGTTTGCCAAATTCGGTGCCGGCATCTGGGGACGTTCCGCCGCCTTGCGGGCTGACGGGATTGAAAGCGGCTGTGACCTGCTGATTTCAGTGGCCTTGTTGTGGGCGATGCGGATGAGCCGCAAACCGTACGATCCGGAACATCCCTACGGGCACGGCAAGATCGAGAGTCTGGCGGCGCTGCTGGTCGGCATCGGCATTCTGGCCACCGGACTGTGGCTCGCCGTTGATTCCGCCCATGTGATCATTTTCCACAAGGTCGAAACTGTCCACTGGATGGCGCCGGTCGTTGCTCTGTTGACGGTCCTCAGCAAAGAAGTTGCCGCCCGTTACACACGGAGCCGCGCCAAGCGGCTGGGCAGCCCCACGCTGGATGCGCTGGCTGCGGATCACCGGAAGGACGCCCTCTCCTCGGTGGCGACCGCGATCGGCGCGGGTGCGGCGGCGTGCGGGTGGTTCTATTTCGATCCGGCGATGGCGGCGGTGACTGCGTTGTTCATCATTCGCATGGGCGCCCAAACGTTCAAGCGGGCGTTTGACGATCTGGTTGATGCGGCGCTGCCGGGAGCCTCGCTCGAAGCGATCAAGCAGGACGCGGCCGCAGTCGCTGGGGTGGAGCATGTTCACGAGATCCGTGGCCGCCGTTCCGGGCAGTTCCTCATCATCGATCTCAAACTTGAAATTGACCCTCTGGTGACGGTGCTGGCCTCGCACGCCATAGCTGATCGTGTGAAGCAGCAAGTTTTCGGCAACCACCCGGAGGTGGGCGACGTGATGATCCACGTCAACCCTCACGACGACGGCGCACATCGCGATCTGATCCGGCTGTAAGCGGATCAGACAGCGCCGCCCGAAATACCGAGGGGGAGGACGCAGGAGGCGAAAACGTGCTCCTGGAACAGCGTGGTCTTGACCGGAATGGAGTGCCCGCGGAGTTGGCGGAAAGCATCGAGCCACTGTCCGGTGACCGCCAGGCTCAGGGTTCCGGTGGCGACATCCATCTCGCGGACGCGCAAATCGCTCGGGCTGTAGCGGATGCCCGTGCCCAGGGCCTTGGAGAGCGCCTCCTTGGCACACCAGAAACGGAGGATGGCGACGGGGCCTTCGCCAGAGCGCGCGGCCAGCTCGTGTTCCTCGGGGGTGAAGACCCCGCGGGTGAGATCCTCGCTCAGTTCGCGGCCAATCCGCTCGACGTCGATGCCGATCCGGGCATTGGCGACGATGGCGGCGGCGATGAGGCCGGGCGTGTGGGCGATCGACAAGTCGATGAAGAGGGGCGTCTTGTCCTGCCACGTGCCGTGCGGATGCGGCTTGCCGGAGTCGTCGGCCCAGATGGGGATGTCGGCGGAGGTCCACAGTTGCTGATGGCAATCGAGCAGGTAGCGCCGGACGCAGTCTTTGGCCACGCCCCGGCCGAGCAGCCATTCGACGCGGCGTCCCGGCGCGCCCATCATCGAGAACCATTCCTCGCGTTCGGCGGAATTGAGGATCGTGAAGGCCAGCGTCTGCAGCCAGATTTCCTGGTTCATCTCGAAGAGAGACAGTGGGATGCCGGCCACGATGCCTCCGACCACCGGTGCGGCCACGTTGCCAAACAACGACTTGGGTAATGCCTGAGAGAGATAACTGTCACGGGGCCGCATGATCAGCCGGTGCAGGGGTTGCGTCACCCGGCACTGGAGTTCCTCCCAACCGGTGATATCGACCAGCAGCCGGCCGCGGCCGTCGGTGACCTGGATGTTCGCGATGTGCGACTTCGGCGTGGTGGCCTTGATCCGCAGGTAGCAGCGAAGGGGGGTTCCCTCCGCAAACGAAGCGGTCAGAAAACGGATGTTGCGGATGTGGAACGGCATGGAGATCGAGCCGTTGAAGGGATCGGCCGCATGCCACAGCATCACCCCCGAGCCAATGCCTTCCAGAATCTGTGGCCAGCAGGTGAACAGAGGGACGGGTGTGTGGCGAACCAGGCCTGTGCGTGGCAGGACCTCCAGCTCATAGTCCAGGCCGTCCGAGCCGCGCTGTGTCACGCGACGCACCGATTGCAACAGCGGCCCCTGAATCAGGCGGTCTGGATAGATGTCGCTCCCGGTCCAGTCGGCCGGTTGCGGATCCTGCAGCGGAGGCGGCGGGATCCGTTCGTCACGGGCGGAGGAATTCGTGAACAGGAATGTCGCCTCGGCGAAGTGCGTGGTGAATTGCAAGGCTTCGTCCGGATCGAACAGGCGCGCTCGAACGGCGATCGTTCGTTTGTCGTTCCACTCGACGACCTCCGCCTTGATGTTCAGCCGTTTGGCATTACGAACGAATCCGACCCACCGTTGCGCGCGGATGTTGAGCGCCTGGGCGAGCCGTTTGCGCGGTACCAGTCGTCGCGCCGCTTCGGCCATTAGCTCCAGGCCGGTTGTGATGGAGAGAACGGTGAGGCCGTGCAGGCGGGTCTCCGAAGGCGCCGAGCGGTCGGTGCCAAGCGAACAGTCGCGAATGAACGGATAGTCGTCGGGCGAAAGAGTCTTGAGTAGATCGATCGAGACGCCCCGCTTTTCGGAGACGACCTCGGCCGACACGAGCATCGGACATTCGGCGCCGAAGTCGCTGCGTCTGAGCTTCATCGGAAAGGCAAAGGAGTGCGTCCGCGCAACCGGGCGTTCGCCGATGGTAAACGGGAGGTTGAACGGACGGATATCCGGAATTGTTGAGGACAGGCGCACGGCCGTTTCGGTGCGCGGCGGCACAGCATCGGGCCGGTCAAACGCGAGGAGACGCGAGCCGCGGTTGCGGTGGAGCTCCGTTGCGTTGCAGCCCACGCCGTGCGCCGCCAGTTGAGCCAGGACATGGTGGAACTGAAGCACGTCGGAACGATGGATGCGGTTGGCCGCCAGGGCCAGATGGGGCCGGTCGCCAAGCTGCTCCGCAATTTGGGGCGCAAGCAGGCCGCGGGCGCCGGCCTCGATGAAAATGCGGATGCCGTCGGCATACATCGACTCGATGGTCTGATCAAACAAGACGGTTTGCGTCCATTGTCCGAGGCATGCGGCGACCACGCCTGACGCGCGGCCGGGCACGGCGGCGGTGCTGGCGCAGGAGTAGAGCGGAAGGGATGGCGGCTGGGTGATCCAGGTCGACAGGTGCTGCTCGATCGGCGGCAGGCCGTGCGCGAACCACGGGGTGTGGCCCGGCATGCGGATTTGCATGACCGTGTGGCGGATGCGGTCGCGGTCGAGCGCGGCGCGGATATCGGGGGCAATGTCGGGCGCGAGCGCCAGAAGCGTGAACGAGGGGCCGTTCTGCATCGCGGTGGCGATGCGTCCGGGGTGGCGGGCGACCCAGTCCGCAATCCGCTCCCGGCTGCAGGCACTCTCCACGGCGAGGATCACGGCTTCGGGGATACGGGCATGATTGTCGAGTTGTGAAAGCAGGGAGATGCCGTCACGCAACATGGCGATGCGGCGTGTGCGGGAGAGATCGCCATAGCAGCCGGCGGCCTCGAGTGCGGCGAACTCGCCAATGCTGTGACCGACCACGGCGTCGGGCCGGATGTCGAACCGGTTCAAGAGGCGGGCCAGTGCGATGTTGGCGGTGTACGCGGCGAGCATGGCGCCGGTGAGGGTGAAGAGCGGGTTGTCGGGTGCGCCGCGGGAGGCGGGCGAGGCGGGAAAAACCCATTCGCTCATCGGCAGCATGTCGGGAAAGCCGGCGCAGGCGTCGTCGGTCTCGTCAAACGCGGCGCGGCAGCACGGAAAGGCGATGCAGAGGTTGCTCAACATCTGCGGATAGGGCGACAGCTCACCGGGGAAGACGAAGGCGATGCGGCCGCCCTGCTGTCCGAGTCGTTCGCGGGTGTAGTAGACGCCCGATTTGTCGCGAATGCGCGACACGCCCTCGCGCAGCTTGCGTTCGGCGGCGCGCAGCTTGTCACGCAAATCCGCGACGGACGTGGCGACGACCGCCAGAACGGCCGGGAGCTGGCGCGCCGCCTGAGAGGTGGTGAAAGCCACATCGGGGAGCGCGACGGCGGGCGCGTGGTCGAGAAAGGTCAGCACTTGGACGACAGCGCCGTGCAGCGCCTCGTCGGTCGGCGCGCCGATCAGGCACAGCTCCGAGTCCCAAACCGCATGAATCGGGCGTTTCGGGGTCATGGCGCCTCCGGATGTTCTTCGAGGAGGCAGTGGGCGGCGAGATTCTCTCCATCCCAGGCGCTGACGCCGGCCCGGCGGGGCGAGAGGGTGCGGCTGTGAATCCACGGGCGGGGTTCGGCCGGAAGGTAGAACGGGGCGTCGGGCTGCGCGAGTCTGGGATGCGGGTGTTCGACGGTGATGGTGGGCGGGATGACCCGGCGCGCGAGCGCCCAGGCCGACTTGCAGACACCGGCGAGGCCGGAGGCGGCCAACGTATGCCCGATCGAGGCCTTGACCGTACCGAGCGCAAGCACGCGGCGAAATGCCTTTCGTCCGCCAAAAACGGATGTTATCGCCTCCAGCTCGGCTGCGTCCTCCGCAGCGATGCCCGAACCGTGCGTTTCGACATAGGTGCAGGTGTCGGGTGAAACGTCGGCCTCACGAAACGCCTCGCGAATCGCCCGCTCGATAACGGTGGCGGCTTTGCACGTCGCCGGGGGAGAGCCCCCGCCCGAGGCGATGGAGACGCTTTTGATCAGCGCATAGATTCGTTCACCGTTGCGCTCGGCGTCGGCGCGCCGGCGCAGCACGAGCACGCCGCCACCCTCCCCGGGGAGCGTGCCCGCCGCATCACGGCTGAAGGGATGCGGCGTTCCGATGGGGGTGAGCGGATAGAGGGTCGCAATGCCGAAAAGCGCAGCGAGCGAGATCGGACCCTGAAGGGCGGCCGCCAGCGCGAGATCGCTGCGGTGCGTGCGCAGGTCGTCCGCCGCCGCCCGGATCGCAGCCAGGGCCGAGACACATCCCGCATTGACGACGGTGGCGGAACCGGAGAACCCGAAGCGGCTGGCGGTGTGCGCCGCAAGCGTATGCGGGAACGCCTGCCGAATG
This sequence comes from Akkermansia muciniphila, assembly GCA_945870025.1. Lineage (GTDB taxonomy): Bacteria > Verrucomicrobiota > Kiritimatiellia > RFP12 > JAAYNR01 > VGWG01. The sequence continues at coordinate 55,997 of CAMBQN010000001.1, forward strand.
ACCGGCTCACCGATCGGCGGCAAAGCCTGCTTGAACTGCGAGTGAAGAGCCAAGCGGTCGTTTTCGGAGGCGTCGGGGAAGAAGCGGTGCAACAGGGAGGTGATCTGGTCAACGACGAACGTCTGCATCAACCAGACGGTCGAGGCGGGCGTGAAGGGCGGCGCATAGCCCACGGCTAGGGCGACGCGACCCGCCGGTGCGTTGGGCACCGTGAAGCCGGCATCGCGCAGCGCCTCGGTCACCAGTTGCGCCAGAAACAAGGCGTCGGGATTATCGCTGCCGATATCGCCCGCCGCAAGGACCGGCAGATCGGGATCCACGGCGTACAAACCCTTCAGGTATCCGCCGCGGCTCGTCGGCAACCGGTCGAAACGAGACGAAGACGGATCGACCCGTCGCGTCGCGGCCGGATCGGGATGGTCCGAAAAATCGGCGCGGCAATCCAAGGTCTGATCCCACAGCGCAGCCGGGCCAGAGACACCGGCGAAACGGCATCCCATACCTACAATCGCAATATCCTCGGCATCTGCGCGGGGTGTGGCCATGAGAAGAGAGTATCCCTACAGCGGCGGATGGGCAAGGATAAACCTAAAAAAGGGCAGAAGACTGTGAGGCTGTAAGGCTGTAAGGATTGGATGGCAATCGGTTATGCAAATGCGGTCGATTCACCATTGGGTGCGTGCGAATCTAACCGTAACCTGTTCATTTTCAACCCTTACAGCCTCACAGCCTTACAGCCTCACAGTCTTACAGCCGCTGAGTGGTCATGCCGCCGTCGACGAGGATGACCTGACCGGTGGAGTAGGGGAGGTCGCCACGGGCGAGGGAGGTGACGGCGCGGGCGATGTCGTCGGGCGTGCCCCAGCGACGGAGGGGAATGCCGCCGTTGGCGATGATGGCGTCGTACTTGGCCTTGACGCCAGCGGTCATGTCGGTGGCGATCACGCCAGGGCGGATCTCGTAGACCTGCAAACCGTACTCGGCCAGCCGCATGGCCCAGAGCTGCGTCGCCATGGAAATTCCGGCCTTGGAGATGCAGTATTCGCCGCGGTTGACGGAGACGACGGTGGCGGAAATGGATGAGATATTGATGACGCAGCCCGCAAAAGCCGGATCGGCCTGCTTCTGCTCGATCATCCAGTTCGCCGCAATCTGGGTCATGAAATAGGAGCCCTTGAGATTGATCGACATCACAAAGTCGAACGACGCCTCGGTCGCCTGCAGGATGTCGTTGCGCTCCTTCGGCGCGACACCGGCGTTGTTCACCAGCACGTTGAGACGGCCGAATGTCTGGCGAATCCGAGCGATGAGCGCGGCGCGCTGTGGGCCGTCGGAAATGTCGCAGATCGCGTAGAGGACGTTTGCGCCGCGTGCGCGGAGGGCGTCGAGCGCCTCGGCGCAGTCGGTTTCGGGACGGACGTCGCCGATGGCGATGTCAAAGCCCGCGTCGGCCAGGCGAAGGGCGCAGCCGTAGCCGATGCCGCGCGAGCCGCCGGTGATAAGTGCAACAGGTTTGTTCATGGTTGGCTCCTAATTAGGCTTTCAGCACCGGGAGAGAAACCCAGGCCCGTTTGCGGGAGGATTCGAGACCCTTCTCGGCGAGCTGCACGCCTTTGGCTCCCTCGAGTAGGGACCAGCGGAACGGCTCGTCGAGCGCGACATGACGGAGGAACAGCTCCCACTGCACCTTGAAGGCGTTTTCAAAGCTCATCTGATCCGGCATCTTCTGCCAGTTGTCAAAGAAGTTGATCGGCTGCGGGATGTCGGGGTTCCACACCGGCCGCGGCGTGGCGCCGTAGGGCTGGATGAAGACGTCGCGCAGGGTCACGACGGCGGAACCCTGGGTGCCGTCGACCTGGACGGTCAGCAGGTCGTCGCGCCGGACACGGGTGCACCAAGATGAGTTGAAGTGGACGATCACGCCGTTCTCCAGCTCGAAGGTCGAGTAGGCGGCGTCATCGGCGGTGCAGGCATATTTCTTGCCGTCTTCATCGACACGCTTTTTGATGTGCGTGGCCGCGAGGCAGGAGACGGCCTTGACCGGGCCGAACAGGTTGTCAATCACATAGCGCCAATGACAGAGCATGTCGATGACCATGCCGCCGCCATCCTGCTTGCGGTAGTTCCAGCTCGGACGCTGGCCCGGGACGGTGTCGCCCTCGAAAACCCAGTAGCCAAACTCGCCCTTAACCGAGAGGATCTCGCCAAAAAATCCGCGCTCCATGAGGGTCTTGAGTTTGAGAAATCCGGGGAGCCACAGTTTGTCCTGGACCACCCCGTTTTTCACCCCCGCTTTTTTGGCGAGGGTGTACAGCGCGTAGGCATCGCGGGTGTTGGTCGCGGTCGGCTTCTCGCAATAGATGTGCTTGCCTGCGGCGATCGCCTGCTTGACGGCGGGGATGCGCAGATTGGTGCCCTGGGCGTCGAAATAGACGGGATAGGCGGGGTCCTTCAGGATGCCCGCAAGATCGGTGGTCCACTTCGTCACGCCCGACTGCTCGGCGAGCTTCTGCAGCTTGAGCGGGTTACGGCCGACCAGAATCGGATCGGGAACAATGAACTCGGTGGGGGAGACCCGAACACCGCCCTGCTTGATGATCGGAAGGATCGAGCGGAGGAGGTGCTGGTGGGTGCCCATGCGCCCCGTGACGCCGTTCATGATGATGCCGATCGTGTGGATCTTGATGTCGCCCATGTGAAACCTTTCGTGGGGGGGTTGAGCGTGGCGCATTCGCCACCGCGCGGTTGGTGTTAGAGGATGTGTGTGTCGGTACACTGCGGCCAAGCGCCTGCGGGCAGGGGCGGCGCGTCGACCCCGGCCTTGGGAAGAGTGCCTGCGAGTTCCTGCCGCCAGTGCGCGACATCCCCTGCAGGACCGTAGATGTAGATGAAGCGGGCGCTGGACGTGCCGACGTTAGTGATCTGATGAAAGACGCCGGGGGGGATGTAGACCGCCTGCCCCTGAGAGAGGATCTGGCGTTCGGCGCCGAGGCAGACCTCGACCGTCCCCTCCAGGACGAAATAAACCTCTTCCTGCTCCTGGTTGTGCCAGGGGGTCTGCCCGCCATCCGGGTCCAGCGTAATGTAGCCGGCGGAAAAATTAGCAGCCTGAATCGGCGACGCGCCGCCAACCAGGTTTTGGGTCCGGCGGCGGGCGGGATAACGGCGCCCCTGAATGATGGCGAGGTCGGCAAGTGTCATAAAATAAAAAAGTTAGTGTGGACAACCCAGAGGCATTCGGATTACGCTTAAAGCCCCAAAAGAACAGATATCAAGGTTACACCAGACGCGGGCAGGCGTCAACAGCAAGAGGAGCCTATGGAACAGATATTTGCAAAACGAATCGTGCCGGTCGTGGTGTTGGATCAGGCGGAGCAGGCCGAGCCTTTGGCCGAGGCGCTGTTGCGGGGCGGGTTGGCGGTGATGGAGGTCACGTTCCGCACGCCAGCGGCGGCGGCGGCGATCAAGCGGATCGCGACACGCTATCCGGAGGTTCGCCTCGGCGCGGGGACGCTGCTCACGGCCGAGCAGATCGAGCGGGCGGTCGAGGCCGGCGCGACCTTCGGGCTGGCGCCGGGTTTCAACGCGGCCAACGTCAGACGGGCGCAGGAGCTGGGGATGCTCTTCATGCCGGGCGTGATGACCCCTTCGGAGATCGAAGCCGCCCTGGCTCTGGGGCTGAAGACGCTCAAGTTCTTTCCGGCCGAGGCAGCGGGCGGCGCAGCGATGCTCAAGGCGCTGGCCGGACCGTACGCCCACACCGGCGTGAAATTCGTTCCGACCGGCGGAATCCACGCGAAGAACATGGGGGCGTATCTGGCGCTGCCCACGGTTGCAGCCATCGGCGGCTCATGGATGGTCGAGAAGGCGCTGATCAACGAAGGCCGCTGGTCCGAGATCGAGCGGCTCACGCGCGAAGCCGTCGCGGCGGCGGCCGGTTCCTGAGACGGGAGGCGCGCATGTCAGAAGACACACACTTTATTGGGCCGCATGTTTCGGCGGCAGGCGGGGTCGATCATGCGCCGATGGCGGCCCGGGCACTGCAGGCGACCGGTTTCGGTCTGTTCATCAAAAATCAGAAGCAATGGCATGCGCCAGCCTTGACGGTGGAGCAGCAGGCCCGGTTCGGCGCGGCGATGCATACGGCCGGCTACACGGCGGCGCAGATTTTGCCGCACGCGGGCTACCTGATCAATCTGGCCAATCCCGACCCCGACGCGCATGCGCGGTCCCTGGGCGCGTTGATTGACGAGATGAAGCGCTGCCAGGCGCTTGGGTTGGTCATGCTCAACCTGCATCCGGGAAGTCATCTGCACAAGCTGTCGGTGGAGGCGGCCCTGGATCGGGTCGCGGAATCGATCAACCGCGCGCTCGCCGAAACCGCAGAAGTCACGGTGGTGATCGAAAACACGGCGGGTCAGGGCGGTTGCCTTGGCGTGACCCTGGCCGAACTGGGGCGCATACGGGAACGGGTAGGGGACCCGTCGCGTATCGGGTTTTGTCTCGACACCTGCCACGCCTGGGCGGCTGGCTACGACATACGGACGGGTGACGGCCTGCGGCGGCTGTTGGATGAATTCGAGAGCGAGGTCGGTCCGGCCGACCGCTATCTGCGTGGGATGCACCTGAATGACACCCGGAACGAACTCGGCTCCCGGGTGGATCGGCATGCGTCGCTCGGCACGGGCTTGCTCGGATGGGAACCCTTTCGCGCGCTGCTGCAGGACCCCCGTTCACGCGGCATTCCGTTGATTATTGAGACGCCGGACGAAGCCCGCTGGGCCGGGGAGGTGGCCGAGTTGCTGGCGTTTGGACGCTGACCCCAAAACGGGGTTTCAAACAGGGCGAACGCATCTAAATTTCTGCCCCCTGCCACAAAAAAAGAACACTTTTCGCAAATACCGCAAAAAATCAGCGAATGTTTCGTCCTCCGGGCGCATCCCCGTTTCACTGACCTGCGATCGCCCACCGCTACAGCACCGGCCGGCGCGTGAGCGGGTAGAGCGGGATCTACGAGACCGCTCACGCCGTCTGCGTGGTCCGATACGTCCCGCGCCACCGCTACCGCACCGGTCGGCGCGTGAGCGGGTAGAGCGGGATCTACGAGACCGCTCACGCCGTCTGCGCGGTCCGATACGTCCCGCGCTACCGCTGCCGCGTCGGCCGGGGCGCTAGCCCACGTCACAGGGCTGTCCACAGGATCGCCCGCTTGACAGGTCAGTGAAACGGGGATGCGCCCTCGTCCGCCTCACCCGTGAATACACGGACGGCGGAACGAACATTCGCTCAAAGTCTTTTTTAATTGCGTCATTCAGCGGTTTCACCGGTATGCCGTCCGTGTATCCACGGATGAGGCATCCGAGTGAAACCGCAAAGTGGCGGTTTTTGCGGGAAAAAGATGCCTTTGCCATGGGGTCTCAAAACCTTGACCTTGACCCCGCGCCGTTCACCCGGTATCTTACTGTGTCGTTAAGCGAAAAAGACGGATTTTCTGGCCGCCGTCTTTTCGCAAGAATGTGTCAACACCGAGAGTGGAGCCCATCGTTATGGCGATTTTACAGCGTGCTGTATTTGTTGAACTCGATTACGCCGTTTTGCGCGGGATGAAGAATTATGCGGATGCGGCGAGCGCCGTTCTCGCGCCGCATGGGATTCAGGTTGACCCGGTCGTGTTCGCGCGGTATTTCTGCGGCAAGACGGGCGCGGGCGCTGTCTCGGCCGTGCTGGCCAAGGCTGGAGTCTCCGCTGAAGAAGGACCGCTGGTCACGCAGATTCTGGAGGGTTATAAGACGGCCTTAGCCGCGCGCGTGCCGTCCGTCAAGGCCGTCTGCGCGAAATTCACCCCCGCGCTGCTTGCCAAAGAGACGCGCATCATCTGGGTGACGCAGCTTCCCGAAGCGGACGTTGTCGCGATGCTTGGCGATGTTGTCAAGGAGGGCGTGCAGGTCATTACCGAGCCGTGCTCGCACATTGGGTGTTACGGGTGGGAGAACTGGCGCCGGATGTGCCGCAAGCTGAATGTGCATGAGCGGCTGTCCGTGGCGGTCGTAGGCAGTGGTCTTTCGGCGAAGGGCGCGATCGCGGCGGGTCTGTTCGCTGCGGTTTGCATGGACCCGCTGGCCCAGAATCAGGATTGCAGCGGCGTTGATGCGATGGTCGAGAACTTTGGCGACAGTCTGTCCAAAGAGGTGATGCGGATCCTGTGGCAGAAGGCGTGAGGGGGATGGACAACGACGCACAGCAGCGGCTTCCCGGCGGCGGCATGGCCCGGCTCCAGGCGGTGATGGCGCGGCTGCGGGGCCCGGCAGGCTGCCCGTGGGATCGCGAACAGACGCTGGAGACGCTCAAGCCGTGCCTGCTTGAAGAGGTCCATGAGCTGCTCGAAGCCATGGAGGAGGGGACTCCTGGTCCGCACCTGGAAGAGTTGGGCGACGTGCTGCTGCAAGTCGTGTTCCAGAGCCACATTCGCGCCGAGCGGGGGGAGTTTGCGCTGGACGATGTGGCTCACGCACTCTGCGACAAGCTGGTGCTGCGCCATCCGCATGTATTCGGCGATGTGACGGTGACCGGCAGCGCCGACGTGCTCAAGAACTGGGAAGCCATCAAGAAAATTGAGAAAAGCGAACGCGTCTCGGTGCTGGACGGCGTGCCCCGTTCGCTGCCGGCGCTTCTCCGCGCGCAGCGGACGCAGGCCAAGGCGTCACGCGTCGGGTTCGACTGGCCCGATGCCGCAGGGCCGCTGGCCAAGATCGTCGAAGAGGCGGCCGAGTTGCGCCAGGCGGCCGATTCCGGCGCGCCGGTCGAGGCGCTCCGGCATGAGGCGGGTGACCTGTTGTTTTCGGTGGTCAACCTGTGCCGCTTTTTGGATGTCGATGCCGAACAGGCCCTGCAGGTCTGCTCCGACCGCTTCAGCCGCCGCTTCCGTCGCGTTGAAGCGTGCGCCAAAGCCGATGGCGTGGAGATGAAGGACTGCCCCCTCGATCAGCTCGACCGCTACTGGGAAACTGCCAAGCGGGAAGAATCCGAGGACGAATGAAGAAAATACTGGACCGAGTGAAACGGGAGGTGGCCTACTATCGGGCACTATTCAGCCATCCCCGAACGCCTCGGCTTTCGCGATGGCTGCTGGGAGGGGCCTTGGCCTATCTCATGTCGCCTATCGACATCGTTCCCGATTTCATTCCGGTTCTGGGGCAACTGGACGACCTGTTGATTGTTCCGATTTTGATTTATGCCGCTGTGGCCTTCATCCCCGCGAGTGTAAAGGCCGAATGTCGGGCGCGGACGGCGAGGCTCGCCGCCGAGGTTCACCCGCCGACGAGCAGCAGAACCACGGACAGCGCGATGCAGGAATAGACGGTGCTGATCGCCACCGTGCCGGCCGCTAGGACCGCATCGCCTTTCATCGCCTGCGCCATGACAAAGGAGGCCACCGCCGTCGGACAGGCCAGATACACCAGGCAGACGAAGCGCGCCTCATGATTCAAACCTCCGAGCACCGCCAAACCCCATCCGATGAGGGGGCAGATGACCAATTTGAGAACGGTGGCCAGATGCGCGGGCCGCCACGCGGAGCGCATGCGATCACGCGTCAGGGATGCCCCTAGAGCAATCATCGCCCCCGGGCCCGAGAGCGATCCCAGCGAGTCGATCGTCCGGGCCAAACCCTTCGGAGGATGAAAGCCCACGGCCAAAGCCAGCGCGCCCGCCACGCAACTGACGATCAGCGGATTGGTCACGATCCCTCGCAAGATCTTGCGCCACGAGACACGGGCGATAGCCCCGTCCGTCCCCACCTGGCGCGGCGTCAACACCAGAACCGCCAGCACATTGTACAGAATCAGGCAGGGAACCAACGTCAAGGTGGCCAAGGAGACGATGGCCGCGGCATTCGGACGATCCGCAGTCGCGAACAGGATGACCGGCAGTCCGACATAGGCATTGTTGCTCCGAAACACCGATTGGCAGAAGGATCCCCGCGACGCCGGACCGATGCCCATCCAGCCGGCACCGAACCACGCGATGGTGGCAATCACGAGCGTCGCCACCATCATCACCATGGCGGCGTTCACGCAATCCTTCTGAAACGCGCTTCCTGAAATCGTGCCGAACAGCAGGCAGGGCAGGGCCACCCAGAAGATGAGATTGTTGAGCGTCACCGCAAAGGCGTCCGAAAGAAATCCCGAGGCTCGCAACGCGGCTCCCAGTGCCACCACCAGAAAGAGGGGCGTCAGCGTGTCGGATACAAAGGAGAGGGCGGACCAGTCGGGCATGTCAGTAGCGTATCATCAAACCCCAGCCGCTGTAAATAGGGGCAGAATGGAAGCAGCGGCGCGCTTGACAGGATGTGTCTGCGCGTGTTATAAATCGCGCCGTTCACACGTTTGTGTGCGGTGGGGGCGCTTAGCTCAGTTGGTTAGAGCGCTACCTTCACACGGTAGAAGTCACAGGTTCGAGTCCTGTAGCGCCCACCAAGTTTGCTTTCGAGATACCGTTGATCAAAGTCGTTACATTTCTCGCCCGATTGGTCCGAAACGCCATCTTGTTCGCGGTTTGCGTGTGTGTGGTGTTGTTCATTGTGCTTTCGGTCGCCGAGATACCCCTTCACGCGCGAATCATCGACGCCATCACGGCACGACTGTCCACCGATTTTATGTCCGTCCATATTGATCGCGCGACGGTGAGCCTGCGTCAGGGGCTTGTCCTGAACACCGCTCAAGTCCGTTTCAATCTGGAAACCAATGACCTCTTCGTGCAGGCGCAGGAGGTGCGATGTGATCTTTCTATCCGGCCCGGGCGACCGTGGGTCGAATGGCTGGACGGTGTTCGCCTCGTCCGCCCCGAGGCGGTCTTCCTGCCTGCGGCCATGCCTCGCGGCGCGGGCACTCCGGCCCCGGTCCGGGGGCTTCAGCAGATGCGCCTCTCGCGTGTGCTGGTCGAGTTGGAGAATCCCGTTTTCTGCGGCATTGCGCCGGCGCGTGTCACGGCCGATCTCTCGCTGAATGCAGCCACGTTGGGCTTGGATAACCTTCGTGCCGAGTGGCGTTCGTCCGAGACCGAGTCGATCACCGGATCTGTCCGGATGGATATCCAGACCGGACGGTTTGAAATAAAGGCCAGCGGCAGCCTCTGCCCCACGACGATACGTCCGATCCTGGTGCTGGTCCGGTGCCGTTCCGGAATCCACTATTGCGATCGTATCACCAGTCCCGAAGTTCCCCTGTCCGTTTCGTGCGATCTGCTCCTGACGCCCGACGTTCAAAACCTGCGTTTTGACATTCAGTCTCAAGCCCTCTCGTGGAACAACATTGCGCTGACCCGCGTTGCCTGCGGGATTGTTGCCGTCAATCCCGGAACGCCGAATGAGTGGCGCGTGACGCTCGCGCCTTTGCAGGTGGCCTCGACCAACGGTTCGGCGCGCGCCACCCTTGTTTACGAAGATGCAACCGGCCTGCTCCAGGTGGATGCGCAGTCTCAGATGCCGACAGGGGAACTGTTCCGTATCATCGAGTTGTTTCAGAACGGCATTCTGGATCGTGTGATCGTGGGCGGCGTCCCGCATCTGACGGTCTCTGGAACGATTGACGCCGACTCGAAACGCCTGCTGCCCTATGACTTAAAGGGGACGATCCGCGCGCCCAGCCTCTCCCTGTATGGTATACCGATGGCCCAGACAACCTGCGACTTTACGGTGCGCAACCAGTATAACGTGGCCTTCAACAATCTCCATGCCAAGCTGGCAAACGGTGGCGATCTCAGCGGGCGCTTCTCATTCGATCTCACCGCTGACACGCCGGAGATGCCCTATCGCGCCGAACTGGCCATTGTCGACGCGACGTTGCGCGATCTGCTCCGGCCGCTCACCACCACCAACCTGTGGGAGGGAGGGGTGTCGGGTGCGGTGACGTTGTCCGGCACGCTGGCCACCAATCAGTTGGAATCGCTCGCGGGCAACGGGTCTTTCGCCTTGGCGGGCGCCGTGTTGTCGCGCGTACCGTTGTTTGCCGGCTTGACCGAATATATGGTCCGCAATATCCCGGGCGTCGATCTGCTCGTCAGCCAGTCCGACGCCTCGTTGACTTTTCAGGCGGGGGCCGGTGAGGTTCGTTCCAGCGACCTGCTGGTCGAAGGCGACATCTTCAGCATGTTGGGAAAGGGATCCTATAATTTTCTCCAGGATGATTTGAATGTGACGGTGCGCGCGAACATTTTTCGCAAAGACTCCATCGCGGGCCGGGTGACCCGGATCATCTCTCTTCCCTTTAGCCGGCTCTTGCTCGAGTTTCATGTCGCCGGTTCGGCGAGCCAGCCGCGCTGGAACTACCGGGGCATCATTCAGCGCATCGTCGGCACGGTGACGGGTCCGGAGGCTGACCAAGACAAAGTGGAAACTCCTAGAGAAACCGTCGATCCATGAAGTTTCTGCTTCACACCTATGGATGCCAGATGAATGTCCGCGATGCCGAAACGGTCGCCGCCCTGCTGGAGGCGGTCGGCCACGTTCAGGTCGGCAGTGAGGCGGAGGCCGACGCCATCATTATCAACACCTGCAGTGTCCGAGGCAAGGCGGAGGACAAGGCGCTGGGCAAGGCGAGGCTGTTGTGCTTCGAAAAGCGCAATCGCCAGCTGATCGTCGGCATCATGGGCTGCATGGCGCAGCGCCTGGGCGAGTCGATCTTCGATTCGGTTCGGGGCTTGGATTTCATTGTTGGCTCTCGGCGACATGGCTCGGTGCCGCAACTGCTCGCGCGGGTGGCTGCGGGCGAAACGCAGATTGCCGATCTGGGCGAAGCGGGGGAGGTGACCGCTATTCCCCATGTCCATCTGGACGGCACGCATGCGGCGTTTGTTACGATCCTCCTCGGCTGCAACCGGCGCTGCGCCTACTGCATCGTGCCCGACGTCCGCGGCCCCGAATACAGCCGTCCGGCCGCCGAGATCATTGCGGAGGTCCGTCAGCTCGCCGCACGCGGCGTCCGAGAAGTCACCCTGCTCGGCCAGTCGGTGATGAACTATGGCCGTGCCAACGCGGTCGGAATCGACGTCTCCGCGCCGTCGGCCTTCTCCGAGCCCCTGCCGCGCCTGCTCGAGGCTGTGGCGGCCGTCCCGGGAATCCTCCGCATCCGTTTTACCTCCGGCCACCCTTCCGGCTGCACCGATGAGCTGGTGCGGGCGGTGCGCGACATTCCGCAGATCTGTGCCCATCTCCATCTTCCCGTGCAGTCGGGGTCCGATCGCATCCTGGCGCTCATGCGGCGCGGCTATGGCCGTGCGGACTATCTGGACGCCATAGCCCGCCTGCGTGTGGCCCGCCCCGGCTTCGCGATCACATCCGACGTCATCATCGGATTTCCCGGCGAGACGACCGAGGACTTCGAGGCGACGCGATCGTTGATGGAAGAGGCGGCATTCGAGAACACCTTCATTTTCAAGTATTCCCCCCGCCCGGGCACGCCAGCCGCCGACCTGCCCGAGACGGTCGACGCCGAAGAAAAGATGCGCCGAAACCAAATCCTCCTCATCGACCAGGACCGGTGTGGCCAGGCGATCAATGAAGCCCGAATTGGCCAGACGGTCGAGGTGTTGGCCGACGGCCCCAGCCTGCGCAACGCCTCGCGCTGGGCCGGTCGCACCTCCGGCAACATGATCGTGATCTTCGAGAACCGCGCCGATGCCCGGGTCGCCCCTGGCGACCTCGTCTCCGTGACCATCACCCGCGCCAAGCCCCAGACGCTTTATGGGGAACTGAAAACCCCATCAGGACTCACCCCGTGCTAAACGCCCCCAAACATCCCGGCTCCCTGCGCCTGGTCAAACGCGAACCTGTTGCGCCGGCCGTTGCCGCGCCGACCGTTCTTGGCCCTGAGTTCGGCATTCGATTCGAATGCGTGGCCGAGCGAACATGCCCGCATTGCAAGACCGTCATTTCCCTGACGGGCGTCCAGCCCCTCGCATATGCGAGCTGTCCAAGCTGCGGCTGCAAAGCCTTTGTGCCGGGGCGGGTGGGCTGCTTTCTGCTGCATGGCCGCATCGGTGAAGGCGAAATGGGGACCGTCTACCGAGCGACAGATGAGTCGTTGCAGCGCGAAGTGGCGATCAAATTGGTTCGCGACTGTCACGCCAATGACCCGGAATCCCGGGAACGCCTGCGTCAGGAAGCGTGTGCGGCCGGAAAATTGAATCATCCCCGTGTGGCCCAGGTGTATGCGCTCAATTTTTTAGACGAGCAGCCTTACCTCGTGATGGAACTCGTATCCGGAGAGGATTTCGAAGCGAAGTTGAAGCGTGAGGGACACATCGACGAACGTGAGGTGTTGCGCATGGCATTGGATGTGGCCGAAGGGCTGTCGGCCCTGAATCGCGAGGGCTTGACGCACGGCGACATCAAACCGGGAAATGTCGTGCTGGATCGGGACAACAATGCCAAACTGGTAGATTTCGGGCTTTCCGGCATGACGCGGCGAGACAACCAGGGCCGACTCCTGGGCACACCGCATTATATCGCCCCCGAACTGCTTCGCGGTTCCCCGGACTCCCATCTCAGCGACCTCTACAGCCTCGGTGCGATGCTCTACCATCTGCTCGCCGGGCGCACCCCGTTTGAAGGGGATACCGCAGCCGACGTCGTCAAAGCGCGGCTGATGCGTAAGCCCACGTCTCTCGAAACGGTTGCCAGGCACGTATCGTCTGCGACGCGGGAGTTGGTGATGCAGTTGATCTGCTTCAATCCAGAGGATCGCCCCGTCAACAGTGATGCCGTCGCCGTTGAGATCCACAGGATTTTGGCTCTGCTGAACGCACGCACCACGAAAAACATCAGCGATCCAGGCGGTGGGAAACGGCTACTCGCGCGCGTCAGATTCCCTTCGTGGCGTCGACCATCGGGGCCTCAGGTACGGCGCATACTCGTCGTTGCCGGCATCATCGGCGTTTTTGCCACGGCCATAATCCAGTTCATCGGCACAGGCGGAGAATCCATCCGACACGCTTGGAAAGGGCTCAGCAAGACGGTCGTCACGTTCCTTAAATCCGCGACATTCGACGGTCTTCTCGATCCCGCCGGTACGACGAAAGACGGTCTTCTCGATCCCGCCGGTACGATGAAAGCGGTTGCAGACCCCGTGAACGTCATGCATCTGCCGATGGGAACAACCCCTGGAGATCGCGTGACACGACTCGAGGAGTTCTTGACCACGGAGCGAAAGCCCGTTTGGAACAACAGGGTTCTGGGCGACCAATCCCAACGCGGGGGCATTGTCCAAATGGGAGGGGACGTGATCATTCAGGGGACGGGAACGGACATGTGGAAGGGCTACGACCGCTGCATGTTCGTCTGGACGGGCGCCTCCGGAAATTATGCCCTTTCTGCTCAATTTGTCTCCATCGCCCGGGACAACACGTTCGACGTCACCTGCCTGTTGGTTAAGGGTGACAATCCGGCCAAGGGACCGGGCCTGTGTTTCGGATTTTTGGGCACGGGCGAACTGTTTCTCCAAATCCGGAATGGTGACAATACTGCCGCGATCATCAGACGTTCCGCTTCGCCGATCCAACTCCCCTGTCATCTCAAGATCGAAAGACGAGATCAGGAGTTCGATGCGTGGGTCTCGGCCAACGGTACAACCTGGAACCTGTTCGCCACGTGTGAACTCAATCTGTCAGCCGACAATTTGATCGGGTTCACCGTCTCCTCACAAATTCCGGGCACACTCGCCACGGCTCGCCTGGCCAACATACACCAGTACATTTTCACCCCGCCCTCGCCCGAATGATCCTCAAAAGGGCCGTTATCAGTGATCGGTGATCAGGTGTCCGTTGGATGTCCATGACACGTGCATAACCACGGGCATCACCATAACCCCCGTCATTCCGACTCGCGCCGAATCAGATCCAGCGCCGCCCACCGCTTGTAGGCGGTCTCAATGGACGTATCCAGCTCGTGGCTGCGGGTTTGGGCCCGGGCGAACCCCGGCGCATCGCCCGAGCGGTAAAAAACCGGATCGGCCAACTGCGCATGCAGCGCCTTCTGCTCGGATTCCAGCGTTTCGATCAGCGTGGGTAACGCGGTCAGTTCGGTCCGTTCAGCAAACGACAGCCGGCGCTTGCGAACCGTTTCTCCGCGGGCCGGTTTGGCCGGTTTGGTCGTCGCAGGGACCGGGGGCGGGCGTCGCTTGGCGACCCAATCATCATATCCGCCCGCGTATTCGTTGACAAACCATCCACCCTCCCGTCCGAGCCACGGACCGCCCGATTCGGAGTTGTCGAATTTCTCGAATACCAGCGTGCGGTCCACGACCGCATTAAGGAAGGCGCGATCGTGGCTGACCATCAGCACCGTTCCGCCATACCCGGCGACGCGTTCTTCTAAAAGGTCGAGGGTATCCAGGTCGAGGTCATTGGTCGGCTCGTCCAGCACGAGCACGTTTGAGGGTTGGGCGAACAACCGGGCCAGCAGCAGGCGATTGCGCTCGCCGCCCGAGAGGGCGCGCACCGGCTGGCGGGCGCGGTCAGGGGTGAACAGAAAGTCGGCCAGATAGCCCAGGACATGTCGACGCACGCCGTCCACGGTCACATATTCCTGATCGGGCGCGAGCGCCGTCAGCACCGTCTGCTTGTCGTCAAGTGTCGCCCGGAGCTGGTCGGAGTAGGCCACCTGCACGTTGGTGCCCAGCCGGACCGTCCCCGAGTCGGGACGCAATCCGCCCTCCTGTTCGCCCTCCAATAGAATCCGCAGCAACGTGGTCTTGCCGCAGCCGTTGGGGCCGATCACGCCAATCTTGTCACCGCGCAGCACATCGGTGGAGCAGCGCCGGATCAACGGTTGGCCCGCATAGCCGAAGGTGATGTCCTGCGCACGCACGACCAACCGGCCGGTGCGTGACGCCTCCTGGATGGAAATGTTCACCGCGCCGGTGCGATCCCGGCGTTGGCCCCGTTCGGCACGGAGTTCCCCCAGCGCACGCACGCGCCCCTGGTTGCGGGTGGTGCGCGCCTTGACCCCGCGGCGCAACCAGGCCTCTTCCTTCACCAGCTTCTTGTCCAGCCGCTCCCATTCCTTGTCCTCGGCCGCCAGGACCTCATCCTTGCGTGCGAGAAACGTGTCGTAATCGCACGCCCAGTCGATGATCCGTCCGCGATCCAGTTCGACGATCCGTGTCGCGAGGCGCCGCAGAAAGGCCCGGTCGTGGGTCACAAAAAGAATCGTCTTGCACATTTTGGTGAGAAAGCTCTCAAGCCAGAGAATCGATTCGATGTCGAGATGGTTGGTTGGTTCATCGAGCATCACCAGATCGGGACTGCCGAGCAGGGCGCGCGCCAGGAGGACGCGGCGCCGGGTGCCGCCCGACAGGGTTTCAAAGGGTGCGTCGGCATCGAGTCCGAGCCGGTTGATGAGCTGATCCGCTTCGAGCGTCAGCGTCCCCTCCGTGTCGTGTGCGTGATCCGGGTGGACAATGTCGAGCACCGATCCCGCAAGCCCGGAAGGAATCTGCTGTGGCATGCTGGCGACGCGGATGCCCGCCTGCCGCACCACCTCGCCGCCGTCCAAGGGCATCTCGCCTGCCAGAACTCGCAACAACGAGCTCTTGCCCGCGCCGTTAGCGCCGAGCAGACACATCCGATCGCCTCGTTCAATATGCAGTTCGACGCCATCCAAAACCGGATGCCCGCCGAAGCCCAACACCGCTTGCTTCACGCTGATCAATGCCATAAGGCCAGACTCCTTCTCGACCGGCCGAAAGCGGCGCAGTCCGGCACAGGGTAGGCTTTTGATGCCCGCGCTGTCAAGCATGCGAGTTTAAAAAACCCTTTGACTCTTGATTCACCCACCCGCATAATACCCGAAGCCAGCAGAGACGGGTGCAGGCCATTTGCAGCCCGTTTTTATTGAATGTGTAAGTATTTGTAAATTAGGAGTTTACGATGGATTACGGAATGACCATCAAGCAGGCTGGCGCGCTGGATCTGGTTTCTCTGGGCGCGCTGGTGCATCGGCTCGATTCGGGTGTGGTGCCGTTTCGCAAGGCGACGGAATGCCGAATTCACGTCAGCGGTGGCGAGTTCAATGTCGCGGCCAATCTGTCGGACTGCTTCCGGCTCAAGACGGGCATCGCGGCGGCGATGGTGGATTATCCGGTCGGCGATCTGATTGCCGAGCGGGTGCGCGCCATGGGCGTCCGTCCGTTCTACAAGCGCTTCGAGCACGATGGCGTGAACGGTCCGAACATGGCGACGGTCTTCAGCGACCGCGGCTGCGGCGCGCGCGCGCCGGTGGTGTTTTACAACCGATGCAACGAGGCCGCCGCCCGGCTCAAGCCCGGCGATTTCGACTGGAAGGCCATCTTTGCCGACGGCGTGCGCTGGTTTCACAGCGGCGGCATCTTTGCCGCGCTCTCCGCCACGACGCCCGCCGTGATCGTGGAAGGGATGAAGGCCGCCAAAGCCGCCGGTGCCGTGGTTTCCTTTGATTTGAACTATCGCGCGAAGCTCTGGAACATACTGGGTGGCAACTCGCGGGCCGTCGAGGTGCTCGACCCGATCCTCCGTCATGTGGATGTGCTGGTCGGCAACGAGGAAGATTTGCAGCTCGGGCTCGGCATCCCCGGCCCGGAAGCGGGCGCCCGGACGGGCCTCGACTCCGCCGCGTTCATCAGCATGATCGACACGGTCGTCCGCAAGCACCCGAACATCAAGGTCGTCGCGACGACCCTGCGCGAGGTGCAGTCGACCAACCGGCACCGGTGGAGCGCCGTGGCCTGGATCAACGGAAAGGTGGCCCAGGCGCCGGTCCTCGATCTGGATGTGTACGACCGCGTCGGCGGCGGCGACGGCTTTGCGGCCGGCCTGTTCTACGGCATGCTGAAGGGTGTGCCAGCCGACGAGGCGGTGCGCCTCGGCTGGGCGCACGGCGCTTTGCTCACCACCTACCCCGGCGATACCACGATGGCCACGCTGGACCAGGTGAAGGCGCTGGCCGCAGGCGGCTCGGCGCGAATCCAACGGTGATTTTTTTCAACACGGGAGAAATACATGAAGGCAGACATCGGCTTGATTGGCTTGGCGGTAATGGGCGAGAACCTGGTGCTCAACATGGAGAGCAAGGGGTTTACGGTGGCGGTGTTCAACCGCACGGTGGAGAAGGTGGATGCGTTTGTCGGCGGACGCGGGGCTGGCAAGAAGTTCATCGGCTGTCACAGCATCGCCGAGTTGTGCGCCAGCCTGGAGCGGCCGCGCAAGGTGATGATGCTGGTCAAGGCGGGCCAGGCGGTGGACGATTTCATCGATCAGGTCATTCCCCATCTCGAACCCGGCGACATCATCATTGACGGTGGCAACAGCCATTTTCCAGACACCATCCGCCGGACGAAATACGTGGAGAGCCGGGGGCTGCTGTATGTCGGCACCGGCGTCTCGGGCGGTGAGGAGGGCGCGCTGCTCGGCCCGTCGATCATGCCCGGCGGTTCGCCCGCCGCCTGGCCTGCGGTGAAACCGATCTTTCAGAAGATCGCGGCCCATACCGACGCGGGCAAGCCCTGCTGCGAGTGGGTGGGCGAGGGCGGCGCGGGTCATTTTGTGAAGATGGTCCACAACGGCATCGAATACGGCGACATGCAGTTGATCTGCGAGATCTACCAGGTGATGAAGGACGGCCTCGGCCTCACCGCCGACGAGATGCACGCCATCTTTGCCGAATGGAACACCGGGGAGCTGGACAGCTATCTGATCGAAATCACCCGCGACATTCTGGGTTACCGGACCGAGACGGGCGAAGCGGTGCTGGAAAATATTTTGGACACGGCCGGCCAGAAGGGCACCGGAAAATGGACGGCCGTGGCCGCGCTCGACGAAGGCCAGCCGCTCACGCTGATCGGTGAGGCGGTCTTCGCCCGCTGCCTCTCGGCGCTCAAGGACGAGCGCGTCGCAGCCGCGACGCAGCTCGCCGGCCCGGCGTCGACGACGTTCACCGGCTCCCGCCAGCGTTTCGTCAACGACCTGAAGCAGGCGCTCTACGCCTCGAAGCTGGTCAGCTACGCGCAGGGCTATCAGCTCATGCGCGCCGCCGCCCAGTCCTACGGCTGGAACCTCAACTACGGCGGCATCGCGCTGATGTGGCGCGGCGGTTGCATCATCCGCTCGGTGTTCCTCGGTAAGATCAAGAAGGCGTTTGACCACAATCCAGGCCTGACCCACCTGCTGCTCGACCCGTTCTTCAGCGGCAAGATGCGGCGGGCCCAGGGTGGCTGGCGGCGGGTCGTCCGCATGGCCGTGAAACTGGGTATTCCGACCCCCGCCATCAGTGCGGCGCTGGCCTATTATGACGGCTATCGCTGCGCGCGGCTGCCGGCCAACCTGCTGCAGGCCCAGCGCGATTATTTTGGCGCCCACACCTATGAGCGCACGGACGCGCCGCGCGGCCAGTTCTTCCACACCAACTGGACCGGCCGCGGCGGCAGCACCGCCGCTTCCACCTACGTGGTGTAAGACGGGAGCCTGGCGCCTATGATCATCCACTGCGGAGAACAGGTTTCGATTTCGCGCGGGGAGCTGCGCACGCTGGTTCTGCAGACGCTGGCAGCGCGTTCGGAAACCCTGCGCCGCGTGCTCCTGCTGCCTCCGGATCACACCCGCCTCAACTCGCAGGCGGGGGTGATCACCGCGATGGCCTACGAGGCGCTGACGGCCCGCGGCGTGAGGGTGGACGTGATGCCGACCCTGGGCACGCACAACGCCATGACCGAGAAGCAGCTTCGCCTGATGTTTGGCGACACGATCCCGTTGACCGCCTTTCTGGTGCATGACTGGCGCAACGGAATTGTTCGCACAGGCGAGCTTCCGGGGTCGCTGCTCGCCGAGCTTTCCGGCGGCAAAGTCGCCTATTCGGTCGGCGTGGAGGTGAGCCGGCGGCTCTTCGACGGGTACGACCTGATCCTGTCGATCGGGCAGGTCGTGCCGCACGAAGTGGTCGGCATGGCCAACTACACCAAGAATATTGTCGTGGGCGCAGGCGGGGCGGACATCATCAACAAATCACATTTCCTGGGTGCGGTCTGCAACATGGAGACCATCCTCGGCCGGGCGGATACGCCGGTGCGCCGGCTCTTCAACACGGCCGTCGAGACGTTTCTGGGGGATCTGCCGATCACCTACATTCTGACGGTGGTTGAGCAGGATGCCGTCACGCGGCAGATGCATCTGCGCGGTTTTTATGCCGGGGATGACGCGCCGGTGTATCACGAGGCGTGCAAGCTGGCGCGCCGGGTGAACATCACCTTGCTCGACCGCGAGCCTCGGAAAGTGGTGGTTGCTCTCGATCCTCACGAGTTTCAGAGCACCTGGCTCGGCAACAAGGCGATCTACCGCACGCGCCTGGCGATCGCCGACGGCGGTGAGCTGGTCGTACTCGCTCCGGCGCTCAAGGAATTCGGTGAGGATCCGACCATCGACAAGCTGATCCGCAAATACGGCTATCGCGGAACCCCCGCCACGTTGAAGGCGGTTGCGGAGAATGAGGACTTGCGCGGCAATCTGGGCGCGGCGGCGCATTTGATCCACGGCTCGTCGGAGGGCCGCTTCCGCATCACCTATTGTCCGGGTGACGGGATGGGGCTGGAGGCCATGCGCGCCGTCGGGTTTGATGCCGTTCCGTACGGGGAGATGGCCGCGCGCTACAATCCGGATCGGCTGCAGGACGGCTGGAACCGGATGCCGGATGGCGAAGAGATCTTTTTCATCAGCAACCCCGCCCTCGGCCTCTGGGCCTACCGGGCGAAGTTTGAGCAATAAAAATGCAAATTGACATGTGACCACAATGTGCTTACAGTATGGGCATGAAAGCAACATTGATTCCAATCGGCAATTCAAGGGGAGTTCGCCTACCCAAGCGATTCACCAGCGGCCGGCCGCTCGGATGTAGATGCCCTTGGATTAGAGGCCGTTGGTGATCGCCGCCTCATTAGCAGCGCCCTCGCCGATCGCGTGATGCCGCATCCGGGCATCCGGGGGGCGCTTCCCCGTTTCACTGACCTGCGATCGCCCGCCGCTACCGCACCGGTCGGCGCGTGAGCGGGTAGAGCGGGATCTACGAGACCGCTCACACCGTCTGCGCGGTCCGATACGTCCCGCGCCACCGCTACCGCACCGGTCGGCGCGTGAGCGGGTAGAGCGGGATCTACGAGACCGCTCACACCGTCTGCGCGGTCCGATACGTCCCGCGCTACCGCTACCGCACCGGTCGGCGCGTGAGCGGGTAGAGCGGGATCTACGAGACCGCTCACACCGTCTGCGCGGTCCGATACGTCCCGCGCCACCGCTGCCGCGTCGGCCGGGGCGCTAGCCCACGTCACAGGGCTGTCCACAGGATCGCCCGCTTGACAGGTCAGTGAAACACGGATGCGCCCGCATCCGGGACAGGCCACCGGTTTTTGTATATTCAAGACCATGGAATGTGATAACATCCGACCGAAATGATAACTGAAGTTTCAGCCATTGATCTTCTAAAAAACAGAAACCGCGCCCTCGGATGGCTTTTGACTTCGGAGCGCGCCGTTCCGTACATCGAGATTCTTCTCTGTTTACAGAAGTTCAGGGACAACCACGAACTGGAGCCGCTCCATGACGACCTTCTCGCCGCTCAAATCTGGGGAAAGGCGCAGACCACTGATGGACAAACCCAGTTCAATCAGGATATGCGCCAGCTCCTCGACTGGAATCTCGTCACCGAAAGGATCGAAAAAGAGCGGTTGCGAGGCTATAAGGACACGCGAAGAAGAAAGTTCCGCTACAAGATCGCCGATGACGCGGTTTCGTTTCTCGTCTGGCTCGAATCACGCTATCAGGACGACCTCCAGCCTGAGGATACCGACACCCGCGACCTGCTCGCGGACATGATTTCAAGTCTGCGCGAAACCTCGCGCATGATCAACAAAATATCCTCTGAATCCGCCGAATACGAAGAGGTCCGGGCTATTTTCCACCGTTTGGCTAAAATGGCGGCTACGACCGATGGCGTGGCGGAATCGCTTGGAGATTTCAACATACGCCTGCTTTCGTTCGTCGGCGGAACCTACCAGATTGCCAAGGCCCACCAGCTCATCCGGGAACTCGACCGCTTCCTTGAGAAGTTTTTAAGGCGCATACACACGCTTCGCGTCGAGATCGGCCCCGAAATTGAAAAGCTCCGTCTTCAACGCCTTTCCTCGCGTTGGGAGCTTGGCCTCAAGATCATGGCAGAAGAGTCCGCTACGACGCAGTCCATCATGCGCACACGGATCTTGAATCCCGAACAAACCTTGTCCAATCTGGCGGAATTCTATGGCCGAGACGGCCAGCTCGAACGGCTTGCCGCACGGATCAACAAATCCGCCATGCTCGTCTGGCAGAAGTTGCACGCCCACCTGCGTGAGCTCGAACGCCGCAGCCATAGGCTCGAGGATGTCCGAGGCCGCATTCTGGACCTCTCCGGGTTGGACGACAGGGGCGTGCCGCATCAATGGCTTCGCGACGTGCTTCAGCCCGCCACGATGATCGGCGACATGCACGACTGGACCGAAACCATCAAGGCGGACCCTCCACAGCCGGTCTGGAGCAAGCACCGAGTCCGCAGCGAATTCAAAAGTTGGATCGAGACGCGGCCCATGGCGGATGGGAAGCCGATGCAGTCCATGGATGAGCGAAGGCTCGAGGTGCTCTCAACCTGGATGCACGAACACGGCATCATGCCGGACGATGTGCGCGGACGCATCCTGCTCTCCACCGGAAAATACACGGAATTCGCCGACTTCACCCATATCATGGACGTCGTGCGCAGCGGCGTTCTTGGCGATGGCCGACGCCTCGCGAAGATCGGGGCTCTCGCCGACATCACGGATTCGCCCACCGTGGTCGCCACAGACGAATCCGAACTCTCCTTCTCCGACATCTTGCTAAGAAAGGCCGACAAGCCGTGACAACACTGGACGAACTCCTCCAATCGCCGACGTCGGCGGCCAAGATACAAGCCGTCCTCAATCTGCTTCTTGAAGCGCCGTATTTCTACAAAACCGACGACGAAGACCTTTTCATGTTTCTCCGCCGCTTCCAGAAGGAATTCAGCGCGTTCCTCGAAACCCATTTCGGCTGGCAGCTTACCGTCGACTCGAAATGCGCCCGCGTGTTCAAGCCGCGATGGTACAACGACAAGATCACGCCCTCAAACCGCGACATGTTCAATTTCACCCGGCGTGACGACTGCATCGCCTTCATGCTCGTATTGGAGTTCTTCGAGACAAGACTCGAAGAGGAGGCCATCGGCATCGACGATCCGGAAAACCTGCGGTTCCGCTTCGGCGATCTCCTCGATTTCGAACGCCGACGCTTTCAGGAGACCTTCCCGGAAACAACTGGAAGCTATGGCGACGAGGATGTCCGCCGCATCCTCCGTCAGATCATGCCGCCGCTTGAACGCTATCGGTTTCTGCTGAAAATAAAACCGCCTGAAGATGAATTCATTTCTCAGGAGGACGTCATCTACGAATGCCTTCCCGCCCTGTGGCACTACAATGCTGCGGCCGTCGCACGCCCAGTGGATGCCGAGGCATCACCGAGCGTCAGTGCGGTGCCTGACGAAGAGGGAGGCGAGGCATGAGCGAGTTCTACAAGATCACGAAGCTGAGACTCGTCAATTTCCACAACGTCGGGACCACGACGCTTGACATCAAGTCCGGCGGACACCTTTTCCTGCTGGGCGACAACGGCTCCGGCAAAACAACCGTCCTAGACGCCGTGCACTTCGTGCTCACCGGCGGTCGTTCGATGGAATTCAATTCGGCGGCCCGCGTGGTCGGTGCCAAGACCTCAGGAGGACGCAATATCCAGGGCGTTGTGATGCGCTACAACATCGAAACGAACGGCCCGATGAATCCCGATGGCGGCATCACCTATGCTGCACTGGAAATCGAAACGCGCAACGGGCGCCCCGTCAGCATCGGCGTTGGCGTCAGCGCCCGGAGCATGGACGAGGCGTACGATAGCTGGGGCTTTGTCATGGACGGGCCGGTTGAAGACCTCCCGCTGATCCATACGGAGAACGGACGGTCCCGCCCCGCCACAAGGCATGAACTGAAGGAGCGTCTCGGCGGACGCGGATTTCATGGAAAAATCGGCGCTTATGCCGATGAAATCGCGACGCGCTTCTTCGGCGGCAAGACAACCTACGAGGACTTCTGCCAACTCATCGCCACCGGCAAGGCATACCGCGAAATCGCCGCCAAGGCCGGAGACTACGACAAGCTTTTCAGAAGCCTGCTGCAAGAACCGCAGAAGGACGTCTTCGAGGCGTTGATACGCAACCTCAAGTCGCTTGAGGAAAGCAGGCAGAACCTCGACGCGCTCCGCGATAAAAGCAACTTCGTCAAAGTCGTCGCCGCGAAGCGAGACACTGTGCTGTTCCACAGGATCAACTCCGCCTGCGCATGCTGGCAGGAACGAAACCTCGCGGCAGCTGAATATCGAGACAACATCGGCACGGCCACGGAATTCTGCGAGCGGGAAAAGGAACGCCTCGTGGACCTGAACTTCCAGCATGAAAAGCTCCGCAACGAAGAGGAACGCACGCACCTTCGACTCAACGAGCTGCGGCAAAAAGATTCTCTGGGACTCGTGACCCGTGAGAAGGATGCGAGAATCGCGCACGACAAAGCGAAAACCGAGTATAGCCGCGCCAAGACAAAGCTCTTGCAGGCAAAACGCGCTGTGACGGATGCGGACGTGGAGTTTGACAAGAGCACCGTTTCGCTGGTCAAGCAGATGAAGGCGTACGCCGCTGACCTTCAGCGTCTCGGCCGCTCGTTGCCCTTTCCGACCCATTCGCTGTCCTCATTCCTCGATGAAGCCAGCCGTTCTGAAGCTCCCGAAACCACGGTCGCCGACATGCCCGTGAAGGAGCTCTTCGAATTCGCCGACAACGAATCGAATCGAATTCTGCGGTCAATGGAGTCTCAAGAGCATCGCCTGGATGCGCTGACTCTTGAGATCGCCGCCAAAAACGCCGAGATGGCGTCGAAGCGCCGTCAAGAAGAGGCCGAACCGGCCGTTCTGGGATTCTCGGAGGCACGCCGATCCGTCAAAGAAGCCTTGCTCGATTCTCACCCGCTCTATGAAGGACTCGTCCCCGCCTCCGGCATGCGTCCACGCGAAGTGGCGATGATGGAGCAGCTGATCGGCGACGCCATTCTGGCGACATGGATCGTGCAGAAGGACAACGCTGACGCGCTGCGGAAAATCCTCTTCAAGAACTTCCCCGACCACGGCATTGCCGTCGCGGATGAAGACGATGACACGCGCTGCGAATGGCTTGGACGCTTTTTCGATCTCGCTCAGTCAGATCCGGATTCGATCATCGTGCTGCGCCAGCAGCTCGCGGCCAAGGCCGGGCCCCATGCGGAGAAGTTCCTCGAGCAGCCCATCATCCGTTTCAGGAACCGAGAAACTCCGGCGACCTTGACGTCACCTAGGCTGATCGGTTTGGAAGCGCGCCGCGAACAACTCCAGAAGGAGATCCGCGAGCTGGAAAAGATCCGCGACGCCCTCGTGCGCGAACAAAAATCATGCACCCGCGCGCTCGAAAGCCTCCAGGCGGAACAATCCGCCATCGTCTTGCTCAAAGCATTGCTGCAATCGGCTCCGGGGGCCCTTCAGCGACTGGGAAACACCGTCAACCAAGCGCGCCTCATTCAAATTGGCCGCCACGGCGAATGTGACAACGCCCTCACCGACATGAATCGATGCGAAGAGGACGAAAGTCTGGCGATGGAAGCGCTCGACGACATTATCCTCAAGCTCTCGAAGGAGGGCCTCGACGGACTCGAATCGAGAATCAAAGAAGCCGAGCGCAAGGTGAGGGCAGTCAAGAACGATTACGACAAATGCACGAGCGAGATCAGCCTCGTCGACAGGAAGATCAAGGACACGACCGCGAAGATCATCGAATGGAATGCAACGATGGCGCAACGCATGGGCGAACGCGATGAGGCGGAAGCGCTGCTGCTCAGCCAGGTGAAGCCGGACGATTCCATTGACGCCTTTGTCGCCGGCCGTTGCGGAGCCTGCGCCGGGAACCGCAGTCAATTGTCGGCGTTCGGCGAGGATTCGCGAGTAGCCGCCGCGGGAATCATGGCGGATATCCGCAACGCGGTTTTACAGAACGAGAACCTCTCGTTCGGGTTCATCTATGATGCCGAGGCGAACAAGCTGACCGACCGCCGTGGCGCGGACATCGACGCCGTGATCGCCGAGACCACGAAACAACTGGCGGACCAAGAGTCCATCATCACCGAAGACACCCGCAGGGTCTTCAAACAGATCATCATGGACGCGCTGGTCGCGGCTCTGCAGATGAATGTCAGGCAGCTCCAAGACATGACGCGCCGGATATCCAAGCTGCTGAAGGATTGTACATTCGGCAATAACCGGTATTCGTTCTCTATCGCTCCGGTCGAGGGATTCAGTTCCATCATCGAGATCGTCCAGCGGTACCGTTCATTCGATACCAGCGAGACGGAGACCGAGTTGAAGGCTTTCATCGACGGACACTTCGACGAAATCCTCAACACGGAAGTCGGCGAGATCCCGCATGTCCTTGATTACCGGAACTGGTTCCGATATGAACTCCGGATCATGACCATGAACACGGAAGGGCAGATCATTGACCGGAAGGTCAAGGGGATGGGCTCGGGCGGCGAACAGGCCGTTCCCAACTACTTGCTCATACTCATGATTGCGAACTTCCTCTATGACCGCGAAAAGATCCGGCTCCCGATCCTCGTCTTTGACGAGGCGTTCTACGGGATCGATGCCAACCGCCGCGACCAGATCTTGGCCTTCGCGACGGACTTGAAGCTACAACTTTTCGTCGCCTCGCCAGATCAGGACGGCGTGAAGAGGGACATCCCGCATTCCACCTCGGTGCTCGTGATCAAAGATCCGCAGTTCAACGTTCACCTCTACCCCTTCCACTGGGATAGCACGCTCAAGCAACAAAACCTCCTTGAACCTGAATCCAACGTCGAAAGCCCTGTCGCATTCGAACAGGAAACAAGATAGTCCACTGCCCCCACAAGCAGAAATCCGAACATGACCGCCGCAGAAATCAAAGGGCTACTCTCCCAGAATCCCGACGCCGTCCGCTTTCTGAAAAAGATCGTTCGGCATGCCGTTGTGGACGAGGTCATGCCGCGGAAAATCATCTTGGGGCCTGACCTGGACGACAAGTCGCTGTTCTACCTTCTGAACCGGTTTCTTTCGGGATGTTGCTTTTCCGAAAACGGGAAATACGCCGCGAAAATTCCCGACGAAATGCGATCGGCATCGTATTGGGATCCGCTTGTCGAAGCCATCGGATACGAGCCGAAGACGGACACCGACGCCATCGCCTCAGTACTTTCGGCTGAAACCATCAAGCGGTTGAAGATCCTGTTCCCCGATGAGCGGAAAGTGATTTCCGATCTTGCCGAGAAAGGCTTGATCCGGAGCTTCGTCGGAGCGGATAAGGACCGATCGGCACAATATCTGAAGGTCTTCAAAGCATTTGTCAATCTCAGGCAAGAGACCTGTACGACGTTGTCACAACTGGGATCCGATGTCTTCAACGACAGCAAGGCCCTGCGGAACGGCATTTTGCTGGGCCAACTCGACAAGTTGCTTCGCACGGCCTACGACCAGCCCGACCTCTCCGTTTCCGAGCTTCATGCCAATTGCGGGATCGTGGACAACCCCTACACCTCGCACGTCGTCGTTTTCGCACCGTTCCGCTTCACGACCAGCGACGGAATCTCATACGATTATCCGCAACGGCTATTCCAGGCGGGACAGGCCGCAGTCCTCCCCTGGGAAACCGTTCAGCGAATCCGGGATATCCAGACCGACCGTGCATTAACCCTCGTCACGAGCGAAAACGCCGCCCCTTTTCTCGCGCTCGTGAAAACATCCAGCCCAACCCTTTACACGGAAGGCTATCCCAACGGCGCCGTACGGGTTTTGCTGCATCATTTCGACAAGGCGGGCGCGCATGCCGTGCATTCCGGCGATACAGACCTCGACGGATACCGCATAGCCGAGCAGATCAGCCGGTTCATCACGTTTGACGGCCTTTATCACCATGGCAGGGTCACGACGCTGCCACACAAACCACTGAGCGATGCCCAACGTTCCCGGCTGGAATCTTTTATCGGGCGTCATCCCGACTTCCGATTCACGAATGAACTCCGACACGTTCTCCTCCACGGCTGGGTCGAACAAGAATCATTCGGCTGGGCTTCACCTGCTGGAATGCAGGAATGAGGGAATGCAGGAATACGGAGTCCCAATAGGACAACCATCCATTATTAGGGAAAACTGGGCGACATCACCCAGAAGGACAAGCTCATCCACGAGCAGAAGGCCGATGCGAAGAGCATCAGCAACCCTCGGCCTCTGGGCCTACCGGGCGAAGTTTGAACAATAAGTCAACGTCCGGCGTGTGCCCCCCCGGTGCCCGTTGCGGGCATCGGGCAGGCACCACGCCGTTGTCAGACCGGATCGCCTATGCCTGCCAGACATGGTTGCATTGCTGGCACGTCGTGGGTTTACGCCCCGCCAGCAACGACAGCAATCCCAGAGGGAAGAAGCAGATCGACACGATGATCTGCCACGTCTGAAATCCACCTTGAACCGTTTGTTTTGAGCACTTCGGACATGATACCATTGCCATTTGAGTTCTCCTGTTTCTGTTAGTTTAGAAATCCTTTTCCAAGCCATCCAATCACCAACGCCGAAAACGCCAGCATCTCAATTCCCGTAAAAGCCTGTACCTCCTTTCTCCATTCCAATCCCCTGAACCGCGTGAACAGCGCCAGAACCAGATACGCCACGATGAGCGCGATGAGCGACACGACAAGCGGCCCCGCCGGGTGCAGACGGAAAGCCCCGATCACGTCGCCGTTCAGCAGCGCCATCGCTGATCGCGTGATGCCGCATCCGGGGCAGTCCACGCCGAACACCCATCTAAAAAGGCAAACCCCCAACCCGCAAAACTGAAATCGCATGTGCGCCACAAGCAGGGCCAAAGGCGCCACAAGCATGGCGCCATGCAACAAAAGCATCCGCACGCGCCAGTTCCGTTGATCGCCGGTCTCCGTTGACCTCATCGTTTTCCGCCCATCGCAGATTCGCCTTGCCGCCTGCTGCTCAGAACCAGCCTTGGTGGCCCTGCGCATAGAGCCTGTCGAATTCTTCGTCCGATTTCGTCAGGTAGATGATTCCCTCAATGAAACCGATCATGGAGATGACCCCCGTGGCCAAGCCACACGTGGCAATGCCGGCCAAAACTGACACCAGCAGCATGATCACTCCCTCTTTGGAATAGCCTAGGTAGAACTTGTGGGCGCCGAGCCAGCCCAGAAACAGGCCGAGCAGTCCCGCCGCAACCTTGCTTTTCGCGCCGCACACCGATAAGCGGGCGTTCAGCGCCGTCCCGCACTTCACGCACATCGTCTGATTCGATTGGGTCGCGATGCCGCATTTCGAACAGAACCTGTTTTCAACCAAAGGAGGAACACCGCATCCCGGACAGGCCACCGCCTGTGGGTGGACGTCCTTCCCGCAGTTCTTGCAATACATGTTTGCGTTCCTCCTTAACCTACCGATTTAGATGGATATTAACATACGCGCGGTTGATGTAAAGCGGTTTGTGTTGTTCGGTAATGGCCTGATTACTCGGCGGCCATGACCTCTTCGAAGACCAGATCCGGGAAGGCGCATTGGATGGTGGCACCCGCAACGAGTTTTCGGTAATAGGCGTTCACGGCCTGTCGGGCTTTGCTCCGGTTGACGAACTGACGGATTTCGGCCGGTTTCGGCTTGGCATCGGGACGCTGGCGCGCCAGTTCGGCGGTGGCGGCCGCAATCTCATCCGTCGTGGCCGAAACCGTTCGGAGCACCTTCTCAAACAGCAGCTTGTCAATGTAGAGACTCTCTTCGAACTCGGCGTGCGTCTGTTCCGGTCCCAGCGGGGAGCGGGTGAAGAAGTCGTTCGTTGTCCAGTTTCGCCGGGCCATCAGCGGCGCGAGGCGCGCGAGGGCGGTCTGGCGGTCCTGTTCGGTCACCACGATCCGCTGCTGCCGGGCCTCGGCCAGCAGCAGATTGCGCATCACCTCGATCTTCACAGCGCGGCGGCGGAAATGGTCGAGCGCCTCGGCCTCTTTTTCCGGGGCGAATGCCAGATGGTTGAAGGTCTTCTCATCCTGCAGAAAGGCCCGTCCGCGGCGATCCACCGCCTCCCAGGTCACCGGAATGCCGTTGATGATCACCGCGAGGCTCTGTGGGTCGTTCTTCAACGACCGCGGGTCGGCCAGTTTCCGCTTGTTTGAACAACCGGTGGTCAGGCAGACGGCGACGAGCGCCAAAACGAGCGTGGCAGTAATCATCGGGATTCGTTTCATGAGTATTCCTTTCACGGTTTCGAGGTCGCGCCGGACGCATGGGGTTCGGCGATCAGGTCAAACGCCACCTGCCGAGCGGCGGGTGGAAGATCGAGGTGGTAGCGGATGAACAGTCCCAGAAAGCGGCGTATGCCCAGAGCAATGTCGCCGCTGTGCGGGAAATGCAGGGCCGATTCCGGGGACAGATGGTCGCACAGGGCCGCCACGACGTCGCGGTGGAGGGTGATGGACGGCTCCAAGAGGGCGGAGGCCGATGCATGGGCGCAGAGCAGTCGGCCGGAGGCAAGCGAAAACCGGAGCCAGTCGCGTTCCGGGGTGTGGCAGGCCGGGCATCGCGCGAGGTCGGGAAGGATTCCCAGTCGGTCGAGCATGGCGATTTCAAAGGCGAGCAGGTGACCGGTGCCCGGCGTCTGCGCGCACAGGGCGTCGAGTGACTGGCTCAACAGAGTGAAGAGCGCCTGCGCCTCCTGCATGGGGACGGAAACCGACGCGGTCAAATCGCAGAAATAGGAGGCTGCCGTTCCCGCGCGCCAATTGACGTGCAGCGGCTCGCGCATTTCCGATGGCGTGCATTCGCGGATGGCGTGAATGCCGCCGCGGTCGCGCGCATAGAAGAGCAGCTCGCAGGTCGCGCCGACGTCGTATTGACCGAGGAAGGCGCTTTTGGGACGGCAGGCGCCCTTGACCGAAGTGAGCGTCCGACCGTGATCCGGGGTCAGCCAGGTCACCACATGGGAGGTGCGCGACCAGGGGCGGATCTTCAGCGCGATCGCCTGTGATTTAACCATCATGGCAGCACGGACAGGCCCCGAAATCGGGTTTGAGTGGTGGCGGGTGAGGGGCTCGAACCCCCGACAGACGGATTATGATTCCGTTGCTCTACCGACTGAGCTAACCCGCCAAAAATGAGGTCGTATTTTCGCACAGAGGCGAAGGGTTGTCAAACCGCGATTAAAAAAAATTCCGTTTTAGCGGCCCGGATTGCGGAAGACGGGGTTGGCGGGGCAGGGGAGGTCGGCGAAGGCCGCCGTGAGACGGCTGATGAGGAGACGCACGCGGACCCCATCCTTGTGGCCGGGGGAAGACTCCACGCCGGAACTGATGTCCACGGCTGCGGCGCGCGCGTCGCGGACGGCCCCGACGACCGTGTCGGGAGAGAGTCCGCCGGCGAGGGCAAAGGGGCGGACCGCTGCGAGAGGCGCGGCGGCGGACCACTCCCAGACGGCGCCGTTGCCGCCGGGAAGGACGCCCCGGCCGCATTCGACCAGGAGTCCGACGGTGTCGGGTAGCGCGCGAGCCGCTTGAATCAGCCCCGCCGTCGAGCGCAGGACGACAATGATGCGGTAGGGGGCGTCGAGGAGACGCGGCAGGGCGGCCAGCGAGCCGGAGCCGTGGAGCTGGAGCGCGGTCAGCCCCGCTGCGGCGGCGATGCGCAGGATGGTGTCGGCATCGGCATCAGCAAAAACGCCGACCCGCGCGACGCGCGGCGGCAGGCTGTCGCTGATGGCGCGAGCGCGTTCGGGATGCAGATTCCGCGGGCTGGGCGGGTGAAAGACCAGACCGATGGCGTCGGCGCCAGCCTCGGCGCAGGCGCGTGCTTCGGTCGGGTCCGTGAGGCCGCAGATTTTAATTTCAAGGGGCATGAATGGAGGTCCAGGACCGCAGTAGCGCCGTCGGATCGGGGGCGCGAACCAGTGTTTCGCCGACCAGAAAACGGGTGATCCCCGCAGACTGGTTGCGGCGGATGTCGTCGGCCGAGGCGATGCCGCTGAGCGCCACCACGCAGGCGCCGGGGCGGATGTGCGCGGCGAGGCGGGCGGCGTGGTCGACGTCGGTGTCGAACGAGGCGAGGTTGCGGTTGTTGATGCCGACCAGATCGGCGCCGACGGCGTTGGCGCGGCGCGCGTCGTCGTCGTCGTAGACCTCGGTGAGCACGTCGAGGCCAAGCTCGCGGGCCAGGGCGTGCAACTCGCCGAGCAGGGGATCGGGGAGGATGCGCACGATCAGTAGCACGGCGTCGGCGCCCAGAGCGGCGGTCTCGTAAAGCTGATAGGGGTCGAGGATAAAGTCTTTGCGCAACGCGGGAAGGGTGACGGCGCGGCGCGCGGCCTGCAGGTCGGCGGCCGAGCCTTTGAAGAAGGCCGGTTCGGTGAGCACCGACAGCGCGGCCGCGCCACCTGCGGCATAGGCGCGGGCGACGGCGGCGGGGTCGAGTCCGGTGTCGATGTCGCCACGGGAGGGCGAGGCGCGCTTGATCTCGGCAATGATGCGGATGCCGGGGGCGCGGATAGCGGCTGCGAAATCACGGCGGTCACGCGGCGCGGCCGCGGCGGCGGCGCGACAGGCTGCCAACGGCAGGCGGCACTGGGCGGCGGCGATCTCATCGCGCTTGGCCGCCACGATCTGGCCCAACATGTTCATGTGGAGAAGGGGACCGTCATTCTGCCAAGAAATAGGGGCGCGGCTAGCGCCCCATCGCGGCGTATTTGTCGTAACGCTTCTGGACGAGAGTGTCGGTATCGAGCTTCTTGAGCGCCTTGAGGTGCTTGAGAATCGCCTTCTTGACGGCGTCGATCGCCTGGCCGGGGTCGCTGTGGGCGGCACCCTTCGGCTCGGCGATGATCTCGTCGATGACGGCGAGTTTCTTCAGCGATTCAGAGGTGATCTTCAGCGCTTCGGCGGCTTCGGGCGCTTTCTTCCCATCGCGCCAGAGGATCGAGGCGCAGCCTTCCGGGGAGATCACGGAGTAGACGGCGTACTGCATCATCAGGACGACATCGCCCACCGCGATTCCGAGGGCGCCACCGCTGCCGCCTTCGCCGGTGATCACGACCACAAACGGCGTGCGCAGCCCCGCCATTTCCGTCAGGTTACGGGCGATCGCCTCGGCCTGGCCGCGCGCTTCGGCGTCCAGTCCGGGGTAGGCGCCCGGGGTGTCGACCAGCGAGACGACGGGGATGCCGTATTTCTCGGCCAGCTTCATGAGGCGCAGAGCCTTGCGGTAGCCTTCGGGGTTGGCCATGCCGAAATTGGCAAGGATGTTTTCCTCGACGGACTTGCCTTTGCGTTGGCCGATGAGCATCACGCGTTCGCCGCCGATGGTGGCGAAGCCTCCAATCAGGGCGCGATCATCCCCGAATGCACGGTCGCCGTGCAGTTCCACGAAGTCGTCGCACATCCCCTGGATATAGTCGGCGATGGCGGGACGGCCGGGGTTGCGGGCGATCTGTACGATCTCCCACGGGGTCAGCTTGTTTGAAAAATCAATCTCACTCATGTATGCACTCCGCTTATCCGTGTGATGCGTAACGCAGCACCTTGGCCAAAAAGGTTTTCATCGCGCCGCGATGGACGATGTGGTCGAGGAACCCGTGTTCGAGCAAGTACTCGGCGGTCTGGAAGTCTTCCGGCAATTGCTGCTTGATGGTCTGTTCGATCACTCGGCGGCCGGCGAAGCCGATCAGCGCTTTGGGTTCAGCGATGTTGATGTCGCCGACCATGGCGTAGCTGGCTGAGACGCCGCCGGTGGTGGGGTCGGTGAGCACCGAGATATAGGGGATGCGCGCCTGTTGCAGGCGGGAAATGCCCGCGCAGGTCTTCGCCATCTGCATGAGCGAGATAATTCCTTCATGCATGCGCGCACCGCCCGAAGCGGAGAAGAGGATCAGCGGCTGGCGCTGCTTGAGGGCGGCCTCGGCGGCCAGGAGAATCCGTTCGCCGGTGCCGCTGGCGAGGCTGCCGCCGAGGAAGCGGAAGTCCATGACGCCGATCACGACGGGGATGCCATCGATTCGCGCGGTTCCGGTGAGGATGGCCTCGCCCTCGCCGGTCTTCTTGACGGCGGCCTGCGCCTTGTCGGCGTAGGCGCCCGAGGCGTCCGCAAACTTCAGCGGATCACGCACCGAGACGGCGGCACTGATTTCCGCAAAAGATCCGCTGTCGCAGATCTGGGCGACACGCTGCCGGCAAGTGAGCCGGTCGTGATAGTCGCAACGCGGACAAACCCGCAGATCGTTGTTCCATTCGGCCCGCGGCACATAGGCCTTGCAGGCCGGGCAGACTGCCCAGATCGCCTCAGTCGGCGTTGAGGCCGTTATTTCGGCCGGCTTGGTGAACCACCCCATGGCTTGATCCTTCCTGATGAATTGATGAACGGCGCGGATTATAGCAGAACGGTGCCGCCCGTGCATCAACATTTGCTGAGCCTGAAGTGTTGTGCGTTTTAGATTGAGCCGTCCGGAGAAGTAGGGTATTCTACCCACTCAGTGCAGGTGTGGTTCGTGACTCTGAACGGGAGTGTTCCTATGGGCGGATTTTTCGGCGTGGTGGCCAAGCACGATTGCGTGACCGATTTGTTTTACGGAACCGATTACCATTCGCATCTCGGCACGATGCGGGGCGGCATGGCCGTTTTGGGTGAGGACGGCTTTACGCGGGTGATCCACGATATCCGCACGTCGCAGTTTCGCTCAAAGTTCGAGGACGACTTCAACCTCTTCAAAGGCCGCGCGGGCGTCGGCGTGATCAGCGATTTTGAAGACCAGCCCCTGATCATCGCCTCGCATCTGGGCACCTTTGCGATTGTCACGGTCGGCGTGGTGACCAACCTGCCGGAACTGGTGACCGAGCTTTACGCCAAGCACCGCGTGCAGTTTTCGGAAATGAGCCGCGCCGGGGTCAATCCGACCGAACTGGTCGCGTCGTTGATCAACACGCAGGATTCATTCGAGGCGGGAATCCGCTATGCCCAGGAACGGATCCGCGGTTCCTGCTCGATGCTGGTTCTGAAGCAGGACGGCTCCCTGTTCGCGGCCCGCGACCGCTATGGGCGGACGCCCGTGACACTGGGCGAGAAGGGCGATGCGCGGGCCTTCGCGCTGGAGTCGTGCAGTCTGCCCAATCTAGGATATCTGCCGGTGCGCGACCTGGGTCCTGGCGAGATTGTGCGGATGACGCAGGACGGCGTCGAGATCTGCCGTCCGCCGTCCGCCGAACTCGCGATCTGCGCCTTTCTGTGGGTCTATTTCGGGTACCCGGCGTCGTCCTACGAGGGTCATAACGTGGAGAGCGTCCGTTACCGTTGCGGCGAGGCGCTGGCGAAGCACGATGGCGGGTTGCGTGCCGATTTTGTGGCTGGGATTCCCGATTCCGGCATGGGGCATGGGCTGGGATATGCCCGCGCGGCGGGGATACCCTTTGCGCGGCCGTTCGTTAAATACACCCCCACCTGGCCGCGAAGCTTCATGCCCTCTGTTCAATCGCATCGCGAGTTGATCGCCCGGATGAAGCTGATTCCGATTCCCGACCTGATTCGTGGAAAAAGCCTGATTTTCTGCGACGACTCGATCGTCCGAGGCACCCAGCTCCGTGACCAGGTGCACAGGCTCTACGACGACGGCGCGCGCGAGATCCACATGCGGATCGCCTGTCCGCCGTTGCTCTTCGGATGCAAGTTTCTTAATTTCTCCCGCTCCACGAGCGAGCAGGATCTCGCCGCACGCCGGACCATCAAGGAACTCGAGGGCGACACGGCTGACATCCGGGAGTATGTCGATCCTGATGGCGGGCGGCATCAGGAAATGGTCGGGCGGATACAGAAACGGCTGGGATTGACGTCGCTCAAGTATCAGCGCGTGCAGGATCTGGCCGATGCGATCGGCCTCCCGCGCAACAAGATTTGCACGTTCTGCTGGACGGGTGAGGATGTCTCGTGCGGCAGCGGCTGTCAGAAGTGCGGCGCCGCTTCATGCGCCCGGCAGGAGCCCGCTACGGCGGAAGGCTGAGGGCGGCCAGTTTTGGACAGGGCCCGAAGCCGGTCTTAACGTTATAGCATGGATGCATAACATCTTAATCTTAATCGTAATCCTAATCGTGATCTTAATCTTCTGGTGGATGACGGATTACGCTTACGATTATGATTAGGATTATGATCGGACGCATCGCTTAAGTAAGCGCCATTTGACTCTGAACGGGAGTGTTCCTATGGGCGGTTTTTTCGGCGTGGTGGCCAAGCACGGCGGGATGACGGCTGGGGCGTTTTCTGCCGAGGAATGTCGCGGCCGGTGCGAGCGGCTGATGGCGGCGCTGCGCCGCAAGGGGCTGGACGGCGCGCTCGTCCGTTCGCCGACGGCGCGGCTTTATTACTCCGGCTTCGCCGCATCCAATGGCATTCTATCGGTAGACGTTCGCAGCGGTCCGACCCTGCTCACCGATTTCCGCTATCTGATCGCCGCCCGTCGCGCACTCAATTGGATGCCGTGCGACGACTGCGGCCGCGGCAACGAAGCCAAACGGATTTTGCGGCGCTTGACCCGTTCTTGGCGTCGGGCCGGCTACGAAGGCTCGTTGGCGGTGGCGGCCCACACCGCACAACAGCAGACGCTGTCCCAGATTGCCGAATGGACAGATGTGGACAGCCTCATCACCGGGCAGCGCGCCATCAAGTCGTCGGCCGAACAGGCGGCGCTGCGCCGGGTGATCCGCGCGAATGACCGTCTGTTTGAACGGGTGCTGCGTGGTGCGCGGCCGGGGCAGTCCGAACGGGATATACGCAATGCGGTGCGGCGTGAAGCCGACACGCTGGGCGACGGCGAGGCCTTTGACGCCGTGGTCTGCGTCGGCGCCAATGGCGCCGAATGCCACCACGTGCCGGGCGACGATCCGTGGCTGCCGGGCCAGCCGTTGCTGCTCGACGCGGGACTCAAGCTCGGCGGGTATTGCAGCGATCTGACGCGAACCGTGTGTTGCGGACGGCCCTCCGCGCGGTTTCGCGAGATTCACGCGCTGATTTCCCGTGCCAATCGCACCGCCATCCGCCGACTCCGGCCCGGCATGACCGGCGCCGAGGTCGACGCCCTGGCCCGCGACGTGATCGACCGCGCCGGACACGGCGCGGCCTTCGGTCACAGCCTCGGACACGGACTCGGGCTGGAGGTGCACGAGGCGCCCGCCTTTGCCGCATCCTGCAAGACGGTGATTCGTCCGGGGATGGTGCTGACGGTCGAACCCGGGGTCTACCTACCCGGCGAGCTGGGGGTCCGCATTGAAGACGTGGTGCTCATCACCCCGACCGGTTGCGAGGTCCTGTCGGGGGCCGCTTTCTGAACAGCAATTCTAATTATGAGGCGAATGAGTCATCGGGGTCGGGGTCGGTATCGGAATCGGGGTCGAATTTCCGTTGGTTTTATCGATACCGATACCGACCCCGACCCCGACGCCGATGGGACCCTCTCCATATTGAGAAATGCTGGCTTTCTGAACAGTCGTATTGACGAAGCGGAAGAATCGGCTTATCCTTGTGCCTCGAATGACGCAGGGGACGTTACGACGCCGTCGCTGCTCCCGCCGGCCGGATGATCCGGCCCCCAGAAGGATGACCGTGGTATGACGAAAACACAATACATCGCACGCGCACAGCAGGTGCTCACAACTGAGGCCAACGGGTTGCAACAGGTCGCCGCAGCCCTCGGCGACAGTTTTTGCACAACGATTGACCGGCTGCTCCGCACGCTTTCCGAAGGTGGCAAGATTGTTGTGACCGGGGTTGGAAAAAACCTGCACATAGCGGAAAAGATATCCGCCACGCTGGCCAGCACAGGGTCGACCAGCGTGATGCTCAACCCCACGCAGGCCCTGCATGGTGACTTGGGCATCATCTCGGCCACGGACGTCCTGCTCGCGCTGAGTTACTCGGGCGAGTCAGACGAACTGCTCGCGTTGATCCCTGCGGTTCGCCGGCTGGGCATTCCGATCATCGCCATGACGGGCAATTCGGGAAGCTCGCTCGCCAAATGCGCCGATATCGTCTTGCAGGTCTGCATCGAGCGGGAGGCGTGTCCATTCAACCTCGCGCCCACCACCTCCACCACCGCCACGCTCGCCATGGGCGACGCCCTCGCCATGGTGCTGATCGACGCGCGCGGTTTTGAGAAAAAGGACTACGCCTTGCTCCATCCCGCAGGCGCCATCGGCCGCGCCCTCCTTTATCGTGTACGCGACATTATGCGTACGGGCGAACGGATTGCCGTCCTCGCCCCCGACAAGACCGTTCAGGATGCGATCATGGCGATGACCGGCGCCAAATGCGGCTCGGCCTGCATCGCCACGCCGGACGGGCTTCTGGCCGGCATCTTCACCGACGGCGATCTGCGGCGGCTGCTGGCGTCCAACCCCGGCGTTCTCGCGCAGGAACTGAGATCGGTGATGACCCCCAAACCCATTCACGTCCGTTCAGACCAGCTCGCCGTGGATGTCCTCCGCATCTTCGAAAAGTACAAGATCGACGACCTGCCCGTGGTGGATAACGCCGGTCAGCTCGTCGGATGCGTGGATATTCAGGATCTGCCGCGGGTGAAGCTGATCTAAAGTTCGAACAGCGTCATCTGTCCCGGCAATTCATTCGCCTTGCGACGCGCGGTCCTGGCCAGCTTGGGCAATCCCGCTTCGATCTCCCCCTCCTCGAGGTTGGCCAGTATCTCCCGTGCCCGGTCGACGACTTCGCCGGGCATGCCGGCGAGACGCGCCACGTGGATGCCGTAGCTTTTATCGGCGGCCCCCGGAACAATCTTCCGCAAGAAAACGATGCCGTCGCCATGTTCGCGCACCTGGACGGTGTAGTTCTTGACGCCATCGAGGGTGATCGCGAGATCGGTCAACTCGTGGTAGTGGGTTGCGAACAGCGTCTTGGCCTTGATCTGCGGCGTGTTGTGCAGATATTCGGCCACCGCCCAGGCGATGCTGATGCCATCGAAGGTGCTGGTGCCGCGTCCGATCTCGTCGAGCACGATCAGGCTGTGGGCCGTGGCGTTGTTGAGAATGTTGGCCGCTTCCTGCATCTCGACCATGAACGTGCTCCGGCCGCGGGCGAGGTCGTCGCCTGCGCCGACGCGCGTGAAGATGCGGTCCAGCAGGCTGATGCGCGCCTCGCGAGCGGGAACAAACGATCCGGCGTGGGCCATCACCGCGATCAGCGCGACCTGCCGGATGTAGGTCGACTTGCCCGCCATATTCGGTCCGGTGATCACGGCCACCTGGTTGCGGCGTCCATCCAGCCGGGTGTCGTTGGGAACGAACCGTTCGGCGCCGGGCAGTTGCTCGATCACAGGGTGGCGCCCCTCGCGGATCACCAGCTCGTCACCCGCATGCATCTGCGGTCGCGCGTAATCCAGGGCCAGCGCGCGATCGGCCAGCGAGGCCAGCGCATCGAGCCGCGCCACGGCGTCGGCCGTCTGCTGGATGGCGGCCGTCTGTTCCACCGTCCGATCACGCAGGGTGCAGAAGATCTCATACTCCATCGCTTGCGCCCGGTCCTGCGCCCCGAAGATCTTCTGCTCGTAGACCTTTAAATCGGGTGTGATAAACCGCTCGGCGCCGACAAGCGTCTGACGCCGTTCGTACTCGGCGGGCACGGCGCCAGCCTGTCCCTTGGAGACTTCGATGTAATAGCCGAAGACGCGGTTGTGTCGCACCTTGAGGGTCTTGATCCCGGTGCGCTCCTGTTCCTGCGTCTGATAGCGGGCGAGCCAGGCGTGTCCTTCACCAGCCAACCGGCGCAGCTCATCGAGATCAGCGCAGTACCCTTCGCGGATGAGGCCGCCGTCGCGGAGGCCAATCGGCGGTGTCTCGGCGATGGCGCGTCCGATCAGGTCAACCAGATCGGGCAGGGGATGCAGGTCGGCCGCCGCCGCCGCGAGCAGTTCGTCACCGGCACCCTCCGCCAAGGCACGCAAGCCGGGGACGGGCAACAGCGACGCGCCCAGCGCCTGCAGGTCGCGCCCGTTGCCGCGCCCCGCGTCAATTCGGGCGATCAGCCGTTCCAGATCACGCACCGTCGTCAGACGCTCGCGCAACCCGTTTAGAAGCGCGCGGTCTTTCATCAGGCGCTCCACTGCATCGAGACGGGCGTTGACGGCCTCGATCCGCCGCAGCGGACGGGTCAGCCAGGCCCGCAGGAGGCGTGCGCCCATCGGCGTGCGGGTATTGTCGAGCACCCCGAGGAGGGTCGCCTGGGCCGACCGGCCGCGGGCGGGAAGAATGTCGAGGTTGGCGCAGGTGGCTTCGTCGAGGAGCAGGAAGTCCTCGCCGTGGCGCACCTGAAGCCGGCGGACATGCCCCACGCGGTGGTGCAGCTCGTCCACCACGTAATGCAGCAGCGCGCCCGCCGCGCCGACCAGCAGGGGGGCGCCTTCGCAGCCAAATCCCTCGAGCGAATGCACCGCGAAGTGACGGATCAGCCGGTCATAGGCGGCGTCATATTCAAACGTCCAGTCGTCCCCCTCGGTCACCGCCGTCGCGCCGCAATCGGCGAGCGCCCCGGCCAGCGCCGCGCCGCGCCGGGCTTCGGCGCCCACGAGCAATTCACTGGGCGCATGACGCCGCAGATTTTCGCGCAAGGCCTCGGCGCCGGAAACCGCTTCGACGGTGAAGACGCCGGTGGAGAGGTCAAAGAGCGCCATGCCGAAACAGCCCGGGCCGGCGCAAACGGCGGCGAGATAGTTGTTGCGCGTGGCGTCGAGGATCGCATCCTCGGTGACCGTTCCGGGGGTGACCACGCGCGTCACTTCGCGCCGCACGATCCCCTTGGCGGCGGCGGGATCCTCCATCTGGTCGCAGACGGCGGCCTTCACGCCGGCCCGGATCAGCTTGGCCAGGTAGCTATCGAGCGCGTGATAGGGCACCCCGCACATCGGCGTGCCGCCACGCTGGGTCAGCGCCACGCCCAGGATCGGCGCCGCGCGGCGGGCGTCCTCAAAAAACATCTCGTAAAAATCGCCGAGACGGAAGAGGAGCACCACCCCTTCCGGCAACTCGCCCTTGATGCGCCGGTATTGCCGCATCATCGGCGTCACATCGTCCTGACCCGCAGCCATTCCTTCGCGCCTCCCTGTTCGAACGTATCGTATGCAGGCCGCAGTTTACAACGCGGGCCGCTTCCGTTACAAGACTGCAATTGATGCGACAGTTTTTACCCTTTCCAAGAAGCCGGTAATCTGCTTAAATGGCCCTGTCTGTGGGTCAGATGGGAGTGGAGGATTCCAATGTCAGAAGATGTACAGGGGATTGTCAAGCAAAGCGCGTTCCTCGCTGATCGCCACCGGCTGGACACGGTCACAGCCAAGCCGACGGCGAATTATATGGTTGCGGGCATATGTGCAATCATCGCCTTGCTCGTGTATGGACTGCTAGTCACCGTGCAAGTGATGGATTTCCAGGCGTATCAATTCCAATGAATTGAACGGTTTTGGCATGTTTAAAAACTTGCGCACGGTCGGCACGAGCATCGTCGACACGCTCGCGTTCTCTCCGGCGGCGGTGACGCTTGCCGTCTTGTTGACCTGCTTTTTTCTGATTCAGCGGGTGGCGTTGGGCGTTGATCTTGTTGACGGATATTCCTTTGGCGCGCTGCTGACTCAGTGTTTCGGCCTTCACGCGCCGTTGCTGGCCAAAGGTTTTTTCTGGCAGGTCGTGACTTACCTGTTTCTTCACGGAAGCTGGCTGCACCTAGCCTTGAACCTGCTCACCGTGCTGCTTTTCGGCGCCGGCTTGGAGATGGAGATCGGGGGCAGGCGGTTTTGGACCGTCTTTCTCGTCGGCGGTGCCATTGGCGGGCTGGGCTGGGTCATGTGTGATGCGATGCAGCCTGCGCTGGCCGCGGCCTTCCCGGGTGTGGCCCAGGCGCTGGGTTTGCGGACCCAGCCGGGCGTCTATGGCACCTGCATTGGCGCATCGGGTGGTGTTTTTGCGCTTATCGGCGTCTATGCCGCATTGTTTCCCAGACGTGAGACGGTCGTCCTGGTGCTGGTTTTTCCGGTGCGGATGAGGGCGCGCACGCTGGCGGTTTTTCTTGGACTGGCCACGATCATCGAAGCGGTGTTGTTGCGCTCGCAGATCGCCTACACCGCCCATTTGGCGGGCGGTTTCGCAGGCTATTTTTACGGACTCGCCCTGTTGCGCCGGCGTGTATTTTTCCGGGTTGCATGAAAGTACTTTTCATATTTATTGACGGTCTCGGCATACGGGGGACCTCGGCAGACAATCCCGTCAACAAGGCGGTGTGTCCGAACCTGTGTGAGCTGATCGAGGCGAACGGGTGTCTGATCGATGCGTGTCTCGACATGCCAGGGCTGCCGCAGAGCGCGACCGGCCAGGCGTCGCTTTACACCGGTGTCAACGCGGCCCGTCACATGGGGCGTCACTTGGAGGGCTTTCCCGGTCCGACGCTCCGCAGTCTGCTCAATGAGGACAACCTGTTCTTAAAACTCCATCGCCGGGGGCTGCGCGTTAAATTTGCCGATGCCTATATGGCTGACCGGATCGAGGAGATCGAAGCTCGGCGCTTTAAGTCGGTCACCACGGTCATGGGATTGACGTGTCCGCAGGTGTTCAGCTTCCGCGAGGACATGCTCGCCAATCAGGCCGTCTTTCACGACATCACGCGCGAGAGCCTGCTCGCCAAAGGCTACAGCGGTCCAGTGGTCACTCCGGCCAAGGCGGCTGAACACCTGATCCAGCTCGCCATCACCCACGACTTCACGCTGTTCGAGTTTTTCCAGAGTGATTTAGCCGGGCACTCGAGCAGTCTCGAAGAGGCGGTCGCCTGCTTGCAAACCCTCGACGCTTTTATCGGCCCGCTGGCGGCCATGGCGCGTCAGGCCAACTTGCTGGTTATCCTCACCAGCGATCACGGCAACATTGAGGACATGTCCGTCCATTCGCACACCATCAATCCCGTGCCGCTCGTGGTGTTCGGACCCGAAGCCGAAGCCTTCACGGTTGGGGTGCGCAACCTCACCGACGTCACGCCGCGCATTATGCGGACGATCATGCAGTGAGAAGGGAATGGCGCTTACTTAAGCGATGCTTCCGATCGTAATCATAATCGTAATCGTAATCCATTCTCCACCAGCAGATTAAGATCAAGATTAGGATTACGATTAAGAAGGCAAGAGCCTCCTATTTCCAGTCTCGGCGGGTGCGTCGGGGCGTCGGGGCGGCGGTGGGATGGCAGACGTCGGGCGGCCGGAGCGCGTTGTTCTCTGCGGGGCCGTCGCGCCGGGCGATGCTCGCGACCGCCAGCGCGGCGGTGGCGAACGCTGCCGTGAGGTTGTAGCCGCCCGTCGGTCCGTCGATATCCATCACTTCGCCCGCGAAATAGAGGCCAGGACATTTGCGCGACTCCAGGGTGGCGGGGTCGATCTCGTTCAGCGGTACGCCCC
This sequence comes from Akkermansia muciniphila, assembly GCA_945870025.1. Lineage (GTDB taxonomy): Bacteria > Verrucomicrobiota > Kiritimatiellia > RFP12 > JAAYNR01 > VGWG01. Next base: position 98,661 of record CAMBQN010000001.1, read on the forward strand.
CGACGGTGACAATCGCCTCTTTCAGCGGACGCGTCTCGGGGTTGCGCACGCGGACCGTATCGCGACCGACGGTCCACTCGATCTCGAAGTCACGCAGGTTGCCACGTGCGACGCAGCGGCTGGCGTTATAGGCCGCCGCGCCGCCGACACCCCAGGTCTCGCAATCCATCTGTCCGTGGCCCTCATAGAGCTTCTGCCCGTTGTGAAAGACACGAAACGTGGCCTGTTCAAAGGTGACCCCGCCATGCGCGTCGATCCATGGATGGCGCACCAGGAACCCGATCAATCCAGGCCGGTACGGCTTGAGCGAGTGCCCCAGCGCCTTGGCGAACTTCTGGCCGTCGCCGACCGAGCCGGTTTTGGGGTAACTCACGCCGCCCGTCGTGATCAGCACCCGACGCGCCAGCACCGAGAAATGCGCGGTCACAACGTGGAAGCCCGTCTCCGCGCGTTCCACACCTTCGACGGGCGCATTGAGGCAAAGCGCCGTACCGGTGTCGCGCAATGCGTCCGTCAACGCATGCACCACGTCCGAGGCCTGTTCCGAACTCGGGAAAACGCGGCGGTCAGCCATCTTCTTGAGCGGCACGTGGTGTTGTTGGAACCAATTCTGGACCGCGCTCGGCGGCCAGGCTTCCAGAGCAGGCGCCAGAAAGGCGGCCATGGGCTCGCCCAGATCGCGGAGCATCTGTGCCGCCGGGATGTCCTTGGTCAGGTTGCACCGGCCGTTGCCGCACATCAGAACCTTGCGGCCCGGTTTGTGCTTACGTTCCAAAATCAGCGCACCGAGTCCGCACTCGCCCGCGCGGCACCCCGCGAAGAGGCCTGCGGCACCGCCGCCGACAATGAGCAGAGGGACGGGTTTGAGCATAGACCTTTTATTTGAATGTGGCCCGTCGTTCGACCTGACGCAATACGACATACGTCGACCACCCGAGCAGCAGGAGGCCAGCCATGAAAGCCCCATAGGCGATCGGCCAGGGGATGCCGTGGGTCATCATCGAGAATTCCGACATTCCTCCCACGCCGGCGATCACGTTGAGCGGCATGAAAACCACGTTGATGACCGTGAGGTGCTTCATCAGCACGTTGAGATTGTTGCTCACGATCGACGCGCGCGCGTCCATCAGGCCGGCAAAGACATTGGCGTAAACCTGCGCCTGCTCGAGACACTGGGCGTTTTCGATGGCCAGATCGTCGACAAACTCGAGCATCTCCGGCGACAGACCGTCCGTTTGGGCGTTCTTGGCATTGGTTTTCAAGCGCTCGATCACCCGGCCATTGGCGCTGATGGCGTTGACGTAGTACACCAAACTCTTCTCAATGGTGAACATCTGCAGCAACTGGCGGTTTTCCATGGACTTGACGAGCTTGGGCTCCAACTCGCTCGCGATGTCGTTGATCACATCAAGATGTGAAAAGAAATGTGCGACGCACGCCGAAAGAATGCGCAGGAACAACATCTGAAGATTCTGGACCTTGCTGAACGCGCGTCCTTCGAACAGGGAGATGTCATCGGGCGCGATTATGACCAGCTTGTCTTTGAACAGAAAGATCCCGACCGAATTGATGCGAAACAAAAAATTGTCCTTGGCGCTATAGCGCTTGGGATGACGGAAGATCACCGCCAGATGGTTGACATCGAGTTCCACGCGCGGCAGTTCATCGCGGTCCAAGGCCGACGTCAGGTTGTGCTCGTCGATCTGGAACTGGTTGACCAGCATTGAGCGTTCGGCTTCGGTGGGTTCGACGCACAGCAGCACCTGTGCGGGACTGTCATCGTGGATCTCAACCACGCGGCCCTGATCGAGCTTGAAATTGCGAATCATGCACACCTCCAGATTGGACGGGAAAACACGTTCTGGCCGCTAGGACGGGCCTACGTGGGAACCCGACAAGCGAAATCGTTTTCACGGGCGACAAGGATGCCCAATCAGCCGGGTGATGTCAAGCGCAACGTCCGAGACAGCAAATAGAATTGTTGGCGAGGGCTGGACATTGCTTCCTACTTCTGGCATACTGCCCCCCATGACATCGCTACGGTATAACGGTTTGGGTGGTTTTCAGCAGGCGTGAGCCTGTGCCAGCCAAAAAGCGTTTTGTCATTATTCCTAAAGGAATCACCATGAAGACCAAGAGCGAAATCATTGCAGAGTTGGCTGAAACGGCTGGTGTCGAGAAGTCGCAGGCAGCGACACTGTTGGAAGCTCTGGTCGCGATGGCGATCAGGGAAGCGACGGATGGGTTCACCATTCCTGGACTCGGCAAACTCGTCAAGGTGGAGCGCGCCGCCCGGACAGGTCGCAACCCTGCGACGGGCGCATCGATCCAGATTGCAGCCAAAACCGTCCTGAAGTTCAAGCTCGCCAAGGCGGCCAAAGACGCGATCATGACCCCCGCGTGATGGGTTGCCGGGAGTTGGAATCGTAGCCGGAATCGACTCCGATCCAGAATCTGGGTTCGGTGCAGTCAGGCCGTCGGCCTGCGGCCAGATGGAAAGCCGGATTGAGACATCGTCCTCGTCCTCGTCCTCGTCCTCGAATCGTGAAATCGAGGACGAGGACGACGACGAGGACGATTTTTTTTTAGCTTACACATTCATTCACAGTCCCTTGCGACCATGACGTCTGAACCTGTCTTCGTTCAGCATGCTAGGGTTCAGTCCGGTAACGTCCCCTGAACCCACCGCTTGCACAAACCGGAGGTTTGGTAAGCGCCTCTGGAGTGCAAAGATCACCGGCACAATGCGGTGATCGAGTTTCCATTATCACACTTCGCGAAGTGTGATAGCGCGCTAAAATAACCCCCGCGCGCGCGACCAGATCGTGCAACATCTGGTCCATTCAAACCTCTGCTAATTTTTGGGCATATTTTTTTGGAATTGTTGTTGACAGTCGGTGTCAGAAGGTGTTGAATGGTGTCACAAAAGGTCAATTGGTGGAAACAGAAAGCAAAACGTCCCTTGTGAGCGCCCGCGGTTTATTCGTGGGCCGGTTTGATCATGCCCTCGACCCCAAGCGCCGAATCACGATTCCGGCGACGTGGCGCGAGATCATGGGTCATGCCGGGACGGTTTACGTGATTCCCGACCCCTATGTGAAATGTCTCAACTTGTTGCCGGTGGCGGAGATGGACGTGCGGTTGGAAAAACTGCGCCAGAAGTCGCTATTCGATCCGGGAGCGGGTGAGGCGCTTCGGGTCATTGGCGAAAACTCCGAGCAGTTGCAATGGGATGTCCAGGGGCGCATTCGCATTCGCGACAGGCTGTTGGCGTTCGCCGACCTCGAAGGCCAGGTGGTGATGATCGGCGCGGTCAACCGGGTTCAATTGTGGTCGCCGAATCTGCGACCCGAGGATGCCACGGTCGATCAGGGCCGGCTGGCGATGGCGGTGCAACAGGTTTCGTTTTAACGGAGGCCGACGGTGCATGTGTCGGTGATGGTAGCCGAGGTGTTGGAACTGCTGGCGGTGCGGCCCGGCGGACGGTATGTCGACGGGACGCTCGGGGGAGGCGGCCATGCGGCCGAAATCCTCGCGCGCGCCGGAGCGGAGGGATCCCTGCTGGGGATCGACCGCGACCCTGAGGCTCTGGAGCGGGCGGCGGCGCGGCTTTCGGGTGTGACGGGCCGCCACGTGCTGGCCCACGGCGACCATGGCGAGGTGGCGCGGTTGGCGCGGGAGCATGGATTTGGAGACGTCGACGGCATCCTCCTCGATCTGGGGGTGTCGTCGGACCAGATCGACACGCCGGGCCGGGGATTCAGTTTTCAGGCGGACGGCCCGCTGGACATGCGGATGGATCCGACCGCAGGCGTGACGGCAGCCCATCTGGTGGCGACGCTGGACGTCTCCGGGCTGGCCGGGCTGTTTCGCCGCTTGGGCGAGGAGCCGCAGGCGTTGCGGGTGGCCAAGGCGGTCGTGCGCGCCCGGGAGGCGGGGGCGATCGTGACGACGGGACGGCTGGCGGAAATTGTCAGCGCGGCGCTCGGCGGACGCCGCGGCAGCGGGAAGCATCCGGCGACACGGGTGTTTCAAGCGTTGCGGATGGCGGTCAACCGCGAATTGGAGGAGCTGGAGCAGGCGCTGGAGGACGGGTTGCGGTTGCTCGCGCCCGACGGTCGGTTGGTGGTGATTACGTTTGAGAGTCTCACGGATCGGATCGTGAAGCAGCGGTTTGTGGCGCATGCGGGCCGGCAGGTGTCGCTGCAGCAGGGCGGCGCGCGCTGGGAGGGAGATCTGCCGGCAGTGGAATTGCTGACCCGTCGTCCGCGAACGGCGGGCGATGACGAGGTGTCCCGCAATCCGCGGGCCCGCTCCGCAAATGTGCGGGCGGTGCGCCGGCTGCGGCCGGAAGAAGAGGCGAATGTAAAGGGTAGCGGAGTGTTCAGGTGTCAGGTTTCGGGTGTCAGGAAGAACCACACGATGTTGCGTCTTCCTGAAACCTGAACACTGAAACCTGAAACCGGCGCTTGCAGGGGTTTTGCAAGCGCCTCAAGCGATAAACAGAGTTTGAAAAAAACGGATACACGTAAAGGGGAGGTGCAGCCATGATGAGAAAAAATCGCAAGCACCGTGTTCACGGGCGGATCGTTTCGGTCCACGCCGTCGGGTTGTCTGTGCTCGTCGTGTTCGTGCTGGTGGGTTATCTGGCGATGGACAATCGGTGTGGCGCGCGCGGCCAGTTGATCAAGGATCTCGAGCGACGTTATGCGTCACTCGAGAATGAGCGGATTCGCGAGGAGGCGAAATGGAATGCGATGAAGACGCCTGACGCGATGAATCAGCATCTGCTCCGGCACGGCCTCAGCATGACCTATGCCCGTCCCGATCAGATCATCCGCATGCCCCGTTCGGATTCGGCTGTTGCCCTGGTGGCCGAGTATCAGGAGCGTGAACGTTCGGCCCGGGTGTCGCGGCGTACGCCGTAAATTCACGCAAGGGAGGCACCCCATGAATCGGGGCGACAAACAGCGGATACTGTTCGCCGTCTTCATGCTTTCCGTGTTTCTCGCGTGGATCACGTTTCGCCTGTGCGAACTCCACCTGGGAAACTATTCGGGAAAGATCGAATCGCGTAATTTTCAGCAGGAGCTGGTGGCTCTGCGCGGGACGATCTACGATTGCAACGGCACGCAGAACCCGCTGGCCATCAGCCTGCCGGGACGCTTGGTGTTCGTGGATCCCAAGATGGTCAACGCCAAGCACGACAAGCTGGTGATCGCCGAGCGTCTCGCCAAGGCGTTGAACCTGGATGTTGACGCGATTCTGCTGGATCTCAACCGCACCGACTCGCGCTTCATCCGTCTCGCCGTCAGCACCGACGACGCCGTATTCGATCTGATCGCCGACAAGAAGACGATGAGCGGCGTCGGCGCGCAACCCCAGACCATTCGCAGCTATCCGCAGGGCCGACGAATGGCTCACGTCGTCGGCTTCATCAATGCCGAGGCGATCGGCAGCGCGGGCATTGAGCAGAGCCACCACGCGGACATGATCGGCACATCAGGCTTCATCTCGGGCGAGGTCAATGCCAATCGTGTCGAAATCTTCGGTCGGCGCACGCAGAACGTTCCGCCCGTGCATGGCGCGAGCGTGCACCTGACGCTGGACAACAACATCCAGTATTTTGTCGAGCGGGGGTTGCGCGAGGCGTTGGAGACGAGCGGGGGTGATGCCGCATGGGCCGTCGTGCAACGGGTGGCGACAGGCGAAATCCTGGCCATGATCTCGCTGCCCGATTATGACCCCAATCAGTACAACCGGGAAAACGAGCTGGTCAAACGGAACTCCGCGATCGGCGTCAACTACGAACCGGGTTCGACCATGAAATCGATGATTGTCGCGGCGGCCCTGAATGAGCGAATCATCACGCCATCGACGATCATCGACGCCGAGTCGGGGATGTGGGTCTACGCCGGAAAGATACTCAATGACCACGTGCGCGGGCTGGTCGATGTGGCAACCGTCATTAAGAAATCGAGCAACATCGGCGCGGCCAAGATCGCGCTCATGCTCGGGAATAAACGCATGGAGGCCTATTTGCGCGGATTCGGATTCGGCCGCAAACTCGGCATCGACCTGCCCGGAGAGGAAAACGGCATTCTGTCGCCGTCCAAGAAGTGGGCCATGATCTCGCCGACCCGCATTGCCATTGGACAGGGGGTTGCGGTCACGTCCGTCCAAATGCTGAACGCCTATTGCACCATTGCCAATGGCGGGCATCTGATGCAGCCCTATGTTGTCAAACAGGTCGTGTCGAGCTCGGGCGAGACCCTGTATCAGGGTAAGCCGAGAATGATCGGACGCCCCATTCGGCCTGAGACGGCGGCGACGATGCGCCAACTGCTGACCGGCGTGACCGAATTGGGAGGGACGGCCCGCCGGGCGGCTGTTGAAAATTACACGATTGCGGGTAAGACCGGCACGGCGCAGATGTCGGTTCCGGGCGGCTATTCCAGCACAGACTACTGGGCGTCATTCGTCGGATTCTGCCCCGCCGAGACCCCCGAGTTCGGCATGATCATCGTGATCCAACGGCCGAGACAGATCCACACCGGCGGCGCCGTGGCGGCGCCGGCGTTCGGTCGGATTGCAGAGGAAATCGCCCATTATCTCGAAATACCGGCCGACAACATGGCGGTTCCGTAGGCGCGAAAGGCAGGGAGCGAAATGACGGTTTTGGAATTGACGCAGGGACTCGAGGTGCGTGCCTGCACGGGGCCGGTCGCGACAACGGTCGTAACCGGGGTGCAGTGCGACTCGCGCCTGATCCGCCCCGGCGATCTGTTCGTGGCCGTTCACGGCACGCGTGCCCACGGGCTGCGGTTTGTGGACGATGCCTGCGCGCGCGGTGCGGCTGCGGTCGTCGCCACCACGCCGCCCAGCCGGTCAGATGTGCCGTGGGTCGAATTGGTTGGAGGGGATTCCGAGGCGCATGCGGCGCTGGTCCGCCTGGCCGGTGCGGTGAACGGCCATCCGTCTCGGCGTCTGCAGGTGTACGCCGTGACCGGAACCAACGGCAAGACCACCACCGTCGGGTTGCTCCGCGACATGCTCGAGGCCGACGGCCGCAGCGCCGGGCTGATCTCCACAGTGGACGTCGCGTATCCCGACCACCGCCACGATGCTGACTGTACCACGCCCGGCATCTGCGCCCTGCAACGATGCCTGCGGGATATGGCCGATGCGGGCTGCACCGCCGTGGCGATGGAGGCGTCGTCGCACGCGCTTGCGCAAGGCCGCACCGATGGCACCCGCTTTCACGCGGTCGCCTTCACGAACCTCACCCAGGACCACCTCGACTATCATGGCTCCATGACGTCCTATTTTGAGGCCAAGCGACGGCTGTTCGTTAGCGCTGCCGAAACGCGCCCCGGCTCATCCGCCGTGATCAATACCGATGACGCCTACGGGGCGCAACTGGCGCAAGAGGCCGCCGCCGCCGGGCTGACCGTCGTGCCCTATGGATTGCTCGGCGGGCAGCCCCTGCGCGCCGAAGCCGTGACCGGCACCGCCGACGGGACCGCGTTTGTCTTGTGCACGGCCGCCGGCCGCGTGCCAATCACCAGCGGATTGTCGGGCCGCTACAACGTGATGAACATGTTGTGTGCGGCCGGGCTGGCGCTGGCGGGCGGGGTTCCGCTGGCGGTCGTGGCGCGCACGCTGAGCGAGGCGCGGCCGCGGTGGGGACGGCTGGAACGGGTGCCGACCGCGCTACCGTGCCGAATCTTTGTTGACTATGCCCATACCGCCGATGCGCTGGCGAATGTGCTTGCCACGTTGCGCGAGGTAACGCCGGGAAAATTGATCGTGGTCTTTGGTTGCGGTGGCGACCGCGACCGCGAAAAACGGCCGATGATGGGACAGGCGTGCGCGTCACAGGCGGACCGGCTGGTGATCACCTCCGACAATCCGCGCACCGAAGATCCGGCGGCGATCATTCGCGACATCGTGATCGGGCTCCCCCCGGGCACGCCCTACGAGGTCGTGCCGGACCGGTTGGAGGCGATCACGCGAGCGCTTCGCAGCGCGGGCGCCGACGACGTGGTGCTGATCGCGGGCAAGGGGCATGAGGCCGTTCAGATCTTTGCGGATCGGACGATCCCGTTCGACGATCGGGACGTGGTGAGGGAAATTGGGCATCGACTAGCGGAAACGGAATCTTGAGCATGACCATTCAGGAAAATCAAACGGACTGGCCGCTGATACGCGGAGAAGAACTGGCACTCTGGTCGGGGGGCGTCTGGGATGGGGGCGCGGCCGATGTGCGGGGCGTCACGCAGGATGGACGCCACATGATTCCGGGCGGCCTGTACGTCGCCCTGAAGGGTGAGAACCATGACGGTCACGCCTATGTGCTCCAGGCGCAGCAGGGAGGGGCTGCGGCGGCTCTGGTGCGTCACGACTGGCCCCGCGCCGAGGGTGTGGCAATACCGCTCCTGCGCGTGGCAGAGACGCGCAGCGCACTCGGTCTGGCGGCGGCGGGCCGCCGTCGCGCGCTCCACACGTTTGTGCTGGGCATCACGGGGAGTGTCGGCAAGACCACCACCAAGGAACTCTCCGCGGCGGTCTTCTCCGGTGCCGGCCCCACACATGCCACACACGGCAATCTGAACAACGACATCGGGTTGCCGCTCACCCTCCTCGCCATGCCTGTGGAGACGCGAGTCGGCGTGATCGAGGCGGGGACCAACCATCCCGGTGAAATCGCTTATCTGTGTCGGATTCTGAAGCCGGACGCGGCGATCATCACGGCGGTCGGGCCGGTGCATCTGGCGCACTTCGGGAGCGAGGCGGCGATCGCCGATGAAAAGGCTGAGCTGATCCGCAGCGTGCCCGAACGAGGGTTTGCCGTGATTGACGCCGAAGGCGCGCATGCCCCGTATCTGCGGGCGCAGGCGGCCTGCCGGATCATCTCCGTGCGGATGGATGACAGCGGCGAGGCCGACTACCTCGGCTCGCTGGTCGATGCCGACGGCGGCGTGGTGAGGGTGTGCGAGCGGACGAGCGGGGAGTCGCAGGTCCTGCGCAGCGGCCTGGTCGGACGCCACAACGCCATCAATCTTCTCCTGACCGTGGCCGCCGGCCGCGCGACGGGGATGACGTGGGAAGCGATCGAACGGGGATTGGCGCGATTGGCCATGCCGCCGATGCGGTGGCAGCGGACCGAGGTGGATGGACTGGTGAGCATCAACGATGCCTACAACGCCAATCCTCCCGCCATGCGCTGCGCATTGGACACCTTCGCCCAGACTGCGGCAGCGGCGCGCCGGGTGGTGGTGCTGGGCGACATGCGCGAGCTGGGCGAGGCCTCCGAGTCGTTTCACCGCGAGCTGGGCCGATGGGTCGCTGCCGGGCCGTGGGGACTGGTCGTGGCCGTCGGCCAGGACGCGCGCTGGATCGCCGAAGAGGCGGTCGCAGCCGGGTTTCCATCCGGGGCGGTCCGCCATTTTGACGACACGGCCGCCGCCACGCTCGGCATCCGTGATCTGCTCAAGCCCGGCGACACGCTGCTCTTTAAGGCATCACGCGGCATGGAACTCGAGCGGGTCGAGGCGGCGGCGCTGGCCGGGCGTTCCGGGCGCGGAAAACACCGCGACTAGAACGCGAAATCATCGGCTTCATCGGCCGACTTTTCCCTGTAAATATTGAAATCCATCCGACGCAAGGTGCCCAGCGGCAAGGCGATCTTTCCGAAATTCTCGCTTTGCCCCTTGACCTCGTCCTTCTCAATCCGCTCCAGTTGGAGGGTCAGCAGCCCCCGGTCAGCAAAAGTCATCTGGACGTCATCTTTGTTTTTGCGTGCCCGCGTGGCGTTCTCGGTGGATGTCACGATCTCCACGACCCGAGCGATCGGGACGTCGAGCGTGGCGTAGGAGGTCTCGAATTTCACGACGTCGCCGGCAATGGACTTGAGACGGCCGGAAACCTTGTCGTTGTTGATGAACCGCAACAGGTCGTCCTTGACGACGGTGATGCCGCTGTCGCTGGCCACCTCGGGCATCTTGCCATCCCAATCCGAAATCACGATGCTGCTGATCTTCAGATCGCCGGTGTTGTTTGACCGGAACGCGATGCCGGTGCCTAGGCCCGCGAATTCGGCTGGTTCCGTCCATTGCGTCAACTGGCGGCCATTGATCAGCAAGGTAATGGTTTTCGCGCTCTTGTTGACCAGCAGGTTGAATGTCGCGCTCCGGCACTTGCCGTTGCCAAAGTCCGCATACTCGACTTGCCTCTCGAGGTTTCTCGATCCCGAATTGCGGATGAGACGCTGCAGGTAAAGAGTGGTTCCCTGCACCTGCAGCATGTATCCGTTCCGGTTCTCCTGAACGTTGTCGGTGTAGATCATGCAGGCGAATTGCGGATAAGCGCCGCGCCAGGCCGCATCGAACCGGATGTCGGCGGTGTCGGGCATCTTCTCGATGAGGCGCCCGATCGGATATTGTTGCGCGGCATAAAGCGCGCCGTCCTTGAAGCGCCACTGCACCTGAGTCCCGCTGTTGGGGTTCATCGTCCACTCCGATAGATCGGTCGGACCCTCATAGACCCGCGTCGAAGTCTTGATGTTGGGGGTCATGGACTTGACCATTTGACGGGCGATGGTGATTTTGCCCGCATATCCCGTGTCCAGCACGAGCTTATCGCCGTCCATCGATACGATGTTGCCGGGAAGCATGTCCCCGTTGGTCAGGTAGATTGCGGCCGTGCCGGGGACGCCCGGCGTGACCTTGCGCGGGCCCAGCGTGGCGCGCGTCACGGTGGAGAGGTTGAAATCGAGCGGCTTCTCGGCGCTGCCATGCTTCCACGTCACGCCGCCGGCTTCTGGCGCCACGGCCATCAGGGCACCGTGAAGCTTGTCCTTGTTGAGAAACTCAAGGGTGTCCCCGCCCGCCGCAACCACTGCGCGCGTCGGCCCCGCGTTTGCGGCCGGCTGGGGCGGCGGGAGAACGGCGCCATCGAGCGTGACTTGGGCAGGAACCGTGCCCGCCATCCCGATGGCGATAAAACCGGCAACGAGCATCCATTTTGAATCATTCATGACGTGTGACTCCTGTTTTTTGTGATCGTGGATCGTTCGAAAAGCAAGCGCATCATTTCAGCAATTCCCGCACGGCAGACTGGACTTCGGGATCGGCATGGTCCACCTGCTCGCGGAGGAAGGGCGTGGCGGGAGCGCCGATCTCCTTGAGCCGTCGTCTCGCGGCGGCGCGCAGCATGGCATCGGCGTCGCCCAGTTTGACGATCAGCCCTTGGATCTCGGCGGCCACCGCTTCGGGCACATCCTCCTTTCGGAGCACGGTTCGGGGCGGTTCGCGCGTAACCGGCGGATTCGCCATTTCGATGGGACGCGGTCTTTCGATCTTCTTAATGTCCTGCACCGTCGCGGCCGTCCACGCGCCATCCTGCTGCACCAGCCCCAAGGTGAACACCATGTGGTCTTGAATCGAAATGGAAAGCGTGGCGGTCTGATTGGTGTCGTTGAAACTCTCTCCTGAAAAGACGAACATTCCGGATTCACGCGCAAACTCCGAAAGAAAGGATCGGCCCTCCCGGCGGTTCTCGGCTGCGTACACCTTGTCGGCGAGCTGAACCAGATGCTGCAGCGGTCCCGACAGGATTTGCCTAGCCGCCTTGAAATCGTCCTTCTGCAGGGCGGCGAAGAAGGCGTCCATCCGGGCCTTGGGACCGGCCTTCGGGCGGAGATCCTTCAACTCGCCGCCATGTGCGGAATAAATCGCCAAGGCCTTCTTTCTCAGGGCCTCATCATCCGTGGTCTTAAGCAGCGTCGTCGCATCCTGAAGGGCTTCGGACTTGCTTCCCGTGCGGCCATAGGCCTCCGCCCGGTAGAGCAGGGAGAGTGTTTTCATCTCCGCCACCGTCGGCTCCGCCGTGATGACCGCCGTGAAATTCGTCACCGCCTGGGCGTAGGCTTTGTTCTCCAGATGTTTCAGTCCGTCATGGAAATTCGCCGACAGCCCGACGATCACCGCGAGCGCAACATCCACAATATTCGTCATACCCGCCTCCTTTCAGATCGCGCGCAGGTTACTGCCATTCCGCACCGGCCGATGACGACGCCACGATTCAACGGGGAAGAGCGTAGCAAACCGATACAGAGTGGGCAATGACAAACATCCTCCCCTGGCCCCGAGCAGGTCATAGCCAGGGCCGCTTGCCGGCTGAAAGGCGAGAACGTGGCCCGCTGGCGGGTACGAATGGTCGAACTTCCATCCGGAACCGTGTCTCAGTCGACGTCCGTTCCAGCGACGGATTGCACCTGTGTTCGCACGTCGCGCGCCTGTTGGTAGCGCAGGGCCGGCTCCTTCTCCAGCGTCTTGAGCACGATCTCGTCGAGCCGCACGTCCACTTGGACCTTCTGCGACGGCGCCGGGAAGCGGCCGAGGGGCAGTTCTCCGGTGAGCATCTCGTAGAAGACGACGCCGAGCGAGTAGATGTCGGCGCGGTGGTCCACGTGTTCCGGCTTCTCGACCTGCTCCGGCGCCATGTACTGCGGTGTGCCCATGGCCTGTTGGGTCATGGTCAGCGCCACGCCGCCGGGCTCGGGCCGCATGAGCTTGGCCAGGCCGAAGTCGGCGATTTTCACCCGGCCCTGCGAGTCCAGCAGGATGTTCTCCGGCTTGATGTCCCGGTGCACGATGCCGTGGTCGTGGGCGAACTGCAGGGCCTCGCAGATTTGCGGCACGATGGCCAGCGCTTCGCGCGGACTCAGCCGGCCGGCACGTTCCAGCTCGCGCAGATTGACCCCGTCCACGTATTCCATCACGAAGTACGAAAACCCCGCGACCTGACCGTACTCGTACACGCCGACGATGTGCGGATGGTTGAGCTGGGCCAGCGCCCGGGCTTCGCGCTGGAACCGGTGGGCGAAGCTCGGATCGCCCCCCGCCGCAGCCACGGGCAGAATCTTCAGCGCCACGAACCGGTCCAATGCCGGCTGGCGGGCCTTGTAGACGGCGCCCATCCCGCCGCGACCGAGCAAACCGACAAGCTCCAATTGCGGAAAATGCGGCGCAAGCGCCTCGACGGTCGGCGGCGTAAAGGCCAGCGGACCCGGCGCGACCGATTCCGCCATGCCCTCGTGCAGCAGGCAGGCCGGACAAAGCCCCTGCGCCACGCCCGGCGACAACGCACCCCGCAGCGCGGACACGCCCGGGGCGGCGGAGGCACCGGCGGCGGAGGGGACCCACCGGCAGCCAGGCCGGCTGCCCTGAGGTAGTCGCCGCGCAGGATCAACCACACCAACAGCCCGACGGGCCACATCACCAGTCCGACCAGCAACGCCACCAGGATACCCGACTTCCGGCACCGTTCCGCGTCGCGGTAGACCCAGACCAGCGTGGCGACCCACACGGGCAGCGTTACGAGAACGTAGAGCAGGAGGACGATCAGCAAACCCAGCGCCGGTGTATGCACCGAAATGTCGTTCATGGCAGCTCCTTTTCGACGGCTGGGCCGTCCATCAGTTCGTCCACCACGACCGGAATCACGGGGTTTGCGACGCTGTCAGGAACGTTGTCGAGGCACAGCCCAAACGTCCCCGTGTACCGGGATAGCCCCGGGAAGCCGGCCGGATCAAGCCGCATGACCGAACGGAATTCCCGCCCCTGGACTTGCCAGTGAACTTCCACCTGGTAGCAGTTCGCCCGCGCGTTAAACGTCACCGCTCCAACCTGGACGGACTTGTCGCCGAGTCCTTCCGGGAGCACCTTCTGGAATTTTTCTTCGACGTCGTCGAACCACACCCGGAGTTGCCTTTCAACAGCCGCCTTCACCACGTCAAGTCGGAGGGGTTTGCAGGGCGAATTAACCCACTCGACGTGGCCGTCGCCGAACGCAATGGTGCCGCCCTTGCCGCCGTGGTTCTTCCAGTTCTCCAGAATTATGATGTCCGTCTCGTTGGAGCCGGGATCGAGGCGGTAGGACGGCGGCCCGCCCTTTTCGGCTGCGGGACAATGCTGCAGCGTATCCACGAGGCCGTACGCACGCAGGTCCTCGAAACTACGCGGGGGCGTCCCGCCATGGTCCTTGGTGTAAATGATGTGCATCGCCGCCAATTGCTTCACGTTGTTCTGACACGCGATCCGGCGGGCCGCTTCCCGAGCCCCTCCCCCCATGGGCGCGGCATTGAGTAGCAGCCAAATGGGGACCATAATGAGCAGGCCGAGGACGATGAGGGCGATCAGCGCCGCCCACAGGCACCCGCGCCCGCTCCGCGACGGCGGTGGTGCCGCCGCCATCGCACCGGTTTGCACGGCGGGCCGCGCCAGCAGCCACGCGATCAGACTCAGCGGCCAGAACAGGAACGCCACCAGCACCGCCACGATGAAGCCCGGCTGGCCGCGCCGGTTGGCATCGCGCCAGACCCACGCCACGCTGCCGACGAACGCCGCCAGGAGCACGACCGGGCCGGCAAACAGCAAAATCAGCAACCACAAACGCATACGGTCATCCTTCCGACGGCACGAATGGGCCGTCACCCCTTACATAAGCAAATCCGGGAAAAGGTTACACGGCGGCAAGCGCGGCGATCAGCGAGCGGATTTCCTCCTCGACCTGTGAGGGGTCGGCGACGGTGTCGGTGATGTCGGCGCGCAGCAGTTCGCGGTAGCGCCGCCGCAGCCGGTGTACCGCCACCTTCACCGCGCCCTCGGTCATCCCCAGGCCGGCCGCCAGTTCCGCGTAGCCCACAGCGCCCGATTCCGCGGCCAGGGCCGGCTCCAGCGCGGCAAACCGACGCGCGGCCTCGGGCGTGCCCTGCTCCGCCCGCAGGCGCGCCAGCACCCGGTCGAGCACGGTCAGCGCCCACTGCCGGTCGAAGAGACGGTCCGGCGTCAGCAGATCGGCCGGCTCGCAGGTGTAGCGCGCCTCGGCCGCGTCCGCATCGATCGCGATATGGATGGCTCCGCCACCGCGTTTGAAGGCTCGCGCTTTATCCCGTTCGTTGGCCAGGAAGTGCTTGAACGCCGCCAGCATAAACGAACGGAAGCGTCCCTTCTGCGGCGCGACAGTCGCCAGACCGTCCTTGGCCAGCAGCCGGGCGAAGAATGCCTGCGTCACGTCCTCCGCCGCGTGCGTGGGGTGCCCGCTCCGGCGCGCATAGGCGTAGAGCGGAGGCCAGTACAGGCGGCAGAGCTCCGCCAGGGCCGGAGCCGCAGCCTGCGCTTCGCCGCGTTGCGCGGCGTTCAGCACCAGCGTCCAGCGCGTCACGGCAAACCGACCCGGTGATGGCGTCGGATCCGCCGCGGACGGCGCGTGTGTGTGCGGACGATCACTGGGTCGGATGGCGGTGTTTGTCAATACTTGCGATTCCATTCGGAACCTATCACCATTTGTCGGGGAGGCCTACAGTTGCCGCACGCCTCCACCGTTCGGAGAACGAGCGCGTCAGCATGATAAGGGCTCGGCTCATGCATATCAACAGGCAATTCGCCTCGGCAGGCGCTTCCACCGGATTCCGTTGCGCCACAGCCTGCCCCACGGGCACGAAATCAAGGCCCAAACACGGACCCATAACCGAATCTTATGTTGATCGCTTGAGGCGTATGCTACTATTCCTCTTGATCCAAGTACTTTTGGGAGGCTTTCGTCCCATGCGGGCGGGTGCCGAACGAAAAGCGTGTTTTTATCAGTCGATGGAGGGGTGTCATGAACGATGCGCTTGAGCTGCTTGCCGTGATCGCGTTGGTGGTGGTCGTGATCGTACCCATCTGGATGCTGGTGCTGCTGTATTGCATCAAGGGGCGGGTGAACCAAATGCCCGGGCAGACCGAATGGTCACGCATTCTATCCGAACTGCGCCGCCTGCGTCCGGAACAGGAACACCGACTCGCCGCCCCGGAACCGGTCAGCATCACTCCTGCGCCGGACTCAACCCCGCACCCCATACCCACGGTCACCGAGCCGGCGCCGTGCGTATCACACTTCGCGAAGTGTGATAATGGCTCTCCGCCACCCATACTCCCCGTCACCGAGCCGGCGTCACGCCCACCCCCAGTGCTCGCCGAGCCTCCAGCCCCTCCGCCCTACGCGGCGTCCGAATTTGTTTCCCGCCACTTCGGCTCCCCTCCGCCCCCTCCGGCCCCTCCGCTCGGCCCTGCGGCCGAGTCGCCCCGTGCGCCGAGTGTATTCGAAACCGCTGCTCGCGAAATGCTCCGCAAGGCCTGGAATTGGTTTGTCGTGGGCGCGGAGTTCCGTCGCCAGGATGTGTCCGCCGAGTTCGCCATTGCCAGCAACTGGCTGATGCGCGGCGGCATCTTTATCTTGGTGTTTGGCGTGGGGTTCTTCCTGAAATATTCGATCACACGCGGCCTGCTCGGACCGGAGGGCCGGGTCGCGCTGAGTGTGCTCGCCGGCATCGGCCTGATCGTGTGGGGCTTGCGCCTCTTCGGGAAGCAATACCAACTGCTGGGGCAGGGCTTTGTCGGAGGCGGCCTCGCCATGCTGTATTTCAGCGTCTATTCTTCCGCCGTCATGTTTAAGTTGCTTCCCTTGGGCCCGGCCTTTGTGCTGATGGCGATGGTGACCGCCGTCTCGGCGGTGCTGGCTGTGCGTCATGACACGCTGCTCGTCGCGGTGCTGGGCCTGCTCGGCGGCTATGCGACGCCGGTGATGTTGAGCACGGGCAGCAAGAACTTCCCCGTGCTGTTCGGCTACATGACCCTGCTCGGCATCGGCTTGCTCGGCGTCGCGTGGCACAAGCGCTGGCCCCTGCTGACCTACCTCAGCCTTGTGTGCACCCATGTGCTGGCGGTTGGCGCGATTGTGACTCGTTTTGCGCCGGTGGATCTGCCCGTGGTTTTGCCGTTCCTCGGCGTCTTCTTCGTGCTCTTCTCGACCGCGATCTTTCTCTACAATCTCGCGAAGCGGGAACGCACGACGGTGATTGAATTGATCGGCCTATTCGTCAACGCGGGGTTCTTCTTCGGCACGGGCTATCACGTCGTCGTGCAGGTGTATCCCCGCGCCGCCGCCGCGTGGCTGGCTGTCGGGCTCGCATTCTATTACACCGCTCACGTCGTGGTACTCATTCGGCGGGGTCCGCGCGACCGGGCACTCCTGACGGCGTTCATTGCGTTGGCGGCGTCTTTTCTGGTGATCACGCTGCCGCTGCTGCTCACGGGCTCGTGGCTGACGGCGATCTGGGCCGTGCAGGCCGTCGCCTTGCTGTGGATAGCCCTCCGGCTGGAGAGCCCCACACTCCGTCGCATCGCAGAAGGGCTGCTTCTGCTGGTGCTCTTCCGTCTCGTCTTTCTTGACTTTGGGGACCGCTTTGGCGCATCGCCGCCGACGCTCTGGCCGGATTACTTGCGCCTCCTGGGCGACCGCGCCATGCAGTTCGGCCTGCCGATTGTGTCGTTCGGCGTCGCGCGCCGTCTGCTGGCCCGTGCCCCCGCAACGGAGCGTGCGCCCACGCAGCGGGTCGAATCTCGTTTCGCGCTCGGCGTCGCGCTGGTGGTGCTGTTCGCCTATCTCACCGTAGAGGCATGGCAGATGTTTCACGTGTGCTATCGCCCGTTCCGTCTGACGGCCCTGACCCTCGTGTGGGTGGGCTTTGGGGCCTACCTCCTGGCCAATCGCCGTCGGTTAGGCGCCGGAGGGCTGGCCGCGTTTTTCATGGCCGCGCTGGGGGTGCTGGGCATTAAGGCCTTTGTGGACCTCGCGGCGTGGAACCCCCGGTTCGCCGTCCTCGCGTATGCAGCGAGCGAGCGTACCGCCGCCCTTGCACTGGTGCGTCTGACCGATTGTGCCGCGCTGCTCGCCTTCTTCGGCGCGGGATGGACGCTACTGCGCCACGACGCATCGAACCGCGCGTTGGGAACCCTATCGGGATGGCTCGCGCTGACGCTGGGTCTGCTGTACCTGACGCTGGAAACCGGCACGATGCTGACGCAGTTTGTGCCCGGTTTCCGCGGTGGCGGCATCTCGGTTCTCTGGGGCCTGTATGCGCTCGCCCTGTTGGTGATGGGCATTCGCCACGCGTCGCGGAGCCTGCGCCTGGTCGGTCTGGCCCTGTTAGGCATCACCGTGGTGAAGATTTTCGCCGTCGACCTGGACCAACTGGACACGGTGTACCGCATCGTCGCCTTCTTGGCGCTGGGAGTGGTGCTGCTGTTCGCGGCCTTCATGTATCTGAAGCACAGTAATCGCTTTTCACCCGCCACCCCGAAGGAGTCTGCCCCATGAAAGGCATCCCCCCCGCCGTCCTGATGCTTGCCCTGGCCGCCGGTTCCGCTGCGGCCGCCCCCGCCGTAATGGCTCCGGCTGCGATGTATCGCCAGACCGCCTCCCTGGAACTGCCACCCTTCGACAGCGAAGAGGTCGCCGCGCTGATCCTGCCAGCGGCCGTGTTTGCGCGGACGGCCGACGACCTCCGCGATCTGCGAGTATTTAATGCTGCTGGTGCGGCCCTCGCGTGGCAGCGCGAACGCATGAGCCGTCCGTCCACCCAGATGGCGCGGCGCGATAGCCTGGCGCGCATCCTCACGCTGAAAGAGGATGCCGATGCCAACCGGCTGGAGATTCTGTTTGAACTCGAGCGGGATGCGGTCCCTCCGTCCGGGTTGGAAATTCTCACGCCGCTGCATGACTTCGAACGCGCGGTGACGGTGGAGGGCCGCACCGGGCCCGACGCGCCGTGGCAGGCGCTGGCGGAAAACGTGATTGTGTTTGACGCGCGCCGGTTCATGGATGTCGCCCAGCGAGAGGTGGGTCTCGCGAGAAACACCTGCCGGCAGTTTCGGATTGTGATCGGCGCGGTGACGGACGAGGCGGCGTCGCCCGTGCGCGAGATCATGCGGCAGACCGGTGGCGAGGGGGTGGAAACCGAGCGGCTCACCCTGCAACGCCGGGCGTTCCGCATCGACCGCATCCGTTGGTGGCATGAGGCGGTGGTCGAATCCGGCCACGAGGATATTCGGACCGCCTATCCCGTGGAAATCCTGGAACAGATTCATGATCGCACGAACAAGCAAACGCGTGTGCGGCTGTCTGCGGGCCGCGCACCGCTGACGCGGCTCGCGATCGAAACGCCGGCCCGCAACTTCAGCCGCCGGGTTCGCCTCCTGGCCGTCGACACGGAAGGCACCCGAACCCCACTCGCGTCCGACACCGTGGCGCGCCTGCAGTTCCGAGCCCTGAACCGTGAACAGCTCACGCTATCGTTTGCGGAACGCCGGTGCGGCGAATTGGAGCTGGTCATCGAGAACGGCGACAATCCACCGCTCCAGATCACCGGCGTGAAGGCCGAAGGAGCGACTTATCGACTGCTGTTATTCGTTCAGCCGGGCGCCGCCTTGAAGCTGTACTTCGGCGGGAACCCGGAGGACCCCGCGCCCGCGTATGACACCGTCGCGCTGGAAGCGGCGCTGACGCGGGGTTATGAACCGCTGGCCGCAAGACTGGGGCCAGTGGGCGCGAATCCGGACTACCGAGGCGACGCAGGGCCGGGATGGGGGAAGCTGAACATGAAATGGCTCATGGGCTTCGCGCTGGTGCTCATGGTTCTCGTACTGGGTGCGGTGCTGGTCCGCTCGACGAAACACCTCGACGCCGGGGCGTGATCCGGGGGCACTCGTGGGTAACCTATCAGCGCAAGAAGAAACCCCAAGCCCGTCACCCATTAACACTCCATTAACGCAGATTTGCCGAATTTCAAGCCGTGTGCTATGCTCTTCCCATGAAACACGCACCCGAACCCAGGCGAAAAGGCCGGACAGGCGCAATGCATCTGATCTGTGCGGCGGTTTTTCTGTTGGCAGCCACGGAGGGGCAGGCCTTCTTCGGGCTGTCAAACAAGGCGTCCGGCGAGATCGAGGCCGTCGCGAAGCGGGCGTCGGACCTTTCCCGAGAAGCCGAGCTGGTCTGGAAAAATGACCAGGACGGCGTGCGCGCCGAGGCGCTTTACCAACAAGCGGTGGACCTCTGTCTGGAGGCTGAGTCGAAATATCCCAAGGCTGATCTCGGGGCGGTGCGCTTTAGGCGCGCGTTCTGCGAGACGCAGATCGATCAGTTGAAATTCGACGTCGCCACAGGCCCGCAACGCCGGGTGGCGGTGATGGGCGCGCTGCCCGCTGTGCCCGCAGAAAAGACAGCGGTCTTGGCCGGCAATCCGGACGAAGCTGCTCGCACCCCGTCCGGCACTCATCCGGAAGCTCCGGCTGAAGTTCAGTCTGCCACCAACCGCCCGGTCTCGGTCGCCGACGAGTTGGCTTGGGCACGCGACATGCTTGACGCCGGCGATTCCGGCGAGGCCAAAACCGCGCTGATGAACGTCCTTCGCGCCGATTCCGAAAACCGTCCGGCTCGCCTGATGCTGGCCCTCCTGGAATGCAGGCGACGCGCGTTTCAAGACGCGCTTGTGATTCTGGAGGATCTGCAGGCGGAGCGCGAGGACGAAGCGGTGCAACTGCTGATCGCCGGCGCGTATCTTGGAGCCGGCCAGCCGTATCGCGCCATGCTGGAACTCGATAAACTACTCACGAAAAATCCGACCCATCCCGACGCGCTGATGAACATGGCCTATCTCACGATGGAGATGTCGGCCAAACCCGCTGAAGCCGAAAGGTACTACCGGCTGGCCGTCAAATTCGGCGTCGCGCGCGATCCGGCGTTTGAAAAACGGCTGGGATTCTGATCTACGCCCGGCTATGACTCAGGCGTTCCAAGACGAGCTGCTCCGTCTCGATCACCGTCGCATAGAGCGCGGCGCCGTCTGCGGATTGGCGCATGCGCGGCAGGAAGTCGGTCGTGCCCAGCATGGTGCAGAGGCGCGCGAGGGTGTGGAGGTGAAGGCGGTCGTCGAGGCAGCAGACGAGAAAGAAGAGATCGGTATTCTCTCCATCGGGCGCGCCGAAGGGGATGGGCGTGGCGGTTCGGGCGAGGACGATGAACGATTCGGCGGCGATGTAGGGGTCTTGCTTGCGCGGGTGAACGAGGGCCACGCCGCCGTCGAGGCCGGTGGAACAGGCGGCTTCGCGCGCTTCGAGGCTGTCGATCAGGTCGGCTGGGGCGTAAAGCAGCCCGGCATGCCCGGCAATGCCCACCAAGTCGCGCAAGACGGATGCCTTGGTGCGTGAGGGAAGTCCGACCACCGTACGGTCGGGCGCGAAAAGCCCGCCGATCAGCGCAAAGTCGCCATCGCGGCAGCGCGTGACCCGCGAACTCTCGCGGTGATAATCCTTGAGCGTGCGTTCGGTCATCCGCAGGATCCGTTGCGACGCCCAGGCGTCCAGCTCGTCGCGGTCAAAGCCGACCCGCCCGCCGCCCTCTTGGCACGGCACCTCCCCTTGCTTCAGGAGCCGGAGAAGGTAGCCGGTGTCGAGGTGCAGGTATTTCGCCGCCTCGTCGAGTGTCAGATAGCTGCCAGCCATGTCGCATTGTAGTCTACGGAGGGAGGGCGCTGCAAGGGCAAAAAGAATGGAACGAGGGTGTGTGTGAGTAAGTGTGTGTGTGGGTGGATTTGTGGGTGTGTAATCAACGTATTGGCCAGGACCTTCCCCTGGTCTCCAGTGGCCTGCGGCGCGGCAGGACGCCGCCGCCCTCGTGCTTCGCGGACCCACACTCACCCATCCACACACCCGGATGAAGAGCCCGATCCACCCCCCCCTGTCGCCAACCGACTACGCGCACCCCGATTTTACCCGGCGAGACGGGTCTGTTCCTCGCGGATGACCGGTTCGCGCAATTCCCAGGAGGTGACAGATTTCTTGAGATACAGGGATGAGAGGCGTTCGGCCTCGATCGTGGCCTGCTGAAGGACTTTGATGTGCCGGGTCAGGATGAGGCGGCGCAAGCGGCTGGCCTCATCGGGTGGGTCGTCGCCGATGGCGGTCCGTTCGGCGCGAAGGGCGTCGATCCAGAGGCGGGCGACGACGTCCCGCGCGGCGTCAATCGGGGAAAGCTCATCGGAATGGTTGACCCGCGGACGGCGAAGGATCACCGGATCGAGGAAGGCTTTCAGGGCGGGGTCGGCGGCGGCGTAGAGGTCGGCCAGGACGTCGGCGCCGGTGTTGGCGGCCGCACGCCAGGCGCAAAAGACGGTGTGCGCATGCGGATGCCGAACCAAGGCCTCGGGGAGATAGGAGCGGAGCAGGTCGGCCACGGCAAGGTCGTCCTCATGATGAAACAGCAGCTCGGCGAGGGCGAGATCGGCGGGGGTGGCCGATTCCGGCGCGGCCTCCGCCGGCGTGCCGGGTATGGCGGTGGGGTCCGAGGTCTCTTCGCCAGAGGTCTCTTCGCCGGAAAAGGCGTCGCGCGGCGGCGGCTCTCCGTCGGAACCGGACCGTGGCGCAGGGGCCTGCCGGGGCGCCGGGGCTGAACCGGGCTTGCCATAGGCGGCGGCGCGGGCGGCGGCCTCGGCCTGCCGGGCGCGGAGGGCTTCGAGGTCCTCGGTGAGCGCCGATTCGGGGAGACGAAGGCGGGCGGCGGCCTCCTGCAGGAGGTGGGAGCGGAGGACGGCATTTGAGCAGGAGGCGAGGGTTTCGAGGACGGCGCGGCAGACGCGGTTCACGGCGTCCACGTCGTCGGGCCGTTCCTCGCCCTCCCGCATGGCGCGGATCTGGAAAGCGGTGAGCGACTCGGCGGCGTCGATCAATGCGTGTGCGGCGTCGGCGCCGCGATCCCGGATGAGCGAGTCGGGGTCCTCTCCGGGCGGCAGGACGGCGACACGGACCGGGATGCCCGCTTCGAGGAAGAGGGCGCCGGTGCGGATGGCGGCCTTGCGGCCGGCGGCGTCGCCGTCAAAGAAGAGGACGGCCGAATCGGCGTGATGCTTGAGCAGGTCGACGTGGTCGCGGGTGAAGGCCGTCCCCTGCGACGCGACCGCAGTGGTGAGGCCGGCGGCGTGGCAGCGGATGACGTCGATCTGTCCTTCGCAGATCACGGCCTCGCGGCGGGGGTGCTTGACGATCGCGCCGCGCGCCTTGTCGAGAGCATAGAGGATCTTGCCCTTGCGAAAAATAGGTGTCTCGGGGGAATTGACATACTTCGCCGGATGGGCCTTGGGATCGAGGATGCGGCCGCTGAAGGCCACGATGCGGCCCTGGGTGTCGGCGATGGGGAACATCAGACGGCCGCGGAAGCGGTCGTAGTAGTCCTCCGGTCTGGAGGGGTCGTTAGGCGGCGTGAGCACGCCGGCGGCGACGAGCTGCTCGGCGGTGAAATTCCGTTTTGCCGCCCAAGCGAGCGTGGCGCCGCGATCCAGCGGCGCGTAGCCGATGCCAAACCGAGCGACCGTTTCGGCCGCGAGTTTGCGCGACTCCAGATAGGCGCGCGCGCCGGCTGCACCGCTGGTTTGCGCGAGGCAGCGCTGGTAAAATGCGGCCAGTTCGAGGTGAATAGCGTAGAGCTGATTGCGCTGCTCAGACTCATAATCGGTGGAGGTGTCGATGACGACGCCGGTTTTGTCGGCGAGTGAGCGAACGGCATCCATGAACGAGAGACCATCCTGCTTCATCAGAAAAGTGAAGACGTCGCCATGTTCGCCGCAGCCGAAGCAATGGTAGAACTGCTTGGCCGGATTGACGTGGAACGACGGGGTCTTTTCGTGATGAAATGGGCAGCACCCCTTGAAACTTGTGCCCGCGCGTTTGAGCGCGACGCCGCGGGCGGCGACCAGCTCCACGATATCGGCGCGGGCGCGGATCTCCTCGATGGCGCGGTCTGTGACACGTGATCCCATCACTGTATACCCATGTGGGCGCGTAGCCAGGGGCATACCTGTTGGCCGACGCGGGATTGTTCGGTAAACAGCCGTTGCACCGGTGTGAGCGGGATGAGCATCGCCAAGGAAAACACAATCGCAAGAATGACGGCGGTGTAAACGGCGCCTGCGGCGAGGCCCAGAACGGCGTTGGCGGGCTGGAAGATCAACACCTCAAACATGGAGGTGAAGGCGTAGCGCATGGCGATTCCGCCGATAAACCCCGCGAGGAGGGTCAACGTGAGGGACGTGAGGGCGAGCGCGGCGCAAGACGGTATACCCGTGAGCGCGGAAAGCGTTTTCTGGATAAGGGGATAGAGCGCCACGCCAGTCACTGCGCCGCCGACAAAGCTCAAGACGCGGGCCAGTTCGTCGGAGACGCCCCGGACCAGTCCCCGGACCAGAAAGAAAAGCAGGACCATGACTGCCAGAACATCAACGAAGATGCCAAACGTAAGCGGGGCGTCAGGCATGGGGTTAATCCTTTCAGGTTCCGCGATCGGCGGGAAGCGTTGCGATCCAGACCTCATAGCGTTTGCGCTGTTCGCTGGCAGGGGCGGTCTGCAGGTAAAATTCGCCATAGGCGCGGGCGCCGTTCGGATTCTCCTCGGCGCTGCGCAGCGTGGCCAGAAGGGCGAAGAACCCGTAGCGGTCGGGCCATTTCGCGGCCGCCTGATTCAAGAGGCGGCCCGCTTCGGGCAGATCCTTCAGTTCGAGGGCGGCGAGGGCGCCCTGATAAAAAGCGTCGGCTAATCCGGGGTTCAAGACCGTCGCCTGCCGGAAGGCATCGAGCGCCTGCCGGTATTCACCCCGGCCCAGGAAGACCTGCCCCAGGCCTTGCGCAGCGGCTGCGCACTGGGGATCGGCGGCGAGGGCATCGCGATAGGCTTTCTCAGCCCGCGGCCAGGCACGGGAAGCAACCGCGCGGTCGCCCTCTTTGACCCGTACGGCCGCCGTATCGGCATCGCGGTGCTCGGCGGGTGGGGGCGTCCGTGTGTTTTTCTGCGTCAGCCGCAACGCTTCGAGCGTCTTGGACGCCTCCGCTTTCAAGGGGTCGCTGCTGTTAGCCATGCGCAGGAACAGTTCGAGTTCGTCGGCAGCCTCGGCGGTCAGACGGAAGTGATCCCGGTAGAGCCGGGCGAGGTTGTAGTGTGCCGGGGCGTATTTCCAGTCGGCCTTGACGGCCTGGAGCAGGCGGACGCGGGCGAGGTCGTAGCGTGTGGCACCGCGCTCCACGTTCGAGAGGGCGGTGAGATAACGTGCGCGGGCCTGGGGCGTGGCGGCGAGCAGTTCGGTGAAGATGACGCGGGCTTTGGCCCACTCGCCGCGGTGTAGCGAGATCTGGGCCAGCAGCTCGCGCGCACTCAGGTTTCCTGGCTCGAGGGTCAGAACCTGCTTCAGCGCGGCCTCGGCGGGGACAAAGCTGCCGAGTAGAAAATGGGCGGTCGCGAGGTTGTAGTGCAGGGTTGCGTCATTCGGCAGTCGGCGCGCCGCGCGATTGAAGTGTCGCACGGCCGCTTCGTAATTGTGATCTTTCAACGCCGCTTCGCCGTCGCGCACTGCACGGCGCGGCGAAAACGCGCCGCAACCGGCTGCGCCGAGAGAAAAAAGCAGGCAAAAAATAAGGCAGGTGCGTTTCATGGTGTTCCATCCTATTCGTACGTGTACGTCAGTAAAACGGGTTGCCGCACAGTATACGACAAATCGGCTGCAGGATGAAAGCCTGTTTCGTAATGGGGTCAGTTTTCGTTCTTGCCCATTGGCCAACAAAAGCGGTAAACTCACCGGCACTATGAAGTCGTCATTTCGTGATTGCAAGGCGCTTGCCAACCCCGTTCCTACACCCGGTATCCGGATGCAGGCTGAACACGTTTTTTCTGAATTCCGAACCTTGAACCCTCCGCGTGCCCAAACCAAAGGTTTGGCAGGTGCCTCGTGGTGCCGCTGTTTGGCCGCGGTCACCCTCGTCCTGGGCGCAACCGGGTGCCAGTCGATGTTGGAGGGGACGCCGTTCGCGCCGAAACCCAACACCGACGAGGCGCGCCTGGCGTATGCGCTGCAGCAGGCTGAACGCGACGTGACCCGTCTCAAGGCCCGCGTCGATGCCTTTGAGCAGAACTCCGAGCGGCTGGAGGGCCGCATCATCGATTCGGAGCGCCAGACGCGGGATATCCTCAAGCTGCGAGACGAGTTGCAGCAGATCCGGAACGACCGCGCCAAGCTGCGGGATGAGATTTCGCAAAGCATGAGCGTGACCATCAAACGCATGATGGACGAACAGCAGTCCCAGACCCTCGCGCAGGTGCAAAAAGCGCTCGCGTCCTCCCGTCCCGCCGCGCCGACCAAGCAGACGGGTTACAATCATACGGTCGAAGCGGGCCAGACGCTGTCGCTGATCGCGCGGGAGTATAAGACGACGGTTGACGTGGTCATGAAGGCGAACAATCTCACCAATGCAAATCAGCTCCGTGTCGGCATGGTCTTGTTCATCCCCGAAAAATAGCCCGGCACGGGTCGCGTTGCAGAAAGGCTTCTGATGACTTCGGGCGATGCAGTCCTGTCCCTCCTGCTGCGGCGGACCGGTTTGGTCAGCGACGCGCAGGTCGCCGCCGCGCTGGCCGCCGACCGTTCCGACGGCGCAGGCATCGTGGATGTTCTGGTGAAGAGCGGCGCGGTGCGCGAAGATGCGTTTCTGCAAAAGATCGCGCCGATGCTCGGCCTCTCCTACACCGAGATGGCGGTGATCGAACCCGACGCCGAGGCGCTGAAGCTGCTGCCGGCGCGCGCGGTCTATCAATACGCCGTGATGCCGCTGAAGCTGGAGGGCGGCGTCCTCACCGTCGCCATTTCCGATCCCTTCAACGCGGGCGTGTCGGACGGCCTGCGCCTCGCCGCCGGCCGGCCGGTCCGCTTGACGCTGGCACCGCGCGAGGAGATCCGTAAGGCCAACCGCAAGTATTACGGCGTCGGCGCCGAAGCGGTCGAGAAGATGATTGAGGACGGCCGCTACGAGGTGGATGCGGGAACGGCCTCCATTTCCAAGATCGACGTCAACGAGATGGGGCAGGAGGCCTCGATCGTCCGCTTCGTCAACCAGATCATCGCCGAGGCCGACCGCCAGGGCGCCACGGACATTCACGTCGAGCCGATGGAGTCTGAGCTGCGCATCCGCTACCGGATTGACGGCATTCTTCACCGCGTCGATGTGCCGCCACAGCTCAACCGCCTGAAATCGGCGGTCATTTCACGGCTCAAGGTGATGGCCAACATGGACATCGCCGAGAAGCGGATGCCCATGGACGGCCGTATCGGCATCCGGCTCAACGGCGAGGATATCGATATCCGCGTCTCGACCATGCCGACGATCTACGGCGAGAGTGTCAGTCTGCGTCTGCTGCAAAAGAGTGGCAGTTTCGTGAAGCTGGCCGATTTGGGGCTGAATCCGCACGACCGCCACGCCGTCGAGAAGATCATCAACCGGCCCAACGGCATCTTTCTCGTCACCGGGCCGACCGGCTCAGGTAAGACCACGTCGCTGTATTCGTTCCTGCACGAGATCAACTCGGTGGACGTGCGCATCCTCACCGCCGAAGACCCGATTGAATACGAGATGGCGGGCATCAACCAGGTCCATGTGCGGCAGGACATCGGCCTCACTTTCGCCCGGATCCTGCGCTCGTTTCTCCGCCAGGACCCCGACATCATCATGGTGGGGGAAATCCGCGATGGCGAGACCGCCGAAATCGCCATCAACGCCTCACTCACGGGCCATCTGGTCTTCAGCACGCTGCACACCAACGATGCGGCGGGCTCCTTTGCCCGCCTGACCGACATGGGGGCCGAGCCTTTTCTGATCGCCTCGGCCGTGGCGGCCGTCATGGCCCAGCGGCTGGTGCGGCGGGTCTGCCCGATCTGCAACCGCCTGGAGCCTTTGGACCGGGCCTTGTGGGACATGCCTGGCGAACCGGCGTCCGACCGGGTGCCGCATGCGGTGGGGTGCGAGAAATGCGCGATGACGGGGTATCGCGGACGGCGGGGCATCTTCGAATTGCTGCAGGTGACCGAGCCGATCGAATCGATGATCATCAATCGCCGCCCGGCGGGCGAGGTCAAGCTGAAGGCGATCGAGCAGGGGATGCTGACGCTGCGACAGGACGGGTGGACCAAGGTGTTCCAGGGCATGACGACCGTCGAGGAGATTTTCCGCGTCACCGAGGAAAATGACTGATGCCTTCATTTGTCTATAAAGCGCTTTCCAAGACGGGCCAGCGCACCGAGGGGGTGATCGACGCCGCCGACCGGTTGGGCGCCCTGGCGGCGGTCGAGCGGAAGGGGCTGGTCCCGTTGGTCGTCAGCGAGGGCCGTGCGGCCCCGGCCGGCCGCAGCGCGGGCGTGAGGCGGTTTCGTTTGAGCACCCCTGATCGGATGGGCGCGCGGCAGGTGCTGCTGTTTTCGGAGGAGCTGGGCGACCTGCTGGCGGCGGGCATGCCGCTGGGGTCGGCCCTGAACTGTCTGGCGTCGCACGGCAAGGAATCGCCGGGCGGCAGGATCGCTGCCGACCTGCGCGACCGGATCATCCGCGGCGAGTCGTTTTCCGACGCGCTGGCCGCCCATGCCGACAGCTTTCCCTCTCTGTACAGCAACATGATCCGCGCGGGCGAGGCCAGCGGCGCGCTGGCCGATGTGCTGCAGCGGCTGGTCGAGCATTACGAGCGCACCCTCTCGATGCGCGAGAAGATTTTCGCCGCGCTGGTCTATCCAGTGATCGTGCTGATTTTTGGACTGATCACCGTGATCTTCGCCATGGTCAAGATCGTGCCGCAGTTTACCAAGATGTTTCAGCAGATGGGGCAGGTGCTGCCCCCGTCAACCCGCATGCTGCTCGGCATGAGCGAGTTCGTGACCCGTTACGGGGTTTTCGCCGGGATCTTGCTGGCGCTCGCCTATATCGTGTTTTCGCGTCACATCAAAACTACGGCCGGCCGGCTGTGGTGGGACGGCCTCAAGCTGCGCACCCCGCTGATCCGGGGCGTGGTGGCGAGCGGCGTCTTCGCCAATTTCGCCTATACGCTGAAGACCCTCCTCGCCAACGGCGTCCACGTTCTGGAGGCGCTGCGCATCACCGAGCACACGGTCGGCAACGCGGTAATCGCCCGCGAGCTGGCCCACGCCCGCGAGCGGGTGACCGACGGCACGACGATCTCCGGCCCGCTGGCCGCAAGCAAGGTTTTCCCCGAAGTGATGACCGACATGCTCTCCATTGGTGAGCAGACCGGCGACATGCCCTCGGCGCTGCAGCACATCGGGCGGCGGTTCGAGACGGAACTCGACCGCAACATCAAGATCTTCACGGCCGCGCTCGAACCGCTCCTGATCGTTCTCGTCGCAGGCGTCGTCGGCTTTGTGGCCGTCAGCATTCTCGAGGCTGTTTTCCAGGCCACCGGTTCACTGGGAATCAAGTAGGGGGAAAAGCTGAAAGGCTGAAAAGCTGAAAACTGAAAAACTGAAAAGCTGAAAACGGAAAGGGAGGGATGAGATGAGAGACACACACAACACGACCCAACGGGCGGGTTTCACGCTGATCGAAATGCTGCTGGTGGTCACGATCATCGGCATTCTCGCGGCCATGGCCGTCTTGAAGATCGGAGGACAAGGCGAAGTGGCGCGGCGGGAAACCACGCGCGGCACGATTGCCACAATCAGCCAGGCCATCCAGATGTACGGGCTGAGTCACAGCGGCTTGCCCGATTCCTTGGACGAACTGACCATTGCCCCCAACGAGGATGTCGAGGCCCCGCTGGACAAGAACAGCCTCTCGGATTCCTGGGGCCAGCCCATCCAATACAAGAAGCTGAGCAAGGTCAAGTTCGAACTCCGTTCCGGCGGCACCGACAAGCAGATCGGCACCGGGGACGACCTGACGAATTAATCATTTCGGAAGGATCGATAATATCGACATGATCGATACTATCGACATTATCGAATCGGAACCATGCCCCATCCCTCCCATCCGCGCGGTTTTACCCTCATCGAGATGCTGCTGGTGGTGGCCATCATCGGCATCTTGGTCACAATGCTCGCCCCGCGCATGCAGATGATGGGCGGTCCGCGCGTGACCGCCGCCGCGCGGGTGCTGACGCAGCTCACCCGCTATGCGCGGACCATGGCCTTGCTGAATCAAGCCGAGACCGTGATCCGTATCTCGCCGGACGGGGTAATCCGCGTCGATGTCGCCGGTTCCGCACCGCCGCCGTCAGTCGCAGAAGTCGCCTCGCCCGCAGTCGGCGCGCTGCCCGACACGGCAGCGGGCGGTGAGGCGGTCGCACCCGAAGCGGACAACGGCGCCCCCCTTTCCTTCAGCGAGACCGTGGCCGTGGAACGGCGGCTGGAAAACGTGAAGGTCGCGTTTCTCGGCTATACCGACACGCTTTCGGAATTGCGGGTTCGCGACGCGGAGGCCGGGGCTTCCGAAACGGGCGCCGAGGTCCACTTCCGCAGCAACGGCACCTGCCGGCCGCATCGCTACAAGCTCACCGACACGACCGGTGTCGAGGCGGTGGTGACGGTCGACATCCTGGGCCTGGCGCGTGTGGAAACGGATGGGGGCAAGCGATGATATACTCCCTTTGGCGTTGCGCGTTGGGTTTCAGGTTTCAGTGTTCAGGTTTCAGGAAGACGCAACATCGTGTGGTTCTTCCTGACACCCGAAACCTGACACCTGAACACTCCGCTTGCAAAACAGGTTTGTGCAAGCGGCTCCCCCGTCCTCCGGCCGCGGGTGACGCGCGTCTCGGGATGACGTTGATCGAGGTGCTGCTGGCGGCGGCCATCCTCGGTCTCGGACTCAGCGCGCTGATGGCGCAGATGAGCGGCGGTTTCCGGTTGTTGGCCGCCTCCAAGGATTTTGAAGACGCCCAGTGGGTGCTCTCCATCGGCGAGTTGAAGCATCCCTTGCGCCCCAAGGACGATATTCAGAAAGACCTGACGGTCGCGCCCGAGACGCTGGACGGCGAGCTGTCGGATGCGTTGCGGACGCGCGGCTTCACCTTCGAGCGCGTCGTGGACGAGCGGAAAGACCCTCCGTTGAATGTCGCCGACGATGGCCTGTATGTCGTTCGCACCCGGATCAGTTGGAACAACCACACGGAAGAGTTTGTACGGTATGTCTGGGCGAAAAAGAAATAACGCGTTCACGCTGCTGGAGATGATCCTGGCCGTATCCGTGCTCTCGGTGATCACGCTCGTGTCGTTCTATTGCTTTAATGCGGCGGTTCGGAGCTGGATCGCCGGCACGAGCTACATCAACGGCATTACGCACGCCGACTACATTCTGGAGCAGGTGGCGATGGGGCTGCGATCAGCTTACTATCCCGACACCGGCAAGGTCGAGGGGGCCTATGGCATGAGGCTCGAAGACAACGGACAGGACGCCGCGGCGCGGGACGTCCTCACCTGGGTCAAGCTCGGATCGCCCCTGGTCGGCGCCGACGCCGATTATGCCGACATCCCGCACCGGGTTGAAATCGCCGTTCGTGACAACACGTCGGCCGAATCCGAGCCGTCCAACGGTGGGTTTGCCGTGCGCGCCTGGCGGGTCGATCTGCAGGCCGACGATTTTGACCCCAGCCAGGTGCCGTTTGTGGCCCTGTCGCCGCACGTGCGCAGCATGAACTTCCGCATGCTCGATCCCGCGCACGAGGAGGACGACCTCACCGGCGAGCTGAAATGGCTCGACACGTGGGACACCGCCGATCAGACCAACCGATTGCCCCGTGCGATCGAGGTCACGCTCTATCTGGATGGGCCGACCCCGGAATCCGATCCCGTTCCGGTGCGGCGGGTGGTCTCCATTCCGCTGGCCGAGCTGTCGTGGAATCCGCGGCGGCAGGGGAGGCCTCGTTAAGCATGCGCAACGTCCGCCAACGCGGGGGATCGGCCCTTCTGATCGCGCTCTGGACCATCGCACTGCTGGCGCTGCTGGTGCTGACGTTCACCTTCGACATCTTTCTCGAAACCAAGCTCACAGCCTACTCCCGCAGCCGGCGTCATGCCGAGTATCTGTCCCTTTCGGGCATCTCCGTGGCCGAGATGCTGCTGGATCGCCAGCGGTCCGTGAGCGGCAATGAAACCGAAGATCTGACGGCGTCCGACACGTGGTATCCCGCCGCCCTTCTGCTCAGCCGCGGCAGTTCGGCAACGGTCACCGTGCCGCTGGGCGGGGGAGAGATCCGGCTGACGATCACCCCCGAGCCGGGCAAGCGCAATGTTAACAAGCTCTCGGACGAAGACTGGGAGGGCATTCTGAAGGTTGGCGACATCCCCCAGGAGTATTGGCCGGGCCTGATTGACACGTTCAACGACTGGATTGATACCGACAGCCTGCCCCGCTCCGACGGGGCAGAAACCGCCGATTATTACGGCACCTTACCGAAACCCTACCAGGCCCGCAATGGCCCGGTTGACACCGTTCGTGAACTTCTGCTTGTAAAGGGCTTCAGTGAAGCTGTATTATCAGGCGGCCTATTAAACCCGGATTCGCCCAAGGAGCAGCAGATTTCGGTCTCCGGGATACAGGACATGCTGACCACGTACGGCGACGGCAAGGTGAACGTCAATGCGGCGGACAGACGCGTGCTGATGACGTTACCGGGCGTCGATGCGCTCGTGGCCAACGCGATCATCGAGGAGCGGACGTCGGGAATTGCCGGAGCCAACAACAGTTCTTTCAAGAATGAGGGCGACTTGATGAGCCGGGTGCCGGGGCTGGACGCGGCCATCCAGCCGCGTGTGACCACCCGGTCGCAATATTTCAGGGTCACATCGGTCGGCGTGTTCGGCCCGGTCACCCGGAGTATTCGGGCGATCGTTTATTTTGACGGATCGCGGCTCAGCGTCCTGCAGTGGCGCGAGGAGCCGTAGGGGAAAAGATTTCGGATCTGACAAGGCGACGGGATATGGCGAAGTGACATGGCGAAGTGACATGGCGAAAAATGAAACCACAGTATTGACGGTCGAACGGGGCGCATGCCGCGTGCTGCGACTCGTGAGGAGCGGCGCGGCCGGCGTCTTGTCCGTAGCCTTGCGGCGGACGTATGCCGCGCCTCCGCCGCCCGCTGTCGCCGCCGACGCCGCCGCGAAAGACGAGACGGCCACAGCGGCGGTCCAGGATTCCGATCGCATCGCTTTTGATCAAGCCGTCGCGGCCACGGGCGGCGCGGTGACGCTGGGGCTTCCCGCTTCGCGGCTGCTGGTGAAGATTCTCCGCCTGCCAGCCGCCACGCGCAGCGACCTCGAGAGTGTGGTCGCCCTGCAGATGGCCAAATACGCGCCGTTTTCGGGCGATCACTTGACCGTCTCGGGCGAGGTGGTCGCCGAGACAGAGGATGAATTGACCGTTTTTGCGGCGGTGCTGCCTCACGCCGCGGTCGAGCAGTTGGATCCGTGGTTGCAGGGCGCCGGCTTGCGTGTCGAACGGGTCGACGCGCTGCTGCTGGGATGGTGGCGGGCGGCGTGCGCCGTCCTCGCCGATGATCCCGCCCCGGTGCGGCGGGTCTTTCTGGCTTGCGTGGCGGACGAGTGGGATCTGCTGATTGCCGACGGCAAACGTCCGGTTCTCGTTCGCGGCCTTGGCGCGTTGGCCGACCCGCAGGCGCTGGCCATCGAGATCACCCTGTCCCTCCTGAATGCCGAGGTCGAGTCCGGCGCGGCGCCCGTGGAAGAGGTTGTTTTCTTTAACACGGAACCGCTCGACACCGCTTTAACCGAAGCGATCCGGCAGGCGGTGGACGTGCCGGTTCGTCACCTGCCCCCGCCGCAACCCGATGCCGACCTTCACGGGCTGGCGGTTCGCGATGCCGAGGCGTCGCCCCTGTTGCTCAATTTGCTGCCTGCCCTCTGGCGTGCACGCAACACGGCTGCGGATTCCAAAAAGCGTTTTCTCCGGGGAGCGATCATGGGGGCCGTGCTCTGGCTGCTCCTGGCCGGCGGCCTGTTCGGCGCGCCGCTCCTGATGCAGCAGCGCGTGGCGGACGTCAAACGGGCTTTGGCCGCCAATGAAGCCATCTTCCAGACGGTCCAGAACATCCGCACGCGCGCCGATCTGATCGAATCCTACACCGATCGATCCGATTCGATCCTCGAGGCGATGCGTACCGTGGCGGATCGGATGCCTGCTGGCGTCGAATTGACCATGCTGGTTTATAGGCGCCGCGTAGACGTGAAACTGACGGGCGAAACGTCGGATCAGGCTCTGGCCTATCAGTTCAAGGACGCCATTGAAAATAGCGGGCCTTTCGGAAAATGCATCGTTGGGAGCGTAAACTTGATCCAGAGTCCGGGCAAGCAAGGCAGACACAAGTTTGAGATCACCGCCACGCTCAAGAAAGCGGAGGTGCGCGAATGACCCTCTCGCCTCGTGAACGTTTGCTGGCTGGCGGAACCGTCGCGGCGATGCTGTTTGCCGTTCTCATTTTTGCTTATGACGGACAGATCAAGGCGTTGCGCGCGGCGCAGACCCAGTTGCGGAGCCGCCAGACGGAGCTGCGATTCCGGAAGATGTTGATCGGCCAGCGTCCCGCCCTCGAAGCCCGTTATGCGCGGTTGAAGGACCTCATGCCCGTCTTTTCCGCAGACAAGCAGGTGGACACGCATTGGATGGGAATCATGAATACGGCCGCCAAGCGCAACGGGCTGACCCTGATCAACGCCACCCCCGAAAAGGAAACGCAGGTGGGCGATGTCTATGAGTTTCCGATCAAGTGTACCGATTTCAACGGTTCGCTCGATGCGCTTGTGCGGTTTTTGCACGATGTGCAAAACGAGGGGGTCATGCTCGATGTGCGCAACATGACCATCTCGATCCATCCCCAAAACCCCGCCCTGTTGCGGGGCCAATTCACCCTGTACTGCGCCTACATGCGCGAATCCACACGGCCACCCGAATCCGCTCAGGAGTAAGACCATGAATATTTTCAAACGTCTGTCAATCGTTACGCTCGGCGTGATCGGCCTGTCGCTCGCCGTCCTAGCCCAGGATCCGCCCCCGCCGGTTGCACCGCCCCCGCCGGCTCCGGGTCGCGTGATTGCCCCTCGCGTCACCCGTCCGCCCGCCGCCACGAACGCGGCGGATCGGGCCGCAGGCGGCGGGAAATCGATGCCGGCCTTGAAATTCGCCGAAGGCACGCCCGTCGAGCTGTACCTGAAGACCTATGTTGAAGTGACCGGGCAGACGCTCCTGATCGCCCCGGATGTCAACCTCAAGGCGACACCCCCTCCGCTGAACAGCAATCCGTCGGCCAAGCTGACCCAGGCGCAATATCTCGAAGCGATCGAACGCCTCCTGAACATGAACAAGATCGTGCTGATCCCGATTGACGACGTTTTCTTGCGGGTTGAAAACTCCCAGACCGTGATGAAGCGCGGCTTTGTGACCGGCTTCGGGGAGGTGCCAGAAGGTGGGCACCTCCCCAAGGGGCAGTTCGTCAGCCAGATGGTCCGCCTCAAGTACGTCTCGGTCGACGATGCATTCAAGGCGATCGAAGGGTTCAAGCGTGACGATGGGCAGATCACGCTGTTCAAGGATCTTCAAAGCATCCTGCTCCTGGATTCTGCCGAAAACATCAACCGCATGCTCGAGATCATCGCCTTCATCGACATCGAGCTACCGATTCGGGATAAGGTGTTTTATCGGAAGATCGATTTTGCCAAAGCATCAGACATCAAGAATCGGCTCGATGCGTTCGTCGCCGAATCGCAGAAGCAGATCCAAGGCAAGGAGTCGCTACAGACCAAGACATCCGGATCGCCCGGCATTGAGGTGCGCCGTCCGACGCCGATTCTGCCGCCCGGCGTCACCAGGCGGCCCGGCAACACACCCGTGCCCGAACTCATCGCCGCGCCCAACGAGGTGATTGCGACCGCGTTGTCCGATGCCGAACGCGGCATGATCCGAGGCCGCGTCAACATCGTCGCCGATGAGCGCTCCAACCAGCTCATTATCATCACCAGCCAAGAGAACATGAAGTTCTTTGACGATCTGATCGCCATCCTCGATGTCACCATAGCCCCGAACTTCGACGTCGAGGTCGTGCGTCTGGAGCACGCCAATGCCGAAGATGTGGCCAAGATGATCAACGACCTGATCGGCAACGTCTCCAAAAAAGACGAGGCGCCCAAGACTCCCGGCGCGCCGACGGGCGACCCCAAGACACTGACTCTGGCCGAGGCCGTCCAGTCCCGTATGACGCGTGCGGAGACCGCCGCTGGCGAGACCGGCGCATCCAAGGTGGGCGAACTCAACAAGGACAACATCAAAGTCCTCCCAGACAAGCGGATCAACGGCATCATCATTATGGCCAGCAAAGGCGATCTGAAGGTCATCAAAGGCTTGATCAACAGCATGGATATCCAGCTTTCACAAGTGCTGATCGAGACGGTGGTGCTGGAAGTGTCGCTGGGAGACGACATTGAGGCGGGGATCGACTGGGTGAAACAAGTCAATGGAAACAAACCGGAGAACAAAGGCTGGTTGGTGGGCGGCGCTGGCGATACCGCAGCCTTTAATCTGATCAACAGCGTCGCGACCAACCTGATCCAAAGCGGAATTGCCTATTATACCAAGATCAACAAACTGGATCTAGATCTCGTGATTAAGGCGGCGTCAACAGATTCCAAAACCAAGGTCTTGGCCTCTCCTGTGATTCAGACCATGGACAACAAAGAAGCAACCATCAAGGCGACGGAACTGGTCTATTTGTTCAACGGAAAGAAGGCGGTTTCCGTCAACACCACCACCACGTATGAAGATGATTTTGTTCAAAAGGAAATCGGCATTACCGTGACCGTGACGCCCCGCATCAATGCTAAGGGCAATGTCATGATGACCGTCAAACAAATGTTTCAGGACAGAGGCGCCGATCAAAAAGTCAATGCAAGCACATACGCCACGACCACGACGCGTGAAATCAATGCCGATGTGATTGTGAACAGCGGGCAGACGATTATTCTGGGCGGATTGGTCAAGAAGACCATCGCTACCGGCAAGTCGGGAATTCCCTTTCTGTGCGATATTCCCTACTTGGGCTGGATTTTTGGAAAGCAATACAGCAAAGAGAAGCGTTCGGAATTGCTGGTCTTCATGACGCCCCACGTCTTTGCCACTCAGGCCGAAGCCGCGGAAGAGGCCCGCCGCCGGCGTGAAGCTCTCGGGCGCTCGGCTGACGGCCTGTGGACCCAGGGCTGGTCGGAAAGCCCGCTGGCCGAACCCGAGCCGGTCGCGGATGTGTTGCGCCGTGAGCGGACGCGGATCTCCCACGAGGAGGAAGTGAAGCGATCGGAAGCCGCGCTGCAGAAGTTGCGCGAGCGTGAAGCCAAGCAGAAGGCCGGCAAGGCGCCGAAGGCTGCGCCGGTCACTGCGGCCCCAACCCCTGCGGCCCCGGCCGCAGAGACCGCAGTGCCGATCGAGACGTTCCCGATCGAGCCGCTGCTCGCGCCGGCGAAGTAGGCTCGCCCGGATTGAAGTTGAATTCACCACGAAGGTCACGAAGTGCATGAAGGCACTTTTGGGTTTGTGGGGGATTTGTTCATGAGCCAGGGTTTCTGGAAATGGTTGAGGCGCTTGCAAAACCTCTGCGTTGCCGCAATGCCCCAACGGGGCAACATCTGGTAGTACCGGGTACGACATGCAGGATGTTTTTCGCAATGCCCCAACGGGGCATCATCTGGTAGCCCAGGGTTGCCGCAACGCGGCTACCCTGGGTTGAGGTAACGTGGCAATCGGCAACCCCATCGGGGTTGCGTCAGGAGGGATCTGTCATGCCCCAGTCGCTATCATGCGTCCTCGTCCATCTGGTGTTTTCAACCAAGGATCGCGCTCCGTTCCTGAAGGATGTCGGGTTGCGAACGGAATGCCATGCCTACCTCGGCGGGGTGTCCAAGAAGCTGGAGTGTCCGCCGCACATCGTCGGGGGAACGGAAGATCATGTGCATCTTTTGTGCAGGCTTGGACGCACGGTCACGCAGGCCGAGTGGGTCAAAGAACTCAAGCGCGTGACAAGCGTGTGGATCAAACAGAGAGATCCCGCGTTACTGGATTTTGCCTGGCAAAACGGATACGGCGTCTATTCGGTGAGCGCGTCGAATGCAGACAAGGTTCGCGCCTATATTTCCGGGCAGGAGGATCATCACCGGAAACGGACGTTTCAGGACGAGTATCGCGCATTCTTGCGAAAACACGGGATGGAATGGGACGAACGGTACGTGTGGGATTGACGGGGGATGACACAACCCCGTTGGGGTTGGTTGACGCATTCGACCCCACCCCCAGGGTAGCCGCGTTGCGGCAACCCTGGGCTATGAGATAAAATCCCTTTGGGATTGTGTGGAGATCGCTCCACGACTGACGTCATCCAATCCGATCCTGCCTACAGGCCCCCAGCCCCACCCTCACGAGCGGTAATTCGGGGCTTCCTTGATGATCTTGACATCGTGGGGGTGGGCCTCGCGGACGCCAGCGGTCGAGACTCGGTACATCTTGCCGGTGCGCTGGAGTTCCGGAAGTGTGCGGGCGCCGCAGTAACCCAGCGATGAGCGGAGTCCGCCGCAAAACTGCGTCATCACCTTCTTGACGCTCCCCAGATGCGGCACGATCCCCTCGATCCCCTGCGGCACGAGTTCCTCATCCTTGATGTTGTCCTGCCCGTAACGCTGGCGGCTACCCATGCCATCCTTCATGGCGGCGAGACTTCCCATGCCGCGGTAGATGACGTATTGGCGACCTTCGTGAATGATCTTTTCTCCGGGACTTTCGTCGGTGCCCGCGAGGAGCGAACCAAGCATCACGCAGTCGGCGCCAGCCACGAGGGCCTTGGGGACGTCTCCGGAGTGGCGAATGCCGCCGTCGGCGATCACGGGGATCGAACCTTCAAGCGCGGCCGCAGCCTCGTAGACGGCCGTGATCTGGGGGATGCCGACGCCGCAGACGACGCGGGTGGTGCAGATCGATCCGGGACCAATGCCGATCTTGACGGCGTGCGCGCCGGCGTCGCGAATGGCCAGAGCGCCCTCGGGGGTGGCGACATTGCCGCCAATCACGTCAATGTCGGGGTAGTGCTGGACCAGCCAGCGGATCATGTCGAGGATACCCTTGGAATGGCCGTGGGCGCTGTCAACCACGAATACGTCGACGTGCTGCTCGGCGAGCAGGTCGGCGCGGACATGGTCGCCCGCGCCCACGGCGGCGGCGACGCGCAGGCGGTAGTGGCTGTCTCGATTGTAGAGCGGCTGACGGTTTTCGATCAGCTCTTTCACGTCGGTAAAACTGTAAAGGCCGACCAGTTTGCCGGCGGCGTCAAGCAGCGGCAGCTTGCCGATCTTGTTGGCCATCATGATCCGATAGGCGTCTTCGAGCGTTGTGCTGGACTGGGCGGTCACGATCTGCGTGGTCATCAGATCTTTCACGCGCGCATCGCCATCCTTGGCGAAGCGCAGATCGGTGGAGGTGATGATGCCGACGAGGCGATCCTCCTTGTCGGTGATCGGAAAGCCGCTGAAACTCAGATGCTTGGATCGCCGTGCCTCCTGAATGTGATCGAGCGTGTCTTCGGCATGGAACACGACGGGGTGGGTGATCAGGCCGTTGAGGTACTGCTTGACCTTGCGCACCTGCTCGGCCTGCACGTTCGGCGGAAGGTTCTTATGAATGACGCCGATGCCGCCGAGCATCGCCATGCTGATCGCCATCTGGGCCTCGGTGACGGTGTCCATGGCGGCGCTCACGAAGGGGATGTTGAGCCCGATGCGGGTGGTGAGGCGGGTGGCGATGGAGGTCTCGTCCGGCAGAAAATCCGCATATTGCGTGATCAGCGTGACGTCGTCAAAAGTCAGCCCCTCATACGGGTAGTTCTTGAGAAAAGCGGATACGTGTGGGTTGATATGCACGGCTGCCCCTCCTGTCAGGCGCATGACGCGCCCCTTTTCAGAAAAGGATATACACGTTGCGGAAGGAAAAGGCAAGAACGGTTTTACAAAACTGGCGCAAATTCAGCAATTCTAATTATGACAGCCGCTATCGGGATCCAAATCGGGATCGGGACCGAAATCGACGAGAAAGCAAGGAATTCGACCCCGATAGCGATAGCGATTTCGATCTCGACTGTACAAAGGTGCCATAATTTGTATAGCTGGCGAAAAATTGTGCATATTTTTCTATTGACAAATTTCACCCCCGCATACCATGTACCAACTGTATGAGTCAGCGAATGATTTTTTTTTGCAGATTTATTTGTAACGGGGGTCTGGTATGTTGCAATTGATTCGTGGGTTGTGCGCCGGTGCTCGTGGAGTGAAGGCCGTCACCCTTGCCGCCGTATTCGTTTCCGCGTCGGCCTTTGCCGATGCTCCACCTAAGGTGGCCGTCCCGGCTTCGGCCAAGCCGGCTGTCGTGACAGCAAAGACCACCGTCCTTTCAGTCTTGGGCGCGGACGACGGCGGCGCTGCCAACCTGGTCTATTCTTGGAACACGATGAATACCCCGCCTGCGGTTCCGACCTACACCCGCAACGGGTGTAACGCCGCCAAACAGACCACCGTAACGTTCAAGGCGGACGGCACTTACACGTTTCAGGTCATAATCTCGGACAAGGCTGGCCAAACGGCCACGAGTGAGGTGACGGTCGCAGTCTCATCGACGCCCACCTCGATCGCCCTGTCGCCCACGTCGCTGCGCATGAATCCCGGCACCTCGCGCACGTTTATCGCTGTCGTCCGCGATCAGTTCGTCAAGAACCTCGCACCGCAGCCTGCGGTTGCCTTTGCCATCAGCGGAGGCGGAACGGTTGGCAGCAACGGCATCTTCACGGCGGCCGCTCCCGGCGGACCGTATACGCTCACGGCCTCCTCCTGCGGCCGGCAGGCCACGGCCAGCATCACCGTCAACGCCGCGCCCGCCCTCGCCACACCGGCCGCCGTCAGCGCCAACCCCGTCACCACCACGAACGTCGTCGCCACGGTGCTCGGAGCCGACGATGCGGGCGAGGCCGCCCTTACCTATTCTTGGTCGGCCACCGGCGCCGCGAGTGTCACCTTCTCCCCGAATGCCTCGAAACTGGCCAAGGCGACCCAAGCAACCTTCAAGAAACCCGGCCAATACGTTCTGAAAGCCATAGTCAAGGACGCCCAAGCCCTCACCGCCACCAGCACGGTTCCCGTGACGGTGGTGGCCACCGCCGCCCGCATAGTCGTCACACCGGCCTCCGTCTCCCTCGATCCGCTGTCCACCCGCCAGTTTAGCGCCACCGCATACGACCAGTTCAACGTCCTGATGGCCTCCCAGCCCGCGTTTACTTGGAGCGCCCAAAACATCTCGATCAACGCCTCCGGCCTGGCTACCGCCGATGGCGATGCGGGCGTGTCGTACCCGGTGTTCGCTCACGTGGGCGGCATCTTCGGCTCCGCCGTTCTCCAGATCAACAACGTCCCCACGCCGCCTAAACCCATCATCACCCCCGCTGGCGGCACCTTCAGTCAGCCGCAGACCGTCACCATCACGCCGGCCGTGCTCGCCCCGCTCACCAA
This sequence comes from Akkermansia muciniphila, assembly GCA_945870025.1. Classification (GTDB taxonomy): domain Bacteria; phylum Verrucomicrobiota; class Kiritimatiellia; order RFP12; family JAAYNR01; genus VGWG01. The sequence goes on from CAMBQN010000001.1 coordinate 139,951, forward strand.
CACCCCCGGCTGGCGCACGGGCGTCAAATATCCGGGCCAAGGGCTTGAAAGCGTGGCAGCCCTTTCGCAGGACGGCGCAACCGTGGAGGCCATGCGGGCGCGCACGGCCGCCCGGATCCGGTGGCAGTTCCCCGGTGCGAGCCTGTCTCCCGATAGCGGACCCTTCCCGTTCTATATCTGGTCACTAGCCGATCTCTCCGCCACCTATTATCCCGCCCTCTTTGCCGGTGTCACGGAGTCCACGGACTGGGACGGCAACAACTATGACTTCTGGTACGCCGAGACCGGTAACCGCGTCTTTATGCTGATGACGCAGCACTGGACCGGTACGGGCGGCGATATTTCGCTCTGGAGCTGCGCGTCGGGTCTGACCCAGGGCGCCACGCCATCCCAGAACCTGGCGAACTTCGCCCGCATCCCCATCAGCACCTTTGCCGGACAGGCCACCCGCTTCGAGTTCGCTGGCGAGAAAGTCCGTCTCGTGGTCGGCGCAGCCCCGCTGGTCAGCGCCACGACCGATGCGGACGGCTGGGTCACCTACACCGGCACGAACGGCAGCGGCCGCGTCACCGCCCCGCTCGGCGCCACCCGCTTCTGGCTCACCCTCGCTGGCGGTGATCCGGTTGGCTCCCGCGAGATGATCATCTCTGATAAGCCCAAGACCACCGCCCGCTTTACCTTCGATGGCTCGCCGGTCACCGAGGCGTCGCCCGTCGTCACCGGTCCGCTCACGCTGACCCACGACGCCACCCTCCGCGCACGGGTCTATAGCGCCGCCGCTTACCGCTCCCCGGAGACCGTCGCCGTCTTCACCTCCAACATCCCGTTGCTCCCCGCCGAGTCGGTTGTCTCCCCGGCCTACCTCTCCATCGCCCACGCCACGCTCGAAGGCACACCCGCGCAAGTCAGTTTGGACGGCCCCAGCGGCGTCATGACCGGACTCCCCATCGGCGACTTCCGCTATCTGATGCGCTACCCGCTCCTGCCGGACGCCCCCACGCCGCTGACCCTGCACCGCAGCGGTCTCGCCGACCTCACCGGCAGCGTGCTGTGGCGCGCGCTGGAGATCGGCGTTGCGCCCGACACGCAGATCCGCCTCGGCGAATCGGTCATCCTCTCCGCCAGCAACAGCATAGCCGGCGAACGCGTCATCACCGTCACCGACGCCTCCGGTGCCGCCTTTGCCGAACACCGAACACTGAACCCCGGCCCCTGCTCCTTCCCCGTCCTCTTCGACCGGGCGGGCACGTTCACCGCGATCGCCACGCTCGACGGCATCTCCTTCGCCAGCCTCGTCATCTCCGTGACGCAGGTGGACCTCCAAGGCCCCATCGCCTGTCAGATCGGCTTCCGCCGCGAGAAGGAAGTCCTCGTCTACGGACCCGCCTCCGCCGTGTTCTTTACCGCCAACGATCCCACGCTGCTCGAAGTCAGCGTCAAGGAGACCACCGCCCGCGGCGTGCGTCTGTATCTCAAACCGCTGAAGGCTGGCACGCCGATCCTGCAAGCCCGCTTGGGCAGTCCGACCGGCCCCATCCTCGCGCAGCAAGAGGTTGACGAGTTCACGATGCGCTCCCAGTCCACCACCACCATCGGCGTTGTGGAAACCTTCCCGGACGGCGCCAAACGGGTCCAGACCAACCTGGAGATGGACCCGCAGGTTCTCGACTTGGGGGTCAACCTGCACATCATCATCCGTGGCGTGACCTTTGAGGACTCCACGCTGGACAAATTTCTCACCACCAACGCCTTCACCTACGACCCCGTCAGCGGCAAATGGCTCTACGCCTACCAAATGATCGCCACCCCCGACCTCTTCACCGGCACCTGCCACTCGATCGCAATCTACCAAGGCAGCGACCCCGTGGGGCAGTAGTTTTCCTGAAACCTGAAACCTGACACCTGACACCTGTTTTTCCAACTCACCTATTGACCGGAGAACACATGAAGCGTAAACTCATTCTCATCGTGACCGTCGTACTGACAACCCTGACAATCTGGAGCCTGCGGGCAGGGGTCAATCCGCATATTGTGGAGGTGGACCTGGACATCGACTACCTTGCAGCCGACGATCCGACAGAATGGACTCCTGGTGGGTTTGTGTGCGTCGAAGGCAGAAGGAAGATCACCTTGCAGAAGGTTCAACCGGCCGACTGGGGCACCACCGCTGGTGACTCCACCAAACGGGTTCGGCTCTCGTGGGGAAGCACGAAAATCGCGATCTATGACGCCGCCACTGGTGGAAATGCGGTCATTTCGGGCACCGACTATGCGAATGCGAACCTGCCGACGAACTTCTGGGTTGAGGGTGTGGCCGTCAGCGCCACTGCGGGAACGAGTACAGCCCAGGGGCCGGAGACCATTCTGGCGCAGGCCATTCCCGACGGAATGTATGACCGGATCAGTTTCACGGTTGTGGACTTCACGAAGCTGATGCTGACCGACGCGGTCACGGACGAGAATGTGGCGGACACGACCCTGTTCGATGAGTTGCAATCCCAAGACAACACACTATACGTGGCCGAGGCGAGTAACGGGACAGCCGAACTGACGATCCAGGGCTGGTGGCAGCCTGACGACATCGACGGCGATCAATTCCGGTGGAAGGTTCTGCTCACAAACGAAGCGAACGAAGCAACCGCCACGACAACGCACTGGGCACCTGATAACAACGGCACCTTCACAATGAACCCGCAGACGCTCACGTGGACCAGCAATACGGTTAGCGGGTTGCCCGACCGCACATTCAAGATTCTTGGATGGTACGACTGCAACGGGAACGGCGTCTATGACAGCGACGAACCGCACCGGCTGCTTAATGTCAGCGTGTACAACTTCCAGATTGTTTGGGCACAACGAAACAGTCCGTGGAAGGTGGCGGACTATACCGCCGCCCAGTCCGTTCAACAACCACTCGGAGGCCAAGTGGGGCAGCCGGGCGGAGAGGGTGGATTTGGGGGGGCGCCGACAGGAAGTGAGTTCGGTCGACTGTCGGATCCCTTCACCGTCAAGAACTACGAACTCATCGACAATGGTTCAGGAAGCAGTCGGACTTTAAAACTGAAGATGCTCAGCAACGTTTCGTCGTGGAGCAACGACTATGTGCTCACGGAGCAGGGGGTGAACTCCGACATCTTTGCAGATGAAGAGGACGGGCTTGCGGTTCGTCGGGTGCTGGAGCAGAATGTGGCCGATAGCGCCAAGGGACCGGACCGGGAGACCGTGTTGATGGCCTCGGTCGCGTTCGGCGCGGAACGTATCATGACCGTCTATAAGCCACAGAATGGCAGCGTCTACGAGGCAGAGCGTGTTACGGTTGAGATTGAGATGTCCGCGCTTCCCGCGACGAACGTGGCCGACACGATCACGGTCACGGTGGTCTCCAGCCTGAGGCCGGGGTTGGTGGAGACCGGTGTGCTTGTGGAGACGAGCGTTGATTCGCTGGTTTTCGCGAGATCGGACGGAGAACTGAAGATGCAGATCGTTCGTATTACCGACAAGGACACGACGGGCGCGGATGACCTGACGGCGGTGCTGTCAAGCAAGGCACTCGAGATCTCGGGGAGCACCGTGGATGCGATGGAGACCGGTGCCAAAAGCCTCGTCTTCAGGACCGACGCGATCAGCGCCAGTGGCGGGGCGGCAGGCACGGGCGGCGGAGCCAGTTCGTATGTTGCCATCGGGGCGATCTGGGTGCCGCTCGGCGCCATCGCGAAGGACAAGGTCGGACAACCCACTTTTCCTAGATACTGGCAAGGCACCACCCTTCGCGCACAAGTCACGCGACGGCGCGGCATGATTTTAGAAGACTACCCGAACGACCTGGAGTGGAGCAAGGCTGCTGAACAGCTGCCTCCCGCAGGAGCGAGTACAGATTGCAAATACTACACATTCGCCCCGCTTAAAATTTTCCATGTCATTGACGATGATGGGGCGACTCCCGTATTTTCCGACGTACTGCCCTTTTTACCGATAATACCAGGACTGCCGGCCTTGCCGTCGGTGACGCGCGTCAAGGCGAAGGGGGGAGACATACTGAAGGCGAAGCCCGTCGGGCATGCCGAGCCCTATGACGAGGTGACTGTCTTTGAAGTGGATATCGATTCCGTCGATGCGAACTTTGCGCCTAGCGTCGAAAAGCTGGCTGTGAGGTATACAATAAAGCCAGCAGGATACACTGCGAGTTTCGGAAAACTCGAGGTGTTCAAGAACGGCGATACCGTGAATCCGATATTCAAGGATGAGACGATCACAATGACTGGCGCGAATGTTCTCTACGAGTGGGACGGCAAAGCGAATCAAGGGGCGGACAGCGGAAAGTATGTCGGCCCTCGTGATTCTCCGTACACCATAAAGGTCTCGATCAGTGATGTGGCCGACTTTAGTTCGTCATGCAGCGACAGCAAGACCACAAAGGTGGAAGTGGAATCGCTTGCATTCAACATCAACCGATGGGGAGAGATTGTCATCATGAACGTTCCCGAACATCAAGTGGAAGTCTCCACTTTGGTAAAACTCAAAAAGAAAGATGGTACAGGCGCGGTTACCGCCGTACCCATTCATGTCTCCTTTTCCGGGGGAGATCCTGAACCGTGGAACGCAACACCGATCCAGTCATACAGCTATGCTACTGGCAAGTACCTTGGAAAGAAAGGCGATCCCACGGCAATCTATTGGGCGGATCATGCTAGTGCTGATTCTGGCAGCACCGACGGCTACAAGCATGTCTGTTGGGGAGCGACTATAACAACTGCGGGGGCAGATCAAGGGAAAACGTATGTCTGGTTCCGACCTTCTGGCGTCGGCGGTGACGACTTCATATTGAAAGCCGTTATCAAGGATTCCGCTGGTGCTGACCTGATTACGAAGGAAAGCGGTCTGTTGACAGTTTGGAGGCAGGCTGCATTTGAGAAAATATTCGAGATGGCTGGTGAGACGCATGTATCTGTGAACGGGACGGAAGTCAACATTCAGCCGTATTTCCATAATGCAGGGCTAGTAGAAACCTATGTGGATTATGTGGTGGGTGCCGTCAAACCGATCCCAATCGAAAAAAGCGTCCAATACATTTGTCTCTGGAAGAATGCTTATCCACATCAAAAGGACTGGGCGACCCTGCGGAAAACAACTGCCTTAGAGACTATAAGGGCGGATGTTTTGGCGGCGGCGGAAGGTCCGGCGGGCGTTGCCCGTGACGAAGCCCGCGCGCGTATCAACGACCAAGCACAATTTTGGGTCGATAGAATCGACAGTGAATTCAATACCTCTATGATGGAATGGCTAGCTAATGGGGGAATGGCCAATGACTCTATTGTTGGAATTAAGTATATTCACCCGAAGTATAATTCCGTCTTAGTGGGTGGGGTGCTCAATCCCGATACTGAGACATACATCTGGCCAGATTGGGTTCGAGTAACGACGCGTAATGGCAGATACACTAACATAGACCCTGATAGCGTTTGGTGTCCTGGAACTGGCTTCGGCGGCCTGTCGCACCCCAATAAAATCATCTCAATAACAAAAAACAACAATACTCCAGCTCTATCAATCGCACATGAAGTTGGACATGCGACAAAGTCCTTTTTCAAACGACGGAATTTCAGCACAAGTCTAAGTCCTGATGATCACTCTGCACTAGGGCTTATGGATCCTAGCGGATCACAACCCGCATTCACAGTCGACGAACAGAAAATACTGAGAGGAATCAAGCCATGAGAATAATTATGATCTTCTCCGCTGTTGTGGCAATGAGCTTCACGTCGCTGGAATCTGCCCAATCGGTTCCCCCACAGCGATCCATCATACTCTCTGTCGGAGATGGCCCGTACGTGTTCGAAAGGAATGTTTCGTTCACCGTCAGTTATCGTAACGGGGAGCAGGAGCCTTGGGTAGTTCCAACGCCCAGCGAGTCCGTAAATGCCGGGATACGTTACCGCCTGTCTGGATCAACGAAACGTCAGTGGGGGTACGGGGGGTACAATTTCGGCAGCAACACATACACGACATTCACACTCCCTGATGGTCAAGAGGTAACTGCGTGGGTAATGCCTATTGTTAATCATATTTCTATCGCTCCCGGTCAGACGAACGAGTTCAAGATTGATTTGTATCGTGATGGCTGGTCGGGGGATTTGAAGCCTGGCCCCTGGACTGTTTGGATCGTGGATGACAATCTTAAACTTGAGTCCAATCGCATCGAAATCCCGCTTGTCTTCACGGCTGATTCAATTGCCGCCTGCATCGAAGTGGCCACCGACAACAAGCAACCGTTG
>CAMBQN010000002.1 GCA_945870025.1 Akkermansia muciniphila
CGTGAGCGGGTAGAGCGGGATCTACGAGACCGCTCACACCGTCTGCGCGGTCCGATACGTCCCGCGCCACCGCTGCCGCGTCGGCCGGGGCGCTAGCCCACGTCACAGGGCTGTCCACAGGATCGCCCGCTTGACAGGTCAGTGAAACGGGGATGCGCCCTATCGGGGTCGAATTCCTTGCTTTCTCGTCGATTTCGGTCCCGATCCCGATTTGGATCCCGATAGCGGCTGTCATAATCAGAATTGCTGCCTGCACTTCTGTCCCGCCTACTTCGCGTAGACCTTACGCGGCTTGTAGTGGTTGTGCAGAAGCTGATGAGCCTTCTTGCTCAGGGGTTTGCCCAGGTACTCCGTGTAGAGCTGCTGCACGTACGGATTCTGGTGCGAGCAGCGGCGGGTCGAGCGCTCATCGTCGGCGTAGATCCCGCGGGTGCGGGCAAGGCGAACCTCGTCGGTGGCACCGAGCGGCTGTCCGCCGCCGGAGATGCATCCGCCGCGGCAGGCCATGACTTCCACGAAGTCGTAACGCGGCTTGCGGCCGGCCTGGCGATCTTCGCGAAGGGCTTTGAGCACCTGTTCGACGTTGCCCATCTGGTGGGCCACGGCGATGCGCACCGGCGTCCCCTTGATGTCGATCACGGCCTCCTTGACGCCAACCATGCCGCGGACGGCCTCGAAGCGAACATCGGCCAGTTCCTCCTGGGTGACGAGGTGGTAGGCGGTGCGCAGGGCGGCCTCCATCACGCCGCCGGTGACGCCGAAGATCGTGCCCGCGCCGCTGTAGTCGCCGAGGATGTTGTCGGGATCGGACTTCGGCAGGTTCACGAAGTCGATGCCCGCGGCCTTGAGCATGTAGCCGAGTTCGCGGGTGGTCAGAACGACGTCGGTGTCCTGCTGGCCGGTCGAGCGCATGTTCTCCGAGCGGCCGATCTCGTATTTCTTGGCCGTGCAGGGCATGACGGACACCATGAAGATCTTCTTGGGGTCGAGGCCCATCTTCTCGGCGTAGTAGCTCTTGGCCAGCGCGGAGAGCATCTGCTGCGGCGACTTGCACGAGGAGAAGTTCTCGATGAAATCAGCCGCGTACTTCTCCATGTAATCGGTCCACGCCGGGCAGCACGAGGTGATCAAGGGGAGGGTGCCCTTGCCATGGACGAAGCGCTGCACGAACTCGGACCCCTCTTCCATGATGGTCACGTCGGCGGAGAAATTGGTGTCGAACACCGCCTTAAAGCCGAGGCGGCGCAATGCCGTGTAGGTCTCGCCGGTCATCAGCGTCCCGGGTGGCAGGCCGAACGCCTCGCCGATGGCGACGCGGACAGCCGGGGCGATCTGGACCACGCAGTGGAGGTCGGGGTTCTTCAGCGCGTCCCACGCCTTGGCCGTCTCGTCCTTCTCGTAGATGGCGCCGACCGGACAATGGGCCGAGCACTGGCCGCACTGGATACAGGGCGACTCGGCGAGGGTGCAGTCGGCGGCGGGCGCAATGCGGGTTTTCTCGCCGCGGCCGATGAATTCGAGCGCCCAGACGCCCTGCATCTCCTGGCAGACTAGGGCGCAGCGGCCGCACTTGATGCACTTCTCCGGGTTGAGGACGATCGACGGCGTCGAGGTGTCCTGGGGCAACGGCTCGACACGGGCCTCATACGGGTTCTCGCGGATGCCGAAGTCGGCGGCGATCTTCTGCAGCTCGCAGCGGCCGCTACGCGGACACTGCAGGCAGTCGTTGGGATGCGTGCTGAGGATCAGCTCCAGCACGGTGCGGCGGATCTTGACGAGGTCCGCATCGTGGGTGGTGATCTTCATCCCCGGGGCGACCTCGGTGCAGCAGGCGCGCAGGAGCTTGGGCGAATTCGCATTGCGCACCACGCAGATGCCGCAGGCCGCCCACGCCTTCAGGTCGGGATGGTAGCACAGCGTGGGGATCTTGACGTTGGCGGACTTGGCGGCGTGCAGAATGGTGGCGCCGGCCGGAACGGTGACGGAGATCCCGTTGATTTCGAGTGTGACCGTGTGATCCATAATCGTCTCCAGAATGACGTGATCCTAACTGCGTGAAACCGCTTGAAATTTGCAGACAGTGAAGCATTGGCCGCATTTGATACAGGCGGCCGTGTCGATCACATGCGCGCGCTTGCGCTCGCCGCTGATGGCGTGGACCGGGCAGACGCGGGCGCAGGCCGTGCAGCCGACGCACTTTTCCGGGGTGATCGCATAGGCGAGCAGGCTCTTGCACTTCTTGGACGGACACTTCTTGTCCACGATATGCGCCCGGTACTCGTCGGGAAAATAGCGCAGGCTGGACACCACCGGATTGGACGCGGTCTGCCCCAGCCCGCAGAGCGACGCGCGCTGCATCGCTTCGGCGATCTCCCGCATGCGGTCGATGTCGGCCAGGACCCCGTTGCCCTGGGTGATCTTGGTGAGCAGGTTGCAGAGCGAGCGCCCGCCGATCCGGCACGGCGCGCACTTGCCACACGACTCATCGACCGTGAAGTCGAGGTAGAACTTGGCCACATCCACGATGCAGTCTGTCTCGTCCATGACGATCAAGCCGCCCGATCCCATGATCGAGCCGATCTTGGCGAGGGTCTCGTAGTCGAGCGGCAGATCGAGAAACTGCTCGGGGATCACGCCCCCTGAGGGTCCGCCCGTCTGCGCCGCCTTGAAGGTGTGGCCCTCGCGGATGCCGCCGCCGATCTCGAAGATGATTTCGCGAAGGGTTGTCCCCATCGGCACCTCGATGAGGCCCGATTTCACCACCTTGCCGGTCAGCGCAAAAACCTTGGTTCCCTTGGAGGTCGCGGTTCCGATCTTGGCAAACCAGGCGCCACCCTTGAGCAGGATGACCGGAATGTTCGCCAGGGTCTCGACGTTGTTGATGACGGTCGGTTTGCCCCAGAGTCCCTTGACGGCGGGGAACGGCGGCCGCGGCGAAGGCATGCCGCGCTTGCCCTCGATCGAGGCGAGCAGGGCGGTTTCCTCACCGCAGACGAATGCGCCGGCGCCGAGCCGCAGCTCGATGTCAAAGCTGAACGCCGAGCCGAGGATGTGACGACCGAGCAGGCCGTAGGCGCGGGCCTGGGCGATGGCCGTCTCGAGGGTGCTGATGGCCAGCGGGTATTCGGCGCGGATGTAGATGTAGCCCTTGGAGGCGCCGATCGTGTAGCCGGCGATGGCCATGGCCTCCAGGACCGAATGGGGGTCGCCCTCCAGCGTCGAGCGATCCATGTAGGCTCCGGGATCGCCCTCGTCGGCGTTGCAGACCATGTACTTCTGGTCGGCCGTCTGGATCTTGGCAAAACCCCACTTCTTAGCGGCCGGGAAGCCCGCGCCGCCGCGGCCGCGCAGCCCCGAGGCGTCGAGTTCGGCGATCACCTGATCGGGGGTCATCTCAAAAAGCGCCTTCTCGAGCGCCGCATAGCCATCGCGGGCGATGTAATCGTCAATCTGATCGGGATCGATCACGCCGCAATTACGCAGGACGATGCGAAACTGCTTCGGGTAGGTTTCGAAGCCATCGAGGCCCACGCGGGACCGGCCCGCGTGGGTCGCGTAGACCAGGCTGGCGACGGTGCGGCCGTGGGTGATGTGCTCGGCGACGAGCGTGCGGGCATTCTCGGCGTTGACGTTGCCGTAAATCACGGCGGGGCCGCCCGGCACCGAAACCTCGACCGTCGGTTCGGAGTGACACAACCCCATGCATCCGGCCTGCCGCACCGACACGTTATTGAATCCGCCCGCCGCGACCGCCTCGCGGATCGCCGCGAGCGTCTCCCGGGAGCCGGCAGCGATGCCGCACGTTCCCATGCCGACGACGACTTGAATCGCGTCCTTCGAAAGGCCTCCCGCCGTGCGCTCCTTCTGTCTGCGGACGCGCAACGCGCGCAGAGCCTCCATCGTCAATCTGTCACTCATGCTCATCTCCTCCGGGCGGGCGGCGCCTGCGGCCACCGCGCGCCCTGTCAGCCTTGGGATGTTTTTTTGTACTGGGCGAGAATGCCGGGCAGGGACTCCATCTTGACCTTGCCATACACCACCCCGTTGATGACCATCACCGGCGCAAGTCCGCAGCAACCGAGACAGCGAACCGCCTCAATCGAAAATTCGCCGTCCGGCGTCACCGTGTTCAAGCCCACGCCCAGCATCTCCTCGACCTCGAGGATGATGTCCTCGCCGCCGCGGAGATAACAGGCCGTCCCCATGCAGACCTGGACGCGGTTCCGCCCCGGCCGGGTTAGCTTGAAGAAATTATAGAACGTGATCACGCCGTAGATGCGCGCCAACGGCACGCCTAGCAGGTCGGCGACTTCGAACGCCACCTTGCGCGGAATGTAGCCAAAGTGCTCCTGCACCTGGTGCAACACCATGATCAGATTGCCCGGCTTGCTTTTCCATTCGGCGATGAACGCCTTCAATTCGGGCGTCAACGCCTGGGACGCCGCCGCTTCAGTTTTCGCACTGCTCACGATACTGCACCTCCCTGCCATCTACCCACCGGCTTCGACCGAAGACGGCGGAAATCGAAAAAGAATGCGATCATTATCTAAAATTATGCCACGTATTGCAATAATAAAATACTGCGTGTCATATTTTTAATATTCTGGCGTTTATACAGAAGTTATTTAGTATTATTTTAGTAGACGGGATGCGGATACATTTGATATTCTAAAAAAATTCTTGGCGTCATAGAGGTGTTGGCTTCGGCGGCTGGCGAGGTTGCACGCATCATGAGCCTGTTTTTTAGGTATGCGACTATTTACTGACTGATCAAAGCGAGGGACACCATGGCATGTAGCGGATGCGGTTGCAAAGAGCGCGTCAATCTCTTGGAGGTGTATCCGGAGAAGCGGCGGGCGTTGGATGAATACATCGACCAGCTTCCCCTGTGCGAGGACATGGAGCGGCAGAAGGGCTTCTTGATTGGATGCCTTCACAAGGCGCAGGAGATTTTTGGTTATTTGCCGCTGGAGGTGCAGGAGTGTGTGGGCAAGCGGCTTCGGCTGCAGCAGTCCGATATTTACGGCGTCATCAGTTTCTATTCGTTTTTCACCGATCAGCCGGTTGGCAAGTACAAGATCAATGTCTGCACAGGTACAGCGTGCTTCGTTCGGGGAGCCGACAAGATTCTCGACGGCTTCAAGAGCGCGCTCGGGCTGGAAGACGGTCAGAGCAGTGCAGACCTGAAGTTTACGCTGTCGACGATCCGTTGCGTGGGGGCCTGCAGTTTGGCTCCCGTCGTGATGGTCAATGATCGGGTTTACGGAAATGTGACCCCCAAGATGGTATCCGCGATTATCAAGGATTGCGAATAGGAGTGCGATTCCGATGTTGATCACCACACCGAAACAATTATCGACACTGACGCGCGAGTTGCAGAAGCAGGCCCGGAAAGCGGCTAAGACGCAGGTTCTCGTCTCCATGGGCACCTGCGGCATTGCGGCCGGCGCGACCCCCGTATTTGAGGCCCTCAAACGGGCCGTGACCGCACGCGGACTCACGGATATCGATGTGCTCAGCGTGGGGTGCGTCGGTCTCTGCCACAGCGAACCGACCGTTGAGATTGTCGATGTGGCGACGGGTAGCAGCACCATTTACGGCGCCGTCACGCCGGAACAGGCGGCGGCGCTTCTGGACGGTCAGGGCCGCGAAGTCAAGAAATCGTGGTATTTTCCAGAGGACGAGGCCAACACCGAGAACCGCATGCAGGCCCGGATTGTCTTGCGCAACAGCGGCCGTATCAATCCCGAGCGGATGGATGACTACATCGCGCGTGATGGCTATCAGGCGTTGGCGACCGCGCTCACCGGCATGAAGCCGGAAGAGGTGGTGGATCTCATCACGGCATCCGGTCTTCGCGGCCGAGGGGGCGGCGGCTTCCCCACGGGGACGAAATGGCGCATAGCGGCTGCGCAGCCATCGAAAGAGAAATACCTGATTTGCAATGCGGACGAAGGCGACCCCGGCGCCTTCATGGATCGGGCGGTGCTGGAAGGCGACCCGCATGCCGTACTGGAAGCGATGGTCATCGCGGGTTACGCGATCGGGGCATCGCACGGGATCATCTATGTGCGCGCCGAATACCCGCTGGCGATCAAGCGACTTCAACTGGCGATTGGCCAGGCGCGCGAGCGCGGGCTGATCGGCGAGAATATCCTGGGCAGCGGTTTTGCCTTTGATCTTTCGATCAAATATGGAGCCGGCGCCTTTGTCTGCGGCGAGGAGACCGCGCTGATTCGATCCATCGCCGGCATGCGCGGCATGCCGACGTTCAAGCCACCGTTCCCGGCCGTCTCCGGACTCTGGGGCAAGCCGACGATCGTCAACAACGTTGAGACCTTCGCGAACATACCGGCGATCCTGCGCAAGGGGGCCGCGTGGTTCAAGCGCATTGGTACGCCCGGGTCGCCGGGAACCAAGGTTTTTTGCATCACCGGCAAGATCAAGAAGGTCGGGCTCATTGAAGTTCCCATGGGAATCACGCTGCGCGACATCATCTTCGGCCTCGGCGAGGGCATCCGCAACGACCGGAAGTTTAAGGCCGTGCAGACGGGCGGTCCGTCGGGGGGATGCATCACAGAGAAGCATTTGGAGACGCCGATCGATTACGACACGCTCAAGACGCTCGGCTCCATGATGGGGTCGGGCGGCATGATTGTCATGGATGAGGACGATTGCATGGTCGATGTGGCCAAGTTCTTCGTTCAATTCACCATGGACGAATCGTGCGGGAAATGCACGCCCTGCCGCGTGGGCGGTCGTCAAATGTACAGACTGCTCGAGAAGATCACGGAAGGGAACGCCTCGCTTGCGGATCTGGATACCATCCGCGATCTGGCTCAAACGATCAAGACGGCATCGCTCTGTGGCCTGGGAATGACCGCTCCCAACCCGGTTCTGGCCACACTGGCCTGTTTTGAGGACGAGTACCGGGCGCACGTGGTGGACCGCAAATGTCCCGCAGGCAGATGCGCCAAGCTGATCACCTACACCATTGACCCGGAATTGTGTACCGGTTGCACGCTCTGCGCGCGCAAGTGTCCGACGGGCTGCATTTCCGGCAAAGTCAAAGATGCGCACGTCATCGACCAGACGACGTGCATCCATTGTGGCGCCTGCTTTGACGCCTGCAGGTTCAGCGCTGTTTGCAAGAAATAAACCGCTTTTCAGGAGAACGTTCTGCCATGAGCGACACCATCACGTTATGGATTGATAAACAACCGATCACGGCCATCAAAGGGGAGACCATTCTGGAGGCGGCCCTGCGCAACGGTATCGAGATCCCCAACTTGTGCTACAACAAGAAGGTTTCACATACCGCTTCCTGTCGGTTATGCATTGTAAACATTGCAGGCCGACCGGGTGCCATTCCGGCCTGCACGACCCCGGCCGAAGAAGGGATGACTATCACCTGCTTCAGTCCCGCGCTGGAGAAGGTGCGGCGCACCACGCTTGATCTGGCGCTGTCCAATCACAACGACGACTGCATCTCTTGCGTCAAGGACGCATCCTGTCAGTTGCAGGATCTGGCTTTCCGCTACAACCTCGGTTTCAAGGATCGCCAATTCCCGCCCATTTGGGAGGAGCTGAATAAAACGTCGGATTTCAGCAGCCAGGTGTTGAATTACGATGCCTCCAAGTGCATCCAATGCAAGCGGTGCATCAAGGCCTGCTCCGAATTGCAAGGCAAAGGCGTGCTGACCTTTGTGAACCGCGGCATCCGCACGACGGTGGGGACGGGTTACGCCGAGTGGAAAGATTCCAAATGCGACGGCTGCGGGGAATGCGCTCAGATCTGTCCCGTAGGCGCCATCACCGTCAAACAGTTCTATGGCCCGCGCACACGTATCCGCCAGAAAGATATTGAACGCGTCGTGCGCACCACGTGCCCGTATTGCGGCGTGGGGTGTCAACTGGATGTTGCCACGCGCCGGTGTTTCAGCGAGGGGGTGGGCAGCAAGGATCTCATGATCCAGGTCACGGGCGCAGACGTCGTTCCCAACTATGGAAGAACCTGCGTCAAGGGGCGTTTTGGACTCGATTTTGTCACCCGCCCGGATCGGCTCAAGCGCCCGATGATCCGCAAAGAGGGCAAACTGGTCGAGGTGGAGTGGCCGGAGGCGATCAGCTACACCGCTCATCGCCTGAGTGAGATCCGAGCGAAACACGGGCCTGCGGCGATTGCCGGCCTGTCGTCAGCCCGTTGCACCAATGAGGAAAATTACCTCTTCCAGAAATTCATCCGATCGAGCATCGGCAGCCCGCACATCGACCATTGCGCCCGTCTCTGCCATGCCTCGACCGTTGCCGGACTGGCGATTACGCTGGGCTCCGGCGCCATGACCAACTCCATCGCGGAACTGGAACATGCCTCGGTGATCCTGGTGACCGGATCGAACACCACCGAGACGCACCCGGTCATCGCCACCTACATCAAACGCGCGGTGCTCCACCACAAGGCCAAGCTGATCGTGGTCGACCCCCGTGAGATCGACCTCTGTCGCTTTGCAACGCTCTGGCTGCGCCAGCGCAATGGAACCGACATCGCCTGGATCAACGGCATGGTGCAGGCCATCATCGAGAACGGATGGGAAAACAAGGCCTTCATCGCGTCTCACACGGAGAACTTCGACGCCACGCGTGAGGTCATGAAGAAGTACGATGCGAAGACCGTTGAGCATCTGACCGGCATCCCAGCGGCGCAACTGGTGAAGGCGGCGAAGCTCTTTGCCCAGGCCAAGACCGCCTCCATCGTCTATTCTATGGGAATCACGCAGCATGCCCACGGCACGGACAATGTCAAGGCGATCTCCAACCTGGCGCTCGTTGCCGGCCAGATCGGCCGCGAAAGCACCGGCGTCAACCCCCTGCGCGGTCAAAATAACGTGCAGGGCGCCTGCGACATGGGCGCGCTTCCGAATGTCTTCCCGGGTTATCAGAAGGTGGACGACGCCACCGCGCACGACAAGTTTGCGACGGCGTGGCACAACAAGCACCTGCCCGAAAAGGTCGGCATGACGGTCACGGAGATCATGGGCGCCGCACACGATGGGACTGTCAAGGCGCTCTATATCATGGGCGAGAACCCGATGATCTCAGACCCGGATATCACCCATGTCAAAGCATCGCTGGCCCATCTTGAATGCTTGATTGTCCAGGACATTTTCCTGACGGAAACGGCTGAATTGGCCGATGTGGTTCTGCCCGCCTCTTCGTTTGCCGAGAAGACCGGCACGTATACCAACACCGAGCGCCGCATCCTGCCGCTGGCCCGGATCGTCGATCCGCCGGGCGACGCACGCGCCGATTGGGAGATCGTGCAGAGTCTGGCGCAAGCCCTCGGTCATGCGTGGAACTATGATGACACAAACGACATTCTTCGCGAGATCAATGCGCTCGTGCCACAGTACGCCGGCATCACGCCCGAGCGTCTGGCGGCGGGCGAGCGCCTGCAATGGCCATGCCCCTCCGTCACGCACCCGGGAACCCGCTTCTTGCACAAGGACGGGGCGTTCTCGCGCGGCAAGGGTCTGTTCTCCGCAGTCGACCATATCGCGGCCAAGGAGCAGCCTTGTGCCGAGTATCCGTTCGTTCTCAATACCGGTCGCATGCTTTATCATTACCATACCTGCTCCATGACCCGACGCACGGAAGCCCTTCCGCGCTACGTCAAGGATGCGTACATGGAGATGTGCAAAGCCGATTGCGATGCGCTGGGCGTTGCGCACGGCGAGATCGTCCGCGTCTCGTCCAGGCGGGGCGCGATCAACATCCCCGTGAAGCTGACGGAGATTGTGGCGGTGGGCAGCGTGTTCATCCCGTTCCACTTCGCCGAGGCTGCCGCGAACGTCCTCACCAACACGGCCATCGATCCCACGGCCAAAATTCCTGAATTGAAGGTTTGCGCCGTCAAGATCGAGAAACTCTAAACACGTTTTCACCCCCACACGAACAAGGATACGAATGAACACGAAGAACCGCTCACTGAATGCGTCCGTCGCACAAGGCAAGGTCATGAACCGCTGGCTGATCGCCATCATGGGCACGCTGTTGCAGGTGTGTCTCGGGACGGTTTACGCATGGAGCTTTTTTCAGAAGCCGATCATGGCTGAATTCGGATGGAACAATGCTCAGGTGATGTGGATCTTCAGTCTGGCGATTTGTTTTCTCGGCCTTTCCGCCGCCTGGGGCGGCATCAATCTGGCCAAGATCGGTCCCACCAAGCTGGCGATGGCTGGCGGCGTGCTCTATGGCCTCGGTTATCTGCTGGCGGCGCTGGCCATGCAGCAGAAGAGCCTGGTGCTGTTCTATCTCGCGTTTGGCGTGATCGGCGGCTGCGGCTTGGGGTTGGGCTATGTGACGCCCGTCGCGACTTCCGCCAAGTGGTTCCCTGACAAGAAGGGGTTCATCACCGGCATGGTTGTGATGGGCTTCGGACTCGGCGCGCTGTTCATGTCCAAAGTTCTGGCTCCCATCCTGATGAAGTCGTTTGACGGCAATTTGGTCACTGTCTTTGGCTGCATCGGCATCACGATGTTGATTCTGGCCACCGCCGCCGGGTCTTTCATGCGCAACCCGCCCAAGGGCTACGTGCCCGCCGGCTACACCCCGCCCGCGACCTCGGCCGCCGCCCAAGCTGCCGGTGACGCCACCACGGCCAAGGACTGCGTCGTCTCGTTGCCGTTCATCACCGTCTGGCTGTTCTTCTTCGCCAATATCTGCGCAGGCATCATGTTCATCGGCATGCAGTCCCCCATGCTTCAGGATCTGCTCAAAGTCGGCGAAAAATACGCCAACCTGGATCCTGCCGCCGCCAAGGTCGCACTCGCTGGCGCTGGCGCCACGCTGATCGCTATCAGTTCGCTCTTCAACGGCGTCGGTCGCTTCTTCTGGGGCGGGCTGTCGGACAAGATCGGGCGCGTCAAAACCTTTCGGATCATTCTGGCATCCCAGATTTTTGTGTTTGCCGCCTTGACCCAAGTCACCAACCCCTGGCTCTTCGGCATTCTCGTCTGCTACGTGTTGCTCTGCTACGGCGGCGGCTTCGGAACCGCTCCGTCTACCGTCCTGACGATCTTCGGCGCGCGCCTGATGCCCGTCGTTTACGGCATCCTCCTGACCGCGTGGTCGACGGCCGGCATTGTCGGCCCCCAAATCGCCGCCATGATCAAGGACAAGTTCCCGGCGCATGCACCGCTCTACACCTTCGTGACCGGTGCGATTGTTTTGACCTGCGGCTTCGCTCTCACCTTCCTCGTCAACGACAAGCCGTTCCATAAGAAATCCTTGTAAGACAAAGAATGGGGAGCTTTCCGGCTCCCCATTCTTTGGCCATTCGATATGTTACGCCATGCATAACGCATCTCCACACCTTCCGGATCCAGCCGCCGATCTCCAGCCCAACTTCCGGCTCTGGATTTATTCCCCCATGCGTCAGGGAGTCTTCGGTGACGGCAAGGTTCGGCTGTTGGAGACCATCGCGCGCACCGGCTCGCTCCAACTCGCTGCCCGGGACCTCGGCATCAGCTACCGCAAGGCGTGGGGCGACTTGAAGAAGGCCGAATCCTGTCTGGCCAAGCCTCTGATCCTGCGCGTAAGGGGGGGCAAAGGCGGCGGCCGGACAACCCTCACCCCGCAGGGAGACCGGATCATCCAGGCTTTCCAGCAGTTCCGTATGACTGTCGAGCGGCACACGCTCACCGCCTTCAATACACTCAAAGGAGAACTCAACCCATGATCCAGAAACTCGTGGCCCTGTCCCTCATACTTGGAATGATCGGGTCCGCCCGCTGCGAAGAAGCGCCCGGCGGCAAGTTGATCGTCTTTCATGCTGGCAGCCTCTCCGTGCCGTTCAAGCAGATCGGCCAGGCCTTCAACAAGCAATACCCAGACGTCGAAATTCTGTTCGAAAGTGCCGGGTCCCTCGATTGCGCACGCAAAATCAGCGACCTGAACCGCCCTTGCGACGTCTTCGCCTCGGCCGACTATCTCGTGATCGATAAGCTCCTGATCCCGGCCCATGCGGAGTGGAACATCAAGTTCGCGGCCAATGAAATGACCCTCGTCTATCACGACACGTCGCGACGGAGCGCCGAGCTGACCGCAACGAACTGGTTCACGATCCTGCAGGATCCGGCGGTGGCATTCGGCCGCGCCAATCCCAACGCCGACCCCTGCGGCTATCGCGCCGTATTATCCATGCAATTGGCTGAAAAGCACTACCAAAAGCCCGGGCTGGCCGATGCCCTGCTCAAGAAGGACGCGAACTATATCCGCCCCAAGGAAGTCGACCTGCTGGCCCTGCTTGAATCCGGCACCATCGACTATATTTTTCTTTACCGTTCCGTGGCGGTGCAGCATGGCCTGAACTACCTGCTCCTGCCCGATCCGATCAACCTGAAGAAGGCGGAACTGGCGGAGCACTACGCTCAGGCATCGGTCCAGCTCTCCGGAAAAAAGCCAGGCGAATATGTTACTCAGAAGGGCGAGCCCATGGTCTACGGCATCACCATACCGACCCGCGCGCCCAACCCGGTGGCCGCGCGGGCCTTCGTGAAGTTCGTGCTGACTCGGGATCACGGCATGAAGATCATTGAGACCCTCGGCCAGCCGTCCGTCGTCCCCTCCCCCTGCAGCGCGTGGGAAAAACTGCCGGTCGATCTGCAGCCGTTCGCGACGCCCCGCAAATAGGAACCCTGTTCATGCGTTCCTCTCACCAACCCTCCTATTTCGAACTCGCGCTCTGGTTCTGCGGCGCGCTGGTTCTGCTGTTTGTCGTGGCACCGCTGGCGGGCATGGCGCTGCACAGCTCCTGGCCGTCGCTTCGCGAGACGGCAGCGGATGCGGAGGTGCAGCGCAGCATCCGCCTCACCCTGCTGACCTCGCTGGCCGGCACGCTGGTGTTCTCGCTCATCGCCATCCCCTTTGCCTGGCTTCTCGCGCGCCACACCTTTCCCGGTAAGCGGTTCCTTCTCGGTTTGATCGATCTGCCGATCGTCATTCCCCACTCCACGGCGGGCATCGCACTCCTCGGTGTGCTCAACCGCGACTCACCCGCGGGCCGCATCGCGGAAAGCCTGGGCTTTTCCTTCATCGGGCACCCGGCCGGCATTGCGGTGGCCATGGCCTTCGTCAGCAGCCCCTTTCTCATCAATGCCGCCCGGGACGGGTTTGCCGCCGTTCCCGAGCGCCTGGAAAAGAGCGCACTGACGCTCGGAGCCTCGCCGGGGCGTGTCTTTTTCACCATCTCGCTGCCGCTCGCCAGCCGCTCGCTCCTGACCGGTTTCGTCATGATGTTCGCCCGGGGGCTCAGCGAGTTTGGCGCGGTGCTCATCGTGGCCTATCATCCGATGATCACGCCCATCCTGATTTACGAGCGATTCACCTCCTTCGGGCTCTCCTACGCCCGCAGCGTGGCCGTCCTGTTCCTGGCGATCTGCCTGCTGGTGTTCATCGTGCTTCGCCTCGTGTCAGGAGGGCCACGCCATGCTGACCGTTGACGCACTCGCCTGCCATCTCGGCGGCTTTGAGCTGCACGACGCCACCTTCCGCGTGGATGCCGGCGATTATTTCGTCCTGCTGGGCGCGTCCGGCGCCGGCAAGACCGTGCTGCTGGAACTGTTGGCCGGACTTCTCGTTCCGGATCGCGGACAGCTCACGTTCGACGGCCGCGACATCACCCGCTGCCCCATCCAAAAACGCCCCTTCGGCCTGGTCTATCAGGATCACGTCCTGTTTCCCCACCTGACCGTGCGCCGGAATATCGCCTACGCCCTTCCCCGGTCCAGCCATTCCGAGGTCGAACGCCTGGCCGATCAGGTCGGAGCCGGAGCCCTGCTGGACCGCGCACCCGGCACCTTGTCTCTGGGCGAGGCCCAACGTGTCGCCATCGCCCGCACCCTTGCCCACCGTCCGCGCGTCTTGATGCTCGACGAGCCGCTGGCCTCGTTGGACGTTCAGGCGCGTACCGGCATCCGCGCGCTCCTCCGCCGTCTCCATGCGGCCGGACAAACCATCATCCACGTCACGCATGATTACGAGGAGGCGCTGGCGCTGGCCTCTCGCGTGGCGGTGCTCGAAGCAGGCCGCATCGTCCAAGTCGGCACGCCGGAGGAGGTCTTCCACCACCCCCGCTCTCAATTCATCGCCCGCTTCGTGGGAATCAAGAACTTCTTCCGCGGCCGGCTCGTGACAACGGGCGGCCGCGCGCAGTTCGAGACCGCCGGCGTCCGCTTCGCCGTTGCGGCTGAGGCGTCGGACGGCTCCGGTTGCGCCGTGTTCGAGAGCAACGCCGTCACCGTCTCGCTGGCCGAACCCTGCGGGAGCGCGCGCAACGTCTTTTTCGGAACGGTCACCGATCTCGAACCCGCCCCCCTCGGCATCGAGCTGACCCTCGCCTGTGGCGTCACCCTCCAGGCCCTGATTACGCGGCAGTCGCGCGACGAGATGGGGCTTGCGATCGGCACGCCGGTGTGGGCAAGCTTCAAGTCCACAAACGTCCGGTTCATTCCTGATGAGTGCCGTGAACACACCGGAGTCGCCCCATGACCGTTGTTCCGAACCTGTTGACTCTGGGCGCCGCCAGCCGCAATGTCGGCAAGACGGAGTTCGCCTGCGCGCTGATCCGCCGTTTTGCTCAGACGCAGCCCGTGTTCGCCGTCAAAATCACCACCGTGCAGGAGCGCGACGGGCTCTGTCCGCGAGGAGGCAAGGGATGCGGCGTCTGCTCCTCGCTGTGCGACACCTTTGACATCTCCGAGGACGACCCCGCCCACACCGATCCTAGCAAGGACACGGCACGCATGAGGGCCGCGGGTGCCCGTCAAGTCTTCTGGCTGCGCGTGCTGCGCGATCACCTCGAAGAGGGCGTGACGGCCCTGCTCGCCCGGATTCCGCCGGGCGCCTGCACGGTGTGTGAGTCCAACTCGGTGCGTCAGGTCATCGAACCCGGCGCCTTTCTCATCATTCGCGACCCCGAAACAACGGCCATCAAGGCGTCGTGCGCGGCCGTTCTGCCCCTGGCCGACCGGATAGTAGGCTTTCACGGCGACGGCTGGGACTTCTCCCCTGATCGCTGCGCCTTCTCCAACGGCCGTTGGTCTGTTCCGCTGGCGGCAACGGTCGCGGTGCTGGCGGGAGGTCGCAGTCGGCGCATGGGCCAGGACAAGAGCCTGATGCCGTTTCGCGGGCGTCCGTTGCTGGGGCACATCCTCGATCAGCTTCGTCCACTGGCGGACGAGTTGCTGGTCGGAGCCAATGATCCAGACCGTTTTGCTTTCGCCGGGTGTCCGATCATCCCGGACGAAGAGCCTGATCAGGGACCGCTGATGGGGATACTCTCCTGTCTGACGGCCGCGAGCCATGACCGCGTCCTGGTCACCGCGTGCGACATTCCTGAACGGCCGCTCGATTTTCTGCGCGACCTGCTGCGGCGCGCCTCCCACGCGGATATCGTCATGCCCCGCAACGCCGATGGCCGCTGCGAGCCGCTGCTCGCCGTTTACACGCGGCGGATCATCCCCGTCGTGCGCGCCGTGCTCGCACGCGGCGAGCGCCGCATCACCGCCCTTTGTGATGAACCCGGCATACGCACCGACCCCGTTCCGATGCCCCCCGGAGACTGGTACCACAATCTCAACACGCCCGAAGATTACCGGAGGATCCTGCACCCATGATCACCTACGAAGAAGCCTTGTCGCGGATGCTGGCGGCCGCTCCGCGAATGCCAGCCGAAGCCGTTGCCCTCGCCGAGGCCGACGGCCGCATCCTCGCCCAGGACGTGGTTGCCGACATGGACATGCCGCCGTTTGACAAATCGGCCATGGATGGCTACGCCTGCCGGCGTGCCGACCTCGGGCTGGGCGAATTGACCGTGATTGAGGATATTGCCGCCGGTGCCTGGCCCGCCCGAACCGTCGTCTCCGGAACCTGCGCGCGCATCTTCACCGGCGCGCCCCTGCCGCTCGGCGCCGATTGCGTCCTCATGCAGGAGCAGTCCGAACGGCGGGGCGACCGCATCCGCATTCACAACCCCGACACCGCCGACAACATCTGCCGGCGTGCCGAGGATATCCGCACGGGAGATCGCGTGCTCGCCTGCGGCGAGCGGCTCACCCCGGCCCACATCGCCGTTCTCGCGTCGGTCGGCGTCGCCCGCCCGCTCGTCGCCCGCCGTCCGCGTGTGGCCATCCTCGCCACCGGCAATGAACTCGTTCCGGTGGACGTCACGCCCGGTCCCGCCGGCATTCACAACAGCAACAGTCCGCAACTCGCGGCGCAAACTCGCGCCATGGGTGTCTGCGTGACGGATCGCGGCATTGTCGGGGACGACACCGCCACCCTCACGGCGGCCATCCACGACGCCCTAAGCGATCACGATGTACTCCTCCTCTCGGGCGGCGTCTCCACGGGCGATTACGATCTCGTTCCCGGCATACTCCGGCAGCTCGGCTTCGCCTTCGCGTTTGAGAGCGTGGCCATGCAGCCCGGTCGGCCAACCGTCTTTGCCCAGAAGGACGCGCACTTCTGCTGCGGACTTCCGGGCAATCCGGTATCGACCTTTGTGGTCTTCGAGCTTCTGGTCAAACCCTTTCTTTTTCAAATGATGGGGCACACCGTCGAGCCGCGCATCGCCACCGGCCGTCTCACGCGCCCCGTGCGTCGCCGTGCGACCGACCGGCAGGCCGCTTTTCCGGTTCGGTTCACCGCGCCCGGCGACGTGGAACCCATGACCTACCATGGCTCGGCGCACATCAACGCCCTGACACGTGCCGACGGCATCATCACGCTGCCCATTGGAAAAGGCTGTTTTGAGGCGGGAGAACACGTCCATGTTCGATGCTTTTAATCGCGCCATCACCTACCTGCGCATCTCGGTCACGGATCGATGCAATTTACGCTGCACCTACTGCATGCCGGATGAGGGCATCACGCTCAAACGCCATGCCGATATTCTCTCTTTTGAAGAGATTGAAGCCTTGACTCGGGTGGCTGTGGAACTCGGCATCACCAAAGTCCGCATCACCGGCGGAGAACCCCTCGTCCGCACGGGCATCATCGACCTGGTGCAACGACTGGCCGGGATTCAGGGAATCGTTGATCTTGCCCTCACCACCAACGGCACGCTGCTGCCGCGCTTTGCGGACTCCTTGCGCGACGCCGGTCTCCATCGCATCAACATCAGCCTCGACTGCGTGGACCCTCAGCGCTTTGCCGCCATCACCCGCGGAGGCTCCGTCGCGGATGTGCTAAGAGGCATTGAGGCCGCCCGGGACGCCGGGTTCCAAAAGGTCAAGCTCAACTGCGTCATCGCGTCGTCACCCGACGAACCTGATGCTCAGGCCGTGGCTGCCTATGGCGCGGCACGAGGCCTGGAGGTGCGCTTCATCCGGCGCATGAACACCGGCGCGGGCGAGTTCTGGCGCGTCATCGGAGGCGACGGCGGTCACTGCGAACGGTGCAACCGTCTGCGCGTCTCCAGCGACGGGCTTGTCTTTCCCTGTCTTTTCAGCGATATTAGTTACGGCGTGCGTGAACTGGGAGCCCGGCAGGCCCTTCTGGCAGCCGTGGCGAACAAGCCCGCCGCCGGTTGCCACAGTGATAACCGCTTTTACGCTTTGGGAGGATGAGTGCCATGAGTTTGAGTCATCTCGATGAACACGGCCGGCCGCGCATGGTGGACGTCGGCGGCAAGGCCGTCAGCCGTCGGACCGCGCGCGCCACGGGCTTTATCCAATTACAACACGCCACGATCGACTTGATTGCTTCCTGCCGAATCCAGAAAGGCAATGTGCTGGTCACGGCCGAGTTGGCGGGCGTCCAAGCCGCCAAGCAAACGGCGGCGCTCATTCCACTGTGCCACACCCTGATGCTCACTCAGGTGCAGGTCGCAGCCACCCTCGAAGATGCGGGCGTGCGCGTCGTCAGCGAGGTGAGGTGTACCGGACAAACCGGTGTGGAGATGGAGGCGCTCACCGCCGTCAGCGTGGCGTTGCTGACGATCTACGACATGTGCAAGGCCGTTGACACGACCATGACGCTCGGCGAAATCAGGCTGGTCAAGAAAACCAAGGAACGCGTATGAGCGCAACCATCGTGTCCATCAATATCTCCGTCGAAAAGGGAACGACCAAGACGCCCGTTCCCGAGGCCGAAATCACCGCCTGCGGCATGGTCGGCGATGCGCATGCCGGCGCGTGGCATCGCCAGATCAGCCTGTTATCCCAGGAATGCGTGGCCTTCTTTGGCAGGCAGTCTGGGACGGTCTACCGCGCCGGTGATTTTGCCGAGAATCTCACGACCGAGGGGGTGGACTTGAGTCAGGTCGCGATTCGCGATACGTTCACCAGTGGCGACGTCGAGCTGGAGGTCACCCAAATCGGCAAGGCGTGCCACGGTGGCGGGTGCGCGATTTTCCGTAGCGTCGGCGCGTGCGTCATGCCGAAAGAGGGAATCTTCTGCCGCGTGCTTCACGGCGGTCGTCTCAGACCCGGCGATGCGATTACGCACCACCCACGCCCCCTCCGGGTGCGGGTCATCACCGTCAGTGATCGCGCCAGTCGCGGTGTGTATGAGGACCGCAGCGGGCCTGCGGTCGAAGCGGCTGTCGCCGCGCACTTTGTCGGCATGCGTTGGCATCTGGAGATCTCGCGGAGCTTGGTTCCCGATGAGGCCGAGCCGTTGCGCAACCGGCTGGCCGAAGCCATTGCAGGCGGCGTGGACCTCATCATCACCACGGGCGGAACCGGGATCGGTCCGCGCGACATCACCCCCGACGTGGTCACGCCCCTACTGAACAAGGAACTGCCGGGGATCATGGACTTTGTCCGGATGAAACACGGGGAGCGTCTTCCGTCTGCGCTACTCAGCCGGTCTCTCGCTGGAGTCGCCGGGCAATCACTGATCTATACCCTGCCCGGCAGCGTCAAGGCTGTGGCGGAGTATCTCGCCGTCATTCTGCCAACGGTTGAACACAGTCTGCTGATGCTAAGCGGGATTGACGCACATGGTTAACGCATCGAAGTGGCGATCCTCTGCACGCCCGAGCAGTCTGTGCCGAACCTGCTGGAGCAGCTCCGCAGCACCGGCGTCATCCGCGGCGTGCTCAATTTCACCCCCACGCCGCTGCGCAGCGACGAGCAGTTCTGCGTGCAGAACATCGATATTCGCATGGAATTGGAAAAGCTCTTCTGCCTGATTCACTTTGACAAGCACAGGCGCGGCACGAATGACGTTCACAAGAAGTGCTGCGCACTGAAGACGGCGGAAGTAACCTAAAATACAAGGCATCCTGCAACCACTCGTGGGTCCGTTTTCTCAAGGGCCAACAGGATCCGATAGGTCGGCTGGCGATGCTATTTCCGCGCACCAGCGATTCATGGCCAGGCACATCGTACGCGTGAGCGTTACGGCTGTAGGTGACGGGGGGCGGCAGGAGAGGATCAGGAGCCTGCCCTGCACACAGAGGTCGAAGTAATGACCATGCGGTTTGAAGTAGCGGTCGAAGCCGTCCGGCTTCAATAGGATGACCGACCCGCCAGCATCCAGTGCGCTCCGCGCGGTCTCCTTCTCTCCCGGTGAGATAAACGGCGAGACGAGCACGCCGCCCGATCTCACCCACTCGACAGTGTCTCGGCGCAACGCATCGAGCGCGTCCGCCGCCAGGCTTCTGGACACCTGCAGCGCGTGGAGTTCCGGCTTGTCGAGGAGGAAGAGGTTGCCGTATCCGCTCCAGGTCTGGTCAGGCGGCAGGCGGGAGTGGCGGAGGTCGTTGGCGCGAGTGAAGAGATTGGGATGGGCTTTTTTGAGGCAATAGCGCCTGGGATTGTCCTTCATGTAGCGGATATAGGCATCAAGCGCGCCGCGACGCCAGACGGCAAGATCGTGATATCCCGGAGTCCAGATGCTTAGGTCGGGATTGCCGTAGCGCTTGCGCAACGCGGATGTGACCTGCGACTTGAAGGCGCGGAGCGGCACGCCGACAGGCTGCTCCAGTTGCTCTTTTACGCGCACCAGACCGTGAAGGTGGTCGGGCATGATGACAAGCGTAGAGGTGTCGATCCGCGGGTAGTCTTTGGCGATGCGGTGCCAGAGGTCGTATACGAGCCAACCGTCGTCGTTCAGAGTGGATCGATCATTTTCGCAAGTGGCAAAGAGGGGCTTGCGGTCAAGCGCCGTCATCGTGATCATGTAGAAGGCCGGGATGCGGTAATCCCGGCCGGGGAAGCGGATGCCTTGCAGCCGGTGAACCGGCTGGGCAGGACGCGATGGCGTATGGCCGCCTCTTTCAGGATGCGACGGCGTATTGCCGCCTGTGTTTACACAGGGCGTCATCATCCCGCCTCCACCATCGTGATCTCTTCCGGCGTGAGCCCATAGAGGCGGTAGATGAGGACGTTGAGGGCGGACTCGCGGTCGACGAGCGTCTGATCGAGGGCGGTGATTTCGGCGTCGAGGGCGAGAAGGCGGTCACGTAGCGGCGCGTCGGCGGTTGTGCGAAGATCAAGCAACAGCCGCTGGAGGCGTTTGGCGTCGAAGGCCTCGGTGACCCGCTGGTCACGCAAGGCGTGCCAGCAGGGCTCCGGCCTCCGGGCTGTCGCGAAAGGCGAGGAATTCAGCCTCCCATTGGGCGCGCAGAAACGGTTCGTCAAAAAGCGACAAGGTGGGCATGGCATTCTTTTCCGGAACGGTCCGCCGCGTGTCTCGGCGGGAGGTGTCGGTCAGCTTTCGATGCGGTCGGCCCCTGACGGCCCTGAGGCATGATGCCAAATCGCATAGGGGGGTGTCAATCGCGGTGATGCGCGGATCCGATGATTTGCCGCGATAATTGCGAATTGCACGAAGCAGTGAGAATCCGTTAAACTATCCGCCGTTATGAGCAGTTCACGCGAAATCGAATGTACGGCGTGCGGACAGACCGCGTTGGCGCGGATCGAGCCGCTTTACGAGGGTTTTAAGCGGGTCGGCGAGGAGGTGGTCTGCACGGCGTGCGGCCACCGCTATGCCGACGCCGCGCCGTTTGCCGCAGCAGCCGGGCGGCCGCAGGTCTTCACGGCGGCGGACAAGCCGTGCCCGCTGAATATCTTTGCCGACGATGAGCGCCGCAAAAGCTGCGGCTGGTGCGCGCATTTTGTGGTTAACCCGTTCAACCAGCGGTGCGGGATTACCAATCGCGAGACCCAAGCGACCGATTTGTGCATGCGTTTTGAATCCCAACCCGCCGCTGACGCGGAATAGATATCTCTATGCCAAAAAGAACAGACCTTCACAAGGTGATGCTGATCGGATCGGGTCCCATCGTGATTGGGCAGGCTTGCGAGTTTGACTATTCGGGGGTTCAAGCCTGCAAGTCCCTTCGCGAGGAGGGATACGAGGTGGTGCTGGTGAACAGCAACCCGGCCACGATCATGACCGACCCCGAATTCGCCGACCGCACCTATATCGAGCCTTTGAGCGCCGACTTCCTCTCGGCCGTGATTCGGCGCGAACGGCCTGACGCGCTCCTGCCGACCGTGGGCGGCCAGACCGCGCTGAATCTGGCGATGGAACTGGACAAGGCCGGCGTTCTTGAAAAATACGGCGTCGAAATGATCGGCGCCACCGCGGAGGTGATCGAACGGGCCGAAGACCGCTCGCTGTTCAAGCAGGCCATGCTGAAGATCGGCCTGGACATGCCCCGCAGCGGATCGGCGCGCACGATCGACGAGGCGCGCAAGGTCCGTGACACGCTCGGGTATCCGCTGGTCATCCGCCCGGGCTTCACCCTGGGCGGCGCGGGCGGCGGCATCGCCCGTGACGAGGCCGCGTTCGAGCGGATTGTTCAGCAGGGCCTGTTTCTCAGTCCGACCCACGAAGTGCTGGTCGAGGAATCGATTGAGGGATGGAAGGAATTTGAGCTGGAGGTCATGCGGGACCGGAAGGACAACTGCGTCATCGTCTGCTCGATCGAGAACCTCGATCCGATGGGCGTGCACACGGGCGATTCGATCACCGTGGCCCCGGCCCAGACGCTGACCGACCGCGAATACCAGAACATGCGCGACGCGGCGCTGGCGGTGATGCGGGTGATCGGCGTGGAGACGGGCGGGTCGAACGTCCAGTTTGCGCTGAACCCGGCCAACGGACGAATGGTGGTGATCGAGATGAACCCGCGCGTCTCGCGTTCGAGCGCGCTGGCCTCCAAGGCAACGGGCTTCCCGATCGCCAAGATCGCGGCCAAACTGGCCGTGGGCTATACGCTGGACGAGCTGCGCAACGACATCACCCGCCAGACGCCCGCCTGCTTTGAACCGTCGATCGACTACGTGGTGACCAAGATTCCGCGCTTCGCCTTTGAAAAGTTCCCCAGCGCCGACCCCGTGCTCGGCACGCAAATGAAGTCGGTCGGCGAAACCATGAGCATCGGACGCACGTTTAAAGAGAGCCTGCAGAAGGCGCTGCGCTCGCTGGAGACCGGCCGGGCCGGGTTCGGGGCGGACGGCAAGGACGACCCCTTCGAAGCTCGCGACGACGCTTCGCTGGAGGCCGCTCTGCGCACCCCGCACAGCAACCGGCTGTTCGACATCCGCGCTGCTTTCCGCCGCGGCTGGAGCGTCGCGCGCATTCACGGCATCTGCAAGGTCGACCCGTGGTTTCTCCGTCATCTCGAGGAGCTGGCCGCCTACGAGGACGAGATCCGTGCGGCTGGCTCACTCGCGGAACTGGAGCGCGATGCCGCCCGGTTCATGCAGGCCAAGCAGTTCGGTTTCTCCGACCGGCAGATCGCCTGGATCCTGCAGGCGACCGAAGACGCGGTCCGCGCGGCGCGGCAACGGCTCGGCCTAGTGCCCGCCTATGGGCTGGTCGACACCTGCGCGGCGGAGTTCGCTGCCCTGACGCCGTACTTTTATTCGACCTACGGTTCGGGCGGTCTGCCCGAGGCCTCGCCCACCGCCCAATCGGGCGCGCCCCGCCGGAAGATCATGATCATCGGCGGCGGCCCCAACCGCATTGGCCAGGGGATCGAGTTTGACTATTGCTGCGTCCACGCCTGCTTCGCCCTGCGCGACGCCGGGTATGAAACCGTCATGGTGAACAGCAACCCCGAAACCGTCAGTACCGACTACGACACCAGCGACATGCTCTATTTCGAGCCGCTGACGCTCGAGGACGTGCTGCACGTCTACCGCCACGAGGGGTGCGCGGGCGCGATCGTGCAGTTCGGGGGTCAGACGCCGCTGAACCTCGCGCGGGCGCTCGAAGCCAATGGCGTGACGATCATCGGCACCAGCCCGTACAGCATCGATCAGGCCGAAGACCGCAAGCAGTTTCAGGAACTGGCCGCGCGACTGGGGTTGCGCCAGCCGGAAAACGGGCTGGCGACCGGCGCCGACGAGGCCGAGGCGGTGGCGGCGCGCGTCGGCTTCCCGGTGCTGATGCGGCCGAGCTTCGTGCTGGGCGGCCGGGCGATGGTGATCGTCTTTGACCGCGAGACGCTCCGGACGTACATGCGCGAGGCGGTCGAGGTGTCGGAAGATCGCCCCGTGCTGATTGACCGGTTTCTGGCCAATGCGTGCGAGGTGGACGTCGACTGCATCTCCGACGGCGAGACGCACGTGATCGGCGCGATCATGGAGCACGTCGAGCTGGCGGGCATTCACTCCGGCGACAGCGCGTGCATCATTCCGGCGCCGAATCTGAGCAAGTCGGTCAAGGCGGTCATCCGCAAACAGACGTTCGCTTTGGCCGAGGCGCTGAAGGTCAAGGGGCTGATGAACATCCAGTTCGCCGTCCAGGGGGAGGACGTGTATATCCTCGAAGTCAACCCGCGGGCGTCGCGAACCGTCCCCTTCGTCAGCAAGACGACGGGCGTGCCGCTGGCCAAGCTGGCGGCGCTGGTGATGGTGGGCGAGAAGCTGGTCGACCTGGGCTTCACCCAGGAATTCATCCCGCAACATTACGCAGTTAAAGAGGCGGTGTTCCCCTTCACCCGCTTCCCCGGGATCGACGTGGTGCTCTCGCCGGAGATGAAGTCGACGGGCGAGGTGATGGGCATTGACGGCAACTGCGGGCTGGCCTATCTGAAAAGCCAGATTGCTGCGGGCAACCGCCTGCCCAAGGGAGGCGGCGTCTTCCTGAGCGTTCGAGACGAGGACAAGGGCGATGCGGTCGAGCTGGCTCGCAAGCTCAAGCAGCTCGGCTTTACGCTCTACGCGACGCTCGGGACCAGCACCGCGCTGTGGAAGGCGGGCATCCGAGACCGGGCGGTCTTCCGCATCTCGAGCGGCCACCCGAATGCCATCGACTTGATTGAAAGCGATGAGATCAACTGGATCATCAGCACCCCCACGGTGGGCACGGAACCGGCGTGGGACGAGGTGAAGATGCGCGCCCATGCGGTGACGCGCAACATACCGATCACGACCACGATCAACGGCCTGCGCTGGTCGATCATGGGGCTGAAGTCGTATCAGACGGCGCACGGACATGTCAAGGTGCGCTCCATTCAAGAATACCATGAGCGGTCGCCGCCGGTGCGGCTGCCCACGCGCGTCTCCGGGAAAGGCTTACAGGCATGACCACATTTCATTGGGCGGAGCAGCGGAAAAAGCCGGCCTATCTGGCGTTGGAAGACGGCACGATCTTTCGCGGCTGGTCGGTTGGCGCCGCGGTTGACCGCGTCGGCGAGGTGGTGTTCAACACCGGCCTGACGGGCTATCAGGAGATCATCAGCGACCCTTCGTATGCGGGGCAGTTCGTGACGTTCACCTGTCCTGAGATCGGCAATGTCGGCATGAACGCGGCCGACCGGGAGTCGTTGTCGATTCACGCCAGTGGACTGGTGATGCATGCCTGCAACGCGGCGAGCAACTGGCGGAGCGAATCGGAACTCGGACGGGCGCTGAAGGACGCGGGCGTGCCGGCGCTCGCGGGGATCGACACGCGGCGGCTGACGCGGCTCCTGCGCGACCAGGGGACGATGAAGGGCTTTATGTGCGTGACGGGCGCCGCGGACGAGGCGGACGGCGTCGCGCAAGCCCGCGCGTGGCAGGGCCTCGACGGCCAGGACTACGCAGCGCGGGTCTCGTGTGCCCAACCCTACGCCTGGGACGCCGATGGCCGCGAAACCTGTTCGTGGGGAATGGCCGCCCGCCTGCCGCCCGCCGACCTAAAGATCGTGGCGTATGATTTCGGCATCAAGTGGAACATCCTGCGCGGCTTGCGGCGGCAGGGGATGCAGGTGACGGTCGTGCCGGCCAAGACCACCGCAGCCGCGGTGCTGGCGATGAAACCGGATGGCGTCCTGCTGTCCAACGGACCAGCCGATCCTGCGGCACTGCCATACGCGGTGGCGGCCATCCGCGAGCTGCTGGGAAAGGTGCCGATGATGGGCATCTGCCTGGGGCACCAACTGCTCGGACTGGCGTTGGGTGGACGGACGTACCGCCTGAAATTCGGCCACCACGGCTGCAACCATCCGGTGATGGATCTGGCGGCGGGAACCGTGGCGATCACCTCGCAGAATCACAACTTTGCGGTCGCCGCCGAGACGATCGACACCGCCCGTGTCGACGTGACCCACATCAACCTCAACGACCAGACGGTCGAGGGGATTCGATGCAAGGCCTTCCCCGCCTTCTCGGTGCAGTATCATCCCGAGGCGTGCCCCGGCCCGCACGATGCGGCGCCGCTGTTCCAGCAGTTCAGGACATCCATAACTGTCTCTGGGTGCGCGGCTCGCTGACTCATGGGCTGCGGCGCGGTCGATTTCGTTTGCCGGCCCCCATCGCGTGCCTGCCTAACATCGAGTAGACAACTCGTTCGCTCTTGTCCTACGCTCTTCGTCTTGCTTTCCGTCCATCCGATGCGTATAGTGTTTGGCGTTTGAAACGCTGCCCGCCCGTGTGCCTACGACTGCTAGTCTCAGCCGGCGCTGGGTCGACCCCGTGGCGTGATGAGGAAACTGAAATGACCACAGCCGCATCTTGTACAGAAAACACCCACACCGGCAACTCCGGTGATCAGGGCGATGGGACCTTTCGCAACCCGGTGCTCGCTTTTGATTACAGCGATCCCTGCCCCATCCGCGTCGGCCAGGACTACTACCTGGCGAGTTCCACTTTCCAGATGTCGCCCGGCGTGCCGATTCTGCATTCGCGGGATCTGGTGAACTGGACGACCATCGGCGCAGCCATCCCCGACATCTCCGTGCTGGCGCCGGAATTCAACTGGGACCGCATGGACCGCTATGGCGGCGGCGTCTTTGCCCCCAGCCTACGCTACCACGACGGCAAGTTCTGGGTCTTCGTGAACTGTTACACCGGCGAAGGTTTCTACGTCTGCACAGCCACGAACCCGGCTGGCCCGTGGCAGGTGCGGCAGATCAAGGACAAGAACGGCAAGCCGCTGCGCACCACGGCCTGGACTGATCCATGTCCGTTCTGGGACGACGACGGCAAGGCGTACCTGATCAGCAGCCACGTCGGCAGCCAGTGGTTCGGGTATCTGTTCGAGATGGCCCCGGACGGCTCGCAACTGTTCGATGCGGATGTGGATCACATGAACGACGGTGATGGCCCCCATGTCTACCCGCGCGGCGGCACGATGGTCTCGCCCTTCCAATCCACCGAGGGGAACAAGATCCTCAAGCGCAACGGCTACTACTACCTCGTGCATATCGAGTTCCTCGACTCCGGACAGGGGCGTGGAACCTATGTCTTCCGGTCCAAGCACATCTACGGCGTCAAACCCGATGGGACGCCGGGCAAACCCGGCGATCCGGGCAAATACGAAGTCTTCAAGTTCGGACCGGTCAGCGCCGAGGCCTACGCGCAGAATCGGGAACTCCCCGGGCAGGGCGGTTTTGTGGACACCCCGGACGGCCGCTGGTTCTGGATCGGCCAGTTCAATTACCACTCTGCGGACGGTCGGCTGCCAGAATTGGTGCCGGTGACCTGGATTGACGACTGGCCTGTCCCCGGTGTGGACATTCAGGATGGCCACGGCCGCATGGCCTGGCACTTACCCAACCCCATCGCGGGATCTCCGGCCAGCACGCCACAGGGGAGCGATGATTTCAAGAAGCCGGTACTCGATCCGCGCTGGCACTGGAACCACCAGCCGCGTGCGGATAAGTGGTCGTTGACCGAGCGTCCGGGCTTCCTCCGGATGCATGCCTTCCCGCAACTCGAACCGGGGAAATTCTTTAAGACCCGCAACGTGATTTGTCAGCGCCACACCCGTCGTGTCCTGACTCAGGTAACGATCAAGCTCGATCTGGTCGGCATGACCGACGGACAGGAGGCCGGGCTGGTACACTTCGGCCCCGGCAACACCTCGGCATCCATTGCCGTGCGCAAGACTGGCACCACGCTGGCCATGCGTTTCAACAAGGCCGCTACGCCCACTGATGGCCCCGCGCTGCCCGCGGGCACAACCGCCCTCTGGCTGCGCTCAGCCGCGGGCTTTGACGACCAATGCGTCTTCTCCTTTAGCACGGACGGCCAGACGTTCTCCCCGCTGGGCGAAGCCTATACCCTTGTTGGCGGCGGGTGGCGCGGCGATATCGTTGGCATCTACACCTTCAACAATCAGGCCGAACGCGGCTATATTGATGTCGATCGGTTCGAATACCAGTTCTGAGCGGGAGCCGGACGAATCGATTTCGAATGTCTTTTTGTGAATCAAGAGAGGATCAGCGAGTATGGATCTACGCACGCACGCACGACTCTCGCTCCGTTTTCTGGAGAACTCTACGAACCCGAAGATGGGGGACCTGCCCTATTTCTGGATCGATTTCGTGCGGAATCCGCCCGAATTCGTCCACTGCATGGTGTTCGACGATGTGGAGAACTTCGGCCGGTGGCTCTATGCCATTTCCGCCGCTCAGGCCGTGAGCGGCACGGACGGCGCCGAGGAAACCCGCCGCGCCATGCTCCGCGAAATTGACCGCCGTCGGAACGGGCCCTACGGACTGCTTTACACATCCGACTACAGTCCACAGTATTGCCGCGGATTCACCGAGCATCATTCCTGGCTTTGGGGTGACCGGTCGGTTTTGCAGGGATGGGTGCTCAGCTATCGCTTCGCCACTGACGCGCGTCAGCGCGACGAACTCAAGCAACGCATCGATGCCATGGTGCAGGGGCTGAACGAGTTTTCGGTGAAACTGGGCCCCTGCGCTTTCTTCCCGACGTACACGCCCACGCGATCCTTCCGCAAGCGTGATGACATGATTCCGCCTCAGACCTCCGGGCCCCGGACCTGGGACGCGCTGTACAGTTCGGGCGTACCCTCCGACCCGCGCCAGTTGCCTTACATCTCGGACAGCACCGGCGGCATGATTGCGCCGCTCGTGCAGTGGTATGAACTGACCGGCAATGCGGCGGCCCTGGAGCTGGCCGTCGGGCTGAGCCATACCATGGTCACCTACCACACTGTCGAAGGCAGCGTGACGAATCCGATCGGCTGCTTCTCCAACAACCACGGGGTCCTCAATGCCGTGGCAGGCGTGCTCGCGGCCAACCGCCACGCCTTCGAACGCCGGCATTTGATCTGGGCAAAGACGCTGTGGGAGTATTACGTTGCCCGCTGCGCTTCGTCGTTCGGGTGGGCGCCGGAGAATGAATCCGTGGACTACAGCAACCCGCTGGAGCGTCCTTCGTGCGAAGGGTGTGCCACGGTGGACATGGTGCGCGTGGGCGTGGAACTGGCGAAGGCGGGCTTCGTCGAATCCTGGGACATGATCGAGCGTTTTGTCCGAAACTACATGACTCAGGCCCAGATTCAACACGAAGTTCAACCTTTCACGCTGGATGGAGTGGCCGTGAACGATGTCTCGCGCCCTGGGATTGAATGCGAGCCGGAAGCGCTGCGGGACCGCAACGACGTGGGGCGTCGTTGCGTCGGCGCCCTGGCCGGTTGGGGCGCGCCGAACGACGTGCTCGATCCCCGCGGCCGTTTCGCGATGTGCGTGCAGAACTGTTGCAGCGGGCACCTGCCGTTGGGGTTGCTCAACGTCTGGGAGCAGGTGGTCACACGGGAGCCAGACGGGGTCCGGGTCAACCTGCTGTTCGACCACGACAACGCGGACTGCACGGTTTCCGATTCGCAACCCGCAGAGGGACGGCTGGAGGTGCGGATGAAACGGAAGGGAATGGTCCGCGTGCGAATTCCGGACTGGGTTCCGGACGGATCGGTGCGTCTGGAGGTGGATGGCCGCGCCATCGACACGGCCTGGGAACCGCGGCCAAGCCGCTACGTCTGCGCGAACGACGTCCCCGCTGGCTGCACGGCCACGATCCTCTACCCGCTGCGCGAGCGCACGCTCACCGAGCGTCTTGGCGGCGAACTGTACACCACCCAGTGGAAGGGCGATACCGTGGTCGGGATCGATCCCGGCGGACGATTCATCCCGGTGTTCGGCGGGGGCGCGTAACTATGAATTCAAGGCAGAGAGTGATGGCCGCGGTTGCGCGGCGGGAAGTGGATCGTGTTCCGGCGCGTTTTAACGGCTGGGGCGAGATTTCCATGAAGATCGCCCGTCATCTTGGGCTTGACGTTAGCCGCCCGGACTGGGAGATCGTCATGTACGAGCGGCTGGGCATCGACATGGTCAATGGAAGCGCCTGGACGCCGCCGGGCGTTGAACCGCCGGACTTGGGTCCGGCGACGGCGCCCTGGAAGGATGCCGCCAGTGTGGCCGATCTGAATCCCGCCTGGGCGGAGTTCCATGCCAACCCCGCCAACGTCTCCTTTCAGCACATGGTGGAGTGGATGCGCGAGCGCGATCAGCGCGGCAATCCGCCGGCCCTCTTGATCAAGGCCGGGATGATGTTTGGCACGATGCGCCGTTTGCGAGGGTGTGAGCAGGCGATGATGGACTTGGCCGACGGCAACGACATTCTCAACTACATCCTCGACGCCACCGAACAGCAGAATGTCGTGCTCCTCGACAAGGCGCACGCGGACCTGGGCGACCGTATCGACCTCTTCTATTTCGTCGAAGAGCTTGGCATGCAGGATGGGTTGATGTATCCGCCGGGCATGATCCGCGAGCATTTCTTCCCGCGCCTGAAGCGGCTGTTTGCGCGGGCGCACGGCTACAGATACAAGGTGTTCTTTCACAGTTGCGGGGCGATTCGCGAACTGATTCCCGAGCTCATCGAACTGGGCGTGGACGTGCTTAATCCGATACAACCGGGCGGACAGGGCATGGCACCGGAGGAGCTGGCGCGGGATTTCGGCGGCAAGGTCTGCTTCTGCGGCGGGATGGACATGCAGCGGCTGATGCCGATGGGGAAGCCGGACGAGGTTCGCAAGGAGGCGGAGCGGTACATGCGCGTGCTGGCGCCGGGCTACATTCTCGACTACGCCAACATCCTTCACGAAGATATCCCGCCCGAGAACTCCCTGGCCATGTATGCGGCCGACCGGATGTGCGGCGGGTGAGAAAGGCTTAATAACGGCAACATAATCGGAAAAAACACGTGAAAAAAGATCCCACAACGCCTGCCGGCACCATCCATCGCCTGTCGCTTGACAGCCAGGTGCTAGTCGGCAATCGGCTCGGTGATCCGGCCCGCCGCGAAATCGCCGTTTACGTGCCCCATGGGCATGACGGCGGCGGTTTGCCGCTGCTCGTGAACGTCGTTGGCTTTACCTCCGGTGGCCCGGCCGAAACGAACTGGCAGAACTTCGGCGAGAACATGCCGGAACGGCTCGATCGCCTGATTGCCACCGGCGCAATGGCGCCGTGCGTGGTGGCTTTTCCTGACTGCTTCACCCGCCTGGGCGGCAACCAGTATGTGAACTCGGCGGCGATGGGGCGTTGGGACGATTTTCTTTTGCAGGAGGCTGTCCCGTTTGTCGAACGCACGTTCGGTTGCGGCGGCACGGGCAAGCGCGGCATTTTCGGTCATTCCAGCGGCGGCTACGGCGCGATCGTGCATGCTCTGCTGCACGCTGATTTTTGGAGCGCGGCCGCCGTGCATTCCGGAGACATGGGGTTTGAGCTGCTCTACCGGCACGAATTTGCGGGGGTGCTGCGCGAGCTGGCTCGGTTCGGATTTGATTGCGGCAAATGGGTGGACACGTTCTGGGAATCGAAGAAATTCAAGGGCGCCGACATCAACGTCATCATGATTCTGGCGCAGGCCGCGAGTTTTGATCCTGACCTTTCTGCGCCCTACGGGATTCGCCTGCCGGTGACGCACGACACCTGCGAACTGATTTCGGAGCGCTGGAACAACTGGCTGCAGTGGGATCCGCTGACGCTGGTCGAGAAGCACGGCGCTGGTCTGAAACGGCTCAAGGCGCTCTACATCGACTGCGGCGACATCGATCAATACAATCTGGTTTATGGCGCGCGGCGTTTGCACCGCCGACTGGAGTCCCTCGGCGTGCCGCACCTGTATGAGGAATTTCCCGACGACCATTCATCGGTGGATTACCGGCTGGATGTCAGCCTGCCGGTGTTGGCCAAGGCGTTGAGGTAGTAGTGGGGTGTAGGTTTCAGGTGTCAGGTGTCAGGAGATCACAACATGTCAAACAACTTTGTCTTGCGCCAAAATGATCGCATTGTTTTTCTTGGCGATTCCATCACCGAGCAGCAACTCTATACGAATTACGTCGAGGCCTATTTGGCATCGCGTTATCCGGAACTGAAGCTGACGTTCTTCAACGCCGGCTGGGGCGGCGACACGGCACCCGGCGGCTGCGCGCGTTTGGAGCGTGATGTGCTGGCGCTCAAGCCGGACGTGGTCACGATCTGCTACGGCATGAACGACGGCGGCTACTGCCCCATGAAGCCAGAGATCCGCGATGCGTTTGTGGGTGGCATGCGGCAGTTGGTGAGTCGGTTGAAGGCGGCGGAGGTGCGGGTGGTGCTGCTGACTCCGGGGATGGTGGATGTGACCGTGAATTCGGATCTCAGCAAGGTCGAGTACAACACCCGGTCGTTGCGCGCGCTGGCCGATGAGGTGCTGGCGTTGGCGGCAGCCGAGCAGTTGCCGGTCGCCGACCTGCACCGATTGATGAATGACGTGGAGGCTGCGGCCAAGGCGGCGGATCCAGCCTTCTGCATGGTCCCAGACAGCGTGCATCCGGATCCGGCCGGACATCTGGTCATGGCATTCGGCCTGCTTCAGGCGCTGGGCGTGCCGCCGCGCCACGAGGAGGTGACGGTTGATCTGACCACACGGCAAGCGACAGGAACGTCTGAGATCGGCATCAAGCACGTGCGTCATACTCGAAAAGGTGACACGGTGGACGTGCGACTGGACAAGCTTCCCTTCTTTGTTGAGCCGGCCGCGCGCAAGGTGCTGCCGTTTCTGCCGTTTCAAGAAACATACAATGAGGTCAAACTGCGCGTGACAGGGATCGCACAAGAGCGGGCGTACGTCCGCACGGGTGCCACCCGCACGGCGTCCATGCCGCGCGCGTTCTTCGCGCAGGGGATCAACCTGCTCGATCTGCGCGGCGGTGCCGCGATGAAAGCCGCGGCGACGCTGCACGCTTATACACGGGAGAAGGATCAGATCTATTTCCGCCTGTGGCGGGTGGTGGCGCTCAATAATAGCAATGCCACTGGCTATAGCGCAGCCGTGCACAAAGAGGCGATCCGGCTGGGTCCGGGTCTCGACCGCGCGCGGGACCGCATGCTGAGCAAGTCCGCGCTGACCCTGCGTCTGGTCGTGTCGCCCACGGAGCAGACGGGCGAGAGGGTGGACAACGGCGATTTCATTGGCCGCTGGAGTGTTCTCGGTCCGTTTGGCAAACCCTTTGCCGATGACAAGGTGGGTGGCGAGGCGGCCCTCACGGCGACAGTCCCTGCGCTGGCGAGCAACTGGTTGGCCGTTGATCTGGATTTGGATGGTTTGGCGAACAACCTGACGTCGGTATTCGGCGTGCGCACCGACTCGTTCGTGTATGCGCTCACCACGCTCGACTCGCCCGTGGAACAGGATGCGGAACTGTTGCTGGGATCGGACGACGGCTTTGCCGTCTGGCTCAACGGCGAAACGATCGGCGCCAACCTCGGGATCGGCCGCTGGGCGCAGCCGGATTCCGACCGGTTCCCGGTGCGACTCAAAAAAGGGCGCAATGTGCTGCTGGTGAAGATCACGCAAATGAGCGGCGAGTGGGGGTTCTGCGTGCGCTTTGGCGGGTTGCGGTCGCCGATCTGGGCCGTTCGCCACGACGAATGCCCAACGCTCAACGTTTAACAATCAACTTCCAACTTCCAACAACCAACAACCAAGAATAAGAGGCGAGAGGATCAGCACTTATGATGAATCAAGATTGGCAGCGTCGGGTAGGTCGGTGGCGTGAGACCATGCCTCGCCTTTTTTATCGCGAACTCGGGACCCTTGACCTGCAAGGGTTCTGCACGATGGAGCACATCACTTTGGAGCAGGCAAAAAAACAGAAGTTCCGTCCGATGCCGGCGGGCACGGAGTGGGGTGCCAAGTGGGAATACGCCTGGTTCCGGGGCGAGGTGGTCGTGCCCAAGACCGCGAAGGGCGAACGCATCGCGCTACGCATCGAGACGGGTGGCGAATCGGCGATCTTTGTCAATGGCGTCGCTACCGGCGCGAAAGGGTGGTCGGATCGCGAGATCACGCTGACACGCAAAGCCAAGGGCGGCGAGAAGTTCAGTATCCTTGTGGAAAGTTATGGCGGACACGGGCCAATGGAATGCGGTGGCGGCCCTTATGAATACGGACGGGAGGCCGTCCCGGAGCCGCCCGCGAAGCAGACCAAGGTGGGTGTGACCACCTTCGGCATCTGGGAGGAGGAACTGTTCCAACTCCGGATGGACACCGAGACGCTGGCGCAATTTGTCGAGCACACGCAGGAGAAGGAGTCGTTGCGGGTCGCGGAAGTGACCGAGGCGCTCAATGAGATGTCGCTGGTCGTGGACTTGGAGTTGCCCCGCGCCGAGATGATGAAGACCGTGCGCGCCGGCCGGAAGATCCTGCAGCCGCTGCTGGCGGCGCGCAATGGCACCAGCGCCGCGACGCTGCACACCTTTGGTCATTCGCACATCGACGTGGCCTGGCTCTGGCCGCTTCAGGAAACGGAGCGGAAGTGCTGCCGCACCTTTGCCTCGCAACTGGCGCTGATGGCGGAATACCCGGAATACCGCTTCCTGCAGAGTCAGACGCACCTCTATCAAATGGCCAAGACGCTCTACCCGGCGCTTTACGAGCGTATCAAGAAGGCTGTGCGCGCCGGGCAATGGATTCCCGATGGCGGCATGTGGGTGGAGCCGGACACCAACGTCACCGGCGGCGAGTCGCTGATCCGCCAGTTCCTCCATGGCAAGCGTTTCTTCCGCGAAGAATTCGGCGTGGACAGTCGGCTGATGTGGCTGCCGGATGTGTTCGGCTACTCCGCCGCGCTGCCGCAGATCATGGCCGGGTGCGGCATTGATTACTTCTCCACGCAAAAGCTTGCCTGGACCTACAGCGGCGGCTACCAGTTCCCACACAACTGGTTCTGGTGGGAGGGGCTGGATGGCTCGCGTGTGCTCTCCTATCTCCACAACGACTACAACTCTACGA
This sequence comes from Akkermansia muciniphila, assembly GCA_945870025.1. Classification (GTDB taxonomy): domain Bacteria; phylum Verrucomicrobiota; class Kiritimatiellia; order RFP12; family JAAYNR01; genus VGWG01. Next base: position 34,542 of record CAMBQN010000002.1, read on the forward strand.
CCAATCCCGAAAAGACGCTGACACGCTGGCATGAACGGGTTCAAAAGGAGGGCTGGCACAAGACCCGGCTCGTGCCGTTTGGGCATGGCGATGGCGGTGGCGGACCGACCCGCGAGCACCTCGAGTACCTGCGACGTCAGCAGGACTTCCAAGGGTTGCCGAAGTGCCGGCAGGAAGCACCCGTGGCATTTTTCGACGAAATGGTGCGCTCGCCAGACCGCGAGAAGGTGCCGACCTGGGTGGGCGAGCTCTATCTGCAGGTGCATCGGGGTACCTACACCACGCAGGCGAAGACCAAGAAGGGGAACCGTCTGTCGGAGTTCGGTTTGCGCGAAGCCGAGCTCTGGGGCGCCGCCGCCGCCTGGCTGGCGGAGGCCGCCTATCCGCTGGCCCGTGCGGATCAACTCTGGAAGGATGTGCTCCTCTGCCAGTTCCATGACATCATTCCCGGCTCCTCCATCCATCGCGTGTACGAGGAAGCGGAGGCCATGCATGCCGCTGTCATTCGTGACGCACGTGCGATTGCGGACAAGGCTAGGCAGGCGTTGGTGCAGAAATCCGCCAGCGCCATCACCGTGTTCAACTCCCTCTCCTGGGAGCGGGAGGCCCTGATCGAACTTCCGGCCGGTTTCGCGGGCGCGCAGGATGCCGCGGGCAACTCGCTGCCTGTTCAGGTGGTGGACGGTCGCACGCAGGCGCTCACGCCCAAGCTGCCGCCCTGCGGCTGGCTGACGTTGCGCAAGGCCGCTCCGGCTGCGTCGGCCAGGAGCGCGGTGCGCGCGACCAAGCTGTCGCTGGAGAATGAGCTCGTCAAGCTGACGCTCAATGCCGACGGCGAGATCACGAGCATCCGGGACCTGACCTGCGATCGCGAGATGGCCGCCGGTCCTTGCAACGCGTTCAAGCTCTACAAGGACGTGCCGAGCTGGTTCGACGCCTGGGACATCGACAGCCCTTACAAGTTCCAGCCCGTGGCGCTCGACGCCAGGGCCAGGATCGAAGTCGTGGCCAATGGCCCGCTCGTGGCGACGCTGCGCGTCACCCGGCAGATCAACGAGTCCGAGCTGATGCAGGAGATCTCGGTGCGAGCCGATTCGCCGCGCGTGGAGTTCCGCACCCGAATCAACTGGCAGGAGAAGCACAAGCTCCTGAAGGTTAACTTCCCGGTCACCGTGCACAGCGAGGACGCCCTGCACGAGATCCAGTTCGGTCATGTGCGACGCCCCACGCACGACTCGATGGAGTACGATGCCTCACGCTTCGAGGTCTGCAACCAGAAGTGGACCGCGCTGACGGAAGAAGGGCGCGGCGCGGCGGTGCTGAACAACTGCAAGTACGGCGTGAGTGTGGAAGGCAACAGCATCAACCTGACCCTGCTGCGCGCCCCGATGTCGCCGGACATGACGGCGGATCGCGGTGTGCAGGAGTTCGCCTATGCGTTTCAGTGCTGGAACAATGCCGCCTTCCGTGACGCCGGCATTGTGCAGAGCGGCTACGACTTCAACGTGCCGGTCACGGTTCAGTCGGGCGACGCGGGCACGGCCAGCCTCTTCGCACTGGATGCGCCCAACGTCATCATCGAGACGGTCAAGCTGGCCGAGGATGGCTCTGGCGATGTGATCGTGCGGCTTTATGAAGCGATGCGCACCGCCACCACCTGCACGCTCACCTTCGCACTGCCGGCGAAGCGGGTGGCAACGGTCAACATGCTGGAGGAGAAACAGGGCGTCGCGAAAATCAAGAACGGCAAGGTCGCACTGGACCTGCGCCCCTTTGAGATCCGCACGCTGAGGTTCAGTCGGGGGTAGGAGCGGAGGCGAGGCCCGTCGAAACCCGTCGCATCCCATCGAGACCCATCGACAGGATGCGACAGGATTCGACGGGTTTCGATGGGTTTCGAAAAGAAATGAACACGATGAAAATCATCCAGGTCGATCCTTCAGGTTGGGGGTTCCGGGAACGGAATTCCGGCGCCTCGTTCACACCGTGGGGGTGCAACTACTATGATCCTGCGACGGGATGGGCCCCTCGTATCTGGGAGCAGTTCGATCCGGTTCGGGTCGGAGAGCACCTGGATCACATCCGGACCATTGGCGCGAATACCATCCGCGTCTTCAGCACCATTCAGAATCTTCTCGAGAGCCCCCATCGCGTGCGCGCGGCGGGTATCGCCAAGATGATGAAGATGCTCGCGCTGGCCGAAGCCAGGGGGCTGCGGGTGATCTGGTCCGGACCCAGCCGGTGGGAGGGAAGGCCGGACTGGTGGCGCGAAGACGCACCCTACGAAGTTTGCGCCCGTGACGATCTCATGGCCGCACTGGAGACTGCATGGCGTGGTATGGGGAATGCCTTTCGTGGCCACCCGGCGCTGTTCGCGTACGACTTGCAGAACGAGCCTTATGCCCCCTCCTTGCCCACGCCAGCCATGAATCAGTGCTGGGCCCGGTGGCGTGCCGCGCACGTTCCTGATGCACCGGAGAGTCTGCCCACGCCGCCGGTCCGGGAGGGCGAACGGTGGCTGACGGCGGTGCACCGTTTCCGCGAGGATCTGGCGACGGAGTACGTCCGGCGCATGGCTACCGCCGTCCGTGAAACCGACGACACGCATCTGGTCACCATTGGCATGCACCAGAAAAGCGTTCCGTTCGACTGGTATCCGCCGGATTCCTATATCGCCTTCAACCCGCATCGCATGGCCGCGTATCTGGACTACACCTCGATCCACTTCTATCCGCACCACAACTGGCATCCGAATCTGTACCGTGATCCTTGTGAGACGCCCGACGGGATGCAGGAAACCCTCTGGCATGCCCGCGCCATTTGCCGCTATATGCACATCCCGGGCAAGCCGCTGGTCATGGAGGAGTGCGGCTGGTACTCGGGCGGCAATGTGCCGATCGGCGGTCGTGAGCAGCCCTGGCGCTCGGAGGAGCAGCAGACCGACTGGTGCGTCAGGCTGGTCAAGGCGACCCGCGGCGACGTCTGCGGCTGGCTGTTCTGGCCCTACCAGGACACGCCGACGGCCTCGGATTTCAGCCGTGGCAGCGGGCTCTACACGGCCGACGGAAAACTCAAGGATTGGGGGCGGGCCTTTGCGCGCCTGGCACCCCGGATCACTGCCGGCAGACCTGTCCGGACTACGGCTTCACGCACTTTGGCCTTGCCCTGGGCAGAGCTTGTCACGGAGCCTGACGCCGTCAAATTTTTTCGGGCGCAATATCTGGATTTGTTCCGGCGCGGCAAGGTGATGGACTTCGCGATAGGAAAGAAAGGACCGATGATATGAGATCTCAAATGGACGAACCGTTCTGCACCTGGAAGCCGAACTGGGCCGAGAGCCGGCAGCACTATGTGGATTGGTGGAACCACACGGGTCTGGTTATTGGCGGATGGGGCACGCCGCCGCTGCCGGTGCCGAATGACCCAACGCCAGTCCCCCCACCGCCGCCGGGCGGAGACCGCGCGCGCTTTGATGACGTTGAATGGCGTGCTCAGCAGGCGTTCGCCTGGCTGGGGAAGTGCCATTTCGGTGCTGACCATTTGGCCATGGCCGAAACCCAGCTCGGGGCGAACACCCTGGCGTTGCTGCTTGGCGCGGAACCCCGCTTCACGCCGGAGACCGTCTGGATTGATCCGACCCTTAACACGGTGCCGGATGTCCTTTCGCTGCCGCCATTCCGGCTCGATCGGGATTCCCACTGGTTGCGGCTTATCGAGGCGCAGGGACGCCGGCACAAGGAACTCAGCGCCGGCCGCTACCTCGTCGGCATGCCGCTCCTGGTCTCCAATTTCGACATTCTGGGCACACTCCGCGATCCCCAACTGCTGCTGATGGACATGGTGGATAATCCCGAGTGGGTGATCCGGGCCATGCAGGAGATCAACCAGGCGTATTTTGAAGCCTATGACCGGATCTACAATGTCTGCAAGGATCCGGACGGCGGCGTGGGGTCCTGGGGCTACTCGCAATGGGCGCCCGGCAAGACCGATCTGGTGACCTGCGATATCGCCGCCATGATCTCGCCGGAAATGTTCCGCGATTTCGTCAAACCGGCCCTGGCCGAGCAGTGCGCCTGGCTGGACTATCCCATCTTGCACCTGGACGGCACGCAGTGCCTCTGCCACCTCGACCACATTCTCGACATCGAGCCGTTGAAGGCGGTGGAGTGGACGCCGAATACCGATGAGCCGGGTAGGCACGAACGGTGGTTCCCGATCTACAAACGCATCCTGGATGCCGGCAAGTCGGTGCAGATCCTGGGCGGCAGCACGGACGACATTGAGCCGATCCTCAAGGCGATCGGATCAAAGGGTGTTTACATCTACGGGTCAAACAACACGATCGAGGAGATCGAAGCCTCCGCCCGCATCGGCGACCGGTGGCGATAGCGCTAGGTAGACGACGCTCAAAAGGCGGAAATAGGAGAAGTTGTTATGAGTCGTGTGAAGTCATCGAAACATTTGCATGCCGCGGACTGGCTCAGCGAGGCGCGCATCGGCGCGTTCATGCACTTCCTGCCCGGGATTGGCTCGGGGCCGGCGGCAGTCGCCGGATTCGATGTCGAGGCATTGGCACAGCAACTGGAAGGGATAGGCGCGCGATATTTTGTGCTCACGCTGAGCCAGAACGCCGGCTGGGTCAATTCGCCCAATGCCGCCTACGACCGGATGGCCGGGTTTAGGTCTGGGGAGCGGTGCGCGACACGCGACCTGCCGCTCGATCTCCATCGCGCCCTGAGCACCCGTGGGATCCGGCTGATGCTCTATCTGCCGTGCCAAACGCCCAATCGCGATCCGCGCGCACAGCATGGCTTCGGCTTCCCCCCGGGCCATGTGGACCAACCCATTGACGTGGCAGCCGCGCGGAAATGGGCCGAGGCCATTTATGAATGGTCCGCGCGGTATGGCGAGAAGGTCAGTGGGTGGTGGTTTGACGCCGGCTATCCGCACATCGGTTTCAACGAGGAGATCGCCGGGATCTATGCGGATGCCGTCAAACGCGGAAACCCCAAGGCCATCGTCACCTTCAACCCCGGCATCATGCTCATCCGCCATACGCAGGCCGAGGACTACACCGCGGGAGAGTTGAACGAGCCGTTGGACGTCGTGCCGACGTCCCGCCGGGTGGACGGTTCGCAGTGGCATTGCCTGACTTACATGGGCTCGGACTGGGGGAAACGGAATGTCCGGTATTCGACCGGGCAATGGCAGGCGTGGCTCAAGAAAGTCTTTGCCCAAGGCGGCGCGGTGACGTTCGACATGGGCCCCAACATGAACCCGGAGGCTGGCTTCATCGGCGAGATCGCGCCGGACCAGGCAGCCCAGTTCCGCACCCTTGCGCAACAGGCCGCGGAGAAAGCGGAAGATGCGGAAGGCGGCAAGGCGCCGGCCCGACGGACTTGCTTGCGAATCCGATCCGCTTCACGAAGCCGCGGCGCGCCGACGCTGCCCACGGCTTGGCCGTTCAATGCGAAGGAAGCCCGGCAACGACAGATGACGTATGCCAAGCTCACGGGCCTGCCGATCGAACATAGCGTGGACTTGGGCCGCGGGATGAAGCTGGAGCTGGTTCTGATTCCGCCGGGGCAGTTCCAGATGGGCAGCCCAGCCGACGAGCACGGCCGCGACAGCGACGAGGTGCAACACCTGACCACCTTGTGCAAAGGGTTCTACCTCGGCAAGTACCCGGTCACCCAGGCGCAGTGGGATGCCGTGCTGGGGAGCAATCCCAGCAAGTTCAAGGGACGCAACAGCCCGGTGGATCAAGCACGCTGGGAAGATTGTCAGGCTCTATGCCGGGCGCTGGGAACAGGCTTCCGCCTGCCCACGGAAGCGGAGTGGGAATACGCTTGCCGTGCGGGAACTGGTGGCGCGTATGCCGGGATTCTGGATGAGATGGCCTGGCATGATGGAAACAGTGGAGCGATCACCCATGCCGTGGGACAGAAGAAGCCGAATGCCTGGGGGTTGTGCGACATGCACGGCAACGTCTGGGAGTGGTGCGCGGACGGGTATCGCAACTATCCCGCCTCCGCGGTGACGGATCCCGTGGGCAGTGAGTCTGGCCGGCACCGCGTAATCCGCGGCGGTAGTTGGATCAGCGACGCCCGGGACTGCCGTTCCGCGGAACGCAACTGGCGCATCGCCGAAAACCGTAACGACGACATCGGCTGCCGGCTGGTTCTTTTCCCCCTCTGATCACAAACCACCAAAGGGAGACACGCTGAGCAGGAAAGAAGGCACCTAAAAGTCGGCAAGCGGCTCACCCTCTCGGTCCAGCGCAGCCAGAAGCAGGTGAATGTCGATGTGACCGTGAAAACTGAGTGAACCTAGGGAAACTGGCCTTCGACGCGGCGGGACGCCGCTGCGCGATCCGTTTTCGCGCTTTTTCTTCTCCTGAACCTTATACCCAATCCCTTCCAGAAACGTCCATTTTTTTTCGTGTTATTTTTTGGGTTGACGAATCACCGACGGCGTGACAAACTACCCAATGACGATGGTTTGGAAATGGGTATTATTCGTGTTTAACCGCGACGCAAGTCGCACAGAAGGAAGGTAATTATGACGTTTCGCAAAGCTAAAGGGTTCACCCTCGTTGAAATGTTGGTGGTGATCGCGATCATCGCCATTCTGGCGGCCGCATTGTTCCCGCAGATTCAGAACGCGATAGACCAAGCCCGCGCAACGGCTATGAAGAACAAGGGCCGCGGCATCTGGATTGGTCTTGTTTCCGCAAATAATGAGCGCACTGTGCTCTCAAAGGATTCGGCATGGCCGACTGAGCTGGGGAAAACCACGGGCACGGCGTATTTTCAAGCTATGTTTGGTGGTGACGACGGAGTTTTTTCAACGGAACCCGACGGCCAGTTGGTCAGCGATGTGAAGACCGACATGTTATCAGCCCGGGGCTTTCCGCCTGCGGCAAAAGGCACGTCACCGGCCAAAGAGAACATCGCGTGGCGAGTTTTTGGCACGAGCGATGATTCCGGGGGTGGTGACGCCTTCATGGCGAGCAAAGACCTTGGCGACGGCACGGCCGTTACCGTCGTTTCAAACACGACGACCGTTGCTTTGAGTTCAAAAGGCCCTTTCGGCGGACGCAGGGTGACATATGTTACTGTGGGAGGTGGCTGTTTAGACGCCCGCAAAATTTATTTGAAGAATCTCGACCTGTTAATGGGCGGAACCACCAACACGATCTATCTTCTCGCCGACTAGTTCGTATTGTGTGTGTGTGGGTGATGTGATGGTCGCACGGGTGGCTTTGGACGCGGCGCTGGACCGGCTGTTCGACTACGCCGTGCCCGAGGAATGGGTTGAGCGCATCCGCACCGGCGTGCGGGTGCGCGTTCCTTTTGGTTCGCGCGTCTGTTCGGGATACGTCATCGAATGTTCCGATCAGCCCGAGCCGCGCGTGGCGGCCGCGGGTGTGGCGGTGCAGCGAGGCCTGTTCAGCGAGGATGACGCGCCGACGGCTGGAGGCGGTCGGCTCCGCTTGATCGCCGGAATTGACGATGACCGCCCGTTCTTCTCCGAGACTCTGATCCGCCTGATCCGCTGGATCGCCGACTATTACTTTGCCCCGCTGGAAGTGTCGCTCCGCTGCGCCCTCCCCGCGCCGGTCCGGGACGGCGGCTCGAAGCCGAAGGAACAGGTGTTTGTGGGCCTGCCGGCGGCGAAAGCACAAACGTCATCAACCGATCTCAAGCCGCCGCTGACCGCCCGCCAGCAGGCCCTCATCGCCGAAATCCGCGTTCGCGGCGGTGGGTTGCTCCAGATCCTCTGCCGTGAGCTGAAATGCGCCCCCGAGACGATCAAGCGCCTAGCCGCCGCAGGCTGGCTGACGCTGGAGGCGCGCCAGATCCGGCGCGACCCGCTCGCCAACCGCACCATCCTCCCAACCGGTCCGCTCGCCCTGATGCCCCAGCAGGCGGCCGCCTTGCAACTGATTTGCGCCGATTGCGACGCCGCACTCGCCGCCCGCGCTGCCGCTACCGTCAAGCCACCGCCGCCGGTGCTGCTCTACGGAGTGACCGGCTCGGGCAAGACCGAGGTCTACCTGCAGGCCATCGCGCACGTGCTGGAGCGCGGCGGCGGGGCGATCGTGCTGGTCCCCGAAATCGCGCTCACCCCCCAGACGGTGCAGCGGTTCGCCGGGCGGTTCGGCGGGCGGATCGCCGTCCTGCACAGCGCCCTGAGCGAGGGCGAGCGGTTCGACGAGTGGCATCGGATCCGCGATGGCGACGCTCGCGTGGTGATCGGGCCGCGTTCAGCCGTGTTCGCGCCCGTGGCCAATCTGGGGCTGATCGTGGTGGACGAGGAGCACGAACCGAGCTACAAGCAGGACGAGGCACCGCGTTACAACGCCCGCGACACGGCGGTGATGCGCGGCTGGCTCGAGGGCTGCGGCGTGGTGCTCGGCTCGGCCACGCCCGCCATGGAGTCGTGGATCAACGTCCGGCGCGGCAAGTACGCGCTGGCGCAGATCGAGAACCGCGTCGAGGATCGCTCCATGCCGACGGTCGAGGTTGTCGACATGCGCCTCGAAACGGCGCGCAGCGGTCATGCGCAAGTCTTTTCGCAACGGCTGATTGAGACCATTCAGGGACGGCTGACCGTCGGCGAGCAGGTGATCCTGTTTCTCAACCGCCGGGGCTTTGCCACGTCGCTGGTCTGCACCCACTGCGGTTTTGTGGCGGAGTGCGACGCGTGCAGCACCGCCTATACCTACCATCAGACCGACAATCGCCTCCGGTGCCACATCTGCGGCGCGTGCGCCACCGTGCCGGCCGCATGCCCCGGCTGCGGCGACCCGGCGTTCCGCTACGCCGGTTTCGGGACGCAGCGGATCGAAACGATCGCACAGACGTGCTTTCCCCAGGCGCGGATCGCCCGGCTCGACGCCGATGCAGCCGCGCGCAAGCACGGGCCTGACGAAATTCTGGGCGCCTTCCGATCCGGCAAGACCGACATTCTGATCGGCACGCAGATGATCGCCAAGGGCCACCACTTTCCCAATGTCACCCTCGTCGGCGTGCTGCTGGCCGATTCGAGCCTGCACATGCCCGACTACCGGGCGGGTGAGCGCACGTTCCAGCTCCTGGCGCAGGTCTCAGGCCGGTCCGGCCGCGGCGAGATCCCCGGCCACGTGATCGTTCAGACCTACACCCCGGACCATCCGGCGATCGAGGCCGCGCGCACCGCGGATTTTCCGCGCTTCGCCGAAAGCGAGCTTGTTTTGCGCCGCGACGGGGGACTCCCGCCGTACAGCCACGTGGTCTGCCTGACGTTCAAGGGTCGCGATGAGGGCAACGTCGCCTTTGCGGCCGCCGCGCTGCACAAGGCGCTCGCGCCCCTGCTGCCGCCTGGCGCGGAATGCCCCGAACCGATGCCCGCGCCGCTCGCCCGCGCCAAGGGCGACTACCGGTATCAGATGCTCCTGCGCGCGGCCTCGGTGCGGCTGCTCACCGGGCCGCTGCGCCGGGCGGTCAAGGCCGCGCCGCCGCCCGCCGACGTCTCGCTGGCGGTGGACGTCGACGCGCTATCCGTGATGTGATCGCTCAAAAAAACGAGGCCGTCCCTTGCGGAACGACCTCGCACGACACAGAAAGCAAATAGAACTATTGGCCCATCGGCTTGGGGGCGTCCTTCTTGATTTCGGTGACCTTGACCGCGTTGGTCGTCACGACGCCCGTGACCGCATTGGTCGTCACAACAACTGCCGCAGGGGCCTTCGGTGCGACCTTCACAGGAGCAGCAGCCTCTTCCGCGATGGCTGCGAATCCCATAGCCGCAACACAAACCGCGATCAGAACTGAATACTTCATGGTATCTCTTCTCCTCTGAGAAATCCATGTGCTCCCTCGCAAAGATGTGCCTATCGGCCCTTTCCCGCGAGACAACCCATGAACTGAAGGAGCTTGGCATCCACCATGGACGCTTACTTCCAACAGTCTTTCCCAGTTACAGTTTTTTGCGTAACGACATGCTACGCCGAAAAACATGTAAGAGATGTTATCAATCTTGGACGCCCGCGTCAAGTGGAAGCTGGAAAATGCCGTCCTACGCGTTGACATTGTAATTCGGAAATGCAAAACTTACATTTTGTCTATTGTTCGGGGCTGAGGCGGGGTAACGCATGAAGGCGTTGATACAACGGGTGACGGAGGCGTCGGTCACGGTCGACGGTGAGGCGGTCGCCACGATCGGCCGGGGGCTGCTGGTGCTGCTCGGCATCTGCCACGAGGATGGCGAAAAGGATGTGCTGTGGCTGGCGCGAAAATTGCCCCAGTTGCGGATCTTCGAGGACGATGCGGGCGCGATGAACCGCTCGCTCGAGGATGTTGGCGGCGCCGTGATCGTGGTCTCGCAATTCACGCTCTACGCCGACGCCAGCCACGGGAACCGGCCGGGCTTTTCGGCGGCGGCGCGCCCCGAGCAAGCGGAACCGCTCTACGACTCGCTCGTTGCGCATCTACGCGCCCGACTCGGCCCGCAACGGGTCGGCACCGGACGCTTTGGCGCCGACATGCAGGTGCGGCTGGTCAACGACGGCCCCGTGACGATCGAGCTGGAAAGCGGAACCTGATTTTGTGGTTGTATCCGGGCCGCTCACATGAAATAATGCCCCGTTAAAGGAGCCTGAATATGGACACACTGACATTTGGCCTCACCCTGCTCGTCGTCGGCATGGGCGGCACGCTGGTGGCACTGGCCACACTCGCCTTATTGATGGAACTCTTGAAAAAGATATTTCCTCATCACAACTCCGAAGCCAAATAAGACGCCGGACAACAGGAGATCACCATGTTCGAAGCAATCATGAATGGGTTGAGCGGTCTGGGTGCGGGCGTGGCCCATTTGCAAGGGTCCAATCTCGTGATGATCGCGGTTGGCGGCGTGCTGCTCTACCTCGCGATCAAGAAGGATGTCGAACCGCTGCTGCTGGTGCCGATCGGCTTCGGCGCCATTCTGGTCAACATTCCCCTAGCCAACCTGATGGGCGAGGGCGGCTTTCTGCGCACCATTTACAACATGGGCATCGCCAACGAGCTTTTTCCCCTCCTGATCTTCATCGGCATCGGCGCCATGACTGACTTCGGTCCGTTGCTGGAGAATCCGAAGATCTTTCTACTGGGTGCCGCCGGCCAGTTCGGCATCTTCCTGACGATCGGGCTGGCCCTGCTCTTCGGTTTCGACAAGCTGGACGCCGTGACGATCGGCGTCATTGGCGCCTGCGACGGGCCGACGGCCATCTTTGTGGCTTCGCGCTACGCCCCCCATCTGCTCGCGGCCGTCTCCGTCGCGGCCTACTCCTACATGTCGCTGGTGCCGATCATCCAGCCCCCCATCATGCGGCTGCTGACCACCGAGAAGGAGCGCGCCATCAACATGACCGAGCGGGCCAAAAAGACGGCGCCGGTATCGAAAAACGCCCGGATCATCTTTCCGATCATGGTGACCATTTTCGGCGGCCTGGTCGCCCCTCAGGGGCTTCCCCTGATCGCCACGATCATGCTCGGCAACCTGATGCGGGAATGCGGCGTGGTGAGCCGCCTGACCAAGGCCACCGAGAACGAGATCGCCAACGTGGTGACGCTCTTCCTGGGCATCTCCATCGGCGCCACGATGGACGGCGTCGCGTTCCTAACTACGCAGACCCTGATGATCCTGATGTTCGGCTTCGTGGCCATCTGCCTGGACACCGTGTGCGGCGTTCTCTTCGGCAAGCTCATGTGCTTCCTGACTGGAGGCCGGATCAACCCCCTGATCGGGGCGGCGGGCATTTCGGCGTATCCCATGGCCGCGCGGGTCGTGCAGAAGGAGGGTCTGAAACACAACCCGTCCAACTACCTGCTGATGCATGCCGTGGGAGCCAACACCGGCGGGCAGATCGGCTCGGTCATGGCTGCGGCCATCATGCTGTCGGTGCTCAAAGGCATGGGCATCATTCCGTAACGGCCGTGATTCGGCTAAACGGCTTGAGCACGCGTTCCAACGTTGCAGGCCCCTGGAGATACGAGAGCAGAACACCGTAGTTGGTGATGGGCACGCCCACGGTTTCCAAGTCGCGCAAACGGGCCTGGAGTTTCTGTGCGCTGATCATGCAGCCCCCGCAGTGGATGATCAATGTGTACTGCTCCAACTGCTTGTTGTCTTGAAACTCGCGGCCGAAGTTGTGCTCGATCGTGACGCCTGGATAGTGTTTTGCAAAATGGTTCGGGATCTGCACCGTGCCGATATCTTCGCCAATCCGTGAATGATTGCACGCCTCCACGATGAGGACCTTGTCCCCGGATTTCACGGTCTCGAGCGCTTTCACGCCGGCGGCAAAGGTGTGGAGCCTGCCGCGGCTGAAATAATTGATCATCACAATCGAGAAGGTGGTTAATCCGATGTCCGGGGGGCACCAGTCTTTCATGATGTCCATGGCTTGAGAGTCGGTAATCATCGTGTGCGGGCGTTTCTTGAAATTCTTCAGAAAGCGCTGAAACCGCGTGTTCTCTTCTTCCGCCTGTTCGCGCGCACCGCGGGCTTTGCCTAAATCCAAGCGGAACGAGACCGGATAGGCCCAGTGCCTGGTGATGTATTCTTCGACCATGGCCTGGGGGCGCAAGAAACGGCCCGGCGGCGTCTCGACATCCATGGGAATGATCAAAACGTAGTATTCGTCTTTTCGGACAAAGGGGAGCAGCTCGGTGGTGTCTTGTTTCGGGGTATAGTTCTTTAGAATGAAATCAATGAGTCCGGCGCGGTATTTGACATTGTTTGCCTCGATATGAATCTTCTTGTAGAACCGAAGCAGGTCCAGCGCTTCCTCGATCGGCGCCGTCGGGGTCGGGTCAAAGTGATTATAGACAATGAGAATTTGCTTGTCTAAATCGCGCGCTTTCTCGATGACGTCCTGTTCGGTGCGGATATCCCGTGTCGCCGGATCAATGACCAGAAGCACCAGGTCGCATTCTTTCAAGTCGTTCAATGTCTTGTGGCGCTTCTTCTCGCCGAGTTTCCCGGTTTCGTCCAATCCCGCCGTATCGAAGAGCTTCACCGGGCCAATGCCGTGGATTTCCTGCAAAGCGATTTGGGTGTCGGCCGTGGTGCCGGGTGTCGGGTCGACAATCGAGGTTTCCTGCTGGGTCAGCAAATTCATCACCGAGCTCTTGCCCGAGTTCATTTTGCCAAAAATCCCGATGTGATCTCTTTCCACGAGTACAGACATGGGGGAAAGTGTACGCCTCGCGCTGCGAGGTGTCAAGGGAAGCGCCATTCTCACTATGGCCTCTCAGCCCAGTCCGAGTCCCGCAACCTCCAGACGATGAACCCCTTTCGGACGGTAATGCAGACGGTTGCTGATTCCCATGAGTTCGGAACAGAGATAGATGATGCTCAGCCACATTTCTGTGCCCTGCAGTCCCGGCGTGAAACCTGGTCGTGAGGCATCCTGCTCCAGCTCAAAACTGAACCCCTGATGCTCCACCCATTTTGAGATCGCCCGCTTCAGATGACGGGAAGCGACCTCCTGGATTTCAGCGCTTCTGTAGTCCGTCTGCTTGCCGATGAGCCAGAGGGGGTGAATGATGTCGAGCGTCATGCACGCGTTGCCGCAGTCTTCACGGAAGATCGTGGTATTCCGTGTATGCGCCAACACCGAATCAACGGCCTCCTTCACGCACGGCAGCGGTTTTCCAAATTGGGCATAGGTGCCCCGAGTCAGCCGATAAAAGCCATTGACGGGCTGAACCCATTTTTCTTCCGGTGTGGGTTTGCCCCAAAGGCCCAGAATAGGGTCCACATGCGTCGCGAGCCAGCCCCAGAGCGGCTCGAGCCTTTTTCGGGAATGAAAATATTTTGCATTGAAATAGGCGCCCGTTCCAAAAGCATCCAACCAGTCACCGGCCCCCCAGGCGTTCGTCTCCCAGTTCAGGGCGTCAAGGGCCTGGAGCAGGCTATCGGTATCCATGTTCTCAACCGCGCTCACCGGATAGCGCAGATGGGATCCGAGCGTTTCCAGTGCATACCCGACAGCCAGAATCGGATAGCGGAAGGCCTGGTGTTCAAACGTGGGGCGCCTGTCGGAAGGGAGACCGGGCCCCATGAAAAGACCGCTGTTTTTGTCCTGCGTGTCCTGCAAGGTTTCGATCAGCCGTTCCCGGGGCTGCACCGGCGGGAGCATTCCGAACATAGCCATGATCTCAACGGCATCACAGAGCGGACGGAGTTCGGCTTTTCCGCCAGGCGTGTCGACGTAATTCTTCCCGTCCGACGATTCGCATCGCTTCAGCACGGCCGGAAGCTGGGTTCTTACCGTCTCTTCAAACTGTTCCAGGATTCCTTCCCAGCCGGAACCGCTGTTCTTCTGTTTCCTGGAAGCCCGGCGGTCACGGATGACCCGAGCAGGATTGCCTCCCACAATGGCGTATTCCGGAACATCGCGAGTCACCACCGCCCCGGCCGCCAGAATGGCGTGGCTGCCGACGGTCACACCGTCGAGCACCACCACATGCGCGCCCACCCAGACATCGTCGCCAATCGTGATTCCTTCTATCGTGACCCGTTGTTTGTGAACCGGAATGGAAAGGTCATCAAAGGAGTGATTCGCTCCGGCCAGTGTTACCAGAGAGGCCACGCGAACGCCATTTCCAAGAATTACTTTTCCATGGATGCTGGTAAACGGATTGATGGAGCAGTCTTCGCCGATGGAAAGCTCACCGCGAACCAAGGCATGGGCCGCAATATAACTGCGCGCCCCGATCTTCAGCTTTTCCGCAAAGACCCGTGCCTTCGGTGAAATAAAGGCTTCAGGGCTGATTTCAGCTTCGTATTCCGATGCCAATCGTGCGTGTAGCGCGTTCTGTTCCTGCTGTACTTCAGGGGAAAAAGGGAACCCCGTCCAGGGGAGATAATCGAGCTCTCGAGATTCGGTGCTCATGCGGGATTCCCATGCCGATTCTATAAGCGGCTGACGATGGAACTGGCTCGTTCGAAGAACCAGGTGAGCGTATCGTGCTCCACTTCCGGCGGGATCGAATGGTCGGAGTGGACGATGTACCCGCTGCCGGCTTTCAGGACCGGGATGATCTTGCGGTTGATTTCTTCCTCGATCTGCGCCCGGTCATTGCTTCCGATGATGCGGATGTCGATGCCGCCGCAGAAAGCAATCTTGTCGCCGAACATGGCCGCCAGCCGCGGCAAGTCCATGCCGGCTTTGACCTCCATGGCCTGCAGGCAGTCCATGCCGGCCCGGATCAGGCCCGGCACCAGCGGCTCCACAAAGCCGCAAGAATGCACGAGCACCTTCATGCCCCGTGCATGCGCGTCGTCAAAGAGGAGCTTGTGGCCAGGCTCGACCAGTTCCTGATACATGGCCGGAGACATGAAGGGCTTGTCCTTGAACCCCATGTCCTCGTAGTACCACATGAAATCGGGCGCCCCTTCCTCGGCGAAGAGCACGGCCTGATGCATGAGTGTCATCTTGGCGAAGGTCATCACCATGTCCAGAACCCATTCGGGGTCGAGCGCCATGCCCATGAGCATGTACTCATGGCCGCAGACGGGGTGCATCTGTTCGAAGGGCGCCACGCCGGACCAGCAGAACGCGCGCCCCTCGGCCGCCGCCCGCGCCTTCTCGTGGCGATACCCCTCGAAGTTGATGCGGCGCCGGTCCACCGTGAGCAGGTGCGGCTTGATCAAATCCTCCCATGCGGGCCGTTCCTTGACCTTGAAATCCACATGCTCCGGCGTTCCGCTTTTTGCCTTAAACCAACGCAACGTGGCGCCGTTGCCATTGATGACCAGCTTGGTCTCTTCTGTTTCCTCCAGTAGCTGATCCTGGAAGTCCAGATCGGCCGTGCTGTTGAGCCAGCCGCCCCCGCGCCAGCTCATGTCAAAGTGCGTGCAGACATCCTCGTCCTTCTGCAGCTTGCCTTGCTCGAGGTATTTCTGATGGGTTTCGCCCCACAGGCCATCCCCATGCGGGAGTTCATCTACGGATTTGCGACTCAAGGCGTTCAGCATGCGTTCTTTGTGTGTCATCATGTGGGTACTCTCCTATTTCAGCTTTCCGTTTTCCGTGTTCTCTTCACGCCTGGGGGTTCGGCACAAAGACACCGCCTCTGCATTGCTTGAGGTAGTTCAGCGCGTGGACCTGACCCGTCATTTCCAGATCGTCGCGATAGACGGGGTCGTGCCATCCCTCGATGTCGATCGATCCCTTGAATCCGGCCCGGCGGAGATCGCTGATGATGTCGGTCCAGTTGCTGTCGCCAAATCCCGGCGTGCGGTGGAAGGCGAACGGATCCTTCCCGTAGACGCCGTGCTTCTGCACCACGTCGCGCAGGATCGTGGCATCCTTGCCATGCACGTGGAAGATCCGGCTGGCCCACTGGCGCAGTTGTGGCATGGGGTCAATCAATGCGACCATCTGATGACAGGGCTCCCACTCCAGGCCGACGTTGGCAGCCGGCACGGCATCGAACATCAGTTGCCAGGCATCGGGATTGTGCGCGATGTTCCAGTCTCCACTGGCCCACGTGCCGCCCATGCTGCAGTTTTCAAAGGCCAGCCGGACGCCCTTATCCGCCGCACGCCGGGCCAGTTCCCCGAAGACCTGCTTGAAGCGCGGAATAGAATCCTGGATGGGCTTGCCGCGGATCCGGCCTGTGAATCCGGCCACAACGTCGGTGCCGAACAGGTGCGCGTGGTTGATCAGCGCCGTCCATCCCTTGCGGCTTTCCTTGTCCTTCTCGTCGTTCTCCAGCGGATTGCCAAAGATGCCGAGGGAGCTGATGACCACATCCCGGTTGCCGATGGCTTCCTTCACGTTCCGGGCAAGCTGCTTCAAGTCGGTGTCACCGAGTGTTTGCCAGAAGGTCAGCGAGAGGCTCTCAAAGCCGTGCGGCAGGATCTGCCGGATGTATTCCCCTGTATTCTTCCCTCCGCCGACCAGCGTTCCGATCCGTATGTCGTGATGATTCTCGTGCGGTGTCATATCCCTGTTCCCTTTTCTATCCTTTGACCTTGACCTCGCGGCCCTTTTCCGCGCTTTCGATGGCCGCAAAGACCATGGACAGACTCTTGATGTTGTCACTGGAGGTGGTCTCAGGCGTGACGCCTTCCCGCAGACAGCGAACGAACTCCGCGATCTGGCCGCCGTGTCCGATCGGCTTCGTTGCGTCCGCAAAAGGCAAAGGGGCGATGTCCTCCACCTGGCTGAAAGGCGTTGCGCCCTTTGTGACCGCCTGCGCCTGGAAGCCACGGTAGCCGTCCCATCTCAAGCTACCGCGCGTTCCGATGCCATGCCAGACGCTTTCCCATGAGGTGGCCAATCCTTCCGAGCACCAACTGCCCCGGTAGGTATAGATCACCCCGTTGCTCATCGTGAACACGGCAATCGCCGAGGCGCCATGGGCATACCACGAGCCGGCCGGGTTCCACTCCTTGCAGTAGACCGACACCGGGTCTCCGCCGCACAGCAGGCGCGCGGCATCGAAGGTGTGGATGGCCATGTCGAGCAAGAGCACATGCTGCATCTGCTCCCGGAAGCCGCCGAAGTGGGCGCCAATGAAGAAATCGGAACTCAGCGTGGTTAGCGGCCCCAGCCGCTCGGAGGCGATCAGATCGCGCACGACCCGGATCTCCGGAAGGTAGCGGCGATTCTGCATCACCGCATGCGTGCGACCGGCCTTGGCCGCCGCCCGCACCATGCGCCGGGCAGCGGTCATCGAGTCGGCCAACGGTTTTTCCCCGAGCACCTGGCAGCCGTGCCGGAACGACTCCAGCGCAACCGCGGCATGCGCTTCGGGCACGGTGCAATCGAAGACGATGTCCGGCTTGGTCTTCTTCAATACTTTCCGGAGATCCGTCCCGACCACGGCCGATTCCAGATGGAATTGCTCGGCCCGCTTACGGGCGCTCTCCTCCACCCGGTCAACCAGACCCACGATCTGAAGTTCGGGCATGGACGCCACCGGCTTGAGCCAGGCTTCGCTGATGCCGCCGCAACCAACAAGAACCACACGAAAGGGATGATTCATATTCCTCATTTTTTTTCGAAGGCGGCATCAAAGGCCGCCCGGGACGGCATGAAGTCGAGCTGCTTGACAAACGCGCAGGCTTCGCGGGCGCCATCCTCGCGGTCCATCCCGCTGTCTTCCCACTCCACGGAAAGCGGGCCGCTGTAGCCGATCGCATTCAGCGCGCGGATGATCCGCTCGAAGTCCACGTTGCCGCGGCCCAGTGACCGAAAATCCCAGAACCGCCGCGCATCGCCGAAGGTCAGATGTCCGCCGAACACGCCGGACAGGCCCGGCGTCTGGCGCCATGCCACGTCCTTCATGTGGACATGGAAGATGCGGTCGCGGAACCGTTCGATGAACGCCACGTAGTCCACGCCCTGATAGCCGAGGTGACTCGGGTCGTAGTTAAACCCGAAGGCCGGATGGCCGTCGACCGCCTCAAGGGCGCGCTCGGCCGAGACGATGTCGAAAGCGATTTCCGTGGGATGGACCTCCAGCGCGAACTTCACGCCGAGTTTCTGGTACTCGTCCAGAATCGGTTTCCACCGCTTGCCAAAGTCTTGGTAGCCCGCATCGATCATCGCCGGCGAGACCGGCGGGAAGGCATAGAGCAGGGGCCAGATCGAACTTCCGGTAAAGCCGTTGACCACGCTCACGCCCAGCCGCTTCGCGGCCTTCGCCGTCTGGATCACGTCTTTGGCCGCGCGCCGGCGCACCCCTTCCGGATTGCCGTCACCCCAGATGTGCGGCGGGAGAATGGTCTTGTGCCGTTCGTCGATCCGGTCGCAGACCGCCTGGCTCACGAGGTGCGTGCTGATCGAGAACAGCTTGAGTCCGTGCTGTTCCAGCAGTGCGCGCTTGGCCTTGCAATAGGCGGCATCCGCTTTCTCGACCTCAAAATGGTCGCCCCAGCAGGCCAACTCAAGGCCATCGTAGCCGAGCGCCTTTGCCTTTTGGCAAAGCGTCTCCAGTTTCAAATCCGCCCATTGCCCTGTAAATAACGTAACCGGTCTAGCCATGACAGTATCCTCCTCTTTGAGCCGGGCTTACAGCGCCGGCATTTTTGTCCATTTCTGATTGCTCTTCGAACTCTTGACCACCGTTTCGATAAACGCCATGCCGCGCACGCCATCCTCCACGGTCGGGAAATCCAGAGCTGCGGCCGGCACCTTCTTCCCGGCCTGCGCCAGCGCCACGGCCGCTGCGAAGCTGCGGTAGAGATTCGCGAATGCCTCCAGGTACCCTTCCGGGTGACCGGCCGGCAGGCGTGTAGCCTTGAGCGCGGGGGCCGAGAGGAAGCCATAGCCGCCACCCGTGCGCAGGATCTGCCGTGGACGGTCCGGCCACTTGAGGATCAGCGTGTTGGGATCCTCCTGATGCCATTCGAGGCCGCCTTTCTCGCCATAGATTCGGATCGCCAACGCGTTCTCCTCGTCAATCGAAATCTGGCTGGTGCTGAGAATGCCACGGGCGCCGCCCGTGAAGCGCAGCAGCACGTTGCCGTCGTCTTCCAGCTTCCGCCCCGTGACGAAGGTGGTCAGCTCGGCGCAGACGGACTCGATCTGCAGCCCGGTGATGTACTCTGCCAGGTTTTCCGCGTGCGAACCAATGTCGCCGATGCAGCAACTCGCGCCAGCGCGCGTGGGATCGGTCCGCCAGTCGGCCTGCTTCTGGCCGGTCGCCTCCAGCAGCGAAGCCAGCCACCCTTGCGGGTATTCGGCCACGATCTTGCGGATCTTTCCCAGTTGGCCGGAGCGCACCCGTTCGCGGGCTTCCTTGACCATGGGGTAGCCGGTGTAGTTGTGGGTCAGCGCGAAGATCAGTCCGGTTTTACGCACCAGAGCCGCCAGGGCGCGGGCCTCCTTGAGGTTGAACGCCAGCGGCTTGTCGCAGATCACATGGACGCCGTGCTCCAGCGCCAGCTTCGCCACGGGATAGTGCATGTGGTTGGGCGTGACGATGCTCACGCAATCCATGCGTTCACCTTCCGGCAGTTCCTTCTCCCGCTTGAACATCTCGGCGTATGAACCGTAGACCCGGTTGGCCGGCAGGAACAGATCCGCGCCCGACGCCTGGGACTTGGCCGGATCGGCGCTGAACGCACCGCAGACCAGCTCAATCTGTCCATCCAACTGAGCGGCCATGCGGTGTACCGCGCCGATAAACGCCCCGCGTCCGCCGCCGACCATACCCATTCGTATCTTGCGAACTGCCATACCTATCTCCCTTACTTGTACTTCGCCTTCATGGCTTTCCCTGCCTTGGCGCTCTGGCAGGCCAGATCGATGATATGGATCGGCCGGCGCGACCACTCCGGCGTGATTACCAGTTTGGCCCCCTTGACCAGATGATTCGCGATGTTCTGGTAAAAAAGGTGTCCCTTCGACGGAGGCGTGGGGATCTGCGTGGTGACCCGTTTGTCGCCATCCAGCGTCGTGATCTCGGTATTCCACCAGTCCGGCGTCAGGGTTCCTTGGGTGCCGACCACCTTGAACCACGGCTGGTTGGGGCGGGCATCCAGCGAGGTGATTTGGATCGTCGCCCAGGCGCCGCTCGTGAAGCGGATCACGATCTGCCCGTCGTCCTCAATAGTGTCCTTCTTCCACTGCGTCTGTCCGGCCCAGACGCCGTTCCAGGTGAAGCCGCTGACCTCGGCGATATCGGAGTCGACCATCTGCAGGATGTATTCGCAGAGGTGCACGCCCCAGTCGTACAGGATCCCGCCGGAGATGGACTTGCTGGAGCGCCACCAGTCGCCCGGCTTGGCGAGCCGCCCCATCTCCATCTCGATGCGCACCACGTCGCCAATGGCGCCGGAGCGGATTTGTTCCAGAGCGCCGAGGATGATGCCGTCCCAGTGCCGGTTGTGGTAGGTCGAGAGGACCACCTTTGACTTTTTGGCGGCCGCGATCATCGCGTCACACTCCGCCGTGGTCACGGCCATGGGCTTCTCCGCCACGACATGTCGGCCGGCCTTCAGGCACTTCATCGCCAGCGGCGCATGCGTGTTGTGCGGCGTAATCAGCGTCACGAGGTTCACGGACGACTTTCGCAGCATCTCGTCCACGGTCCGGTAGGTCTCGATTCCGGGGAACTCCTTCGCCGCCACGGCCAGACGCTCCGGGTCGATTTCCGCCACGGCCCGCGGCGTCATGCCGGCCGCCTGCATCTCGTTGAAATGGGCGCGTCCCATGTTGAACGCCCCGCCGTATCCGACCACACCGACCTGGATTTCACCGGCCTTCGAAAACGATTTCATTCGTCACTCCTTCGCGTGTTGCTGGCACATGCCGACCCGAACAGTGGCGTACATGATAAACCGGAAACGCGCGTTCGTCCATGCGAATCGGCTCCTATCAGCGATTCCGAATTATGGAGAGGGGACCATCGGCGTCGGGGTCGGGGTCGGTATCGGTATCGATAAAACCAACGGACATTCGACCCCGATTCCGATACCGACCCCGACCCCGACCCCGATGACTCAATCGCCTCATAATTAGAATGGCTGGCTCAGAACAGTTCGCCCTGTCTGGGGGCGGTTGCCACTGCGGGCGCGGGCGCTGGGGCAGGCGCGGGCGCGGCGAGCAGGCGCGCCTCCAGGTCGGATTCGGAGAGGATGGGGATGCCGAGGGCAAGCGCCTGGTTGTGCTTGGCGCCACCGAGGGAATAGCCCGCCAGCAGGAAGGTGGTGGCGGAGGTGACGGCGTCGGTCACGCGGCCGCCTGCCGCCTTGATCCGGTTGGCGATGGTCTGGCGCGGGGCGGATAGCGTGCCGGTAATGACCACCGTCGCACCGGCGAGCGGGCCGTCCGAGGCGGAAGCGGACGCGGCGGCGCGGACGGGATCGATGCCCAGCGCGGCGAGGGTGGCGGCGGCGGCGCGGCCGGCCTCGGATTCGAAGAAGACGACCAGGGCGCGGGCCGCCTCTTCCTTGACCGTGGTGGTGTATTTGGCGGGACGGGAGGCGTCGGCGGCACGCCGGGCGGCGCCTGCGGCGACGAGGGACTCGCCCAGGTTCTCGACGCGCGCGCAGGCCGCGTCGAAGCGGTGTTGCAGCTCCGTGCGCCCGGCGTCATCGCGCTTGCGGTTGGCGGCGCCGCGCGGGTTGGACTGCTGCGCCTCGGCCAGGGCGTCGTAGAGGCCGACGACATCGCGCAGGAGCTGCGAGGCGGCGAGGTCGGAGAAGCGCGCATGACAGGCGGCGACGGCTTCGGCAACGGTCGCGCCGATTTGCGGGATGCCGAGAGCGAAGAGCCATCGGTGGAGCGGGAGCATGCGGGCGGCCTCAATGGCCGTCAACACGCGCTCGGCGTTTTTCGGACCGAAGAGACGGCTCTTGCCGGCTTCGCCGAGATCGAGGACGGCGAGATCGTCGCGCTTCAGCCGGAAGAGGTCGAAGGGCGTGGCGACCAGCCCGCGCCGGACGAGCGCATCGGCCACCACGCCGCCCATGCGCTCGATGTCGAGCGCGTCGCGGCCGGCCATGTGGTCGAGGCGGCAGACGAGCTGCGCGGGACAGGCGGGGTTGGCGCAGCGGAGAGCAACCTCGTCCGCGAGCCGCACCACCGGGCCGTTGCAGGCGGGACAGGCGTCCGGCATGACGAAGGGTGTGGCGGCGCGGGGCCTTTTCTCGGTGAGGACGGCCTCGATGGCCGGAATGACGTCGCCGGCCTTGACGATCCAGACGGCGTCGCCGATGCGGATGTCCTTGCGGGCGATCTCATCGGCGTTGTGCAAGGTGGCGCGGCTGATCTGCGAGCCGGCGAGCAGGACCGGCTCGAGCTCGGCGACGGGGGTGAGGACGCCGGTGCGGCCGACCTGCACCGTGATGGCGGTGACGACCGTCTCGGTCCGCTCGGGGGCGTACTTGTAGGCCCGTGCCCAGCGGGGGCTGCGGGCGGTCGCGCCGAGGGCGTCATACCGGGTGCGGTCGGCGAGCTTGATCACGGCGCCGTCGATCTCGAAGGGAAAAGCGTGACGCTGTTGCTCCAAGGCGTCGATCGCGGCGAACACCTCGGGGATGTCGGCGCACATGCGGCGCCAGGGGAGGGTCTTGACGCCCCAAGCGTGCAGCGTGTCAACAAACGCCTGATGCGTGGGAAAGTCGACACCCTCCAGCGCGCCGGTGGCATAGATCATGGAATCGAGCGGACGCGTAGCGGTGACGCGCGAATCGAGCTGCTTGAGCGAGCCGGCGGCGGCGTTGCGCGGATTCATGAAGATCTCGACGCCCTCCGCCTCCTGTCGGGCGATCAGATCGAGGAAGCCCTGGCGGGGCATGAAGACCTCCCCGCGAAGTTCGACGACGGCAGCAGCGGTGGGCAGGGTCAGGGGGATCGAGCGGATCGTGCGGACATTGGCGGTGATGTCGTCGCCCACCTCTCCATTGCCGCGGGTCGCGGCACGTTCGAGCCGGCCGTTGCGGTAGAGGAGACTGAAGGCCACGCCGTCGACCTTGGGTTCGACGACATACGTCGGTGCGAAATCAGGGAACTGGCGGCGGATGAAGAAATCGAAATCGAGCAGCTCGGTCTTGGAGTGGGCCTTGTCCAGGCTCATCATCGGAGGGTCATGGCGGACCGGCGCGAAGCCATTCTCCAGAGGCGCACCGCCGACGCGGCGGGTCGGAGAGTCCGGATCGTCAAGTTCGGGATGCTGCCGCTCGAGCGTCTCCAGCTCGCGGTAAAGACAATCATAATCGGCATCGCCGATTTCAGGCCGGGCTTCCACATAATAGAGCCGGTCATGCCGGGCGATCTCCCCGCGAAGGAACGAGGCACGCTGGCGGATGGAATCGGTCACTGCGGACATTTCGGCGCTCCTGTGAAACTGCCGTTTTTGGGTTCAATCGGCTGATCCCGGTTCATCGGCGGCGAGGAGGGTCAGGACAGGGGCGAGGGATCCGGCGGCGGCAGCAAGCCGACGGGCATCCTCGCGGTTGCCGGTTTCCAGCAGGCGAAAACAGACCGAAGCCGCCTGTTGGGGTGCCAGACGGGGTCCGAGGAGGCGAATCTTCTCGGCGTCGGGAATGCCAGCGATCTTGACCGTGACGTGGCGCTTCTGATCGGTAACAAAGAAGAGCACCTCCCCATTGGCGATCGTCTTCGGAACCACCTGGCGGGTTTTGCCCTGATAATTCAGAACCATCTCGGTATCGATCACCTGTTCGAGGGCGTGAACCACGAGGCGGTCGAAGGGTTCGACGGCGGCGAGAGCCTCCTGCAAGGCTTTGAATCCAAAGTGCGTGTGGCCTGCGGCGAGCCGGGCGGTGACGAGGGTCTGCATCGCGGCGATGCCCCCGGTTTTATAGGCATCGGCCAGCGCACGTTGGAGTGCGGCGTCGGGCGGCGCGTCGGTCGAGCGCGTCTCAAAGATGCGGATCGTCGGCGGAGGGGGTGTGACCGGCTGTGGTTTGGGCCGGGGCGTGACTTCGGGCAGGCGCGCGACGGGCGGCGCGACGGGCGGCGCGACGCGGGCTTCGGGTTTCGGGTCCGCCGGCTTGCGTCCTGAGATAAATGGGGTGGAGGGGACAAGCCCGGTGATCACACTCTGCAGACGCGGAACAAGCCCGGCCGGGTCGCCGAGCCGATCGTTGCCCAGCGCGACGAACCAGAGCGCCAGAAGCATCCAGAGAATCAAGCGGGAGAAACCGCCGCGGCCGTTGCGACTGTCATGACGATCGGACTTTAGAAAGGCCCGATCTTCAGAAGTCGATGCAACTTTCGAAGACGTGAGGGTTGAAATCCCCGTGCCCAGCAGCGGGCTGCGCCGGATGGGCTTTCCGGCCAACAGCCGGGTGATGTCGGCGATGACATCGCCCCAGGACGGATAGCGGTTATCCGGATCCTTCATGAGCAGCCGTTCGACCAGCGCGCATACGGAGAGCGGGGTGTCCGGCCGACTCTCCCGCAAACTGGGCAATTGGGCCTCAAGCTGGCTATGCATCACCTGGTCGGGCGGCTGGTCGCCAAAAGGAATGCGGCCGGTGATTCCAAAATAGAGAATCATGCCCAACGCGTACATGTCGGCACGGCAGTCGATCGGACGGGAACGGGTAATCTGTTCGGGTGCGATGAAATTGGGCGTGCCGACGACCGTGTCCTCGTCGAACGACTCGGTCTCGCTGCCGAGCGTCATGAGCGTGGCCATGCCGAAGTCGGTCAGCTTGGCCGTGCCGGCCGGGGTGATGCGTATCGCCGTCGGTTTGAGGTTGCGGTGCACGAGCCGGTCATGGGTCCACGCTTTGTCGAGCGCGTCTGCCAGATCAAGCGCATACCGAAGCATCTGACTCATCGAACTGCGTTGCGTGGCCTGAATGCGATCCGAAAGGACCTGCCCGGCCACATCTTCCATGACCACATAATGAACGTCATGCGCGCTGGACACGTCGAAAATCTGGCAAAATGCATCCGCCTTGATACGGGCGATGGCGCGGAAGACCGAAACAAACTGCTCGACCTGCCGGGGATCTGCGGCGGCTTCGGGCAACAGCGCCTTGACCATCACATGACGATCGAGCGAACGCTGATAGGCGCGCCAGGTCGTGGTGTTGCTGGACTCCGAAATCGTTTCAAACGACTCCAGTCCGGGTATATCGGGGAGATACATGGTGATAAGATAGCATAAAACCGGATCGGGCGACAATGGGTAAGGAAGGTAATCGGTTAGAATTGCTGTTGTGTGCCGGCGCGCGACATGCTAACGTAATTCAATGACGTGTGGGGGAGAAACGGGGATGGATTTCAAACGGATAGGCGAGCCGCTTTTTGCGCAGGACCCCACGGGGCGGCCGCTGTCGCGCGTGGGGACGGTTTTTCTGCGCACGCCGGGGCTGGTCACCCTGCCGGGCGTGCATGCCATGCAACGGCTGGCTTGGGTCGACGGTCTCAACGCCGATCGGGCCGCCGCCGGCGCGCCGCCGCTCTCCGAGACGGAGCAAGACGCCGAATTCGACGCCTCCGTGGATCTGCTCCTGGAGGGAAGCACCGTCCTGATCCGCCCCGATCCTTCACGCATGGATCTTGCCTTTCTGGCCGACGATTTTCTGCAGACGTTTGTCTCCAAGCGACGCATCCGTTTTCTCAACACGGCCAACGAGACGATTCGGGAAGCTCTCCGCAGGCGTGGCGAAAACTGGCGCATGAGCCCCCTGCCGCAGACCCAGGAGGAAATCATCGCCCTGATTGCCGACGCCCGCACCGCCATTGAGAACGTCCCCGTCTACTACTACAACCGTGTCGCCGGCACCCGTTACCTCACCTGCGAATCCTTCCGCTGGCTGGCCGCGCTGGATGACGCCACCTTCCGATCGCAGCTCGACGAGATCGCGCGCTTTAGCACCCGGCGCAATCGCCTCGGGCATTCTGAGATCGACGTCTTTCCGCCCGGCTGCCCGTTTGATCGCGCCGCCTTTGCGGCGCTCGCCCCGACGGGCGATGCGTCATCCGCCGAGCTGCGCCGCCGCCATGCGACGCTCGCGTCGGACTACGAGGCAGCCGTGCCGCCGATCCTCCGGGCGGACGCCCCCGGGGCGCCCGAGTGGCGCCGGGCGATGTGCGCCGCGTTGGTCAAACAGCCGAATGCAGCCGTTTCGGACGAGATCGTCAGCGGCCTCTCCGCCGAGTTCTACCTGCAGATCGAATGGCTCCCCGGCGCGCGCATCGAGGACGGCGAACTGATTTTTGATCCGCTCTTCGACGAATGCGCCGCCCGGCCGGACGACGCCGAGTTGCGCGCTCTGTGCGATTTTCGCGCGCGCGGCATGATTTTCAATTACGTGCGCGAATTCCGCGAGATCGAATACATCAACATCGGCCGGATATCCCGTTCCCTGTCGCGCCGCGTCACCACCTCCCGGCGACCCACGGTCTACATCGCCGAGGTTCAGCACGCCCACGCCGACAAGCCGGTCGTTCGCATCCTCCGTCTGCAGAAATGGGGCATCGCCGAACATCTGGACGAAGGAAAGGACCTGCTGCAGTCGATCATCGAGGCCGAAACCTACACCGACTACATCCTCGACCGCCGTCTCGGCTGTCAGCAACTCGGTATGAGCCTGCCGCCGCAGATTGTCGCCCGCCGCATCAACGAGACCTACACCGGGACGAATGCGCGCTACGTCGGCCAGACCTACTGGCTCACGTACCTCGAGCGGCCCTACCTGTACGGGTGGACTTCGGCCAAGATTCCGCCGCACCACTATGCGAATACGGAATTTAATCGTCGGCTGGCGGCCCTTCTCGGTGCAGCGGCCGCGACCAATCTGATTCTCGGGCGCACTCGGGTTGACAGCGCCAACGTCCTGTTTGACGACGGCGACGAGATCGTTCTGTTTGATGCCGATGGGCTGCCTCAGAGCTTGGTGGTTGCCGACCACACCGGGACGTTTTCGCACTACCTGGGGCCCCTGGCGGATCTGGCGTCCGCCTATGCTGCGCCGGTCAACTGGCGTGCGGGACTCATGCCCAATGCGAGCGAGTTTGCCGTGTGTTATCTGGCCGCCTTCGTCGAACGTTTCGATTACACACGCGGGGAATACCTCCGGCGCAAACGGGCGTTTGACACACTCTTCATCCACCGCGCCCGCGACGTGGCCGGCAGTTTCGCTTACCGCTGGGAATGCGTCCTCAACCGCCTCGCGGCCACCCCTTCCGGGCCGCTCGCGGCGGTGATCCGAAATCAAATCACGGCCGTTGACCACACCCTTTTGAATTCTCTTTCACCCCCACCCCAGGAGCATCCATCATGCAAAGCATCCCCGTCCTGACTGTCCGCGGCGGTTCGCTCGCCGAAGCCTACGAGCGCGCCCTGATTGCCCTGTACCACGGCGGCATCCGTCTCCGCACGCAGTACGACAAACCTGGCGCCCCGTTGAGCCTTGATGCCACGATGAACATCACCATCGACGACCCGCTGGCCGATCCCATGATTCACAAGGCCTTCCCCGGCGGACTTCCCGACCTGCGCGAATATGTCTACGAGCTGGAAGGACGCAAGGATCACTGGGTCAAGGCGATCAACGATCCCGCCGACACCCGTTGGGAGTACACCTATCACGGCCGCCTGCAGAACTATGGCCAATGGAAAGAGCGCGGCGCCGACGGGAAAAACCAGTTTGTCGGCCCTTTTCAGGTCGACCAGATCGCCTACGTCATCGACAAGCTCGTCGCGCAGCCCTTCACCCGGCAGGCGCAGATGATCACCTGGATGCCGAATCATGACCTCGCCTGCTACGACCCGCCGTGCCTGCAGTCGCTCTGGTATCGCATTCTGGAGGACGACACCGGCGTACAGTGGCTCAACGCCAACGTTCGTTTCCGTTCCAACGACGCTTGGGGCGCGAACTTCATGAACATGTTTGGCTTCATCCAGTTCAATCAGACCCTCATCGCCGCCGAGATCGCGCGCCGCACCGGCAAGCCGGTGCGCCTCGCGCGCATGAACTGGCAGGCCGATTCCTATCACATCTACGGCAAGGATATCGAACAGGCCGAGCAGAGGCTCTTCAGCCGTCTGGAAACGACCGCGTTCGACGACCGGATCTACCATTTCCACGACCCGGCCATCACCGAGATGTACCACGAGGAGGAGGCCGCCATCCTGCGCAAGATCGACGAGATGTCGCAGCGGATGGGCTGACCTCAGAGGCGCATGCAAAACCCTTGCAAGCGCCGGTTTCAGGTTTCAGTGTTCAGGTTTCAGAAAACGCGCAACTCACTGTGGTTGAGCGAGCGACTACCTGACACCTGACACCTGAACACTCCGCCTGCAAAACAGGGTTTTGCAGGCGGCTCCTCACCCCTGTGCGCGGGCGATGAGCGCCAGGAAACGGGCGGAAGCGGCGTTCCAGACGGCGGTGTCGCCGGGCTGGAAGGTCTTGATCGGGAAGGCGGCGCGGATGAGCGGCTGCGCCTCGGCCATGGAACGGATGACCCCCAGTGCCATGGCCTGAACCATGAGGTTGCCCACGGCGGTTCCCTCCTGCGGGCCGGCGTGGACCGGCACGCCGATGGCGTCGGCGGTGAATTGGTTGAGCATCGCGTTGCCGCTGCCGCCGCCCACGATGTGGACCGCTCGCGTCGGCGTGCCGCAGATCGCGCAGATCTGGTCGTTCACCAACCGGTACTTCAACGCCAAACTCTCGTAGACGATGCGAAGCGTCGTGCCGCGATCGGCCGGCTGCCGCTGGCCGGTCTCGGCTAGAAAGGCGCGGATGGCATCCTCCATGTTGGCCGGATTGTAGAAGCGGGCATTGTCGGGGTCAATGAAGGCGCTGAAGGCGGGCGCGGTGGGGGTGATCGCGTCGACCTCGGACCATCCCAGTCGGCGGCCGTCGGCGGCTTCCCAACCCCGGAGCAATTCCTGAACGATCCAGGTGCCCATGCAATTCTTGAGGAACCGGGTGTTGCCAATGCCCCCCTCGTTGCTGATGTTCGCGGCCATCGCTTCGTCATTCGTGATCGGTTTGCCGACGAGCCGGCCGACCAGTGACCACGTTCCCGAACTGATGATGAGGGCGTGCCGCGCATCCGTGACCGGGGCCGCCGCAAAGGCGCTGGCCGTGTCGTGCGAGCCGACGGCCACGATGGCGGCTTCGTTCAGACCGAGCACGCCGGCGAGCGGCGGGCGCAACGCTCCGATCACCGTACTTGGGGCCACGATCGGGGGCATGATCCGCGCCGGGATCTTCAGTGCGCGCAGCACTTCACGGGACCATTTCCGCCGCTTGGCGTCCATGAGCTGCGTCACGCTCGCCCACGAGGAGTCCACCGCCGTGCAACCCCCGAGATAGAAATTGAACAGTGCTGGAATGGGGAGGAATTGAGCGGTGAGCTTCAGCAGCTCCGGCCGCCGCGTGGCGAACCAGCGCAACTGGTTGCTCATGTTGAAGGGTTGGAAGTGGATGCCGGTGATTCCGTACAGCCGACGCGCGTCGATGCACGCCTTGACCTCGTCGCACATCGTGTCGAGCCGGTGATCACGGTAACAATGGGTTTTGCCCAGCAACTCGCCGTCCGCGCTCAAAAAGGCGCCATCCGCGCCCCAGGTGTCGATGCCGATCGCGTCAAGCTGGCCGCCAAACTTCCGCTTGTAGGCCTGAAGCCCCTTGATGATGTTTTCGTAGATCCAGGTGTCATCCCAATACGTCCGCTCGGTCACGGCGCCCGCCCGGTCAGCCAGAAAGAACGACGTGCCGCCATGCGCGAAACGATGAACCTCCTCCATGCGGAAGCCGCCGCCCTCCGCAAAGATGCCCGCAAAACACTTGCCGCCCGAAGCGCCCAGATCGACTGCCAACACCTTGATTTCCATAGACTCTCCTTAATCAAAAGAATGACGCAGTTTATCACGGTTCGTCGTCAACCGCAACCGCAACCGCCCCGACACCTCAACCGCCCCCAAACCATCCAGCAATTCTAATTATGGCACATCTGTACAGTCGAAATCGAAATCGCTATCGCTATCGGGATCGAATTCCTTGCTTTCTCATCGATTTCGGTCCCGATCCCGATTTGGATCCCGATAGCGGCTGCCATAATTAGAATTGCCCCCAAACCATCCTTGACCTCTGCTTGCCAGAGTGCTACAATTGGGAACATTGGAGGGTGGAAAAGGATTTTTTTTGGAGATGATTTCATGCGCGTGCTCCTGGTCGAAACAATCTCCGAACTGGGCGGGGCCCAGTGGAGCCTGTTCGAGTTGGTCCGCCAGCTCAAGCAGGACGGTGTCGATGTGCTCGCGTTGGTTCCCAAGGGGCCGTTGCAGGTCGCGCTGAAAGACGCGGGCGTTCCGGTCGCCTCCATTCCCTCGTTCCGGGCGCGACGCAAGCCGTTGGCCCTGTTGGCTCAGTTCTTTAGGGGCGTGAACGAAACCGCGCAGATCCACAAGGCCGTCTGGAGATTCAAACCGGACATCATCCACGCTAACTCGATTACCGCCGGACTGCTCTCCTTGTCTCTGGCCCGCAGCCGGGCGCTCGTCTGTCATGTCCGCGACCTCCGTTTTCCGGTCAAGCCGATGAGCCGGATCGCGCGGAAGGCGCGGCGGATTGTGGCGGCATCCGACTCCATCGACAATTCCTTGAGCGAATTCCTGCGCGGTTCGTCGCGCAGCCGGCTGGTCCGCGTCGTGAACGGCATCGACATCGGCCGCTTTGCGCCGTGTGACCCCGCTCAAGCGCGTCACGCCTTCGGACTGCCCCCTGGCGTGCCGGTCATCGGCATGATCGCGCATCTGACGCCGTGGAAGCGTCACGAGGTCTTCATTGAAATGGCGGCCCAAATCGCCCAAAAAAGCCCCGACGCCCATTTTGTCATCGTCGGGCGCGATCTGCTGGGCGAAAATAAAGCCTATCGCAAAGCACTTCGTCAGCGCGTCACATCCCGAGGCCTCGATGCCGCGTTCCATTGGCTCGAAGAGGTGGGCGACGTGCGCGAGGTTCTTCAGGCCATGGATGTCCTGGTCCACCCGCCCCACGACGAGCCGTTCGGCCGTGTCCTGTGCGAGGCGATGGCCATGCGCAGACCGGTCGTTGCCGTCCGGAAAAACGGTCCGGCATCCATCGTCGAACACGGGGTGAGCGGCCTGCTGGTGAGCGCCCCTAAGTCGGAACCGTTCGCGCAAGCGGTGCTCCATCTGCTGAATAACCCTGCGCAAGCCAAAGCCATGGGCGAAGCGGGACGGCAGCGGATCATCGACCAGTTTGACATCACCCGAACCGCCAGTCAGATGCGCATCGTTTACCAGGCGGCTTTCAACGATTTTGAGATGGAACGCCGGGCGCGCACGAATCAACCCTAGTGCCCATGCCCCAGCCACGCCACCGAGGCCGCGCCCGCGCACAGACAGTAAATAGCAAAATGCCAGAACCGGCCGCGACACAACAGCCGCACTAGGATCCCGATCGCCGCGTAACCAACTCCCGCCGCCACGCACGCCCCGACGATGTAATGCGCCAGTCCCAGCGTGCCGCCGCCAGCGTTTGGCGCGGTATGAAGGAAATCCGCAGCCACGGCGCCGAGCAGTATCGGAATCGACATCAGAAATGAAAACTCGGCCGCCTGATCCGGACGCACGCCCAGATGGCGCGCCACGGTGATCGTGCTTCCCGCCCGACTGATGCCCGGCAAAATGGCCACCGCCTGCATGCAGCCGATCCACCAAGCTTGCCACGGCGTCACCGGCCCGTCTTTCGCGCGCCGGGCGAACTTCACCGACAGCAACAGGCCTCCCGTCACCAACAGCAGCCACGAAGCCGCGACCGCCGCCTGCCGCTGATCGCCGAACAGGGCGTCGAGCTGATCGCCAAACACAACCCATGCCACAACGGCCGGAACCGCCGACAACGCTAGCAATCCACCTGTCAACCAGGCCGCGCGTGATCCCGTCAAGGCCCCCATCACGATCTCCGTCAGCCGTTTGCG
The DNA here is from genome assembly GCA_945870025.1 of Akkermansia muciniphila. Taxonomy (GTDB): domain Bacteria; phylum Verrucomicrobiota; class Kiritimatiellia; order RFP12; family JAAYNR01; genus VGWG01. The sequence continues at coordinate 66,979 of CAMBQN010000002.1, forward strand.
GTAGAACGCCACCACCGCCACCAGCGTTCCGAGATGCAGCACCACTTCGAAATGGACACCGGGAGCGTTCAAGCCGAGCAGCTCCTTGCCGATGAGGAGGTGCGCCGAACTACTGACGGGCAGAAACTCGGTCACGCCCTGGACAACCGCCAGAATCAACACGCTGATCCAATCGTGCATACCCCCCCAATAAAAAAGCCGCGTCCCGTGACGCGGCTTTTGGAAGCTTCTTGAAAATTGGCGGGAGCGACGGGGCTCGAACCCGCAACTTCCGGATCGACAGTCCGGTACGCTAACCAATTGCGCCACGCCCCCGCAGAAAAGAAAGACCACTATACCGAGAGTCGCAGGATAATGCAAGCGTGATTTTTTGAAATATCCGCTGGCCTCCCCCCGTCAGCCGTGTTATCGTCATTCCCATGGTTCCACAGTGGATGATCGAGAAGAAACGGGACGGCGGCGCGCTGAGTGCCGACGAGATCCGCGCTTTTGTTGCCGGGTATACTGCGGGCACCATCCCCGATTACCAGATGGCAGCCCTGGCCATGGCCATTTTTTTCCGGGGCATGACGCCCGACGAAACCGCCGCGCTGACCGACGCGATGATGCGCTCGGGCGACACCCTCTCCTTTGCCGGTTGGCCCCGCCCGACGGCCGACAAGCACTCGACCGGCGGCATCGGCGACAAGATCTCGCTGGTCCTCGGCCCCCTCGCCGCCTCGGCCGGCCTGGCCGTGCCCATGATCTCGGGCCGCGGCCTCGGTCTCACCGGCGGCACCCTCGACAAACTGGAGGCGATCCCCGGCTTCAACACGCGGCTCTCGCCGGACGCTTTCCGCGCCGCCCTCTCCCGCGCCGGCTGCGCCATCATCGGCCAGACCGACCGCCTCGCCCCCGCCGACCGCAAGCTCTATGCTCTGCGTGATGTCACCGGCACCGTCCCGAGTATCCCACTCATCACCGCGAGCATTCTGTCCAAGAAACTCGCCGAGGGCGCCGTCTCCCTCGTTCTGGATGTCAAGTGCGGCCGCGGTGCCTTCATGCGCACCCCCGAACAGGCCCGCGCATTGGCCGACAGTCTCCTCCGGGTCGGCCGCGCCCTCGGCCGTACTATGGCCGCTCTGATCACCGACATGGAGCAGCCTCTCGGTCGCACCGCGGGCAACGCACTCGAGGTGCGCGAGGCGGTCGAGGTCCTCCGCGGCGGCGGCCCCGCCGATATCCGCAGCCTGACCCTCGCCCTGACCGCCCGCATGTGTCTGCTCGCCGGCGTGGCCACGGACGCGGCGGCGGCCGAACGGGATCTCGCCGCCCACCTCGACGACGGTCGCGCCCTGGCCGCCTTCCGCGACATGGTCGCCGCCCAGGGCGGCGACATCCGCGTGGCCGACGACCCCGGCGCGGTTTTGCCGACGGCTGCGGTGATGGAGAGTCTGTCCGCCTCCGCCGACGGCTGGGTCGCCGGTGTGGATGCCGAGATCATCGGCCGCGTCGTCCTTCAACTCGGCGCGGGCCGCCGCCGCAGCGATGACGTCATCGACCCGGCCGCCGGCGTGGACCGCCTCGTTCAGTGCGGCGACCGGGTCCGCCGCGGAGACACCCTCATGCGCCTCCAGGCCGCGACCCCCGACCTGATCGCCGCCGTCCGCGACGCCGCCCGCGGCGCGGTCCGCCTCGCCGACGCGCCGGTTACACGACCGCCCCTGATTCTCGAAACCCTTCTATAGGAAAGGTGCCGCCCATGCCCACACGAAAATCGACACCCGCGCCGCCCTCGCCACGCCCGCTGGTCGCCGCCGCCCGTGAAGCCGCGACCCGCGCACATGCCCCGTATTCCGGGTTTCGCGTCGGCGCGGCGCTGCTGACCGGGGACGGACGCATCTTCACCGGCTGCAATATCGAGAACGCCTCCTACGGCCTCACCCTCTGCGCCGAGCGGGTCGCGCTCGCCAAGGCCGTCAGTGAAGGTGCGACGGACTTCCGCGCCCTGGCCATCGCTGGCGGTGCCGCCGACACCCCCGCCACGCCCTGCGGCGCCTGCCGCCAGGCCCTCGCCGAATTCTGTCCGCCCCGCATGCCCGTCTGGTACGCGGGCCTGGCCGCCGGCTCCGCCCGCGCCACCACCATCCGCAAGCTCCTGCCGCACGCCTTCGCACTTGCTTGCACACGAGGCTTGTCAGCCGCGCCCGGTTGCCGTATGCTTTCCCACACAGCCGAAGGGTCGCCGACGTAGCGTGGCCCGGCTGGGGAGGAATCTTCATTATGTTCACCGGCACTTACACGGCGATTGTCACCCCTTTCAACCGGGACGGCTCGGTCGACTTCGGTTGCTTCCGCGCGCTCGTCGACTGGCAGATCGCCTCGGGTGTGGACGGTCTCGTTCCCGTCGGCACCACGGGAGAATCGCCAACCCTCGAAATGGACGAGCATCTGAAGGTCATTGAAGCTGCGGTCGCCGCCGCCGCCGGCCGCGTGCCGGTGATCGCTGGCACCGGCGCCAATTCCACCGCCGAAGCTCTCCAACTCACCCGGGGCGTCCTGAACATGGGCGTTGCCGGCACGCTGCAGGTGACGCCCTACTACAACAAGCCGAACCAGGAGGGTCTCTTCCGCCACTTCTCCGCCGTTGCCGACCTCGGCCTCCCCGTTGTGCTGTACAATGTGCCGGGCCGGTCTTCGCGCGAAATCGCCGTCGAGACGGTGGTCCGTCTGGCCGCGCACCCCCAGATCGTGGCCATCAAGGAGGCGGGCGGCAGCGTCGAACGGGTCAGCGCCATTGCCGACGCCTGCGACCTCGCCATCCTGTCCGGCGACGACGGCCTGGCCGTGCCGATGATCAGCGTCGGCGCCGTCGGCCTGATCAGCGTCGCCTCCAACGTCGCGCCGCGCGAGGTCGCCGACATGGTCCGCGCCGCCTGCTCCGGCGACTTCCGCGCCGCTGGCGCCGCCCACCGCCGCCTCTATCCGCTCTTCCGGGACCTGTTCATCGACACCAACCCGATTCCGGTGAAGGCCGCCCTCGCCCTCCTCGGCCGCTGCCCCGAAGTCTACCGCCTCCCACTCTGCGAGACGTCGACCAAGATCCGCGAACAAATCCGCGCCACCCTTTCGGCGCTCAACCGGGTGTGACCTGATATGACAACAATCGCCATCCTCGGCGCGGCCGGCCGCATGGGTCAGATGCTGATCCGCTGTGCCGCGCGCCTGCCTGAACTCCGTGTGACCGGCGTCTGCGAACGGGCGGGACATCCCGCGCTCGGCCAGGACGCCGGCCAGATCGCCGGGATCGGTGCGCTCGGCGTCTCCCTCGCCGACACCTGGCCCGCCGATGCCGACGTCGTGATCGACTTCACGTTTCACACGGCCGTTGCCGCCAATCTGGACTGCGCCGTCGCCCGCCGCCAGGCCGTGGTGCTCGGCACCACCGGGCTTAGCGATGACGAGAAGCAGCGCGTCGCCGACGCCGCGAAGGTCATCCCCATCGTCTGGGCGCCCAACTTCAGTCTGGGCGTCAACCTCCTCCTCGATCTCGTTCGCCGGGCCGCCACCGTGCTCGGTCCCGCTTATGACGCCGAGATCGTGGAGATGCACCACCGTCTGAAGAAGGACGCTCCCAGCGGCACCGCGCTCGGCCTTGCCGAAGCCCTTGCGGCGGGTCGCGGCGTGGATCTCAAGGCCGTCGCGACCTACGGCCGCGAGGGGATCGTCGGCGAGCGTCCTCGCGGTGAGATCGGCATCCACGCCGTCCGCGGCGGCGACGTTGTCGGCGACCACACGGTGCTTTTCGCTACCGACGGCGAACGGGTTGAACTCGCCCACAAGGCGACGTCACGCGAAGCCTTCGCCAACGGCGCGCTGCACGCAGCCCTCTGGCTCCGCAGCAAACCCGCCGGGCTTTACTCCATGCGCGATGTTCTGGGTCTGTGAACGCGCGGCCGGGCATTGGCCCGTTGACGGTCTTCTTCCATGACCTGTGAATCCATTCTCTCTCTCGGCAGCAACCTGGGCGACCGGCTCGGCTGGTTGTGCGCCGCCCGCGCCGCCCTCGCGACGCTGCCCGGGACGCGCCTGATCGCCTCCTCGCGGGTCTACGAAACCGAACCGGTGGACGTGCCCGATGCATGGCGCGCCGACGGCTTCCTCAACGCCGTGGTGGTGGTCAAGACATCCCTAGCGGTGGAGGCCTTCTCCGACGCGATCCATGCGATTGAGACGGCGCTCGGACGGACCCGCGGTTTCGAGCGCCACGCGCCCCGGACCGTTGATATCGACATCCTCTCTTTCGGCGATCTCATCTCCGACCGTCCCAACCTGCGCCTGCCCCATCCCGGCTGGGCGCGCCGGCGCTTCGTCTGCGCGCCTCTCGCCGATGTCCGCCCCGATCTCGTCCTCCCCGGACAGATCCGCCCCGTCAGCGCCATCCTGGCCGAGCTTCCCTCCGGTCCCGCGGCCATCCCCGCCGCCCGGCAATGGGAGGGAATCTAAAAAGGGCAGAAGACGGTGAGACTGTGAGGCTGTGCGGCGTGGATGGCCATCGGTTATGCACATGTGATCGGTTCACCAGTGGGTGGGTGCGAATCTCACTGTAACCTGTTCTTTTTCAGGCTTGACCAAATGTTCGTCTTGCCGTACAATGTGCGCCGATCTGAATAACTCGGTTCCGGCCTAGCCTCGCCAGACGCCGGGGGATCACGGGAGGGAATGGATGGCACACGCGGAAAAGCTGACTCTGAGCGCCAGCCTAGAGGATTACCTCGAGGCCATCTACCGCATTGTGGCGGAGAAGCAAGTGGCGCGGGCAAAGGACGTCGGACGTCGCCTCAAAGTCGGCCGCTCGTCGGTCACGGGCGCGCTGCACGCCCTCGCCGACCGCCAGTTGATCCATTACGCGCCGTACGACCTTGTCACGCTGACGGACCGGGGCCGCGAGGTCGCCGAGGGCGTGGCGCGCCGTCACGAGGTGCTCGGCGACTTCTTTGTGAGCGTCCTGGCCGTCGATCCCGCCGAGGCCGATGCGGCGGCCTGCAAACTCGAGCATGCCGTTTCCGAGAACGTCCTCAGCCGCCTCCTGGAATTCATCGACTTTGTCGACCGCTGCCCCCGCGGCGGCACCCACTGGATCCAGGGTTTCAAACGGTCCTGCCACACCGATAAACGACCCGGTCATTGCGAGACGTGCCTCGCCCGCGCAGTGAATGGGGTCCAAGCGAAACATCGGAAGGAGACACACATGGATACTAACGGAGAAAAAAAAGCCGGCGCTACTCTCGCCGATCTCAAACCAGGCGGCAAAGCGACCATCCTCACCATCGGCGGCGCGGCGGGCGGCATCCGCCGCCGCCTGCTCGACATGGGCGTCACCGCCGGAACGCGGGTGGAGGTCGAGCGCGTCGCGCCACTGGGCGACCCCATCGAAGTGAAGATCAAGGGCTATCACCTCACCCTCCGCAAGGAAGAAGCCGCACGCATCCACGTGGAGCGCTCATGACAACCTCATCTCACCCCCAGCAGGACCCGCGTCACGCGGGCGTTTCGCTCACCGATACCCGGCCCGGCCAGCGGGTCCGCGTCATCGCCGTCGACGCCGGCCAGGCCCTCGTGGCGCGGCTCTGCGCCCTAGGCCTCACGCCCGGCATTACGGCCGAGGTGGTCGCGGCCGGTGCCGGTCCGGTGGTTCTCAGTGTGATGGGCAGCCGCATCGTGCTCGGGCACGGCATGGCGGACCAGATACGGGTCAGGCCCGCGCCCCCGGCGCCGCCGGGGCGGTGATTTTTTTTGAAAGGATAGTTTGGCATGGCGAACAATATAAGGCATGACGAATATGAGACTTCGGCGGCGGGCAGACTGCTCACCGTCGCCCTGGCGGGCAATCCCAACGCGGGCAAGACGACCCTGTTTAACGCGCTCACCGGCGCCCGGCAGCACGTGGGCAACTACCCCGGCGTGACCGTGGAGACGTTTCAGGGCGCCTGCACGCATGGTCAGATCCGGCTGAATCTGGTGGATCTTCCCGGCACCTACAGCCTCACCGCCTATTCGCCCGAAGAGCGGGTCGCCCGGACGTTCCTGATTCAGGAACGTCCCGATGTCGTGATCGACGTCATCGACGCTACCAATCTGGAGCGAAATCTCTACTTGGCCGTGCAGATGCTGGAGCTGGGCCTGCCGCTGGTGCTGGCGCTGAACATGTCGGATCTCGCGGCCCGCCGCGGCATCGCCTTTGATCTCGCGCTGCTGCAGGCGCTGCTCGGCGCACCGATTATCCCGACAGTTGGCAAGACGGGCGAAGGCAAGGCGGAGTTGCTCGACGCGGTTAGCGCCGCAGGCCGCCGCGCAGCCCCCCCCGCCCCGCTGCGCATCGCCTACGGCGAGGCGCTGGAGGCCGAGATCGCCCCGCTGCAGCGGCGACTGGAGGCGCTCGGCGCGCTTCCGGACGGCGTGCCGGCCCGCTGGCTGGCGGTGAAGCTGCTCGAGGGTGACGCCGATCTGGTTGCGCGGCTCGCCCATCCGGAGATCGCCTCAGCTGCCGCGGAGGCGGCGCACCGGATCGAGGCGCTCGCCGGCGACAGCGCCGAGGCGCTCATCGCCGACCGCCGTTACGGCTTCATTTCCGGCGCCTGCCAGGAGGCGGTGCGCCACACAGTCGAGCGCCGGCACGAGTTGTCCGACACGATCGATGCCGTTGCCACCAACCGACTCTTCGGCCTGCCGATCTTTCTCGGGCTGATGTATCTCGTTTTTTCCATCACCTTCACGCTGGGCGAGCCGCCAATGCGGTGGATCGAGGCAGGATTCGATGCTCTGCGCGGCGCCATCGGCGGGCTGTGGCCAGCACACTCCGCCAGTCTCTTGCGCAGTCTGCTGATCAACGGGATCATCGGCGGCGTGGGGGGCGTGCTCGTCTTCCTGCCCAACATCCTCCTGCTGTTCCTGGCCATCGCCATCCTGGAGGACAGCGGCTACATGGCGCGCGCCGCCTTCTTGATGGATCGCATCATGCACAAGATGGGGCTGCACGGCAAAAGTTTCATGCCGATGCTGATCGGCTTCGGCTGTTCCGTTCCGGCCATCCTGGCCACGCGGACGCTGGAAAGCAGGCGCGACCGGCTGACCACGATGCTGGTGGTGCCGCTGATGAGCTGCGGCGCGCGGCTGCCGATCTACGCACTGATCATTCCGGCGTTCTTTCCCGAACCGTGGCACGGTCCAATGCTGTGGAGCATTTACCTGATCGGCATCGCGCTGGCGGTCGTCTGCGCCAAACTCCTGAAATCCACGCTACTGCGGGGCGAGACGCCGCCCTTCGTGATGGAACTGCCGCCCTACCGGATGCCGACGCTGCGCAGCCTCTCCATTCACCTGTGGAACCGCGGCGGCGCCTATCTCAGGAAAGCCGGCACGGTCATTCTCGGCATTTCCATCCTCCTCTGGGCAATGCAGCAGTGGCCGGGCATACCCGCCCGCGAGGCGGAGGCGCTGGCCGGGCGGCGCGCCGCCGCGCAGACGCTGGTCGACGACGCGGCCCGGACGCATGCACTCGCGCAAGTCGGCGGCGACGAGGCAGAGGCGGCGCTGCGGGCGTCGCTGATGGGGCGCCTCGGCCGCGGACTGGAGCCGGCGTTGCGCCCGTGTGGCTTCGACTGGAAGCTTTCCACCGCCATGATCGGCGCCCTCGCCGCCAAGGAGGTCTTTGTGACCCAGATGGGCATTATCTACGCGCTCGGAGGAGATCCGGACGAGGCGTCGGCGCCACTGCGCGAGAAGATCCGGGCCGACTACACGCCGCTCGCGGGTTTTTGCGTGATGCTCTTCTGCCTCATCAGCGCCCCCTGTATGGCAACCATCGCCGTGACGCGCCGCGAAAGCGGTTCGTGGCGCTGGGCGCTGCTCCAGCTTGGGGGACTGACCCTGCTGGCGTGGGTCGTGACCGCCGCTGTCTTTCAGGGTGGAAGCCTGCTGGGAATCGGAATCTGAAGAAAGGAGCCTGCCATGTTGGAGGTTGTTGCCGTCGTGATCATCGTCACACTCGTCCTCGCCCTCACCGTCCGCGCATTCTACCGTGAGCTGTCTGGAAAAGGCGGGTGCTGTAAATGTGGTTGTCCGGCTAACGGCCCACGAGGCCGGCGAAGCGGGTGTCGCCACTGAAAGCTGACCGGAAAGTGGGTGTGCCAAGAGAATCAGTCGGCGAGAAACGGTACGTTGTTGGTGGTAAATGTGAAGCCGTTTTGATTGTGGGGCGGTGGATTGATGTGGGTACAGGGGCGGTATGATGCCGCTCGCATGTGGGCAGTATAGGTAGCGGCTCAAGTGTCCATCTCCCAGCCCAGGGCAACAGCAATTCTAATTATGACAGCCGCTATCGGGATCCAAATCGGGATCGGGACCGAAATCGACGAGAAAGCAAGGAATTCGACCCCGATAGCGATAGCGATTTCGATTTCGACTTTACAGATGCGCCATAATTAGAATTGCTGCCAGGGCAAACGCATCTTATTTTCTGACACTTTTTCAGTTTTGGCTCCGTTTTCTTACTCCTCAAAGCGGTGTCGCGCGGAATACCGCTTGCCCCCGCACTGGTATAAGCACCCCCACACGCCTGTTGGTAAGTTGGCCGGGGGCCCTTCAAGGCCCCATAAGGCCAACCTTATCAACAGGACTGGGGGTGCGGATGGCTTTCTTTTTGCTACTTTTTCTTTCAGTCCGGGATGGAAAGCGGCCGGGCCGTTGGGTTATTCTTCTTTGGGGTGCACCCCTTAACGTTCCGCACTGGGAGTACATCCCTGTTTGGAGACTGGGGGCGCCCCTTCACACCTTCGCCAGCATGACCCCTAATAGCTTGATTGGGCGGGAGGCCGAGGCCGCCCGAACCCATAATCTAGCCACCAGTGTGGGGCTGCGGGCACTTACGTCAAACCTCAACGGCCGCGGCCGGGAAAGAAGATAGCACATGATCTATGTCGGAGTCGATATAGGGAAGAGCAGGCATGCCGCAGCGGCGGTCGACGAGGCGGGCGGGTGCGTCATGCAGCCCCGCTTCTTCACGCAGGACGCGGGAGGGTTCGCCTCGCTGTTGGGCGCGCTCGCCGAGCTCGGCGGCGCGTCGGCGGTCGTCGTGGGCATGGAGGCGACCGGGCACTACTGGAAGGCCCTCCGGCACGCCCTCGGCGAGCGGGGGTACCGGGTGGACGTCATCAACCCGCTGGTCACGGCGGGGGAGGCGTCCTTCGACGTCCGGGGGCGCAAGACCGACAAGATCGACGCGCTCGCCATCGCGAACGTCGTGCGCAAGGGCGGCTACAGCCCCGCGCCCGAGGAGCATGCGAGTGCGGATGCGCTCAAGGCGCTCACGCGGCACCGCAAATCCTTGGTTGCGCGCCGCAGCGACGCGAAGCGTCGCCTGACCGCCACGCTCGACGTGGTCTTCCCCGAGGCGATCAAGACGCTGGGCGACCTGTACGGAGCCTCCTCCCAGGCCGCCGTCAAGGCGTTCCCCTCGGCCCGGTTGGCGGCCGCCTCCAAAATCCGCACGCTCACGTCCCTGTTCGCGAAGGCATCCGGGGGGCAGCTCGGGCGGGATGCCGCCGAGGCTTTCCGCACCGCCGCCCTGCACAGCGTGTCGCTCACCATCCACAACGAGGGTGAGGAGTTCGTGGCCGCCCAGACCGTCGACGAGATCTGCGCCCTGGACGCCCAGATCGGCGAGGCGGAGCGGCGCATCCTGGCCGAGCCGCAGCCGCCCGTCGCCCGCATCCTCGGGTCGATCAAGGGTGCCGGCAAGATCCAGCCGATGGCTGTCGCGGCGGAACTCGGCGACCTCGTGCGCTTCGCGGGGGCCGACATGCCCAAAAAGGTGCTCGCCTACGCCGGATGCGAATCCAGGGTGCGCGAGAGCGGGACGTGGAAGGGGCGCGCGAAGATGTCCAAGCGCGGCAGCCCCTCGCTGCGCTACGCGCTCTACCTCATGGCATGCACCGTCAGGCTGCACTCGCCCTACTTCAACGAGATCTACAAGCGCCACGTCGCCAAGGGCAAACACCATAATGTCGCCCTCAGCCATGTCATCAGAAAAATCGTCGAGGTCATGTGCGGCATGCACAAGACCGGTACCCTCTTCACCCCTCCGCAAACCGAGGCAAAGCCATGTTCATAACTTCAAAAAAAACGACTTGCGCTGGTTATAGCTTGTCTCCAAAATGGCTGGCGCGGCGTCCCGAAGCCCTCCGTTCCGGCGGCAGCGTCTGGAGTGCTGTGGCAAGCGGTATTCCGCAATCAAACACCATTTTCAACAAGGTTCTGAAAATCTGTGATACTATTTTTCTGTAGTTCTTTTTTCTATCCCCCGTTTTGTCTGTTCGGTTTCTCGTGCGGCGGGGATTATCGAGTGAAAGGAGCGAGCGAATGGATGACAACACCCACTTGCGGCAGTTCGTGGAAGCCGGTTCCCAGGAGGCGTTCCGGGAGCTTGTCGGGCGGCACACGAATCTCGTCTACGCCTGTGCGATGCAGCGGTTGCGGGATCCTCATGCGGCGGAGGACGTGACGCAGGCGGTCTTTCTGACGCTCGCCCTGAAAGCCAAAAACCTGCGGTCGCACACGTCGCTGGCGGGGTGGCTGTTCACGACCACCCGCTACGTGGCCACCCGGTACCAGCGCGGCGAACAGCGCCGCAGGGAGAGGGAGATGCGCGCGTTCGAGGAGACCCCGATCGCCTATTCCGGGACAGCCACCGAGGCGGCTTGGGAGCACATGCAGCCGCATCTGGCAGGGGCGCTGGATTCCCTGTCGGGCGCGGACCGTGAGGCCGTGCTGCTGCGGTTCTATCGCAAGGCCAGCCATCAGGAAGTGGCCACCGCGCTGGGAACGTCGAAAGACGGCGCCCGCATGCGGGTGGATCGTGCCTTGGACAAACTGCGCCGGTTCTTCGCCAAGAAGAGCGTTGCGTTGTCCGCGACGGCGTTGGCCGGCGTACTGACGGCCAATGCGGCGCAAGCGGCCCCGGCGGGGCTGGCGGCCACGGCGGGCGCAACGGCGCTGGCCGGGGCTGGCGGGACTTTGACAGTACCCTCAACTATAGTATTAGCGAAAGGAGCGATTCAGATGATGTTCATAGCTCAACTCAAGACCGCAGCCCTCATTATGGCCGCGTGTGTCGTCGTCGCCGGAAGCGGCGTCATTGTCGCCAAGGACGTGCTGACGCCGCCGGCATCGCCAGCAACGGCGGGTGGGGAAACGATTACCGGAGTCCAAACCGGAGTTGTGATGGCGGTAGTGATCCCCGACCGCGTCGTCACGCCTCCGCGCGGCGAGGAAACGAAGTTCGAAATCGGCTTGCGGATCTCCAACCGAACGAGCCAGGACATCAGTTTCGGTCTCTTCGACACCGTCCGTCCGGTTCTGAAGGACGATCAGGGTCGGGAACGGCCTCTCGACGGGGGGCGTGATAAAACACGCATACTCAAGCCGATCCAAGTCAAGACAGGGCAGACCGACACGGTGCTCTATGCGGCTCGGTTGTCGCTCCCCACAGTGAAGTCCTTCGTCCCCGCAGGGAAGACCTTCGCGGAACTCGCTGTGGATGACCGCACCGGTGGCGTTTGGGTGTATCACGATCTCGCGCCCGGGCGCTACACGCTTGGGTTACATTATGCCCATCCGCCCATCGGCGGGGTCGCACAGCCTGGGATATGGGTTGGCGAGACAACGACCGCGCCCTCCGCTTTCGTCATCGTCAATCAGCCCGATGGTTCTGCGGTGAAGCAGAAGGGACCGGAATCCAAGGCGGCCGTAAAGGACGGATTGCAGGTGGTGGTCCGGCTCGACAAGGCGGTGTACGCGACGAACGAGCCGCTGACGTTCACCGTGATCTACACGAATGTCCGTGAAAAGGGGAGTGCCTTCGGCCTGTGGGATGCCGGCAACTTCTATGACTGGAAGATCATGGCCGGAGACTGGGAAGTGGCCGGTTGGCCGAAGGTCAGGCGGAAGGTGGATGGAGCGTTTCTCAAGACCCTTGGGGTAGGCGAGCAGCTTGAGGCGCCGGTGAAAATCGGTGGAGATGGTGCAGCGCGCTTCTTCGCCACGATGCAGCGCGAGACCGTGCCGCCTCGGCTCTTTCTTCCGCCGGGCAAGTACCCGTTGCGGCTGACGATACCTTTGCGGGAGACGCCGCTCCCGCTTCTTCGCGCGTTGCCGCGCTGGGTCGGTGAGATCAGCACCGAGCCGGTCGAGTTCGAGGTCGGCGGCCCTGCGGCCGCGAAATCCAGCCATTCTAATTAGAGCCTGTCCGAAAAGGGTTCAAGCCTTCTGAACGCTGGATTTCTTAAGCTTTGTCGCGAGCTTTGTCGAATTCTTCCCCTTTCACCTTTCTTTTACGACAAAGCTCGCGACAAAGGGCGGCGGAGCCGCTGTTTCCAGCCTCCCAACGCCTCAAAACCTTTTCGGACAGGCTCTAATTATGGCACATCTGTACAGTCGAAATCGAAATCGCTATCGCTATCGGGGTCGAATTCCTTGCTTTCTCGTCGATTTCGGTCCCGATCCCGATTTGGATCCCGATAGCGGCTGCCATAAGGGGAATTGCTGCGCGTCATCAGCCGGAGTAGACAAACACCCGATAATATGGGATGATCCTGTCGTCGGCTAGGTTCAACGCCACGTAAAGGAGTCGGGTATGAGAACAGACGTTTTTGTAAGACGGAGCTGGATGGTACTGTGCGCGGTCGCGACCCTCGGCGCGGCGGTTGCGTCGGCGGCGTCGGACTGGACTCAATTCCGGGGTCCGACCCGGGACGGCAAGGCTGCGGGCGGCCCCAAACTGCTGAAATCCTGGCCGGAGAGCGGGCCGAAGCAATTGTGGGTCAATGACAAGCTGGGCGACGGGTATGCGTCGGCCGTCGTGACGGACACCGCCATTTACACCACGGGCATGCAGGCCGGCGAGGGTTTCCTCTACGCATTGGATCTGGACGGCAAGCAGCTCTGGTCGGTCTCCTACGGGCGGGATTGGGAGGGCGGCTACCGCGGATCGCGGACCACGCCGACGTTCCGCGCGGGCAAGCTGTATCTCATGAGCGGCTACGGCAAGGCGGCCTGCCATGATGCCAAGACCGGCCGGGAGATCTGGGCGGTGGACACGATGGCGAAATTCGGCGCCCGTAATATCCAGTGGGGCATCACCGAATCGCCGCTCGTGCTGGATAACAAGATGATCGTCACGCCCGGCGGCCCGCAAGCGGGCGTGGTGGCGCTCAACCCCGAGACGGGCGAGACCGTCTGGGTCTGCGCGGAACTCGGCGATCCCTCGGGCTATTGCTCGCCGATCCTCATCGAGCGGGGCGGGCGGAAGATCATCGCGCAGCTCATGGGTCCCACATTCGTCGGCATCGAGGCGTCCACCGGCAAGCTGCTGTGGCGCGAGACGCGCAAGCCGGCCCCGTCTTACGGCATCCAGGCGGTCTCGCCCGTGTACGCTGACGGCCGGTTCTATATCACCTGCGGCTATGGCGGCGAGCGTGGCGAGATGTTCCAATTGAGCGAGGACGGCACCGGCGTGAAGTCGGTCTGGCGCGACGCGCAGCTCGACTGTCATCATGGCGGTCTGGTCCTGCTGAACGGCCTGATTTACGGAGCCGCCGACGGCAACAACCGGAACCAGTGGATGTGCCTGAAGCTGGAGACCGGCGAGGTGGTCGCCAAGACCGATGCGGTCGGCAAAGGCTCGCTCGTTTTTGCCGATGGCATGCTTTACACACTGGGGGAGAAGGGGCTGATGGGGCTGGTTGATCCCGATGCGAAAAACTTCCACATGGTCTCGTCATTCAAGATTCCGGCTGGCGGCAGCGGCCCGCACTGGGCCCATCCGTCCATCGCCAACGGTCGTCTCTACATCCGGCACGGCACCCGTCTGTTTGCGTACAACATTAAAGCCCAATAGCTGGTGGCTTACGAATCAACGCTCTCATCAGAACGGGGATGCGCCCCACTCCACGACAAAACAACAGCAATTCTAATTATGACAGCCGCCATCGGGATCCAAATCGGGATCGGGACCGAAATCGACGAGAAAGCAAGGAATTCGACCCCGATAGCGATAGCGATTTCGATTTCGACTGTACAGATGTGCCATAATGAGAATTGACAAAACAAAACGGCGTATTGACAGCGCGGCGGTTTTTTGGTTAAATAACCCATTCGAGGCTGATTGGGATCGTTCCGATCCGAACTGATTCGTCGTTCACAAGGGTTAAAGAGGCAGACATGGAAGCGTATGCAATTGTTGAAACGGGTGGCAAGCAGTACCGCGTGGCCGCCGGAGATACGTTGGAAGTCGAACATCTGGACGCTGAGGCGGGCCAGCACGTCGATGCCGGCGCCGTTTTGGCCGTCTCCGACGGCAACGCCCTCGTGATCGGCGCGCCGACCGTAGCGGGCGCCAAGGTCGTGTTTTCGGTGGTCGAGCACAAACGTGGACCGAAGCTGATCAATTTTAAGAAACGCCGCCGCAAGGGGTATGAGCGCCGGGTTGGGCACCGTCAGGAGCTAACCGTGGTCAAGGTCGAATCGATCGCCTAACGCGCTGCGCAGCAGCAGGGAGAGTATCCAATGGCAGTATCCAGTTCCGCACGCAATGGCCGCGACAGCGCGGGAAGACGCAGAGGCGTGAAGCGCTATGACGGACAGGTGGTTCGCGCGGGCGCGATCCTGATCCGGCAATGCGGCACCAAGTGCCACCCGGGCAAGAATGTCGGGATGGGGCGCGATTTCACGTTGTTTTCCCTGGTTGACGGCGCGGTCAAGTTCATTAAAGATGGGCGCGTCCTCACTGTGATTGCGACTCCGGCTGTTGGCGCGTAAAGCGCCTGTAAGGGTGGGAGCACCGTGAAGTCACGTCGCTTTATAGACCGTGTGACGGTGCATGTGCGTTCCGGAAAAGGCGGCGACGGCGGGTCGAGCTTTCTCCGCGAAAAATACGTCGATAATGGTGGCCCTGACGGCGGCGATGGCGGCCGTGGGGGTCACATTTTTTTTGTCGGCGATCACGATACCGACTCGCTGGTTCGTCTTTATTTCGAGCCGCTCGTGGTGGCGGAAGAGGGCGGCTCGGGTCGGAAGAAGCAGATGCACGGCAAGGACGGCGCCGACCGCGAAGTCAAAGTGCCATGCGGCACGTCGATTTTTGATGCCCTGACGGGCGAGCTGCTGGCCGACATCACCCGACATGGACAGCGGGAGTGTCTGGCGCGGGGCGGTAAGGGCGGGCTGGGGAACATTCACTTCAAGACCGCCACCCACCAGGCCCCAACTGAACACACGCCGGGCGAGGATTCCGACGAGCGCGATCTCAAGCTGGAACTCAAAACCGTGGCGGACATCGGGTTGCTGGGGTTCCCGAGCGCGGGCAAGTCGTCGTTGCTGGCTTCCATCAGCGATGCGCACCCCAAGATCGCCGCGTACCCGTTTACGACCCTGCACCCGATCATCGGCACTGTGGCGTATCCCGATTACAGCCAGATCCGCGTGGCAGACATCCCCGGCATCATCAAGGATGCAAGCGAGGGGGTTGGGCTTGGCCTTGATTTTCTCCGCCATGTGTCGCGTTCGCGCATTCTGCTGATGGTGATTGACATGGCCGGCACCGACGGACGCGAACCGTGGCAGGATTACCGGACCCTCCGCGCCGAGCTTAAGGCCTATGATGCGGCTTTGATGGAGCGTCCGACACTGTTGGTCGCCAACAAGATGGATGTGCCCGAGGCCAAGGCTAATCTTGCGGTCTTCCGCAAGAAGGTGCGTGGTCGCATCCTGCAAATCTCGACCGTTGACGGGCGGGGACTGGACACGCTGAAGACGCGGCTGTGGGAGCTGATCCGACCCGTCGCGGGCCGTCGCGAGATCGCGGAACCGGAAGCCGTCGAAGCGCCTGCCGTAGACGCCCCATCTGCGCCGATAGAGCCCACCCGCGTGTCGCGTATTTTGGACGAAGCCGGCACCGAAGAGATCGTGGAGATCATTACTGCGGATCGCGTTCGAAACGCGGGTTTTTTGGTGATCGAGCCGAAGAAGAAGAAGAAGCGGCGGTAATCAGGCTGAACCGTTTCCAGCGCCCTGTGTAATAGTAGCCCACGCACAGGATCAGCCCGACGCCCCAGCCGATGACAAAGCTCCACCAGATTCCATCCGGCCCCATTCGGCGTGACAGCACCCGTGCCACGGGAATGCGCACCACAAACATGGAAAGAATGGTCAGAATCATCGGCACCAGTGTATTACCTGCCCCACGAAAAAGGCCGCTCAAGACAAACATGACGCTGAAGACGATGTAAAACCAGGCAGCGATATGGAAATAGCGCAGCCCCGCCGCAATGACTGCGGGGTCATGGGTGAAAAGGCCAAGCAGGTTCCGGCCGGCCAGCAGAATCAACGCGCTGATCAGGATCGAAAAGCCGACGCCCAGCCAGAGGCCGGCCCGCAGGCCCTGGCGGACCCGATCCATTTTGTTGGCGCCTATGTTCTGGCCGACAAACGTCGAAACCGCGATCGACAGGTTCATCGACGGCATCAGCGCAAAAGCGTCCAGCCGCGAGGCGGCCGTGAATCCGGCAATGACATCCGTGCCAAAATTATTCACGAACCGAATGATCGCCATCATCCCGAGCGCGACCGATAATTGCTGCACGCCCGCAGGCAACCCCAGTTTCACGATCTTTTGGAAACTCTCCCAATCGAAGATCATCCGCGTGATCTTGAAATGCAGCAACGCGTTCTCCTTGCGATTTACATGCAGGATTAAACCCAGAAAGGAGGCTCCCTGCGCAATCAGCGTGGCCACACCGGATCCCGCAATGCCCCAGTGAAAGACCGTCACGAACACGACCACCAGAATGCTGTTCACGACGGTGGAGAGGATCAGGTAGATCGTGGGCGTCTTGGAATCTCCCACGGCCCGGAGTACGGAACTCACGGTGTTGTAGCCAAACATGAACGTGAGTCCATAAAAGAAAATATCAATGAAGATTCGGGCTAACGGCAGAATTTCCGCCGGCGTATGCATCTGGATCAGGATCGTCTGGCTCAGAAACGGCCCCGTGATCGACAGGAGTACGCCGACCACAAACAGGCTGATATACGTGGTGTCGATGGCCTTCTTGGCCCGCACAAAATCCTTGGCGCCATAATACTGAGAGATGAGAATGCTCGCGCCCATCGTAAGCCCCATCGCCAAGGCAATCAGGAGAAACACAATGGGAAAACACGCGCCAATTGCGGCTAGTGCCTGTTTGCCTAGATACCGGCCAACCACCAGGCTATCCACAACAATGTAAAGTTGCTGGAAAACATTGCCAATGAGCATCGGCAGGGCGAACAGCACGATGAGCCGGGCTTCGGATCCTTGGGTCATATCTTTCATGGGATGCGATTATAACACCACGGCCCAAAATATCGGACGATTAAGATGGCAATAGCCTTTTCACTTAGCGCCATTCGGAACGGGCCTGCCGTCTATCCCTCGTTCCTGCCGCACAAACCCGTCGGGACTCCTCCGGATCGAGTTGCACCTGCAGGGCTCCCATGCTCTCGCGGATGTGATCCGGTGAACGGCTGCCGATGATCGGAAATGTCGGGAATGGCTGGTGCAACAGCCAGGCCAGCGCCACCTGATTCACCGTGCATACCTTCTGCGCCGCCATCTTCATGGCCCGTTGCAGCCGTTCCCGGTTCGCAGGCGAATCATAGCTCGCGCCGCGTGGCGCGGGTCCCGCAAAACCTTGCCTGGCCCACTGCACGTTCGCTTCGCCAAAATACCCGCCAGCCTGCGAGGAATACGACGCCAGAGGAAACCCCGTCCGCGTGTGCCAGTCCAGCGTGGCGTCATCCACATAGAGCATGGGCGAGACATCAGCCCAGTGCGTTGCATGCGCGGCGAGACTCCACCCCGGCTGGTTCGTGACAAAGCCTTGGATGCCCGCCTGCTGCGCATAGGCGTTCGCGGCCTCGATGCGGGCCGGCATCCAGTTCGAGGCGCCGAAACAGCCGATGCGATTGCAGCGGTTGAGCTCCGCCAGATTGTCCATGATGGCGGCCACCGGCATGCCGGGATGATCCCGATGCAGCCAGTAGATGTCCACGCGCTCAACCTGCAACCGCTCCAGACTCTGAGCAAAATCCTGGCGTAGATCGTCCATGCCGCAACGCCCGCAATCCATGGCGCCGAGATCCGGATGCCCGCCCTTGGTGCCGAGAATGATTCGGTCCCGCGCGTTCCGCGAACGGATCCATTCCCCCACCGTGCGTTCGCTGGCCCCCACGCCGTTAGATTCCCAACTGGAGTAGACGTGCGCGGTATCCAGCACATTGCCGCCGGCTTCTAGATAGGCGTCCATAGCCGCGAACGCCTCCTCGCGCGAAATGTTGGAGCCGAAGCTCACCGTTCCGAGGGTGATGCGGGAGGGGGAGAGGTTGGTGGTAAATGGATTCATAGACACTTTATCATCCTTCCTCCTGCCACCACAACCCATCCGACCTTGCACACTTCAGAAGGTCGCGGGGGCAGTCCCCGTGAACACACTGCCGCGCCCATCACTCGATCGCCGCCTGCGCCATGGCCTCGAAGTTGGCTGGCGGCACGTTCGGGAGCAGCGCCTCGTGGCTCGGGCTCACGATGAGCCGCGGCCCGAGCAGCGCCTTGACCCGCCGGACCTCCGCCCTCACGTCGTCCGGAGTCCCGTGAACGAGGAGGTGCTGGGTGTCGATGCCGCCCATAAAAGCGATGCGGCCTTTGAAGTCCCGCGCCAAGGTCGCGGCGTCCATGTTCGCGGCCAGGGCCTGAAGCGGATGCAGGCAGTCCACGTCCGCGTCGATCAGGCGACCGATGACCTTGTGAATGGCGCCACAAGAGTGCAGCAGGGCCTGGTAGCCGTGGGCGTGCGCCTGCTTCGTAAAGCGGACGAACCACGGCAGGATGAATTGGTCGAACTGCGCCGGGCCGCAGATCAGGTCGAGCTGGGTGCCGAAGTCGTTGCCGAAGAAGAAGCCATCCACTTCGCGGCCTGCGACCGCGAAGAAACGTTCGTTGGCCTCGAAGTAGAAGCCGCAGACCCGGTCTGTCACGGCCTGCACCACCTCGGGATGGGTGTGCATCTTGACCATGTAGTTCTCCATCCCGAACAGATCCATCACGTTGTGGTAAAAGCAGGTCCAGAAGCCGCTGGCTCGGTAGACCTCGCCGGCTGACCGGAGTGTCGCGAGGCAGGCATCGAAGGAAAGGTAGTCGGGGTTGGGCCAGGGAAAGCTCTCCACCTCCGCCGGGTCTTCACAGTCGGCCAGAGGGCCCGCCTGGCCGTGGGACGTCTTGATTTGGCCGAAGTCGAACATGCCGCGGCCGTTCGGATTACGATACGCATCCGGGAAGAACTGCGGACAGATCCAGCGCAGGTCGTCCCCGAGCTTGCGCCGCAGTTCCTCCTCGGTCTTCGTGCCGAAATACGTGTGCAACCCCGGCCAGCTCGCGCCATCGGGGTTCCCGAGCCACAGGCCACAACGATCGGCGGGCTCGCCTGCGATGATGGCGCTGATCCGTTCACGACTGTTCACAGGGTGGTCTCCTTTGCTGTCGAACTCAGTTCCGAAACATCTCGCGTCAGCCTGATTGAATACATGGCAAACCTTTCTCAAGTCACGGTTTGAATTCCGGATCGACCCGCGTGGCCAGCAGCAGAAACACCAGCGCCCAGTCCTGGTCGTTGGCCAGTGAATCCCGGCAGCGCGCCGGGTTACCGTTGATCATGTCGGGGTAGATGTAGGCGCAGGAGGCCCGGCCGTCCGGACGAAAGGCGCTGAGGTTATTCAGTAAGATCTCGCGCCCACGCCGCCGGTAAGACTCGTCGCCGGTAGCCTGCCAATACCGGTAGAACACCCAGCCGGTCAGCGCGCTCCAATGATGCGGGAACGTATCGCCCCAGAGTCGCTGCCGGCCGAACCAGTAGCCGTCCCAGTGCCGGATGGCGATGTCGTTGAGGTGGTGATCCGGCTGCCGGCCGTTGAATGCTTCGAGCAGCGGCAGGAACTCCTCCACGCACCTCAGATAGCGTGCATCTCGCGTACAAAGATACGCTTCGATCGGAATCAGTGTTGCTGGGCCGACTATGGTCTGCTCGTAGTTCACCTCGTGCGGCGGCAGGTGGGTGCCTGTGGCGACCACCGCATCGGCATGGCCGCAAAACAGTTTGAGCAGTTCCGCCGCTTGGCGGTCGCGCCCCGCCTGACGAAAGGCCGAGATCGTGTCGAACATGGGGATCGGGAAGGCATAGAACTTCGCGCCGCCCCGACGATAGTACTGGCGGAAGGTCCGGTAACAGTCGTCAAACGCCTGCCGTTCCAGATGAAGCTGGGCCACCCAGGGATAGTTGTAGAGTCGCTGCTCGTGATCGTTTAACGATCCCAGGACCGTGCCATCCCGGCGCTGGAGCTTGGTCTGCACGAAGTCATGGTGGCGCTTGGCGGCGGCGGCGACCTGCCGGTCCGGCCAGCGTTGCGCGGCCAGCGTGAGCAGGAGTCCCATGCCGACGCGCTCCCGCCCTTCGTTCTGGTCCGGCCAGGCGGGGTTGTGCAGCATGGCGTCCAGATCGTTGTCATAGGCGAGCAGCGCGCCATCCAACGGGTTGTTTCGGTCGCGCATCTGCTGGTGCTTCGTAATGAACGATACGCGGCTCCGCACCCGTGCGGCCACGTCCGGCACCTGCTGGACGCGCAGCCATGTCTGGCGTTTCCCGGACAGGCGCACTTTGATCAGATCGCCATCCGGTTTTTCGGCAACCGCGCGGCGGCCGTCGACCGTGATCTGCGGCCGGGTGCGGCCGGTTACGGTGTAGTGGTCAGCGCGCACATCCGCGAATCCGGGGATCGCGCGGGCCTGCGCCAGGAAATCGTCCCATCCCTTGTGCCAGAAGAGCGTCCAGGCCATCCGGAACGAGGCCCCCGGCGCCAGCGTTCCGCCGCGGGCGTTCAAGACGATGGCGCCGCGGGTATTCGAGCCGCCGCCCAACCAACCGCGCCCTTCGATACTGTAGCCGCCGAAGAAGCCGGCCGTCACCACCAGGCCGAGATGCGGCGCGGTGTTCCCCATGCGCAGGGCGCACACATAGGCGACATCCCCGCCGCACCAGATATGGGCATGACAGCGCTTCGTCAGGCAGGTTGCCGCGTCCGGGTAGTTGTCATTGAACGGCGTGAAGATGCGGGTTTCCCAGATGGGCTGCGCGATCTTTCCTGTGTTGCGCAGCACGTACTCCTCGTTCAGATGTGCGCCGTGCAGACGGCGGGTCACGGCCATCTCCAGGTGACCCATGCGATAGACGAGTTGCGCGCCTCTCTTCTTGTTGACAGGCGTCTGCCAGCGCGCCACCACGGCGCCGGGCATGGCGACATAGCCCAGTCCCCAACCGTTCGAGACCGGGAACCCGAGACTCTCGGCTGCCGAGCAGACCCAGTTCATGCCGTGGGGGTCGTCCGGGTGTGCGATCCGGGTCAGCGCGCCGGTGTGCAAATCAACCGTGACGCCCATCTTCATAAATATTCCACCGACACGCAAATCTTACCACCAACCGTCGGCAACGTGACATCACCGCTCCGGGCATCGAACGCCTGCGAGGCGCGGCCGTTGATCGTGACGGACTGGATCGGCTTCTTCTCCGGGTGACGGAACCGGAGCAGCAACCGCTCGGGCTTAACCCGGAGTTCCAGTTCAACCTCCGCCTCAATCTTCCCGGCCGCGAGCTGCGGACGGTACTCGACCGATACGATGCCGGCGGGTGTGCTCAGCCGCGTGGCGCTGAAGGCTTGCTCCTGCGCAAACCAGGCCCGCGGAATGGCGCGGCCAATGTGCAGCAGTCCGTCCCGCTCGTAAACGAACAGGTAGGCCAGCCACTTCATGGCGTTGGACTGATCGCTGGTCTTGAAGGGCGCGCAGTTGCCAAAACCCAGCACCGGCTGTGGGTGCTCCACAAAGGCCTGCACTTCGGGGCGATAGCACGCGGCCCAGGCGTTGAAGAACATCCAGAGGTAGACCTCGATCTCGTCACGGTCCAGGTGCGGCAGCAGACCGGCCAGCAGCGCCGGTTGCGGACAGATCCCGCCGCAGTCGAACCACTCGGTTTGCGGATCGTGGATCGGGTAGCTGTAGGGCGCATTCATGTACCGGGTGTCCTGGTAGTCGTCCAGAATCCAGCCGCCTTGTTTGCTCTCGGACTTATAGAGTCCGGAAATCAGCAGATAGACCGAACCTTCCAGCGTTTCACGAATCCAGCCGTAGTCACGCCCGCGGCAATAGAGACGGGACGGATAGTGCGGAACCCAGCGTCCATCGCGCAAACGGACCAACGGACTGTTCCGGCGCGCCTCCTCGAACCCGCGGCGCAGGTCGCGCCCAAAGGCGTCCGCCTCCCGGCGATAGCGTGTGGCCTCGGCATGGCCGAATTTCTCCAGCGCGGCGGCCGCGCTGTCCAGCCCGCGCCAGGTCAGGCAGTTGGTGCTCAACCAATAGAAGTAGTCCTCCACGTCTTCGAGCGCGCCGGCCGGCAGAAAACCGCGCTCCCAGCCGCGCGAGTGCGGCAAGGTCTTGAGCGTCTCGCGACGTTGGCGCGCGATCCATTCGGCACCTTTGATGACGCTGTCTGCCACGCTGGCGAACCACGCACGGTCGCCCGTGTGCAGGAAGTGCTGCGCCAGCGCCCACAAACCCCAGCCGTGATGCTGATTGTAGCTCTGCCCCGACTCCCACCCACCGCTGCCGTAGAACACCCCGTCATGGTCCGTGAAACGGCCGTGCAGGCCGACGGTCCCCTGATACTTGACCCAGGCGGCCAGGCGCCGCCGGACGTCGTCCATCATGCCGCGCTGCTGGAGTTCCTCAACGATCATGACCGACTCGTTGGTGAAGTTTCCATAGGTGCAGGCGCCCACCGACGTGCTGACGATATACGGATCGTCCGTATGGCCGTAGTCGCTCATCACGACCATCGGTAGATGCCCGGTATACACCGCGTTCAGATGCGGATCCGGTGTCTGGATCTGGGCGCTCTTCCGGCTTTCCTCGCGCCAGTAGCGCGCCATCTCGTCATAGCACCGGCCGAAATCCAACCCGCGCAGCGCCGCAATTTCGGCCTCAGACTCGACGGCGACAAACGGAATGCGCGCCAGGAACTCGCAGGTTTCGCCGGGTTGAAGCTTCTTGCGGAAGTGCACTCCCGCAGCGGTCGTCTCGGCCGTCATATCCGTCTGAAACGCGAGGCGTGGCACCATCTCATCCTGGAATGAACCGCGGATGAGGTCGCCATCCACAACCAGTTTCTCCCGCTCGCATTTCGGAACCAGCGTATCGGTCACATCAGTCCGGTTGCCTTCGCGCGAGGCGCGGCGGTTATGCACTCGGTGCGCCTTGTGGCTATAGGCAATCGGCAACTCCGCCGTGGCCGGTGCGTCGCCGGTATTCTCGAACGAAAAACGCACCAATGCCACCATCGTGGCGTCCGGCGCCGGTTCACCGGCCAGCATGGATTGCGTCAACGGCACCGCGAAGCATTTCTGCCGAACCCGCACGGCATCGCGCCGGAATTGCTGGTTGTAGGCCATGACCGGCCAGGGGTCGTTATGCCGGGCTTCCGACCCCCATTGGTCGAGACCGAAAAAGAGGCGTGCCAATCCCGCATTCTTCCACTTGGGTGTATCGCGCCCATCGGGTGCCCCCCACCACGAGCCGCGCTTCACCAGGCAGTCTGTCAACTCGATGTCTCCGCACGGCTCGATCCAGAACTTCTGACGGGCGTGCCGGCAGCCGCAGACATAGGGCATGGGATGCGGCCGCGGCTGACCGTTCATGGCACCGGCGAGGGACTGCTCCGACAGCGCCGCAATCTCGGTCGCTACGGTGCGGCTCCCTTTGATGCGCTCGCGGTAGTCGGCAAAAGTTTCCGGATTCCCGGCGCGGACGATGAAGATGCCGGCGTCGGCAAACCAGATCGGACCTTGCTCGTCCAGCGCGGCCAGCGCGATCGTGAAAGAGTCCTTGCCCAGATCGAAGCGGACGTGTGCGCCGTCATTGGCGTAGCTGTGCACGGAATCCATGTGATCGATCTCAATCTCAAAGGCCGCCTGCCGGCCCGCGCCGATCCGGACGTTTGTGGCCGTCACGCGCGTGCCGCTACCGGCGCGCACCGCGCGCACAACCGCGTTGTAGCCGCTCACCCCGATGGTCTTGGCGGCGGTCCTCCGGCCGGCGTGCAGTTCGACGCGCAATTTGCTGCGCGTCGTCTGCGACCGGGTATAGACCCGCATCGCCTGGACGGCCACCGTGCTCTCCGACACGCGGATGCCCACCGTGCGGCGGAAGGTCACCGCGTAGTCGGTCACGTCAGGAAGCTCGGCCGTCATCGCCTGGAACGTAAAGACCAAGGTGCGCTTCCCGCGCCAGACGACCTTCGTTGCGGCCGTCACCCATTCCGGCGTGAAGGGGTCATCCATCTTATACCAGCCGACGGACATGGGCCGCTGCTGGACCAGCTCCATCACGCGCTCGATCCGTTTGGCCCAACCCCCGGCGTTACTTTCGCCGGGCCAGTTCTTGCGCAGGTACTGCAAGCTGGCCGTCTTGGGCGCCGGGCCGACAAAATCCACCTCAACGCTCTCGATGTCCCGCATTTCCTCGAACTTCAACTCCCCCGCCGGCGCGTTGGCCAGGGCAAAGGGGGCGATATCAAATCGTGTCATTTTCGTGCTTCCTCCATATACGCATCCAGGTTCACCGCCGGTGTGCCGAGCACGAGCGGGGAGCCGTTGGCAATCACAAACGTCCCCTCGGCAGCGGCCCGGCGCTGGCGGCGCACCTCAGCGCGAATGGCCTCCGGCGAGCCCCAAAGCAGCAGGTTACTGTCGAGATTGCCGAACAGGCAGGTCTCCGGCCGGAGCATCCGCCGGATTTCCAGCGGATCGAGCGCGAATCCCTTCTTGTCTTCCTCGATCATCAACCCGGCCATGTTCAGGCTGTTGAGCCAGCGCATGTGCGGGCGGACATCCCCCAGCCAGTAGCCGAGGGGGAGCAGACCGGCCTTCCGGACTTCGGCATAGAACCAGCGCTTGGCGTCGGCCTGCACGTGTTCCTCCAGTGCAGGCGAGAGCTGGCCCAGGCTCCCGCCCATGCCTTCCGAGAAGATGTAGGCATGCGCGCCGCATGCCTTCGCCGCTAGCACTCGCGGCATGAAATTCTCGCATTGCCGCCGGATGGCATAGGCGACCAGATCCGGATTTTCCATGGCGCCAATCATGAGATCCTCGAACGGGATCCAGGGAAGACCGTTCATGCCGTCATTCATCGCGATGAAGACCCGGTCGCCGAATGCATCGGCCAACGGCTTCATGTGGTCGAACGTGCCGGACGCCAAAATCGCGTCCACGGTCGTCTGGTCGGCATCAAAATACGCATCCACCGTCGCCAGGGATTCCAGCGTCAGTCGGGGCCCCGTGTAGGGCGTAGCGGGCACGGCCGGATCCGGCGCGAGGGCGTAGTTCTCCTGGATTTCGAGCCAGCGCTGGCCGTCCTCACTGCGCAGAAAGGCACGCTTGCCCTCCACGCGGCGTTCGCGGTTCCAACTCCAGTGTCCGGCGCCCGAGCCGCAGTGGATCCAGTCCGGCTGGAACCGTTCGTAGAGCACGCGTTCCACGCCGGCCAGCTCCGCCCCGCCCTGGTAGGGAAAAAATTTCCAATGGAACCCGGCCAACTCCACCTTGTAGTCGCCCCAACTGTGGAAAACCGTCGGCGGGGTGCTGGCGCGTTCGCCGGACAGGGCTTTTATCATGCGCTCTTTACTGGTCATAGCCATCACCCCTTCTTTTTCGATCCCTTACGTTCCGCACGAATCACGCAGACGGCTGCCCGCTCCTGCCAGATCCCGGACTCCTGCAACCGCAGCCCGTCGCGCTCCAGATCGGCGCCCTTTCCAACCTCGCCGTCCTTGGCCGTCGCGCCGAACCCCCAGCGCAGAGCGTAGCGGCGGCCGGGTTTCAACCCCTGCGGCCGCAGGATCGGCGGGACGCCGGCAATGCCCAGCCGATACACAAATACCAGGCTCTCCTCCGCATCCGGATTCCGAAGTTGAAAGGCGATCCATTCCTCCCGGTGATCAATCGGCTCCGGCGGCGTCAGGAGATACCCAATCGCCCCCGTGATGAACCGCCTCCAAGTCTTGAAGAAGGCGATCGCCTCAGCCACGCGCGCGCGCTGCGCCGCCGTCAGTCCGGCCATGTCTCCGCTGATCCCCATCATGCCCGGCATGCCGGCCAGCAGCGCGTAGTCCAGGCTCGTGCTTTCCGCCATGCTCCAGGTGCTGGTGGGCACCAGGACCAGCGGCGCGGAGTCCTGCATCGTTCGCCCGTAGTCGCACACCGCGCGCTCAACCGACCGGATGACAGGCCAGCGGCCGATCCGGCCGGGAGGCAGGCGCAGCCAGGAACCCTGCGTGATCCGCAGCGCGTCGGTGGGGTTCACGGTGTCGCTGAGGAAGAAGTTGTCGAAATGCCGCATCATCTCAAGGTCGGCGCGCATCGCGCCGCTGGCGCACCCCTCGAAGAAGACCTCGGGATACGCGGCGCGAACGTCGTCCAACAGCCGATGCCACGCGGCCGTGTAGTCCGAGAGTTCGGCGCCCGAGTCATCCGTATCAACGCGAAAATTGAAATCGATCTTCATCCAGGCCAGGCGGTAGGTTTTCACCAGCCGGACGATTTCCCCGCGGAGCCAGCGCCAGGCCGGGGGCTTGGTCAGATCCAGGCGGGCTTGGTTGCCGACGGGAATGAACCACTCCGGATGCTTGGCGCGGATGGGCGCCAGGGAACCGAACCGTTCCGGCTCCATCCAGAGTCCGAACCCGAGGCCGGCGGCGCGAACCTCGTCTGCGAAGTCACGCATCCGCCCGCAGAACGCAGTCTTGGTCTTTTCCCGCCAGTCGCCGGTTTGCGCGCCCCAATCGCCCTCGCCGGCACCATACCAGCCAGCGTCAACCACGAACACTTCGCACCCCAGCTCCTGCGCGGCGGCCAGTTGCGTGCGCAGGCGCGACACTTCGAGGACCTCGAACTGATCGAACCACGTATTGAAGACCACCGGCGCTTGCGGCTTCGCGGACGGGTAGTGGTGGGCCAGGAGATAGCGATGCAAGATCGGCGCACCCAGGTGCGCTTCGCCGCCCGGCAACGGCTGGCAAAGGATTTCCGGGAGCTCAAATGTTTCCCTGGGACGGAGCGGGCGATGCAGGTTCTCATCGGACAGCCCCAGCTCAACCACCGCAAACGGCCGCCCGCCGCCCTCCACCACGGGCGTGACGCGGATCGTCCAGTTGCCGCGCGGCAGGACATGAAACGCGATTCCCTGAGCCGCGCCAGCCAGACGCACGGCCAGGTAGGGCGTGCCACCTTCCGTCGTGCGCCCGGAGAGGTGACTCTGGCGCAGCCCGGTATGCAGCGGATTCCAGGCGCCCTGACTCTCGCGGCACCACGCACTGGCCTGCGTATAGCATTCATACCAACCCGGCGGAAGCGTCACACGGGCCAAACAACGCGATACCACCACCGGCCGCGCGCCGGCATTGGTCAGGGTGTCGCGGCGGCTGACGACGCCGGTCGCGGCGTCGCCCATCCACGTCGTGGTCAACCGGACCGCCGTGTCTCCCACCCGCCAACGGCAGACCAGCGACATCGGAGCTTCCTCGACCTGCTCCAGCGCCAGTTGCGCACCTTCATAACGCCGGCCGTCGAGCCGCAAGAGCGCCACCCCCTGGGTGGCCACCGGGCCGTTGTCCACGCCTTCGCGTCCGACCGGCAGACCGCACAACCGCGCAAGCCAGAAGCGCTCCGCAGTCCGATCAAAAACAGTTCCACAGTCCCAAATCGTGGTCATTACATCGTTAGCCATGTTATTCTCCTAGACGCGCGGCAGCAACCGGGCCGGATTGCGCACCAGTATCTGCGTAACCTCCTCGTCGGTCAATCCAAATTCCTTCCATTGTGGCAAAACGTGTGTAAAGAGATAAACGTACGGCGGAAGGGGCATCCACGAGCAAGACACAAAAGGACCGGTGACGTTGTCAAAAGCCCAGTCCAAGCCGAGTGTCAGCCGGTCGCCAAAACCGGCGTCAAAGAGGCGGCGAATGGCGTCCACCACCGCGCGCCAGTAGGAATCGTTGCCTTCCGCCTGCAGATTGGTGATACACAGTGACGCCCCTCGATCCAGACATTGCCGTACTTCGCCCGGCAGGCGCACCAGATGGGGTTGCACATGCCCGAGGATCACCCGCGAGGGGTCGGCGCCGGCCGCCTCCAGGAGATCCAGTTGGGCAACGGGAGACGCGAGCGGTTCCAGCGCGGGTTCCACATGAGTTGTGATGCAGAGCCCGGTGCGGCGTTGCGCCAGAGCCCCGGCGCGAAACGCCTTCTCCTCCCGCGGGGTGAAAGCCGTGCGAGTGCTCGCCAGCTTGATGATGCCGGCGCGCACATCCGATCCGCGGATCCCCTGCTCGCACTCCTGCACCAGCAAATCCGCCAGCGCCTCCACATCCCAGGCGGCTACGCGCGGGTCCATCCAGCGATGGGGATAGGTCGGGCACCCCGCGTACTCCCACGACTCCCGCTCCCAGGCTTCGCGGTAGAAGCCGGTCGCGAGCACGATGTGCAGATTGGCTTCACGCGCCAGCATCGCGTAGACCCACGGCTCGGCCCGCATCGGCATGGGCGTGGCATCCACCAGCGTGTGACACCCATGATCGTGCAACCGCTTGAGCGCCGGGATGCCGCAGTCACGCAGGAGCGCGACCCGCTCCGGCGGCGTCGTTCCCTCCGCTTCCGCATATTGATCCAGATGCAGATGCTCGTGCATCGTCACGGTGCCCAGCTCGCTGGCTGGAACCGGACCTAGGACTGTCATCACTTGGCCCATGGTGCTGTATCTCTCCGTAATCCGTAGTCGTCGCTGTAGTCGTCAACCGGCGCACATCGTTGTCGCAATCAGTGAAACATTCCACCACCATTCATACCTCGTTACAAATACGACCCCTATGCCCTTTCTGATCTTCCGCGATCATCTGCCCCTCAGCCCAATTCCCTTGCCCAGGTCAGCTCGATCACCGTATCCAGCGGGTCCCACACATCGCCGTCGCACAGGCTGACGCTCAAGCCTGCGTCGCTTTGCACCAGGTCAACCGCGTGTCCGTTCGCGAGCAACCGCGAGGTTCTATAGCGTTTCCCAAAATGGGTGGGAGGAAGATGGAGGGTGCGTCCTTCCGGCGCCTTCAGGACGTGGAGGTACTCTTTGTCGGCGTCGGCGGAGCGCGTGGCCACGCCCCAGGTCAGATTGTCAATGGTGCTGCCGGCATGGGTGCGGTAGCAGAGGCTCGGCAGCGTGTTTTTGATCGAAGGCGCGATTGGAGCGATGAGTTTTCCAAGGGCCGTCATGGTCTCGGCCACGCCGGTCTCCCAGCCCCCGCCGACATACGGACCGGCCGCCCACTGGACGCCACCACCGTCAATGCAGCTCCCGGCCTGCAGCACGGTGTACCGGAACATATCCTCGGCAGAGTAGGTGACGACGTTCTTCCCTCGCGCGGTATTGGCCAGCCAACTGTTGGCGATGACCGCGGCAATCGGCATGGAGTTGGAGGGCCAGCCGCGTCCGTCGCTGGAGGCAAACTCGTCCCAGTGCGCGTATTCCTTATCCCCCATGTCGCAACAGTAGAGGTTGCCGTAGTAGTTCGTGAGCATGAACAGGTCGGGGTTGCGGCTCTTGATCGTGCGGCGCAGGCGGTTGTAGTCAAGGATGCGATCGGAGTTGCCGCGGCAGCTCTCGTCCAGGTAGACGCCCAGGATATCCTGGCCGTAGCGATCCACGACTTCGGCGTAGACGCCGTTAATGAAGTCGTTCCATTTAGCCTGGTTGAAAGTTGCCGGGTTCGGCTCGCCATGGAAGCCCTTGCCGCCCGCGCCCCAACCGGTCGCAATGGCGTCGGCCTCGGAGAAGTCGTGGCCGTCGCGCGGATGGGTGTAGAGCAGCACGGCAATCCCCTTGGCCTTCACGGCGCGGATCATGTCGCCGATCATGTCCCGGCGCACGCTGTGGCCGCTCATGTAGGTGTCGTTGGCGGCTGAAGGATAGAGGCAATGCGCGTTGTAGTGCCAGGCCGTGAAGAGCACATACTCCACGCCGAAGGTTGCCAGATCGTTGGCGAACCCTTCAGCATCAAAGCCATCCGCTGTTTCGTCGGCCGTCGCCGGAATACTGCCATCCGGTCGGCAGGTCGCTTTCGCCACATAGTGGACAAACATGCCGTATTTCATGGTTCTGAAGTTCGAGTTGGTCATGGGGTTCCTTTGGTGCCGGATAATCGGCGCGTCAGCGACAAGGCGATGCGTTGTGGTTGCTTCTTCATGAATGCGGCTAGGAGACTGTCGGATTTAGGCCTCGGATCAGTCTGGAGCCTCCTGCCGACAGTCTCCTAGTAAGGGAAACCCGCCGTAAACGGTTGGCGAATGGCACTAAAATAAGAAATTTGGCTGTTTTGCCGGGTCTTTGGCTACCACTTGCGCATAGATTTTGCTCATGGCGGCGGGTTTCCTAGAACTAGCAGCCTGTCGGCAGACGGCTTGTGACTCCAGAAAGCTAAGTCCGACAGGCTGCTATGCAAACGGTTCCGTGCTCAGCACACCCAGGCTGCACTGCCCCTTCTGCTCAGGTGGCATCGGAGGAGCCGGCTTAGGGTTCGCCTTCTGGTTCGCGCGCCACTTCCGGACGTATTCCCAGAAACCATCCGGATCGGCCTCCGTGGCCATGGCCACGATCTTCATGACACGCGGAAGATGGTCGCAACCGGGAAGCGCCCAGAATCCCGACGTCTGTCCCGGCGCAAAATCCTTGCCGCACTCCGCCACACCCGCCATGGAGGCAGCGATCTCCGGGTCTTTCGTCAGGTCATAGGCCTCCATCGCCCCGGCTCCGTACTTCGCCTGGGCGAGCACAAAGTCGCGCAGAGATTGCGACGGGAAGAGGCGCAGGGCCGGCCCCAAGGCATGATACGGGTTGTTGGCGGTCGAGAGCGCCTCCCCCTCAACCACGGCCTCGGCGCCGCGCGGACCGCGCGTGTAGACGTTTGCCGGCAGGAAGCCCGGCGTGCGCACGGTGCGCAACAACCAGTTCAGCGAACGTTCCGCCGGCGTGCCGTATTTCTCATGCCAGGTCAACTGATAGGCCTCGATCAAAATCGCCAGCGGCCCCACGAATTCCCGCGAGATAGGCGAGAAGCACGTGATAATGCCGCACGGTTCCAGCTTGTTGTCCGCGAGACCGTCGGCCGCTTCCAGCGCGATCTCACGCATGCGCCGGTTGCCGGTGATGTAGTAGTCAGTCGCAAAGGTACCGGTCTCGGAGTGCGACCGGTTAAGGGCGTTGGCCCAGACATGGGGGCCGTGATAGTGGATGCAGCCGACGTTCTCCTCGTGTCCTGGAAAAGCATGCACAAAACTCGTCTCGGCGGTGGCGCGCGAGGCGAGTTGGGCCCAACGCAGATGCCGACGCTCGCCGGAATGCAAGAACTGCGACCAGGACCACTGCACGCTGTCCATGGCCTCGTTGCCGTAGGGGCCGATGTGGCACAGCGCTTTCTCCGGCTCGGTGTCCTTGAAAAGGCTGTACACGACGCCCGGAGCAACCATCCCGCCCGTATGAAGGTTGGGCGTGTGGCCGTGGATCATCATTCCGTACCAGCGGCAGCGCACGAGCGGCTCGATCATCATCCGATCGAAATACTCGTTCAGGCCGCGGTCGAGTTCGGTGAAGAGCGGGTGACCCGCGGCCAGGAATCGCCCAAACACATCGGTGCCGCAGAGGTAGCCTGGGTCCACGATCCCCATCAGCGGTTCCTGCACGGCGGCGCCGAACGCGGCGGCTTCGGCGCTGGCTACCGGGCCGGCGGCAAAACGCAGGACAATCTCGGTTGTCTTGGCTGCGCCGATGCCGGTGAAGGCGCCCATGAAGTCATTGTAGCTCATGGCCCGGCCCGGCGCCAAGCGGGCCACCACATCCTCGACCCAACGCACATCGTCGCTGCCGGAGACGCCGAACGAGTTGAGCGCCAACGGCGCGGTCGGGTGTTCGGCGAGCAGGCGCTTGATCTCATTCTCGTCGCGGGTGCCGTTGAAGTGGATGGGCGGCTCGTCGAACGGCGACAGAAAACTCAGCGGCTGAGGCGCGTCCTCCGGCCAGATGCGGATGTCGATGTCGGCGGACGACACGGCAAAGCCCTTCGGATACTCCTGCCAGAAATCGCGGATGCTGGCCACCACGCTCGCCTCGGGGCCGCTGAGGCTGGCCCAGCCCATCGCCTTGCCGCCGCCGCCAAAGGGCTGATCGTTCAGCCGGGCGGCATAGTGCCGGTCGTCCGTCTGCAGGATCGAAAGCTGGCCAGGCGTGGTGTTGGCGGGATTGGGACGGTCGCGCACCTGATCGCAGCCGATGGCGCCCATGGTGGCATATCCGTTCACGCCGGGGGTCAGGTTGCGGCTGAAGTGCGCTGTCGCGCCTTCCCCGCCGACCGCCGCCACCGCACCGTCGCCCGTCTTCGCAAACACTTTCAGGCCGATGGCCTTCAACTGGATCCGCGTCGGATCCTGGTCGAAGATGAACGTGTGGAAGATCCGCATGTCCGTCTTGCCGGCGTACAGGTGGATGCG
Organism: Akkermansia muciniphila; assembly: GCA_945870025.1. Classification (GTDB taxonomy): domain Bacteria; phylum Verrucomicrobiota; class Kiritimatiellia; order RFP12; family JAAYNR01; genus VGWG01. Next base: position 99,736 of record CAMBQN010000002.1, read on the forward strand.
CAACCTATACGGACAGAAGCGCAGCCCCTCGGGGGAATAGAGGTGCCCGGTGACCAACAGGCAGACGCGCAGCGCCCCCTGTTCCTCCACGACAATTCGCGGCGCAGGACAAATCCCCTCCGAGGTGTAGAGATTACCGTGCTGGTCCTTCATGTAGAGCAGCAGCCCAGTCCCCTGCCACGCATCGCGCCAGCCGTCCGCGGTCTTGATCTGGCAGCCGGCAAAGGGCGAGGTGTTCTCCCGCAGGCGCCAGCGCTCATAGTTCGTGCGCAGCTTCAACCGTAACGCACCGGTGTCCACGGTCAGGATGCCGTTGGCTTCGCTGGTGGTGATCGCCTGCTCCGGCGTCAGGCACTCACCCTTCGACGGGAACTCCAGAAAAACCTTTTCGCCGTCCAGCACAGGGTCGACCTGTAGATCGGCCAGCAGCCACTTGACGTCACGCAGGTCCTTCTTCCAGGTCGTCATGACAGACGTTTGCAACGGAATCTCCCGCCCGTCAGCCGTGACCGCACGCAGCCGCGCGCCAACGGGAAAATCCCCCTCGGCGAAAGGCACGCCAAAGGTCAGTGGCTCATGGCCATAGCGTACGCCGCTCTCGCCGGAGAGTTTGACGGATATTCGTTTTGCATCGGTCTTCATTTGCGTTCTCCAGGATTGAACGGAGCATCGCCTACGTTGTGAATGGCGGCTTGAATCGTGAACCCGCGGCGGCTCCGCAACGTGCCGTCGGCATTTGGCTTCGCCAGCGTGCCCGGCCACGAGTCATTCCCCAACGCCGGGGAAACGTACAGGGTTTTCATGGGTTACCTCGCCTGTCTTTCGCGGGAAACAAGAGGCTCTAGGATCACCCGGAACACAGCGGCGCCGTGTTCCGCTACCTCGGTCCATGACTTCGGGGTGATTTCGACTGCGCCGTTTTGCGTGAAGGAAATCGCTTCGCCAGTACGTAGAATCTCGACGCTTTGCACGGAACGGAAATTCGTCTGCACGCGAAGGCAATCGTTTTTCGGCGCCTCGGTGACGTGGATGTAGTGGACGGTTGGATCCTTCAGTGAGACCGTAACGGTGCAGAAAGCGCCGTCGTTGCACCACCCCGCGAGCAGGCCGGACCCTTCCCCGCCGGTCGTCTCGAAGATCGATTCGGCGGCCCAGGACATGAATGATTCCATCGCGCCGATCATCGGCTTGAACTCCTCCGGCACGGTGCCGTCGAGCATGGGTCCCAGCCCCATGGTGTAGTTCCACTGACCGCGAAGCCCCAGCGAGCAAAGCATCTCGCGGATCCAGAACAACGGGTCGCGCTGATAGTTCCCCAGACCCTGCACGTAGGCGCATTCCGCTGCATGTCCATCCGTGTACGGCAATGCGCCATGCCACCAGTCGTTGCAGGTCGGGATATCTTCATTGCAATCCTTCCGCGGCGGCAGACAGCCCACCCACTCAATCGGCTTGATGAGCCCGCCGGGACGGTTGTACGGCGGCTCGGTCCGGTTGGAAAGGAATTCGGTCGTGGAAACATCCATATCACGCGCATTAAAACGCGTATGACCATTGACCGCGACCACGGCGTCGGGAAGCAGGCGATGAATAAGCGCCGGCAGGTCCCCCAATTGCCACATCAGGCCGTCCAACCAGAAACCGGCAATCTTCGTACCGTGTCGTGCGACCAGTTCCTGCACCAGCGCGCGCAGCCCGGCGCCGTAGCCTTCCGGCGAGCGCAGGCATTCGCCAACCCATGGTCCACCCGCGCTGTCCCAATGCCCCATGCTGCCCGGTACGTACAGGATGATCTTCACGCCGGCTCTGGCTCCTTCCTCCACCAGTGCGCCGATGTAGTCGCGCGTCGCGATGTTCAGAAAGCCGGGCACTTTCGTCGGATACATCACGGCCCAGCCGTCGCAGGAATGGACCACGGTGAATGTGATGTATCTCGCCCGGACACGCATGGCCGTGGCGATGATGTTCTTCGCGAACACCGCAGGCTCCGGAGCGGCAGCCTCGAACTCGCGGATTGTTGAATAGGCCAGCGGCCTGTTCCGCGGTCCGGCGTAGGTGTTCCCGCCGCCGGTAAAGAGCCCCCAGTGGTGAAAAAGCCCAAAGCGGGCCGGGCCAAACCACTGCATCACCCGCCTGATCCGTGCCTCATGTTCAGAACGATTCATATACACCTCTGGGATTCGTTATGGTGCCCGACTTGAGAACCAATTGGGAAGGCGCTCCGTCATAGACTAGGCCGGGGACCGACGGCGCCGACGAGGCGCCGCCGGCGGCTCGGTCCGCGGCGACCGCCACGATCCGCAGCTCCCGCCGACGCACCAGGGACGGGAAGTCGCCCTGACGACGGCCCAAACGTAGCTCACACGACTCGTCGTCCCACGCCAGCGGCGTGATCGCGGATTGGCTGGCCTGGTAGGCAAGCCCCTCGCCGGCATCCTCGTAGATGTCGAACGACCCGTTTCGCCCCGGATAGACGCGAATCTCCCATGCCGCGTCGGGCTGCTCGCCGGTGTGCTGCACGATGGGCCCCAGCGGCAGAATCGAACCCGCGCGCACGAACAAGGGGATGCGATCCAGCGGCGCATCGGCCACGAGCGTCTGGCCGCCGGCGTGGCGGCGGCCGGTCCAGAAATCGTACCAGTCGGTTCCGGCCGGCAGGTACACGGGGCGCGTCTGCGGCACACCCGTCAGCGCGGCGGAACCGGGGCCGTAGTACATCGGCGTCGTCACCGGGCAGACCAGGAGCGCCGGCCCGAACATGAACTGGTCCTTCAAGTCATGAACGGCTGGATCGTCGGGGAAATCGAAGGCCAGGAGGCGCATGGGCGTGTAGTCGCGGTGGTAGGTCCAGCCGGCCAACGAATACAAGTACGGCAGCAGCCGGTACCGCAGGTGCAGCGCGGACACCAGCGCATCGTGGAACGGGGTGCCCGGCTCGCCGAAGCGCCAGACCTCGCGCGGGGTGTCCGTGCCATGCGAACGGAACATGGGCAGGAATGCGCCGTACTGGAACCATCGGACATAAAGTTCGCGATAGCCGAGATCGTCCACGCCCGCGTCGAAGTCGCCGGTCCAAAACCAGTTATTGTGCGAGTCGCGCACGAAAAAGGCGCCGATATCGGTGGTCCACCATGGACTGCCCGTGGCGCAGAAGTTGAGTCCCGCCGGAATCTGCCGGGCCAGCGTTTCCCAGCGCGCCGTCACGTCGCCCGACCAGGTGACGGTCCCATAGCGCTGCTGACCGGGGTAGGCCGAGCGCGTGAGGTTCAGCATGCGCCGGTCCGGCGCCTCGCGCAACTGGTTCTCGTACAAGCCCTGCGAATGCACGAGCGAGTAGGCATTGATGTATTCGGGATCGAGATGTTTCTTGAATTCCGTGGTGTCCACGAGCATCTGCTGAAAGGGCTCGGGTTTCACCCGGCCGTTCCAGTCGGCCTCGAACGGCTCGGTGCAGTCGCACCACCAGGCATCGATCCCATAGCGGAAATACCCCTCGCGGGCCTGTTTCCAGTACAACTCGCGCGCCACGGGATTGAAGGCGTCGTAGACCGAACCCGACTGGTCGCTTGCGCCGAGCATGAAACCCGCTGCCGCCATCTCGGCGGCGTTCGGTCCGCCGCGCATAACGGGCCAGATGGACACCATCAGGCGGACGTTGAGAGCGTGCAGTTCATCCGTTAGGCGCGAAGGATCGGGAAAGCGCGTCGGATCGAACTGCTTTTCGCCCCACATGCCGTCCGGCCAGGTGCACCAGTCCTGCACGATGACGTCGAGCGGCAGACCGCGACGGCGGTATTCCGCCGCCACGTCGAGCAACTCCTGCTGCGTCACGTAGCGCTCCTTACTCTGCACGTAGCCCAGCGCCCAGCGCGGCAGCAGCACTGCCTTGCCGGTGAGCCGGCGGCAACCGGCCACCAGTTCGTCAAACGACGGCCCGTGAAGGAAGTAGTACTCCAGTTCGTCCTCGACGTCGCACCACAGGTAGGAACCATGTCCATCGTCGTGAAAGCTGCCGAGGCTGCAACTGTCCAGAAGGACCGCCCAGCCGCGCGTGCTGAGCAGCATGGGCATGGCCACCTTCATGTTCTGCTGGAAGAGAAACTCCTGCTGGCCGCGGTAGTTGAGAATTCCCTGCTCATGCTGGCCGAGTCCATAGAGGGCCTCGCCGGGTTGGAACTCGAATTGAAGTTTGGTGTGCCAGCCGGTGCGCACGGTTTCGTAGCGCACCTCGTCGGCCTTGCTGCGTTCGCCGTCCACCCCCACTACCGCACGCATTCCGGCGAGAATCGCGCGCTGCACCGGGGTGGGGTCGAGCACCATGCTCTCGCGTCGCGGCTGACGGGTGAGCAGCTTCCCCGCGGCGTCCCGCCAGGTGAAGCGGCCGCTCGCCCGATCAATCTCGAGCGTCAGGCGATCCGTGGCCAGCCGGAGCACGCCGCCCTCTTCGCGCACCGCCAGCGGAGTCGGTACGGGCGGCGCCACAATCATCAGACTGGGTTTTTCGCTGAAACCGGCCTCGCGGGTGTAGCGCACGCGCACGATCCCGGCACCTCGCGCCTGGATATGAATCTGCCCGGCGTCCGTACCGAGCCACAGCCCGTCATCGCGATGTTCGTATTGATTGATTTTCATGGAAGGGAATGATGGATAAGAAATCAAGATTTCAGGGTCAGACCTAGAATCTAGATTTTTAGCTTGCATGGTTGTCGCCTTTTACTCTTAGATTTCAGGGTCAGACCTAGAATCTAGATTTTTAGCTTGCATGGTTGTCGCCTTTTACTCTTTGCAGTGCGCTCAGACGCCGGAGGAGTTCCCGCTCGGCCTCTGCGAATTCAGGCTCTTGCGCCAGCGCCGCTTGCGCCCGCTTCCGGGCCTTCCCGACCGCCGACTCGCTCCCGTACCCCAAGTGGCTCGCCACCGCGCGTTGCGAAGCGTCGCTCAGGCGGCAGCACCACTCCACCACGAGCGCCTTGCGGTCTCCCAACCGGTGCCCGTTGACGCGCACGTCCGACAGGACGACACCCAGCACGCCAGCGGCCTCCCCCGCCACGGTCTCCAAAGCCAGACGCCGCTCCGCGGGCCAGTCAACGTCCCCCGTTTTCGCCCGCTCCGGCCAACTTTTCATCACCGCCTGTTCCGTTTCCGCCCGGAACTGCTCGTCGCCTATGGCGTACCGGCTCTTGCCGATCTCATCCAGAAGGAACGTATCCTCCTTGCCCAGCATCGACTCGACGAAACTGCGGTACGCCCGCCTGTTCTCCCGATCCGAACGTCGCCCCATGATCGCCAGCCAGCGATAGTCCATCCGCGGTTCCGGCTCCGCCAAGTCGGCGTACCCACAGTAGCTGCTGTACAACCGCCCCCGTAGCACGTCCCGCTTGTCATCCGACGAGGTCGGCTCCATCCCCTTCACCTTGACCGGGTTCAGGTGGATGTAGCGTGTCAGCCCGAGAATGTAGCGATCCCCCGCCACCAGCTTCGCCCCGTAACGCCCCTGGAAACAGTGCCCCGGCCGGCCATGCTTGAAACGGAAGTACATGCCGTACGCCGTGTTCAACCGCTGCATGAACCGATGCACGTTCCCTGCGGGCGTCTCGACGAACAGATGGTAATGGTTCGGCATGAGCACGTAGGCATACAGGACAACCCCGTCCGCCTCCAGCGCGGCGTCCAGTTGCTCCAGGAACCGCTCATAGTCACCGGGCTCCAGAAACACGGCCGCGCGACCGTTCCCCCTCACCGTCAGGTGATACTTCGCTCCCGCATATCGAACTCGCCAAGGTCGTGCCATGTCGCAACCTTACCATTCCCTGACTTCGCACTGCAACAACTTTCTAGATTCTAGGTCTGACCCTGATAACCTAGATTCTAGGTCTGACCCTGATAACCTGCCCTGATAACCGTGCAACAACTTTCTAGATTCTAGGCCTGACCCTGATAACCGGATGACAGAACTTCGCGAGCAACTTGTTCTCGGCGAAGGTGCACGTCACGAGCAACACGTTGCGCAGGGATGCCTCACTTACCTCCGCCAGACATATCGAAAAGCAGATCATTCAGCAGCGCGCCGGACTTGGAGTCCTTGAACGGCAGGGAAACATCGCCGGGCACGGCCGACTTATTCTCTTCCGACTTCCATTCGACCTGCAGCGTATTGGCACCCTTGTGAATATGGAACGTCTTGGCGCGGTCGGTTTCCTTTGCCGTCGAGTCGTACACCAGCTTGTCGTTGAGCCAGACGCGCACGCTATGACGGACCTGATCGGTGACGTTCGGAAACGAGGGCCATGCGTTGACAATGGCCTCGCGGTCAGCAGGCGCCAGCAGCCGTGTGACCGCTATGCAGGAAGAACCGCGCGTCGGCAACGGGCCAAGCGAGCGGAACGGAATCGTGCCGTCACAGGGCGCCACCGGTCTCCATCCTTCCGGCGGTTTGTCCATCTTGAAGAGGCCTCCCGGCACTCCCGTGGGCCCGATGTCTTCCGTGATGCCCGACACGTCAAGCCCGGCGGCGTCTGGACCGCCGCTATCGGCCCCGCTTTCCGGCCCCGTCTTCTTGTGGATAGAGACCCACCAGCGCGCCTGACTGCGCAGTACCACGGGCACCTCCCCGTTTTGCGGCACGCCATTCGAGACCACCACGCGATAGGGGATCCGGAACAAACCATCGTTGGTAAAGCCCTGGCGGGGGACAGGGAACGATGCGAACGCTGCCGCATAGGGCGCAACCTCCACACGCCGGGAGGTCACAGGGATGGCCATACCGGACAAGGGCTGAATCTCGACGGTCATGGCGACCGCGCGATTGGCGGCATTGGTGATGCGCAGCGCCACCTCGCCACCTGTCAGCGATGCGATGGCCGAACGCGAACCCTCCTTGGGCGCCACCATAATCCGCGGATCCAGGAACTGTTCCGCCAGCACGTCCCCGCCGGGTATCCGAATCCGGACCGGCAGCGTCCGACCGCCATTCTGGGCGGCGCGGACGGCCGCGTCACCACTCAACACGGTCAGGATCTTGAACGGCATGGCAACTTTCGGCGCAACCGTGAAAGTGCGCGACGCCGTACCCTCCGGGAAGCACGCCTCGGGCAGGGTGGTGGCCAGCTCAACCTGCAGCGGCTTGTCCCCCGCATTCTTGAACTGTCCGGAAAGTTCGAAGATTCCGATGTCGTATCCGATCAGATGGGGCAGGGGATTCACCTGCAACGGCGAGTCTTTATCCTGCCTGACCGGCGCAGTGCGCACGGCATGCGAACCGTAACGCCCGGTTCGATCGCCGGCGCCATCCTTCCCAATGGCATCCCGCACTTCCCCAATGCGACTCATATCGGAAGGAACAAGCCAAAAGCCAAGCATATGCCCCCATGCAAACCAGTCATTAAAGACATCGCTCACGGGGTTCTCAACAGGCCAGTCCGCCGGCCACGCCACCACCCCATCGCTGCAAGGCGATATCCAAAGACCGGGGATACTCGGATGCATGAATGTCTGCGAGTACGAAGGGTCTACCCCCGCCAACGCGCCTTCGCCGTGTGTCCCCTTGAAGTAGAACCCAGGCTCATTCCTGACCATCCAAGGCCATTCGAACGGAATGCCACTGAGGCTGAGTTCCCGGATTCCCCAATACGAGGGGGGCGGAGCGGCCGCTGTCGTTCCGCTCCCGGCGTTGCTGTCGATGGGAAGACCCACCGCAGGCGCACAGGCGGCGGCACCCCAGGCGTCGTCTTCGCGAGCCACGTCGCGCGGTCCGCGGCAGGCCTTCTCGTATTCCAAGTCCGTTATCGGACGCAAACCCGCCCAGGCGGTATAAGAGTAAATCCGGGAATAGGGAAGAAAGTTGCACGCCCGGTCCGGTGCCTCAGCCGTGTAAACCCCTTTGTCCGACACGCGCCGGATGGAGAAGCGGTTGATGTTGTAACCGCAAGAATAGCGAAGTTCGTCCTGTACAACCGGCAGTGAATTGAGAAAGTCGGCGTACTGCCCCTGGCTGATCGAATACTTCATGCAGTAGAAGGCCCCGTAACCGTTGGGCCACGCATCGCTCTTCGGCGCAGTTCCGGCATCGAGTCGAAGCTTGCGTATGCGGTCGACGTGGTTCGTTACATACCAATGCCCGAAGACCGCAGCCTGTCCTACGCGATACCCACCCATTTTCGTCGCATCTCCGTTGTCGATGGGTGACAACGGGTGGCCCCAGGGGCCCTTTGTTTTGAACGGGCCTTGCGGCACGTAAACCATCGGGATGGCGTGAACGCGCAGATCAGTAATCAGCGTTCGGGGTTCAGTGTTCAGGGAAGAACGCCATTTCAGCGTCACACCCTTGTAGGCGACCGGTCCGCGCCCGGGGGCGTCGCGATAGATAAACACGCCGACGCCGTTGGAGCCGTCCTCATTCAGGCCGACTTCCATGGCCGCGCCAACGGGCACCTGGTGCCGCGCTGCGTCTGCGTCGAGCGCCGCGTGTTGCCAGAGGTTGCTCTTCGCGCCCGTCGCGTCGAGAAGCTTGACAAAGACCCAGGCCGCATCCCAGCTCTCGACCTTCAGCGGCTTACCGGTGACGTTCTTCTCCGCCGGCTCATCCCATTTCGCCCGCCAGGAGTTATCCCAGGCCAGATCGAACGTCACGGTGTTGTCGTCCCGGGCGCCGGCTTTCCATATCACGTTGGTTATCCGGATCGTGTCGTGGGCGACCTCCGCGAAAACCGTTTCCGGCTTCGCTCTGGAAACTGACGCCGCCGGTGCCGGCGCCACCCGGACCGGCCGGGCCCCCGCCGTCCGTACGCCGCGCCAGGTCGAGCAGTACCAGCGTTTGTCGCGATATCCTCCCTCGCCCACAGGCCCGTTGCAGGGAGAATTGGCCGTCCCGCGATAACCCATCCCGAGGCCCCATCGAGCGCCGGGGACCGCCCAATCGGACGGAACCGCAGGACCGGGAATGGTGCCGGAAGGCACGCGGCCGTCACCGTGCGACCCGCGGAAGGCACGCCCGTTTCGGGCTCCTGCTGGTATGGCATCCGAACCGGGGAAGCCGGCCGCCCCCGTGGTTCCGACAGGTATGGCGAAGGTGGTGGTCTCCATGCTCATGACGCCCCAGTACGATGCGCCCGCAGCAATCCGGTCGCTGTCGGGTGTGGCGAAGATTCCCGCCCGTACCGCCTGAAAGCCCCTCAAGTCATTCCAATTTAATAAATGGTTCCAGACCAGAGCCTGACAATTCCCCGTATCGTAGTGCTCGGTCGGCAGGCCTGCATCCAGCAAATTGGTCGCCACGATCAGCGCCGTCGAACCCCAGGCGTGCTCGTACGGCACCGGGTTGAGCGGCCCCCGGCAGGCCTTCTCGAATTCCAACTCCGTCATCGGCCGCAGCCCGGCCCAGCCGGCGTACGCATACCCGTCCTGCCATAGGAGGTAATTGCACATCCGGTGCGGCAGTCTGGCCGTGTAGACCGGGGGACTATTCGGTCCCTTCTTCTCAGGTTCAAGCAATGCCATCATCTTGTCGGTCTCAAGATCTGGCGTCTCGTCATCCACTGCCACCTGCTTCGGCTTCGGTGCGATCCGGGTAACGCCCGATGCGGTGATGGTATTCCCCCCCTCCTCCCACGAATAGGGCTTCGCGGGATCCATATGAACCTCTCCCGCGGGCACCGTTGCCCGCACATCTGCCACTTCGCGCGGCAATGAGTTAAGGAAGTCCGCGTATTGTCCCTGCGTCAGCGTATACTTCATGCAGTAGAAGGCATCGTAACCTGTCGGGTAATCGTCGCACAACGCGCCCGGCGCGCCGGGCGCGCAGGAATACGGAAATATTGTAGGGGTATGGAAGTGGGTTGTATACCCGGCGAGTCCCCAAAGCTGCCCGGCAACGGCGCCGACTCGCCGGGCACAGGTCCCGTCAGCGACCGGACCGTTCCAGGCGGCGTCCACCAGAAACGGCACGACAGGGCCGCCCCGCCAGGCACCGTCCGTGAAACTGCCAAATTCATCGTCTCCGTCGTGCAGTACCGGCATGGTAGGCCCGTCCGCGAACGGAGCGATCCTCGTCTTTGATCCCGAGCCAACCTTGAACGCGCCCTCCGGCACGTAGACCATGGCGATCGTGTGCACCTTCACGGCGGCCTTGGCCGGATCGAATCCTGCCGCGCTTGCCGCGCCGGAGCCTTTAGGCGGAGGCGGACGTGTCGCGCCGGAGCCTTCAGGCGAAGGCGGATGCAGCCAGCGCAGCTTGATACCCTTCCAGTCGTTGCGGCCGTGACCGATCGCATCGCGGTAGATGAACACCCCGATTCCCCGGCCGCCATCGTCGGTCGTGCCGACGGTGTTCGTGGCGCCAGCCGGCATCACGTGGTGCGAGGGATCCGTGTCGAGTGTGGCATGTTGCCAGTAGTTGCTTTCTATACTTTCCTTGGAATCCTTCTCCGGCAGAAACTTCACAAACACCCAAGCCGCGTCCCAGTTCTCGATCTCCAGGGGCTTGCCGGTGACGTTGTTCGTCGCCGGCTCCGTCCACTTCGCGCGCCAGGAGAAGGACCACGAGAGGTCGAACGTCACCTCGGTGTAGTCTTTATTGACGACCTTCCAACTGACGTTCGTCACCAGCAGGTCGTACGTCGGCGCGCCGTGGAACCGCGCCGCCTGATCGTTTGCCCCGAGCCCTGTAGAGGGGTTTTCCGCCAGAACGCGCGCTACGCCTGACAGCAGTAAAACGCAAGCAACCGCAATTGTCCGTATGGAATTCAGAATTCGTTGGTGTTTCATGATGTGCCTTTCTACTTTGTCTGCCTTTTCCACCGCGCTCCTGCCGTTCGTGTACGCCCTCACTTGATCTCCACCTTCCGCGATCATCTGCCCCTCAGCCCAATTCCCGTGCCCAGGTCAGTTCGATCACCGTATCCAGCGGGTCCCACACATCGCCGTCGCGCAGGCTGACGCTCAAGCCTGCGTCGCTGTGCACCAGGTCAACCGCGTGTCCGTAGTTCATAAGGTTCAGCCCTTCAACTGGAACGGGTATTATTCCTCCATCACCCGCACCGGCCCCATCAATCCGGAGGGAAGTAGAAGTGGTTCGACGGGTTTGCCGGCCTTTTTACAATCCTCCACCATCGCATCATAGATCCGCACGTTCGTTACGGTCCGACGCTTCTCTTTCGGCAGAGTTGCATCACCGATCAGGCGGTTGGGCCAGAGATTCGCCACCTCGATGCACAACTCATTCCCTTTCTCCTTGAGAAGTCCACCGGGAATAGCCACCTGCCAGGGCGCGGTCCAGACAACGCCAAGATCGCGGCCATTGAGTTTCACTCGGGCAACGTTCTTTACCTCGCCGATGCTGAGAAACGTTTTGGGGTTCGGGTTTTGAGATTTGAGCTGTAAATCGAAAGAGATCTTATATGTCGCTATACCTGAGTAGAACTTAATCCCCTCCTCCGGCCGCTTCGTCCAATCTTCCAGCTTATCGAACATAATCTTCTCCGGCCCGTCCCATTTCGGATCGAACGACACCTCCCATGCGCCAGCCAACTCCATCGCAGACTTCAACTCCGGAAAATTCTTCGCCCCATTCTGAATTCCGGATTCCGGATTCTGAATGCTCTCCTTGAAAACAACAAAGAACGACTGCCTCGGCGCAAACTTCAGAGGAACCTCAGTCCTGCCATCGTCTGTCTTCTTATATTCCGCCAACTCACGCCTCGATCCTGTCACTGCATCCCAAAGCTCGGGCTTCTTTCCAGCAACACGAAATGCCACTTGTGAGGTCACGTCGTTCGTACTCTGGTTGCTGATGAAATAGATCTCCGCCTTGCCATCGCGCCGGTGAATCCATTTGAAGACCGCCCCTGGCGAAGATTTACGAAACTCGATGTCCGGCAGCAGACCGTCGGCCTGCACTTCTGCCCACAAGCCGCCTCCACGGATCTTCGCCACTGCTCCGGCCAGCGTCTTGGGGGCAATCACAGTCACACCGGCCTCTGCCAGTTCGTTGACCTTCTTCAATGTCGCCGGCGAAAGAATCGCATTGGGCCGATGCGGCAGCACCAAGTAGCGATAACTCATCCCAGCGGGAAGCACCAATCGCCCATCCTTTGCTGCCGTACGTGTCAACAGCACTTCTGCATTCATCTTATCGTAATCGAACCCGGCCCGATACCCCCCCTCAAACACGGGATCAATAAACACGGGAATGGTCTCATCCAACAGGTAGGCGAAATCAGCAACATACAACCCCTGTCGTAACATATACTGACAGCGGGCCAGATAGGTGAGCCATCCGTCCGCCATCGGCCACCACGTCAGGTTGCAGTCAAAATGCGTGCCAATACGCTCCCACTGGAAGCCGGGCTTCGCATCAACTCGCGACTTGTGGACCCAGTGATGAATCACAAAACGAGTGATCCCCTCGCAAAACGCGGCATCACCGATATCTTTCATGTGCCACGGATCCTCCGTCCAGTCATCTGCCCCCGACGTAAAGGCCTCCGCCTGGCAGACCGGCTTGCCGTAGATGTGCGCGGCGCTGGCCACCCCCGCCTTAAGCGGTTCCCGGCCACAAATGCTACCATTCGGCTCAGAGTTGCGCTTCCAGAACTCACCCATCGGGATATCATTAATGCCCTCGCACTGAAGCGGATCAATCCAGACACTTGAAAAGACAAAGCCTCCGGAGGATTCCGGGTGCGTCCCTCGCAGGCCGCCTTTAACGGTCAGCTCGCGCAATCTGCCATAATAGTTTGTTGCAAAAAGATCGGCCACCGTCCGGCGATAGTCCTGCATGAATCGCTGCGTCTCCGCGACATTATCCACTGTCTGTCTCTGTCTCAGTCCCAGCAGCGCCGGCAGCCACGCCACCGGATCATACCCGCGCCGCTTCTTGAACTCCTCGCGCATGGTCGGCGTCCAGTTCTGTTTCTGATGCGGATACTCCCAACTGTCGAGATGGAAATACTGTAGCGACTTGCCTGCCAAAGGCCCCGCATCGGCAATCAGCTTTGCACCTGTCTCCGCAAAGTGCGCATCCATCGCCGCGGCGCTCATCGGGTCAATCTGCAGCCCGTCCGGCCCCCCACCAATACAAGCGATAGGCCAACCAGCAGGCTCATATCCAAGGCGCAGAATCTTCCAACAACCCGCAGGTGGACTCCAAACCAGCAGTCCCTGTTCATCCATGAATGGGGTCACATCCACCACGAGGTTGTGATCCCACCCCTGCCGCTGCCGACCCGGCTTCTTCTCTTTCTCCGCCAACTGTCCCTTTGATAGGAACGCTATTTCACACACATGGACATTCGCGCTTGGCCGACCGCCATTAAAAGGATGCGCCGATAGAAACAGTACTCGGAAACACTTCGCCTGTGTTTCATCGAAAGTAATGATTGCCTCCTCGTTCGGCTTCAGAGTCTCACGCCTGAGCGAGCGAAACGTCTTACCGTCATCCGAGCACTGCACGTCGATGTCTTTGGGTCCACAAATGGGGCTTCCGATCAGATAAACACCCGCCACCGGCAAAGGTTCAGCCAGATCGAATTGAAGATACTCAGGCTTCTCCGGGGTTGGCCCCATGCCAGGTTTGTCGCCGTAGGAAACCCATTTGGACGCGTCATCGCCATCCTCCGCCGCCGCCGGACTGAAATTCCGATCCTGCGAACTGGCGCTCAGCTTGCCATGTAACGCCCTATCCTCAACAACAGGCCAGGCCAGAACAGCAATGTCACGGTAGAACCCCGCCACCCCCGCCGGCTTCGGCAATGAGACGGTGACACGCTCCGGGCCTTTTACGACCGTCTGCGCGCCGATACAGAGTACTTTTGCCCCATGTTCGGGAGTTACCCATGGCCCACCGGCATTCCAACCGCTGCAGAGGTTGACCGTCAGCACGATTCCGCACCGGTCCGCCTCGCGCACGGCATGCTTGTAAAGCTCCCGCCACTCGTCGCTCATGAATTTCGGGCCGCGTGGCGCTGCCGGTCCCGCTTGCCCGGCATCAGTCAACAGCGCGCCGCTGATGCCCTGCTTGCGCATTTCCTCGAAGTCGCGCGTGATGCCTTCCTTGCTCGCCGCGCCATTCAGCCACCACCAGTAGCACCAGGCCCTCGCCGCGACGGGCGGCGTCTCAAAATTCTTCGCCAGCTCATCTGCGGCCAGCGCCGATCCGCTCAAAAACAACACCAGCAAGCCCAACACCGTTATTATTCGCTTCATCATCATATGATTCCTTCTGATTGAATTGATAAGCCTTCGCTTTTCGGCATCCCCCGGTCAGGCATCGACCCACACGGGCCGAAAACATGCCGGAACCGGTCTGACGCAACCAGGAAAGACAGGCTCCTTGCACTCGCCGCCTGCCGAAAGGGGTCTCAGACACATCAAGATGAAGAAGAAAGACGAAGTAAGGCTTGCGCACCATACTTTGTCTTTCCTCTTCATCTTTTTACTTCTCCCCCCCCCCCTCACGGCAGCGTCATACCCACCCGGAAGCCGAAATCGGCGTTGCGGTAGACCGGGTAGCCACCAAAGCCACGGTTCGCCGCACGGCAGCAGTGGGCGGGATCGTCCGAACTGCCACCCCGCAGCACGCGGCGCTCCCCTGTCGCGGGGCCTTTCGGATCGGTCACGGCCCCGGGATAGGTTTCCGTATACCAATCCAAACACCACTCCCACACGTTGCCGTGCATGTCGTACAACCCCCAACGGTTCGGCGGGTATGACCCGACAGGGGCCTTGCCCATCCACTTGCGATCGTTCGAGTAACCCTGAAAACCGGGCTGCCAGCCGTACGAGTAACCATTCGTCGACCAGACGTGCCACCCCCTCGGCTTGCCCGCATTGTTCCGGTACCGCGCCACTTCCGCCACGTTCGGACAATTCACGGCATCGGTCAGATCCTTCCCTGAATTCAGCGCCGTCGTGGTCCCGGCCCGACACGCGTATTCCCATTGCGCCTCGGTGGGTAGATCGAGCGTGGTCAGACCGGTCTTCGCCCGCAGTCGGCCCATGAAAGAGTCCTCGTTGATGACGCTGTTCGAGGGCCAGTCCACGGCCGGATCGTCAAGGGGAACCGGCAGGGTCTCGGGCGGTTTCGCGGGTGCCGCCACCGGCGCTTCCTCCGAAGATGCGTCATCCACGAGCTTCGGCGTAGCAACGGCCTTGTCTTTCACTTCGGCATCTTTGACAGCCACAGCCACGGGTTTTCCGAACTTCTCGCGGATTTGGTAATAACTGACCTGTTCCACAGGCAACACGTCGCGCAGGGCGGGGGGGGGCGAACGAACGGGATTGCCTCTTGGCTCCCCCCCTTTACGCGCCCAATCGCCCATAACCTGCTGCCATTGCTTCTGCGTCACCTCAAAGATCCCGATATAGAAGTCTTTGGTGAGTGTCACCGCGTGCTGGGTCTCGTCGGCGTCGCATCCCAATTCGTTAGCCGGGCTGCCCATCGTGAACGTGCCGGCCGGGATCCGGCGCAGCACCAGCTTGTTTGTCTTGTACTCGTCCGTCCAGCCGCCCGGCGGTACGGCGGCGAGGTTGCTGACGACGAAACCCTGTCTCGTCTTGGGTGGCGTGTCTGGATTCGGCTGCGGGCCAACGGCTATCTCGCGAAGGGTGAGGTCAATGACCAGATATTGACCTGTCGGCGAGCCAGCTTGCGTCTCCACCCAGGTCTTCCGGATGTCTTCAGCCTGCGCAGCTGTGGTGAGTGCAATAAATGCGCAGGCGTTCAGTAACGTTCGATTTGCTTTCATTTTGCTTCTCCTGTTGGCGGAAATCGTTCTGTCAAAGCTGACAGTACGTATTCTTGCCTAATCCTATTTCGTGTAGGGAGTCAACAGTCTCTCTGCCTTCTCCCCCATTTTCCTGTCCATTTCGGTTGACGAGAACGGGCGACGAGAGCGGTGGACGATTGAGATGCTCACTACTCGTTAGCCGCTCTCGTCGTCCGCTCTCGTCCACCGGTTCCCATTTCCATATTTTCCATACAACTCCTGACAGAACTGCGGAACTTCCCGCTCTCCGCGCCACGCTCTTCCCGTTCACTTCTTATCCACGTCGAAGATCAGTCCTTCCACCAGTTTGCCGTCCTTGGCGTCGAGGAACTGGATACGCATGGTTCCGGGATTGATCTTCGGATAATCATCTTGCGTCACTTTCACAACCATCGTGTTTCCGCCCTTGCGAATGCGGCAGGTCTTAGGCTTATTGCGCTCATCCTTTGGATCCGGACGTTGCCCGATAGGCGTTTGATGTACGAGCGCGTCGTTGATCCAGATGCGATTGGCGAACTGGCAAAACGCATGCATCATATTAGCGTTGTGGTCCACGATGAGGGTCACATCCTGGTCGCGGAGCGCCTCAAACCGTGTGGCGGCCACCATGACAGCACCCCTCCGCAACGCGCCGATGCGGATACCACGGTATTCAACACCATCAGGATTTAAAGTATCGACGCCGAACATGGCTATCAGGGGCGCTGCATCATAGATCACCGGCTTCCAACCCTTGGGCGGTGCATTGGTTTTGAACACGCTACCGTATTCGTTTACATCTTCTGTGAACTTGCCTAATGCTTCGGTGAGCGCATTGTCCTCACCATCCGTTTGCTTTTGCGTTAAGTCCACATCCTCTAAACGCGCCTCTGTCTTATCACGCCTGAAGAACCACCAACGCGACCGCGCTTGCAGAACGACGGCGGTTTCGCCCTCCAGCGGCGCCCCTTTCGAGAAGGCGACACGATAGGGCATCTGACTTGTCCGGTCCTCCCAAGGATTCCCCCCTCGACCGACCTCGAGCGCCTTCTTATCCGGAAAGCCCTGGCGAGGAAACGGGTACGCCACCTTGGCCAGTTCGCGCGCCGCGAGCGAGACACTCCGGCTGGACTCGGACATCTTGACGCCCGGCGGCGGCGGCAGATTGAGCGTCAGCGCCTGCGGCCGCTCCGTGGCATTCATGATGCGCACGATCAGTTCGCCGCCGACCAGCGAATCGATCGATGGCTTTGGCGCCCAGGCGGACAACCTGTTCTCGGGCTTGTCAATCAACAATTGGACATCCCGTTGGGCCAGCACCTGGCCGCCGGGATCCAGTATCCGGACCGGCAACCAATTGACTCTGCGCACGGCGCACGTCGGACTCTGAATGGTCAGCGCCGTCAGAATCCGGAAGGGCGTGACTGCCTTGGGTGCCGCCGTGAACACGCGCGAGGCCGCGCCGTCCGGGAAGCACGCGTCCGGCAACGCCGTCTTCAGTTCGACCTTCAACGGCTTGTCAGAGGTGTTGTTGTAACGCCCCGTGAGGTCGAAGATGGCGATGTCGATGTTCTGCCCACGCAGGTCCGGCAACGGATCGAGTTCCAGCGGCGAAGACGGATCAACCGTGACAGGCGCATTGCGCGCGGCGCGGGCGCCGTAGCGGCCTGTCCGGTCCCAGAGACCACTGCCAATCGATTCCGCAAACTCAGTGGCCGGGAACCAGTAAGCGATACAATGGTCACGCCCTTGGTAGGCCCACTGGCCGTAAGAGCGCTCGTACCATTCGCCCCAGGCGGACCACCCCCAGGTGGCATCCGGCACTTCGGGTGAACCATTGCCGTGCGTGCCGTTGTACCCCTTCCACGATCCAGCCGGTGCAGCGTTGTTTTTCCCAACACGCACCGGATTGTTATTAGCCACAAACGGCCATTCATGTACGCAGCCGCTCATACTCAAATCCTGGATTCCCCAGTACGATGCGCCTGGCCAGAACGCTCGGCGTTCGGGCAGCACGTCCTTCCGGATCTGCCCACTGACGAAGGAGGGCAGACCCGCCGCTGGCGCGCAGGTGCCGGGCACCCACGCCTCCTCGGCCCGCGCCACCGCGCGCGGCCCGCGGCAGGACTTATCGTATTCCAGGTCCGACGGGGGTCGTAGTCCGGCACAGGCCATAAAGGACTGGATGTCCGGCAAGGAAAGTAAGTTGGCCGGCCGATCCGGCACTTCGGCCTCGTACCGCCCCTCGCCTGGAATGAAACTGATGGTATAGCCGCGAGCGCCGTAGCAATCGGCGAAGCGCCGGGCATCGTCGTACTTTAGAGCGCCATAGCGCCCCTCATTGTAGTGCGCCTCTTCGAGATTGGGCGCCTGCTCGGTGAGAAATCGGGCATACTCGCCTTGGGTGATCGAATACTTCATGATGTAGAATGATCTGTAGCCATTCGGATATGTTTCACATGCCGGAGTCGTGTTTGTCACTACTGCCGGATCCGCGTTCGTCCCCAATCCCGGACGGCCTCCCGGCTGGGTCGGGTCAGGGTTGTTGATCAACGTCAGCGGATGGGTGTGGCCGTCGGCCAACTGATGATTCTCCCACCCACCCTTATAATGGAACGGTCCCTCGGGCACATAGACCATCGCGATGGCATGTACCGACAGTTCCGCCTTGGCCGGATCGAATTCGGCGGCACTTGCCGCGCCGGAGTCCCGACTCTCTTGAGGTCGGAACGAAGGCGGACTTGTCGCGCCGGAGCTTCCGAGCGAAGGCGGATGCTGCCAGCGCAGTTTGACGCCCTTGAAATGGTTGGCGCCATTTCCGACCGCATCACGGTAGATGAACACGCCGAGCCCCTTGAGTCCGTCGTCGCTGGCGGCAACCTCCAACGTCGCGCCGGCAGGCTTCTGGTGGCGCACGGCATCCAGATCGAGTAACGCGTGCGAAAAGACGCGCTCCTCGAATGGCCGGAATTTCACGAACACCCAGGCCGCATCCCAGCTCTCGACCTGGAGGGGTTTGCCGGTCACATTCTTCTCTGCGGGCTCCGTCCATTTCGCCCGCCAGGAGTTGTTCCAGGAAAGGTCGAACGTCACGGTGCTATATTCTTTTGTGCCAGCCTCCCATTTGATGTTGGTGATCTGGATCGTGTCGGCGCGTGTCGTATCTTCCGGACTGGATGCAGGCGGCTTGGCGGGGGGCGCCTTTACCGCGACCATTCGATTCGTCGCGGACGCGTCACGCCGGAGCTTCGGCGTGGGGGCGGAAGCCACCAGCCGCATGCTGGTGCCCGCATTGCGGTAACCACTATAAGTCCACACGTCCGGCCAGTCCGCGGGCTTCTCCTTGAAAGGCTCTTTCCTCCGTTTGATCGAGCCGTCGGGCTTGCCGGCCGGCATATGGCCGTCGCCGTGCGAATGGAAATCCAGGTATTGCTGATGCACCAGCACCGTGGCTTCGCTTCCAGAAGCGTCTTCCACTTTCAGGTCCAAAATGCCCCAGTAGGTGGCCCCGGCCGTGGTCTGGTCACTATCGGCAGTCGCGCGGATGCCGACCCGGGTGAGTAGATAGTTAATCGGATAATGGTTCGTTTCCCCGTTCGCATACCGTTCCGTCGGCAAACCGATGTCCTGAAAAGCAATCGTCGCCGGCGATGGCGGTTTGTTCGTTGACAGATCGAAGCAATAGGGTCTGGCTACCTCGCGCGGCCCATATACCAGTTTGGACTGCTCCAGTTGCGTCATCTGCCGCAGCCCAGCCCAAACGGCGAACGCCTGCGCGTCCTCCCCGGCAACGGCGCCCCTGCGAAACGGGCATCTGACCTCAAAGACTGGCGGCCGCGCGATTTTGGCCTCGGCCTTGTCCTTGTCGCGCGTCGTTACGTCCTTCACGAACGCATCAATGATCGCGTCCTTCGGTTCATCGCCGTCCAGAAGATCCCGCTTCCCGGCGCCATCGGAGCCAGCTCCTGTCGGAATCTTGGCGGGCTCATCCGTCTTCGGCGACGTGATGGTCAGACCGCCGTACTCCACGATCGTATAAGGCTCGCATCCGGGTCCGCGATCAATCTTGATCTCGTTTTTGTGCCTGTCACCAGTGCCCTCAGATGCCCCGAGTTCACATGCGGGCTCTGCGTCCGCAAGAATCGGATTCGATCCATAATATCTCCCTGTGAAAACCTTGGCCGGCGGGGGCTTGGCGCAAAAGGCCCGGCCGGCCGCCACGTCAGGCGGCAACGAGTTGAGGAAGTCCGTGTACTGCCCCTGCGTGATGTCATACTTCATGCAGTAGACGGTGTCATAACCGGTCGGATAGTCGTCGTTCAGGGTGGTGCCGGAAGAAAGCCTCGGGATTGCATCGTGAAACTGCTCGGCATGCGTATGCGTCGCCCAGAGCTGGCCAGGAAGAATACCGATGCGCCGGGCCCGGGTCCCTTCCTGAACCGGTCCGCTCCACTCCGCGTCCACCAGGAACGGAATCGAGGGGCCGCCCCGCCAGGAACCTTCGGTCAGACTACCCCAGTCTTGTTTTGTCCAAGAACCATCGGGCAGCATCATGGCCGCCTCCCAGTCGTGCCGGTTAAGGGGCATGTCAGGACCGTCGCTGAAGCGGCTGATGCCGGTCGGATACCCGGAGCCCACCTTGCACGGCCCCTCGGGCACATAGACCATCGGAATCGCGTACACCCGAACCGCCGCCTTGGTCGGATCCACCTTGCCTGCCCCATGCTGCCAGCGCAGTTTGACGCCCTTGAAGGTGTTGGCGCCGTGCCCGATCGCATCGCGGTAGATAAACACCCCTATCCCCCGGCTGCCATCCTCGGACACGCGGAGGGTATTCGTCGCGCCAGCGGGCATTACATGCAGGGAAGGGTCCGGCGCGAGTGTCGCGTGTTGCCAGTGGTTGCGCTCGATGCTCTTAATGGAGTCCTTTTCGGGCAGGAACTTGACGAACACCCAGGCCGCATCCCAGTTCTCGACCTCTATCGGCTTATGGGTGATACTCGTTTCCGCTGGCTCCGTCCACTTCGCCCGCCAGGAACCGGACCACGAGAGGTCGAACGTCACCTCGGTGTAGTCTTTATTGACGACCTTCCAACTGACGTTCGTCACCAGCAGGTCATACGTCGGCGCACCGTGAAACCGCGCCGCCGGATCGTTTGCCCCGATCCAGGTCGAGGGGGTCTCCGCCAGAACGCGCGCTGCGCCTGACAGCAGTAAACCACAAGCAACCGTAATTGCCCGTATGGCATTCAGCACTCGTTGGTGGTTCATATTGTCCCTTTCTTCTTTTGTTAAACATAGCTGCTCTTTGGACATCATACGCCACCTCCTGATTGTAGCCTGTGTTTCAAGGCATATCTCGAAACACACCCAGTATATCTTGAAGCTCAGATTTTGGCACAGTAAAAATAGGCTTGCAATTGCGAAAGTGTTTCGAGACACTCGTCACACGCGAAAGGACTCTTTATATGGCAATCTCTGGCAGACGGTTGGCGCAATTGGCAGGCGTATCGCCGGCCACGGCCTGGCGTGCCTTGCACGGGCAATATGGCGTAAGCGAGGAGATCCAGCGCAAGGTACTCGCACTGGCGAGAAAGCATCAATTTCCACTGCCTGCAATGCGAGCGCCAGAAACGCCGAACCTGCTGAATGTCTGCGCGTCGTGCATCAACATTCAGGGCGAGGTGTCGACTCAGGGCTTCAACCACCGCCTGCTGACCGGCCTGCAGCAGGGCGCGGCCACGTGCGGCGCAGAATCGCCCAACTACCAGATGAACTGGGTGCACGAGGCGAACTGGCCGCTGGCGGTTACTCGCATGGAGGTCGACGGGGTGATCTTGCCGCTCGGCAATGAGTTCGGACGCCACCCGTTGTTTCCCGCGCCAGTACCAGCGGTCTTCATCTTCAACGGGCCGGCGGGCGCGGACGTGGTCACGGTCGCGAACTTCGACGCTTCCCTGGCGATCGGCCGGCATCTAACCGAACTCGGACACCGGCGCGTCGCCTACATCGGATTCAAGACCAACCTGTCTGTCGAGCGCCTGTACGGACTGCGCGCCGGGTTGGAATCTGCCGACGCTTCGCTACCGCCGGAGAACACCTTCCTGTGCACGCACGCCGGTCCGAACGAATTCCGGGTGCTTACGGATAAGTTCCTCGAAACGGCACGCCCCGGCGACACCGGCCCGCACGGCGTCACAGCCCTGATGGTCTACAACGACATCTTTGCAGCGGTAGTGATCCAGCGTCTACGTGAGCGCGGGTTACGAGTGCCCGAGGACATCAGCGTAGTCGGCTTTGACAATGTCCGCCCCCCGGAATACGACGGCCCGGCCCTGACCACAGTCACCATGCCGCTGGAAGAAATCGGCGCCGAAGCCGTACGCCTGCTCTACTGGCGCCTCGCCCATCCCGACGCGCCGCCGCGCAAGCTGGTGCTCGCCGCGCCGCTCGTACCCGGCGAGACCGCCCGGGCCGTGAGTTGACGGGTCAACCCAACCGCCAGCTGCCCGGCTATCTCGCCCGTGCAGCCCTGCCGCCGGTTGGCATCCGGGCGATGCAGCAGCGCCGCACCTCGAAGCCGCGCCCCTGAGCGGACGCTCATCGACGCGATCGTCGCCCGCTACCCCGCCGACCGCCCAGCGGCGAACATGCGCGCCAAGGGCAGGGGCTGGAAGCCGGTGGTCAGGGCGGCGGCGTCGTCCGCGAGCGTGAAGTCGCCGGCCTCGGCGTCGACGAAGCCGGGATCGACACAGCGGCTGTGGACATCGACGCCAAAGGACTGCTGTTCGGCCAGCCAGGCCTGCCCCGCAGCCGGATCGCCGGCGCAGAAGTAGATGTTCCCGTCGGCATCGGTGTCGCGCAGGCGGGCCTTGCGACCTTCGCCGTGGTAGCGCATCTCAGCGACGAGGCGCTGATCCGGCGCCGAGGTGTAGAATATGTTCCGCTTGATGACCGCGCCGTTGAGCGGGCCGTGCTCCAGGGAGAGAAGACCGCGGTCTGGCGTGCGCAGCGGCAGAGCGAGGATATTGTTGGTGACGCGGTTGACGCCTTTGATCGTGATCCCGGTGGCGTGCCCATGCATGCCGAACACGAGATTGCCGTGCAGGATGGCATGGTGCTGGTCGTCGTCGCAGCGGATGCCTTCGGCCATCGTCGGCGAGGGGCAGGGTCCTACGACGTTGAAACGCACCACGTTGCCACCGCCGGCTCCCGAGATGTAGATGCCGTTGCCGTCGCCCATCACCTGCATCACATCATGGATGCGGTTGTACTCGATCAGGTTGTCGCGCGAGTGCATGAGCGGCTCGCGCATCGACCAGCTGGGCAGACCGCCGTAGTGCCAGACGTTGTGCACGTAGCCGGCGCCGCATTGCTCGTCCACCGCGGACCAGTCGATGGTGGCGCTGCACTCGGCCACGCCGCTGCGATCGTACAGCGTGCGGCCAGAGCATACGATGCCGGTGTAGGGCAGATCATGGATGTGGTTGTCGGCGATGCGGTTGTCGCCGCTCTGCCAGATGAAGATTCCCGGACAGTGCCAGTAGTGCCGACCGATGTGGTGGACGTGATTGCCAACCACCACGTTGTCACGGTTGCAATAGTGGCGGCTTAGACCGTAGCCGCACAGGACCACGGCGCAGCCGCCGAGCTGCGCGAACTCGCAGCGCTCGATCCGGTTCCACCGGCAGGCCAGATCCAGACGCACGCCACCGGAGCCGCCTTCGCTGAAGCGGCAGTCGCTCACCCTGCACCGTTCGGCATGGCGGAAGCGCAGCATGCACGAGGGCGCATCATGCATCTCCCAGTCATGCTGGATGCCGCGACCGGTGAGGCCATGGAAGGCGAAACGGTTGCTGCGGGTGAACCCGATGTTCGTGAAATGGATGCCCTGCACGTGGCGTTGGACACCGCCGATCTCGTGCACTCCTTCCACGCGGACGAACTCGGTCAGGGAGGCCGCCTCCAACCCCGTCTCCGGCTCATCCCCCTTGGGGCAGTAGTAGAGGCGCGCGGCGGTGGCGTGGTAGACCCAGCAGCCCGGCTCGAGCACGCTCAGGCTGTTCTCCAGCCAGATCGATCCCTCCGGCGCACAGGGCGGATTGCCGATGGGATAGGTGCAGGGATTCGCCAGGAGGACGACGCCGTTCGCGACATCGATGTCGCGTGGCGCCAGAATGTTCATCGTCCACTGCATGGCCGGAATGATCAGAAACTCGGCCTCGCGCAGGTCGCCCGCCGGACGGATGGCTCCGGGCGCGAAGGCGAAGCGGTCGTGGAAGAAGCTGGACTCGCCGTGGCTGAATCCGCTGTGGTCGGTGATCGCGCCATCCGGGCCCAGCAGCTGTGGGTGTCGTCCGGGGGCTTCCACGGCGCAGCGCTGCGGTTTGATCGCCGGCCCACGGGCCCGTGGTACGCTGCCGGATGCGCCGTACAGCGTGTTGACGGTGGTACCGCCCGGCAGGTCGATGAACCACACGCGACCGCGCAGCGGCGCAGGCACGTCGGCCAGATCCACAGGGCAGCGCTGCCAACCAGCGAGCGCGAATCCCGAGGAGAGCACGGCCCCGTCCGCGCCCTGCCAGGTGACCGTGGATCCGTCGTCGCCGCCGTCATCCGGACCGAGCAGCAGGGTCTCGCGCAGGCGATGGACGCCCGGTGCGAGATGGATGGTGACGTCGCCGGGCGCGTCGCGTCGCCGCTTCCGTACCTGGTCCCGGGCATGGGCGAGGCTGCGCCAGGGCGCGGCGGACGTCCCAGGGTTGCTGTCATCGCCGTTGGGTGAAATGTGGACATCGATCATGCCGGAGGCTCCATGCCATCCGCAGATGGCGTGCGCGTCGTCGCTGTGAAAGTGAGTTGTTCAAGCCGAAGTAATATTGATAAGAAATCGCTTTTCGGCATCCCCCAGTCGGCATCGACCCACACAAGCCGAAAACATGCCGGAACCGGTCTGACGCAACGATGTCATCGGGGGGGAAGCATGGCAGAAACCGGTGGAAACGTCAATCCCACCGCCAAACAGCGTTTTTGTGGCTGACGGGGTACGCCCCGGTAGCCACAAAGACGCTGTTTGGGTGTCCTGAAGGTCGGAACAAGACACCCCTGCCCCATCGCGAGCCGTTATTCGTTCGCGCAGGCAAGGTCTGGTTCGGTGTCATTGTGAAGGACTTCAGGGTCAGACCTTGTCTCAGGCAAATGTGATATAGTGGCGCTGTTTTCCGACGAATTCCGGAAGATGCCTGAGGGGCGTTGCAACGCCCCCCAGGCGGTTCGACTTGATTCGTCCTTTCCACCCGCCGCACTCACACCCTCAGGCGGATGGGGACTGGTTCCTAGCTGCCGCTTCCTTCAAGCACAAGCGGACCTCACCGTTTGGATGGCGCTCCTGCAGGTAGGCTCGGCCGCCGTCCTGGTCGATGTTCACATCGAGGCGGCCATCGGCCTCGCGCCGCCAGCGGACGGCTAGTCGCCCGTACGGAGTCGGCACCTCGCCGGACGCCCACGTCAGAGCGCCGGGACAGGGTGCGACGGCCACCTGTGACCACCCCGGCCCGACCGGCCGCACGCCCAGCACATAGGCGGGGATCAGCCAGGCAGGTCCCGCGGCCCAGCCATGACACTGGGTGGTATTGCCGGCGCCGACGCGCGTCTCCGGAAAAGTCGGAGCGTCCCCGGTCGCACCCCAGAGCGCGTGCATCTGGGCAAGCGCTTCCTCGGCCAGTCCGCACTCCAGCAATGCCTGGCAGAGAAAATGTCCGAACCAGAGCGTGCCGACCGGGACGATCTGCTGCGGCCCGGGGCGGGGCGCATTCCACAGTGCCTGTTCGCCCACGGGAACCGGCCCCAGGTTGGCCGGCTCGATCAGTCGGCGTAGCAATGCGGTCCGCCCAGCCTCCGGGCAGATGCCCGACAGCACCGCCAGGATATTGGCGTGCTGGCTGTAGATGGGCGCGCAACCGCCGCTTTCCGGGGCGTCGCGGTAGAGCTGGCGGTCCGCATCCCAGAAGCGCCGGTGCGCCATCGCACGCACGCGGGCAAGGCGTGCGGGCAGGTCCGGTTCGAGAACCTGGGCGAAGATCGGGTCGGCGGCCAGGCGGCTCAGCGCCCAGACATGGAAGGCGTTGGTCAGCAGGATGCAGCCGCTATCCTCGATCGGCGACCAGTCCCAGAACTGCCCCGCCGGCCAGGAGGCGACGAGACCCTCGGCGTCGGTCAGGGGGCGGATCAGTCCCAGGAGTTTTTCGACAGTCGGCATCAGTTGTGCGCACCCCGGCTCATCCCCGGCGAAAAGTCGGTAGTCCGCGAGGGCGTGCAGCCACATCAGGCTGGACGACGCAAAGGCGCAATTCGTCCGCTCGGAGGGCATGAAGCCGTTGATGCGGCCGTCCGGCAGGGCGTTCTGCGCCCCCTGAAACAGGGCTCGGCGAAGCAGGCGGGTGTCGCCGAAGGCATAGGCGGCGACGCGTCCATGGAGGTAGAGATCCTCCATCCACTGGACGCGCTCGCGGCTGGCGCAATCGGTGAAGGCGTCGGTGGTGCAGACGCGCACGGTCTCCGCGCCGCGCCGCGCGTAGCCGGCCAGCTGCGCATCGGATGTGGCGAGCGGCGCGGGGGAGGGGAAGGGATACGTCTCTTCGAGCGCCTGCACGGCGAGCAGTCGCAGGGTCCCGACACCGGCAAGATCGATCGTCAGAAAGCGGAAACCGCGGGGATGCACGGGGCGGACCACTCCAGGCCCAGCCGACAACCGGAACCGGTCGGCCATGCGGGCATAGGTGCGCTCGGGATTGACCGAACCGTCCCGACGCGGCACATCGTCATAGGCAAGATCAATGGTGACCCCCGGTTCGGCAGCCTCCACCGTGAGGATTGGATAACCGGAAACGGTGCGGCCGAAGTCCACGGTCAGCCAGCGGCCCGCCTCGACGCCGCCAGGCAGGGCAAAGTCCGCCGGCAACACCGTGACCCCGCCCAGCATCCGAACCCGTGCTGCGACCTGTTTGCCGGGGATGTCGAGGGTTGAGACGCCGTCGAGCCAGCCGCCAGCGCCCCCGCGGCGCTTGGCCTCATCATCCTCGGACACCGCTCCCGCTTGCCACGTTCCGGACACCAGGATGGTGACGCCCTGAACTTCCTGACGCGCCGTAGGATGGATGTCTGGCTCGACCAGTCGTGCCCAGGGCGCGCAGGGCGGGCGCCCGATTTCGACCGCCGCCGTCCAGTCGGAGTCATCAAAGGCCACGGTTGTCCAACCGGCCGGAAGACGCGACAGGTCGCATTCCTCCCAGAAGCCGAAGTGGGACATCAGACACGGCAAATCCAATCGCCAGGCAACGCCCTGCCGGCAACGCCAGGAGCGGTCGCTGCCAAAGCCGATACCGTTGCCGGAGACCTCCACGAGCAGGCCCGGGCGACCGGTCATGACCGCGGCATTGATCACGCCGATATGGTGTGCCAGGACGGCCACCACATGCGCTCCGGCCGGCAAACGCAGGCGGTGGCGATCGAATCCATAGTAGTCCAGATGCGACCGCGCCGGGCCGCGGCCGATGCGGTTCCCGTCGACGTGCAGTTCGTAGAAACTGTCGGCCGTGATAGCGACATGGATCTCCGTTTCGGTTTCCAGAACAAACGAGCGACGGAACAAAGCATAGGCATTGCGCGCCCGTTCCACGGCCTCGGACCATACCCAGGCGCCACGCCAATCGCTCTTCTCTGTTCCCTGGCACAGGAATCCCGATGGTCCGTCGCAGGTTTCCCCCGACATCGTACTCATGTGCCCGCTCCAATTGCGTCACCACACATCAATAGCCCACCGAAACGCACACCTTGCCGCTAACTGTCGGCAGTTCCACATCGCCGCTCCTGGCATCGAACGCCTGCGAGGCGCGTCCGTTGATCGTGACGGTCTGGATCGGTTTCTTTTCCGGGTGACGGAAGCGCAGCAACAACCGCTCAGGCTTCGCGCGGAGTTCCAGTGCAACTTCCGCCTCAATCTTCCCGGCCGCCAGTTGCGGACGGTACTCGACCGAAACGATGCCAGCCGGTGTACTCAGCCGCGTGGCGCTAAAAGCCTGTTCCTGCGCAAACCAGGCGCGGGGAATGGCGCGGCCAAGGTGCAGCAACCCCTCCCGCTCGTAAACGAACAGGTAGGCCAGCCACTTCACGGCGTTGGACTGATCGCTGGTCTTGAAGGGCGCGCAGTTGCCAAAGCCGAGCACCGGCTGGGGATGCTCAACAAAGGCCTGCGATTCGGATCGATAACACGCGGCCCAGGCGTTGAAGAACATCCAGAGGTACACCTCAATCTCGTCGCGGTCGAGGTGCGGCAACAGGCCGGCGAGCAGCGCCGGTTGCGGGCAGATGCCGCCGCAGTCGAACCACTGCGTCTGCGGATCTTCCATCACGTAGCTGTACGGTGCGTTCATGTAGCGGGTATCGAGGTAGTCGTCGAGAATCCAGCCCGCCTGCTTGCTCTTCGGCGCATAGAGCCCGGAGATCAGCAGGTAGACGGAGCCTTCCAAAGTCTCGCGGATCCAACCGTAGTCGCGGCCCCGGCAGTACAGGCGCGAGGGATAGTGCGGGATCCAACGCCCGTCGCGAAGGCGGATCAGCGGGCTGTGCCGGCGCGCGGTCTCGAAGCCGGCGATCAGCGAACGGCGGTAGGCGTCGGCTTCGCGCCGCAAGCGCGCGGCTTCCGGATGCTCGAATCGTTCCAAGGCCTCTGCGGCGCTGTTCAAGCCCCGCCACGTCAGCGCGTTGGTGCTCAGCCAGTAGAAGTAGTCGTCCACATCCTCCAGGGCACCGGCGGCCAGGAAGCCGCGCTCCCAGCCGCGGGAATGCGGCTCCGGCTTGAACGTCTCGCGCCGCTGCCGGACAATCCAGTTCGACCCCAGCACCACCGCCTCCGCGACGCCGGCGAACCAGTCGCGGTCGCCGGTGTGCAGATAATGCGCCGCCAGCGCCCACAAGGCCCAGCCATGATGCTGATCGTAGCTGTCGCCCCACTGCAGCCCGCCGGCGCCGAACAGGACGCCCTCGTGATCCGTAAAACGCCCCTTGAGCCCGGCCGTACCCTGATACTTGACCCAGATGCCCAAGCGCCGCCGCACTTCGTCCGGGAGCCCCCGCTGCTGCAACTCCTCGACCACCATGACCGACTCATTGGTGCAGTTGCCATAGGTGGTTGTGCCGACCGAGGTGTTGACCAGCCCCGAGCCGTCCGGATAGCCGAGATCGGTCATCAGCACCATCGGAAGGTGCCCCGTGTAAACGGCGTTCAGATGCGGCTCCGGCGTCTGAATCTGCGCACCCTTGCGCCCTTCCGTGCGCCAGTACTGCGCCATCTCGCCGTAGCACCGGTCGAAATCAAGCGCGCGCAGCGCCGCGAGGTCTGCCTCGTCAGCCATGGCCACATACGGAATGCGCACCAGCAACTCACACCGTGCACCGGGGGCAAGTTCCTTCCGGAAACGCACCGTATCGCCGAGCGCATCGGTCTGCATGTCCGTCTGGAAAGCCAGGCGTAACACCTGCTCGCCCTTGAAGTCGCCCAGCACCTTGTCGCCTTCGATGGTCAGCGTCTCCCGCGCGCATCGCGGCAGCAAGGTGTCGGTCTGCTTATCGGCGCTATTCAGGTTGCGGGCCTCCCGGCGGTTGGCGATGCGTACCGCCGAGTGACTGTAGGCAAGCGGCAACTCGGCGGTGGCCGGCCGGTCGCTGAGGTTCTCGAAGCGGAAGCGGATCAGCGCGACCATGGTCGCGTCTGGCACCGGTTCGCCGGCCAGCATGGCGTGCGCCAGGGGCACGGCAAAGGACTTCTGAACGGCACGCACCGCATCGCGCCGGAACTGCAGATTGTTTGACATCACCGGCCAGGGATCGTTGTGACGACCCTCCACGGCCCACCGGTCGAAACCGAAGAAAATGCGTGCATTGCCGTCATTCTTCCAGCGGGGCGTATCTGCCGCGGGCGGCTGCTGGATCAGCCACTGCGTCAGCTCGACATCGCCGCACGGCTCGATCCAAAATTTCTGCCGGGCATGCTTGGCGCCGCAGCAGTACGCAATCGGATGAGGCCGCATCTGTCCGTTCATGGCGCCGGCCAGCGACTGCTCGGCACGCGCCGCAACCTGCTGGGCAATGGTCAGGCACGGCTTGGTGCGGGCGCGATACTGTTCAAACGTCTCCGGATCATCGGCCCGGGCGATGTAGATCCCCGACTCGGCAAACCAGATCGGGCCTTCCTTTGCCAGTGAGGTCAGGGAGATGGTGAAGGCATCTTTCCCCAGCCCGAACAAGACGTGGCCATCATCGTGTGCGTAGCCGTGGACCGGGAGCATGTGCGCGACATCCAGTCCAAAGGAGGCTTTGCGCCCCGTACCCACGCGCACGCCACTGCCGTTGACACGTGTGCCACTGCCGACGGTCACGCGGCTGACGACCGCGTTGTAGCCAGACACCTCGATCGCCTGGGCGGCGGTCCGCTTCCCGGCATGCAACTCGACCCGCAGCGCCGTGCGGGTCGGTTGCGAGCGGGTGAAGACCCGGATCGCGCGCACGGCCGCACCGTCTCCCATCACGCGCACCCCGACGGTCCGGCGAAAGGTCACCGCGTAGTCGGACACATCGGGCATTTCGGACGTCAGCAGCTTGAACGTATAGCGCAGCGTGTGCGCGTTGACCCGGGTGACGTTCGTCGCCGCGTCCACCCAGGCCGGCGTAAAGAGGTCATCCATGCGCTGCCACCCGACATTAATCGGGCGATCGGTGTCCAGGTAGAGCGTGCGTTCGACGCGCCCCTGCGGCCATGTCTTGCGCATATACTGCAAACTGGAAGTCTTGGGTGCCGGTCCGGCGAAATCCACTTCGACGGTCTCGATGTCCCGCGATTCCTCGAACTTCAACTCCCCCGCCGGGCCGTTGGGCATGGCAAAGGGGGCAATATCAAAAGGCTTCATTTTCGTGCTTCCTCCATATACGCATCCAGGTTCGCCGCCGGCGTGCCGAGCACGATCGGCGAGCCGTTGGCGATCACGAACGCCCCCTCGGCGGCGGCCCGGCGCTGGCGGCGCACCTCGGCGCGGATGGCATCCGGTGTGCCCCAGAGCAGCAGGTTGCTGTCCAGGTTGCCGAACAGGCAGGTCTCGGGGCGAAGCATGCGCCGGATCTCCAGCGGATCGAGCGCAAACCCCTTCTTGTCCTCCTCGACCAACAGCCCCGCCATGTTGAGGCTGTTGAGCCAACCCATGTGGGGGCGCACATCCCCCAGCCAGTAGCCGATGGGGAGCAGACCGGCCTTCCGGATTTCGGCGTAGAGCCAGCGCTTGCCTTCGGCCTGTACGCGCTCCTCCAGCGCCGGCGAGAGTTGGCCAAGACTGCCGCCGAACCCCTCCGAGATAATGTAGGCATCGGCGCCGCAAGCCTTCGCCGCGTGCACCCGAAGCATGAAACTCTCGCATTGCCGACGGATCGCGTGGGCGACCCGTTCAGGCGTCTCGAAAGCGGCAACCACGGACTCTTCGTACGGCACCCCGGGAAGTCCGTTCATGCCGTCATTGATCGCGATGAAGACCCGGTCGCCGAAGGCCTCGGCCAATTGCTTCATGTGGTCGAACGTGCCGGACGCCAGAATCGCGTCCACGGTCGTCCGGTCGGCGTCAAAGTACTCGTCGATCGCCGCCCGTGACTCCAGCGTCAGGCGGGGTCCCGTGTAAGGCGTAGCGGGCACGGCCGGATCCGGAGCCAGGCTGTAGTCCGCCTTGATTTCGAGCCAGCGCTGGCCGTCCTCACTGCGCAGAAAGGCACGCTTGCCCTCCACGCGGCGTTCGCGTTTCCACGTCACGGGCCCGGCGGCCGAGCCGCAGTGGATCCAGTCCGGCTGGAACCGCTCGTAGAAGGTGGTTTCGACGCCTGCCAGTTCTGGGCCGCCCTGGCAGTACTGGAACTTCGGGTTGAATCCGGCGAACTCCACCTTGAAGTCGCCCCAAGTATGGAACACCGCCGGCGAGTTTGCACCCCGTTCGCCGGACAAAACTCTCATCATTCGCTCTTTGCTCGTCATCGATCTGTGCCTCCGGATACATTCACGCGCCCCCGGCTAAGGGGCGACCTCGGCCCAATGGTTACCACGATCTCTCTTCCAAGACAAGGATAAAGACAAGGATAAAGACAATGATCGGACAAGATTCGGGTCCGTCCCTAATCCGCCTTGTTGCTTCACACGTTCTATGCGGATCCATCATTGTGTGGGTGCTTTCGACTCAGCGCCCCATCCAGTACCGCCATCTCTTCCGGTTTGAGGGTCAGATGGGCCTGCGCGCCGGAGTGGGCGTACCACAGATCGCACGCGCCGCCTCGCGCGCTGCGAATGGTTGCCTCCACGAGCCGGCCGTTGCGCCATTTCAAGCCCACCTCAAACCCGCCTCGGGCTTTGAGCCCCGCGACGCTGCCATCGGGCCACACCACCGGGAGGGCGGGCAGGAGTTGGATGGTTCCTTCATGGCTCTGAACCAGCATCTCGGCCATGGCCGCCACAGCCCCGAAGTTCCCGTCGATCTGAAACGGTGGATGCGCGTCGAAGAGGTTGGCGTAGGTTCCGCCGGCATTCTCGTAATCGGTGTGCGTCGCGGTCACCGGATCCAGCAGGTTCTTGAGCAGCCGGTACGCATGATCGCCGTCCCGCAGCCGGGCCCAGAGCGCAATCTTCCAGGCGCGCGACCAGCCCGTGCCACCGTCGCCGCGGCCGTTCAATGAAGTCTTCACGGCGGCCACGTAGCGGTCCGCATCGAGCGCTTTCCCGGCACCCCCCGGACCGCTGCGCGGGCACATCTGCCGCCCGGGATACGTCCCGATCAAATGTGAAACGTGCCGATGGTGATCCTCGGGATCGTCAATGTCGGCCAGCCACTCCTGCAACTGGCCCCACCTCCCGATCTTCGGCACGAGCAGGCGATCCCGCAGGTCGCTCACTCGCCGGCGGTACTCCGGATCCACGCCCAGCACCTCGGCGGCGGCCATGTAGTGGGTCAACAGGTCCCAGACCAGCTCCTGATCGTAGCTCAGGCCCACCGCATCGGTGGCCCCGTGCTCCGGCGAAAATCCCGGCGGCCCGATCAACGATCCGTCCGGCAGGGGACGCAGTTGATCCTCCCAGAACTCCACGCATTCCTTCATCAGCGGGTACGCCGTGGCGCGCAGGAACTCGATATCGCCGGTAAAGGCGAAGTGCTCCCAGAAGTGCTGGCAATACCACGCGTTGACCGGCGTGTTCCACCAGGCGGCATCTCCACCATAGGGGTTGGACATCGTCCGGACCGTCCAGCCGCGCACGGCGCGGCCGTCTGCCAACTGAAACTCCGCCGCCTGCTGCGTGTGCTTGCGATAGGCCGGGAGTTGGGACAGGACAAAATCAAATAGTGGCGCGTGACACTCGGACAGGTTGGTCGTCTCCGCCGGCCAGTAGCACATCTGCACATTGATGTTGGTGTGATAGTCGGCAGTCCAAGGCGGATTGTTGCTGTCGTTCCACACCCCCTGCAGGTTCGCCGGCAGCGACCCGGGGCGCGATGACGAGATCAGCAGGTACCGCCCGAACTGGAAATAGAGAGCCACCAGATCCGGGTCCGCATCATCCTGGGCATTGGCGATCAGGCGCTGATCGGTCGGCAGGGCCCGCCGCTCCGGCCGTGTCCGGCCCAGATCGATGCTCACCCGGTCAAACAAGGCCCTGTAGTCGCCAACATGGCGGGCGCGCAACGTCGCGTACGCTTGCGACGCTGCCGTGCTGATCTGCGCAGTCACCGCATCGTGCGGATTATCACCCATCCAACGGCGGCTGGCGTCCGGCACATAGCTGGTGCCGGCGGCCAGAAACAGCGTAAGCGAATCACAGCCCGTGAACTCCAGCCGTGTGCCCGAAACAGCCACCGACCCGCCCGCGCTGCGCACCACAAGCTGCGCTTCATACCGTTCGCCGTTGGCCAGTTGCCCGGCGAACATCAGGCCGGTCTCGCCCGGAATCGGCCGCGCGACATCCTCATGCTCACCGCCCAGTTCCATCCAGCCCGTGCAGGAACCGGGCTTGTCGGCCGTGAACTGCCCGACGATCACCTGATCGGGATAGCTGGCGAACCACTCCCGGCGATACTGGATGCCGTTCGCCTCATACCGCACACCTGCCGTGGCCGTGCTCAGGTCCAGATCGCGGCGGTATGGGCTGGGGTTGCCGTGGTGGGTGAACCCGATGTTCACGTTCCCCATGGCCTGATACGCCCCGAAGTCATTCGGTTCCTCCGATCCGGTCCAGAGGCTGATTTCGTTGAACTGGATTCGCTCCCGATCCACCCCTCCGAACACCATCGCCCCCAGCCGTCCGCACCCAATGGGCAGCGCTTCGGTCATCCAGGCCTCGGCCGGCCGGTCGTACCACAACGTCAAATCCATCATATCAACAGCTCCCTATAGGCCCGATCAAGGCCCGCTTATCCCGCGGTTTTCACGGGGTTGCCAATTAATTTGATTAGCCCATGCTCAGAGACATCGCAACCGCACCGGCCCGAGCAGGCCCGAGGGATCCTGACTGAGGTAGCGGGAGAAGTCGTCCTTCAAGGCATAGACCAGGGTGTTGGTCACTTCGATGCGCAGCGTGTTATCGCCGGACTGGAGCGCAGCCGTCGCCTCAAAGATGTACGGACGGCAGATCCGTGTTCCGAGCGCAATCCCGTTCAGCCAGACTTGCGCCACTTCGCCGACCTCGCCCAAATCCAGGCATACGTTCTCCCCACCTGATACGTTGGCGGTAAACCGCGTGTCATAACGGATCGTGCCGGAAAAATCGGGCAGCAGCCCCGGCTGGCACAGGTTGACCAGCCCATCCAGCGAGCGCCAGGGCGTGAACACCGGGTACGCCTCGGAAACCGCCGTTGACACCTGCCACGGAGAAGGCTGCAAAGGAACCA
Organism: Akkermansia muciniphila; assembly: GCA_945870025.1. Taxonomy (GTDB): domain Bacteria; phylum Verrucomicrobiota; class Kiritimatiellia; order RFP12; family JAAYNR01; genus VGWG01. The sequence continues at coordinate 134,438 of CAMBQN010000002.1, forward strand.
CGCGTCTCGCGCCGCTCCAGCGCGCCACAACCGGAGCTTCCGATACATCGCCGGACAGCAGAATGACGGACTCGTCGGGGCTGAGCGCAAGCTCCACGCGTCGGCCGGAATCTTCCTTCCGGGCCGGCATCGCCGCCAGCCGGTTGGCAAAGGGATCGTAGGCAACCACCCGCTCCGCGCCTTCCAGATAGACCGAGGTGCGGATGGCTTTGTAGGGATCTTCGTTGAAGAACATCCAGACGGATAACCCGTCGTGGCGGTATTCATAACGTCGGAGGTAGGGCTCGTGGGAACTGGTCCTCACACCCGTCAACCCCCACGTCCGCAGCAATGCCGGGAGTGCCTCAAGTTCCGCCACGCAGGCATTCGGGTGTCTGCGCAACGCTTGCAACTCATCCCCTGTCGAAGCGACTTCCGTTATCGCCGACGGCCAATCCCGAACACACACGATTTTCACGCCCTGCTTCGCGAGCGAGAGTACTGTTGTCACAACCGCCTGCGGCAACCGCTGAGCCCATGGCACAATCAGGCATCCATAGGTTTCGTGGTTGATCCGGAGTTTGCCTTCACCCACACTCGCGCCACTGGCCAGCACATCGGCGGGCACAATATCGGCATCAAGCTGTGCCTGCATGAGCACGCGCATGGGATCCTTGACGGACATGGTGTCGCCCGACCATTCCGCTTCGGCATGGTAAAGCACGGCGGCTTCCGCGATGTGCCGCCCGTCGCTCAGCAGGTGGCTCACCCGGTTGGTGTATTCCATCAGCAGCCGGAAATGGCGATACTGCGGGTTCTTTCCGCAGGCATAGAAATGGGGCGGGCAGTCGGGGTCCGGGAACTCCTTGGCCGAGAAGGCATGCGGCACGTAGGTGTTGATCCCCCGAACCAGCATGTGGTCTGTGAGCCACTTCATCAGCCGCAATCCTGCGGTCCAACCGTAAGCGCCGAAGATTTCGCACATGGCCCGTCCGTGTTTCTTCGGGTCGATATGCGCATGCGAGGCGCCGAGCTTGGCCAGCGCGTAGTGATAAAACTCGCCGTCGGCCGGGTCGCCGGACCAGGTGGCCCAATTGAACGCGCGCTGATCGAGCCCGGGGCGGATCTGCCCGAGCACCACATCAATGCCGCTCATGGTCTGACCGTCCATGGCGCGGAAGAAGTGGGGCGCGCTCGCCCCGAGGCGCGTATGGGCGTCGTTATCCTCGATAATATGCCCGATATACTCCACGCCGCGTTCGACGCACCACGCGCCGATCTGCCCGGCGAAACATTCGCCGTACAAGCGGCTGACGAGATTCATGTAGGCATAGCGAACGGCCGGTGTCGCGGCGCCGCTGTCGTACCAGAGCCCCGGCAGGCTGGTGATCAGATCGCCGTCGAATTCCCGCGCGAGGTCGGACAGCAGGTCTTTCCGCCACGGCAGCACCAGGCCGGGGCGTCCGAGGGAGACGTTGTAGAGCCCGCCGCCGTTGCCAATGTTGGGTTCGTCGCTGAAGAAGCCGGCGAAGGTCTGACCGAAGTCGGACTTGTAGCGTGCGTAGTGCGGCTCGTAGACGGCCTCGATCAGCACGCGGGCCGACTCACGGTCGATGGGGTTGATATAGTTGGGGTCCCCTCCCCCATACGGCGTCTGAACCATCATGAATATGCGCCAGTGTCCAGACGGGATATCCCAATGCAGGCGTCCGTCAACCACCTGCGCGGTCAGATCCAGGGACGACCCAACGGCCGGAACGCCGGTCGGCGTCAGCGGCATGGCCACCACGGCCAGCAACCGGTCTTCGGCTGCGAATTGCCAGCCGTTGCCCGCCGTCGGCGCCCGCAGCCATCGCTCGATCAGGACCGAGGCGCCGGCCTGCGGACCCACCACGTCCAAGTGTCGTTCCGAAAGATAAATCTTCTTGTGCTCGGGAAACTTGTCGCGTATCCAGCCATTGGCAAAGCCGGTTGGAAAATGCGCGTCGTCCAGCACCCAGACCTTCATCCCCCGGCGTCGCGCCTCGTCCATGATGATGTCCATATCCTGCCACCACTGTGGGCCGCAGAAATCCGGGTGCGGACGCGACTCCACGCAGACCGCGCCGATGGACGCCTCGTTGATGCGCGCCATCTCCTCGCGAAGCACCGCCTCGCTCTCGCCATGCTGCCAAAAGAACGGGAGCAGGTGATTCCCGTGCCGGTTAGCCAACACGTCCTGAATGCGTTGGTTCCCAATGATTGTCGCCGCACGCATGGTTGTATCCTTTATCTATTGAGCCGCTTGCAAAACCCTGTTTTGCAAGCGGAGTGTTCAGGCGTCAGGTTTCGGGTATCAGGATGAACCACACGATGTTGCATCTTCCTGAAACCTGAACACTGAAACCTGAAACCGGCGCTTGCAGGGGTTCTGCAAGCGCCTCTATTGTGTCTCGAACCCCGTATTCATGGGTGACAGTGTACGATCACCTGCAGGGTCAAAGCAAGAGTACGATTAAGATTTCGAATGGGTGTAACCCGCAAAACATATCAGGCTTGCTCGCGCGCCGGAATGTGCTATTCTTTTGCGAATTTTTTCAGGCCGAGGTGTCGTTGCGTTCGTGTGCGCAGGGCGGCCATGACTGAATCGTTGCTGCCTCCGCCTGCATGACCTGAGGGATATTGCAGTCGCTATTGCCGCGGTGAAAGAGTATCTTGTAAATTTTGTTGGAATTTCTGATTGACCGGGTAATGAGGTGGCAGTTCATGATGGCGAATATGATTCCATGGATGGTCGGCTTCCCGCTCCTCGCGGGCCTCGTTCTGTTTTTCATTCGACAAGACACGCGGCGGCGTTACGCCGTGTATGTCGCAACAGCGATCATGGGCACGGGGTCAGTCGTCCTGGCTTTGAATTCCGCTCAAGACACGACGATCCTCGACCCTTCCGCGCACACGATCAGTCTTGTCATGCTGGTGATTGAAACGATGATTGCCGGTTATCTTGCCTGGGTTACGGTGCGGGCGAAGCAATTTCTGGCGACCGGGCTGCTTCTGGCGCAGTTTCTTCTGGCGGCTGGGTTTGAATGGCAGGCGCTGGTCCATCCAGCCACCGAGCCGGTCGCGGCCGTGGCCGCGTCGGCGTCGCCGTGGCTCCTGTGCGACGCCCTGTCTGTGCTCATGGTTCTGATCATCGGCTTGATTGGCGGCTTGATTTGCATTTATGCGCCGGGGTACATGAGGGAGTTTCACGATCGGCATCATCCCGAGTTGCGCGACCGCCGCCCGATGTTCTTTGCCACATTCTTTGTTTTTCTGGGCGCGATGTTCGGCATCGTCCTGGCCAACAATCTGAGCTGGATCTACTTCTTCTGGGAGATCACGACGCTCTGCTCGTTTCTGCTGATCGGCTACAAGGAAACGGCCGAATCCAAGACCAATGCCATGCGCGCGATGACGATGAACCTGATGGGCGGGCTCGGTTTTGCGGCGGCGATTGTTTTGCTGGGCAGTCACGGGATTGACAACCTGATGACTCTGCGCAGCCAGGGTGTCGGCGAACAGGCGATCATCATCGGCGCCGGGCTGCTCGCGTTTGCCGGAATCACCAAGGCGGCGCAATTTCCGTTCGCCGGCTGGTTGCGCGGTGCGATGGTGGCCCCGACGCCGGTTTCCGCACTGCTGCATTCGAGCACGATGGTGAAAGCAGGCGTCTATCTGGTGCTTCGCCTGGCTCCGAATCTGGAAGGAACGAAAGTGGGCATAATGGTGGCGCTGGTGGGCGCGATTACGTTCATGGTCGGGTCCCTCGTCGCCGTCTGCACCAGCGATGCCAAAAAGATTCTCGCCTACTCCACGGTTGCCAATCTGGGCCTGATTGTCCTCTGCGGCGGACTCGGTACCCAGGAGGCGGTCTGGGCGGGCATTCTGCTGATCATCTTTCATGCCGTGGCCAAGGCGTTGCTCTTCCTCTGCGTGGGCGTTGTCGAGCACAAGATCCACAGCCGCGATGTTGAAGATATGGCCGGCCTGATCTTGCGGATGCCCAAACTGGCCGTGATGATTGAGATCGGCATTGCCGGGATGTTCCTGGCTCCCTTTGGCATGCTCATCAGCAAATGGGCGGTGCTCAAGGCGATCGTGGATGCGCATCCACTCCTCTCGATCTTCATTGTCTTCGGCAGCGCCGCCACGCTCTTCTTCTGGGTCAAGTGGCTGGGCAAGCTGTTGCAGATCACCGGCTCGATGGAGAAGAAGGAGAAGAACATCGCGGGTGGCCAATGGGTCGCACTGACGGCACTGGCGGCGCTCACGATTCTGACGTGCATGGGATTCCCGCTGATCTCCACGCATGTGCTTGAGCCGTATATCGGCGGGGGCTTCAATGCAGTGGACAGTGTTCTGGGGCAAGGCAACCTGATTGTCATGGGACTGATGCTGGGCATGGTGGCGATGTTTCCCCTCAGTTTCTTCAATTACAACCGCCAGGTGAAGGTCGTGGATGCCTATCTCGGGGGCGCCAATCTGGAATCCGCAGATGGGCGGGCACGCTTCCAGGGATCCGCCGGAACGGTGCGAGAACTCTCGATGCGCAATTACTACATCGGTCAACTGCTGGGCGAGGAACGGGTGTTCACGGCTGGATTTTGGTTGGCCATCGCAACCCTGATCGTGCTTGCCGGCATCGTTTTCCTTCCCCTCGGACTGCCTGCGGAAGTGATTCCAACCCTCGCGCCTCATGCACTCTCGCTTCAGGAAGTCGCCATTCGTCTCGCCGCCTATCTGGCGCTGGCTCCGCTCATCGGCGGTTTGCTGGCCGGCCTGGACCGCAAGTTGACGGCCCGCATGCAGGGTCGGCGAGGACCCCCAATCCGGCAGGCGTTCTACGATGTCGCCAAGCTTTGGAACAAGGAAAATATCGTTGTCCGCCGGTCGCAGAACTTCTACATCCTGTTTTTCTTTCTCTTTGCCGTCTTCTCGGGCGCGCTCTTCTTCTGCGGGTCCAACCTGCTGCTGGTGATCTTTTCGCTGACGCTCGCCGGCATCTTCTTCATTCTGGCGGCCTACAAGGCGAGTTCGCCCTACAGCTTCATCGGGGCCGAGCGCGAGCTCCTTCAGATGGCTGCCTATGAGCCGATGGTGCTGCTGGCCGCCATCGGCATGTACATGACCACCGGCAGCTTTCGCGTGGACGACATCTTCGCCAACCCGGTCAATCCGCTGAAGCTCATGCTGATGTTTGTCGGGTTCCTGTACATTCTCACGATCAAGTTCCGCAAGTCGCCGTTCGACTTGGCCACCTCTCACCACGCGCATCAGGAGCTGGTCAAGGGGATCACCACTGAATTTTCCGGAAAGATGCTGGCCTTGATCGAGATCGCTCACTGGTACGAGAATGTGGTGTTGTTCGCCTGGGTGGGTCTGTTCTTCGCCTTCAACCTCTGGGTCGGCGCGGCGGCGATGGCGCTGGTCTTCTTCCTGATGATCTTCATTGACAACACCTTCGCCCGCATGAAATGGCAGGTCGCCATCACGAGCGCGTGGATCGTCACCCTGGCGCTGGGGGTGGGGAACTTGGTTCTTCTCGCGTTTTGGAAATGAAAGAACGGCCGACATGAGTACTTTTAAAAAATCACCTTGGGTGATCCATTACGATGCGTCGAGCTGCAACGGCTGCGACATCGAAGTGCTGGCCTGTCTAATGCCCAAATTTGACGTCGAACGCTTCGGCATCATCAACACCGGCAATCCCAAGCACGCAGATATCTTTCTGGTCACCGGCTCGGTCAATGTCCAGAACGCGCCGGTGGTTCGCAACATCTATGCCCAGATGCCCGAACCGAAGGTGGTCGTCGCCATCGGCATTTGCGGCACCTCCGGCGGCATCTTTCGCGAGTGCTACAATGTTCTGGGCGGCATCGACACGGTGATTCCGGTCGACGTCTACGTGCCCGGTTGCGCGGCCCGTCCCGAAGCCATCATTGACGGCGTGGTTCGCGCGCTCGATGTGCTGCATGAGAAGCGCCGTTTCATGAAAGCCTCGGCCAGCGCGATCAGCGGCGAATTCCTGATCAACCGCGCCAATCAGAAGGACATTCCGGAGATTCTCGCGTTGCAGAAGATCGCCTACCGCAGCGAGGCCGAACTGTATGGCGATGACAGTGTCCCGGCGCTCGGCCAGTCGTTGGAACAAATCAGCGCGGATTTCGACCGCATGCTTTTCCTCAAGGCGGTCGTCAACGGGAAGATCATCGGTTCGATCCGGGGCATTCGCACCGAAGACACCGCGCATGTAAGCCGGGTCATAGTGCATCCCTATTTTCAGCGAAAAGGCCTGGCGACCCGCCTGATCCGACAGATCGAGCAGGAACTTGGCGATGTCCGGATCTACGAGGCGTTCACGGGGCATCAGAGTCTTCGGAACCTCCATTTGTATGGCAAGCTCGGATATCGCCAGGTTCGGACAGAACCCTTCTCTCCGACGGTCCAGTGGGTTTATCTTCAAAAGGAGCGCACATGATCGAAGAGCAGACCATCATCCCCATCCTGCCGGAAACGCTGGTGGCCGAGACGCGCAAGATGCGCGATCAGGGCTACCGGCTCGTTCAGATTTGCGTGACGCGGCTGGGCGAAGAACTGGAATTGGATTACAGCTTTGACCTCAACCGCCGGTTTGTGAATTTCCGCTTCCGCCAGCCGAAAATCGGGGCGCGCGTCCCGAGCATAACCTCGGTCTATTGGTGCGCCTTCACCTACGAGAATGAGTTCAGCGATCTGTTCGGCGTTCAGGTGGACGGGAATGCCCTGGATTTCAAAGGAACCTTTTACATGACCGCCATGAAGCATCCCTTTATCCACGATGCCGCGCCGATTCCGACTGCGGCCCAGCCCCTGCCGGGAGGTCAGTAATCATGGGAACGCGCACACTGATTCCGTTTGGCCCGCAGCATCCGGTGCTTCCTGAACCCATTCATATTGACCTGGTGGTTGAAGACGAGAAGGTGGTTGAGGCGATTCCGTCCATCGGCTTCATTCATCGCGGACTCGAGAAGCTGGTTGAAAAGAAGGATTTCATCGAGTACGTCTATGTGGCCGAGCGCATCTGCGGCATTTGCAGTTTCATCCACGGACAGACCTACTGCCAGGGCATCGAAACGATCATGAAGATCCCGGTTCCGCCGCGCGCGCATTACCTGCGGACGATCTGGGGCGAGCTTTCGCGGATTCACAGTCATCTGCTGTGGGCGGGGCTGATGGCCGATGCCTTCGGTTTCGAAGCACTGTTCATGCATAGCTGGCGCATTCGCGAGCGCGTGCTCGATCTCATCGAGGCCACCACCGGCGGTCGCGTCATCTTCGGTTCCTGCAAGGTCGGCGGCGCCCGTCGTGACATTACGCCGGAGCAGATGCACTGGCTTCTGGGAGAATTGGCGGAGGTCGAGAAGGAGATGCGGCTCATCGTGGATATCTTCATGAACGACCATTCGGTCAAACACCGTCTCTGCGGCGTGGGGGTCATCTCCAAGGACGATGCCGTGGCGCTGGGCGCCGTCGGGCCGACGCTGCGCGGCAGCGGCGTGGCCGATGACATGCGCCTGCTGAAGTACGCGGCGTTTGGCGACCTGGATTTCCAGCCGATCACGCGAAGCGATGGCGACTCGTACAGCCGGTGCGCGGTGCGTTGTGCCGAGCTGTTTCAATCCGTGGATCTGATTCGGCAGGCGGCGGCCAAGATGCCTGCAGGTGAGATCGCGGTCAAGGTCACCGGCACCCCCGACGGCGAGTTCTTTTCGCGCGTCGAACAACCCCGCGGGGAAGTCGTGTACTACATCAAGGGCAATGGCTCCAAGAATCTGGTTCGCTTCCGCGCACGCACGCCGACCTTTGCCAATGTGCCTCCACTGGTCAAGATGCTGGCGGGCTGCGAATTGGCCGACGTTCCGGTTCTGGTTCTCACCATTGATCCCTGCATCAGTTGCACGGAGAGGTAAAGTCCATGGCTTTTTTTCAGATGAAAAAGATGATTTTGGGGTGGACCTTCCGCACGCCCGTCACCACCCGCTATCCGTTTGCCCCCCGGAAGATCTGTCCCGGGTCGCGAGGGCGTCTGGATATCACGATCGCTAATTGCATCTTCTGCTCCGTGTGCGCGAAACGCTGTCCGACCGATGCGCTGGTGGTGGACAAGGCCAACAAAAAGTGGCACATTGACCGTCTGCGGTGCATCTCCTGCGGCTACTGCGTGGAACTGTGTCCCAAAAAGTGCCTCGCGCTGGCGGGAGATCATGGCATTCCGACCGTAACCAAGGACATGGAGACGTTCTGAAATGCACGAGGATCATCTGATTGACGGCGTCATTGCCGACGTGAAGCGGCGGATTCAGGAGGCGGGCGCCTCTCGTGCGGGGCGCATCGTGTTGGAATTGAGCCCGGACTCGCACATGGACGAACTCTCGGTGAGCATGCATCTGGAGTCACATCTGTCGGAGGATCCAGCGCTGACTGGTGCGGTGATCGCGTTTCGGCATGTGCCGCCACGTCTCTTCTGTCCGGCCTGTCAGGCGGAATTTGAACGCCAGCCCGGCGTTTTTACCTGTCCCCAATGCGCCAAGCCCGGCCGCCCCTGCGGCCATCGTTCCGGCCTGCGGGTGCTGGATGTGGAAGTTCTCTAATGTGCTATGCGATTCCAGGGGTGGTGACGGCGATTCACGGGCGACAGGTTGTCGTGAACTATTTCGGAGAGAGCCGTCAGGCGCTCTGCGAACTCCCCCAGGTGCAGCCCGGCGACTATGTGTACGCGCAGGGCGGCTATATCATTGAGAAGGTCGCTCCCGATTTTGCACGGGACATGCTCGAAACCTGGAACGACCTGTTTCGGGTGCTGCAGGAACGCGACTCGGCCCTATCGGCGCGTCCCGATCCGGAACCGCGGGATCGTCCGCTTCAGGATATTCTCGACAAGGCTGGCGCCGGTCTGACCATTTCCCGCGAGGATCTCCGGTATCTGTTGACCCTCGAGGAGCCGGAACGTCTGGAGCGGCTCTATCGCACGGCCAATGCGGTCCGGCATCTCCATCACCGCAACTCCTGCTGCGTACACGGCATTCTCGAGCTGTCGAACTACTGCGCCTGCGACTGCCTGTACTGCGGGCTGGCGGCCCGTTCCACGCTGACGCGGCGCTACCGGATGACGCGAGATGAGATTCTCGATGCGGCACGCGAGGGTATTGAGGGGTTTGGCTTCAAATCGCTGGTGCTCCAATCGGGCGAAGATCCCGCCTTCACGCCCGCTTTTCTGGCCGAGATCGTGGCGGAGATCAAGCGCCGTCACGGCGTATTCATCTGCGTCAGTTTCGGCGAAGTAGGACTCGACGGGCTGGATCTGCTGTATGCCGCCGGCGCCCGCGCGTTGCTGATGCGCTTCGAAACTTCGGATGCCGCGCTGTACGCGGCCTTGCACCCCGGGGATTCACTGGAGGCCCGGCTCAGCCATCTGCGTCATGCCCTGAAGACCGGCTGGCTGACGGTGACCGGCGGGCTGATCGGACTTCCCGGCCAGACCGTGGATTCGCTGGCCGACGACATTTTGCTGGCGGGCGAGTTGAATGCGGAGATGTTTAGTTTCGGACCCGTGCTGGCCAGTCATCGCCGCCACGACCTGACACCGGTTTCCGAGTCCCAGATGCTGCGGGCGCTGGCCGCCGCCCGGCTCGCCGCGCCCCCGCAAGCGAAGATCCTGGTCACAACGGCGTTTGAAACGCTCTCGCCCCAAGCCCGCGAACGGGGATTGATGGCAGGCGCCAGCTCGGTCATGCTCAACATCACCCCGCTTCGTTACCGCGCCGATTACGCCATCTATGAGGGGCGGGCGCATGCCACCGAAAGCATCGCCGACCAGACACGCGCCGTCATCCAGCTTCTCGATCGGCTCGGCCGCGCCCCCAGCGATCTGGGCGTGGCGACCTCCGCGCCAGCCCAGCCATCCAATTTTCAATGACCGGGGTTGCCCGTCAATCAAGATCTCAAGCGGAGTCTTCAAAACCTATGGAAACTGTCAGTGTGTATATTGGAGAAATCGCCGCGATTGCAACCGCTTTTCTCTGGATGCTGAGCTCGCTGTGCTGGACGGCGGCGGGAGAGCGCATCGGGTCGCTGGCGGTCAACGTGATACGCCTGATTGTTGCCCTGCCCATGCTGATGGCCTACCTGTGGGTTACGGAGGGCGCGCTGGTGCCGTTCTCCGCATCAGCCAATACCTGGCTCTACCTTTCGATCTCCGGCGTAATGGGGTTTTTCGTGTGCGACCTGTTGCTATTCCGTTCCTTCCTCCTGATTGGTCCCCGGCTCGGAATGCTGATCCTCTCTCTGGCGCCGCCGATGACGGCGCTGATCGGCCGGTTCCTCCTGCATGAGCACCTCACCCGTCTCAACTGGCTGGGCATGGCCATGACGATGGCCGGGGTTGCCTGGGTCGTGCTGGAGTCGCCAGCGGTGCAAGGGGAGTCCAGCCGCCGCTACGTGTTCACGATGCGCGGTGGGCTGATGGCCCTGCTGGCTGCGGCGTCTCAGGCCATTGCCATGGTGATCGCAAAGATGGGGTTGAAGGAAGAGATCTCAGCCGTTGGCGCCACAGAAATCAGGCTGCTGGCCGGCCTGGCCAGCTTCCTAGTCCTGCTGTCTGTCATGGGCCGCTACCCGATGCTTGTCAAGGCGGCCGGAGATCGCCGCGCACTGGGAACTATTGTGCTCGGTGCCATCGTCGGGCCGGTGGTTGGAGTGGCGATGCTGATGGTAGCGATCAGCCATATTCCAACCGGCCTAGCCCAGACGTTCCTCGCGCTCTCGCCGGTGATGATCATTCCATTCATGCGGCTGATATATAAGGAGCGCATCGGCTTTCATGCCGTTGCGGGATCCCTTTTGGCTTTCGCCGGCGTCGCCCTGCTTTTTCTGAAGTAATGTGCAACGCCAAAGCAGGGCAAACACATCTACATTTTTCGCAATAACCGCCACTTTGCGGTTTCACTCGGACGCCTCATCCGTGGATACACGGACGGCATACCGGTGAAACCGCTGAATGACACAATTAAAAACGACTTTGAGCGAATGTTCGTTCCGCCGTCCGTGTATTCACGGGTGAGGCGGACGAAACATTCGCTGATTTTTTGCGGTTTTTGCGAAA
>CAMBQN010000003.1 GCA_945870025.1 Akkermansia muciniphila
CAAATCGACTGAAGCGACGACGGATTCTAATGTTGGTGCATACAAGTGCTGTTAACCCCGGAGCAAAAACATGAAAATGAAAACCACCCCTAACGGGCGGATCGGGAGAATGTTGTCTCTTGACTCCGGCACTGGAATGAGTGTCCCCGAGATCCTGCCGGTCCCCGAGATCCTGTGTTCAGTGTTCAGTGTTCAGGTTTCATAGACACAGATTCACTGTCCCCGCGGCCCCCTAGTCCCCGCGGCCCCCTAAAAGCAAAAACCCTCGCATTTCGTAGGAAATACGAGGGTTTTATCGACCAAGAACTGGTCGGGGAGGGGGGATTTGAACCCCCGACTTTTTGGTCCCGAACCAAACGCGCTACCAGGCTGCGCTACTCCCCGATGACCGTGTGAGGTCAAGAAGTCATGTACAATAGCCGAAACCGGCGGTTACGTCAAAAAGAATCTTTAACTCGTTGACCCGCTCGCCTTCTGCCTTTACAATCATCGGCGTCATGGATTTCCCCGTTTATTCGCTGATTTTCAAACCGGTCTACAAGAACTATGTCTGGGGCGGCGCCCGCATCGGGTCGGCGTTCGGCCGCCGGGACGTGCCGCCGGTCTGTGCCGAATCGTGGGAGCTGTCGGCGCATGCCGACGGTCTGAGCCGCGTCACCACCGGCCCGCTCGCCGGACTCTCCCTCGCGGATCTGACCCTGTGCCACGGTGCCGCGCTGGTCGGTGCCCGCGCCCCCAATCCCACCCGCTTCCCCTTACTCTTCAAGCTGATCGATGCCCGTGAACGGCTCAGCGTGCAGGTCCACCCCACGGCCGCGAACGCGGCACGGCTGGGCGGCGACCCCAAGACAGAGATGTGGATGGTTCTGGACAGCACACCCGGCGCGTCGATTCATGTCGGACTGAAACCCGGCGTCGGCCCGGACGATCTGCGCCACGCCCTCGAAACGAAACAGGCGGGCGGCTGCCTGAACACGCTGGCCGTCCGCGCCGGCGATGCCATCCTGATTCCCGGCGGACAGGTCCACGCGATCGGCGCCGGCTGTCTGATCTATGAGGTCCAACAAAATTCAAACACCACCTACCGCCTCTATGACTGGGACCGCCTCGGCAGCGACGGCCAACCCCGTCCTCTCCATATCGCGGAGGCGCTGGCGGTGATTGACTGGACGCTCCCCGCGCCGAAACTGATCCGCACGGGTGCCGACGGGACGGCGATCAACGTCTGGCACGACGTCCTGTCCAGCCCGTTCTTCCGCATGCGCCGCATCCGCCTCGAAAAAACCGAGACGGTGATCCGCGACAGCGGGAGCTTTCAGGCGCTTTTTGTCAGCTCCGGCACGGCCTCCGCCACCGTCGAAGGCGTGACCGCCGCCCTCCCGTGTGGCACGAGCTGCCTGATTCCGGCGGCGGCTTCCGGCTGCACGATCACTCCCCATGACACCGCAACCCTGTTACTGACTACGTTACCCTTATGATCAAATCATCCTATGAAATCGCGCGGCCGTTCGGCATTCCGATCCGGCTGGATATGTCGCTAATCATTCTGCTGTTCTTTTTCGTCAGCGACTCGGGTTCTCCGTTTTACGGACTGGCCGCAGGTGTCGCGCTGCTGCTTTCGATCACGCTGCATGAACTGGGCCACAGCCTCGTGGCCATGGCCTTCGGGTGCCGGGTGCGCGACATCACGCTGATGATGATGGGCGGCTGCGCGACGCTCCTGAACATGCCGCGCAAAGCCTGGCAAGAGTTTCTGGTCGCCGCAGCCGGGCCAGCGGTCAGCCTGTCGCTAGGCTTCTCCGGATTGTGGATGGTCCACCACATCCCCTTTTCTGATTCTGTGGCTGGCTTCATCTACAACCAGATCGGATGGCTCAACATCGTGCTCGGCATTTTCAACCTGCTGCCCGCCTTTCCGATGGACGGCGGACGAATCTTGCGCGCGATCTTGCAGCAATTTTTCATGTCGCGCCTCAAGGCCACATGGATCGCCGTGCGCGTCGGCCAGCTCGTGGCGTTGCTGATGGCGGTTTCGGTGGGGTATTCCTTTCTGAGCGGGAACGCACATGGGTTCATGCTGATTCGTCTGCTCATCGCCTATTTCATCTACCGCGCGGCGGGGCAGGAGTATCAAGCGGTTCTCGCCGAGTCGCGGCAGAATGGCCCGTTCGACGGCTTCAACGGGCCGCCCGGCGACGAGGTGCGCATCTCGCCGCCGCCCTACCGCTCAGGCCGCGAATGGACCGATATCAAACGACTGTGATGAAATGCCGCACCCCCGATTTGCATATAACGCGCTGACCCTGCGCAAAGCCTACTCGGGCGTGGAAAACACGATTCACGGGTTTATCCGCGCGTGGGCGGCGCACGGTCCTGAGGTGTTGCGTGTCTACGCGCCTGTCCGGACGCCGTTGCCCGTGCCGGAGTCGTCGCAGGTTGACGTGTGCGCGGTCCGCCTTCCGACCTCCTCGCGGCTGGCGCGGATCGTCTGGGAACATACGCGGCTGCCGCGCCGTCTGCGGCAGGACCAGGCCGCGCTGCTGCACGCGCCCGCCTATATCGCGCCGATGGCCTCGCCGTGTCCGGTGGTGCTAACCGTTCACGATCTTCACGTGTTAACCCATCCAGACTGCTGCACTTTCGAAAACCGACTTTACTACCGTCTCTTCCTCCCCCGCTCGATTCGCCGGGCCGCAGCGATCATCGTCTACTCGGAACACATCCGCCGGATCGTCGCGGCGCGCTATCCGGAGCAGGCGAATCGCATCGCGCTGATCCCGCCCGGCGTCGATCCCGATCTGGCGCCCGTCAGCGACCCGGCACGACTCGATGCCGTGCGCGCCGCCTGGCGTCTGCCCGGCCGGTTCATCCTGTTTGTCGGCGATCTCGCCCCACGCAAAAACCTCCCCCGTCTGCTGGAGGCCTTCGCGCGCCTGATCGCCGAACAGCCTGACCGGAGCGATCTGCATCTGGTGCTCGCCGGGGAGGGGGGACGGAACCGTGTCCCGATGGACGCCCTGTGTGCGCGGCTTGGAGTGGCTGATCGCGTTCACGCGCTCGGCTATGTGCCGCGCGCCGATCTCCCGGCGCTGTACAGCCTGGCGGCGGTGCTGGCGTTTCCTTCGCTCGACGAGGGATTCGGACTCCCCGCGCTCGAAGCGCTGGCCTGCGGCTGTCCCGTGGTTTGCACGCCGGGCGGCGCGTCCGAGATTTGCGGTCCGGCGGCGGCGTGCTGCGATCCGCTCGACACCGCCTCGATCACCCGCGCGCTGGCGAGGCAACTGGATGATCCCCTGCCCCGTCCGGCTCGCGCCGAAGCCGGGTTCGCCCGGCTCGCCCGTTACGCGTGGCCCACCTGCGTGGCCGCAACAGCCGCACTGTATCGCGACGTGTGTGCGCGCAACGGTTAGGCGTTGTCAATAAATAACATTTACAAGATGAAGTCTCTTGCAGAATGGCCGCGAAAGAACGCAAAGAACGCAAAACAGGGAGTTTCTTTGTGTTCCTTGCGTTCTTTTGCGGCAACTCCGGGGGGGTGCACGAGGTTCAACTGTATAGGTTATTTGTTAACAGCGCCTTAGCGCATGCAGCGGCGAATGACACTTGCTTAAGGGGCTGTTTTCGGGGTCGGGGTCGGTATCGGTATCGGGGTCGATTTCTCCCGTCCTGTATTCACCATGGTCCTCATGCACAGCATACCCTCGCTGGCCGAGTTTCGTGAGCATCTGTCCAGTTTCTCGTGGCCAAACGCCATTCCGATCTTTTTTTCGACCCCGATACCGATACCGACCCCGACCCCGATTTTATCCGCTTTTCTTTGTCTTTCTCTTTCCGGCCAACGCCGGCAATCAGGCTAAAAATACGCGCGTGTTATTTAGCCTGCATTGCCTTGTTTGGCTTCTTTCACTCAACGCCTCAAAGCAAGCATTTTGAATCGATCTTCATATCAGGTGAAGAAATAGCGAGTAAGGTGAAAAAAGACAGGGGCCGCAAAACAAATAGAATCAATCCGATCCATGACGCCACCGTGTCCTTCAATGACCGTGCCATAGTCCTTAACGCCACGGTCGCGTTTGATGGCTGACATAACCAAGCCTCCAGCAAAGCCCATCAATGTGATCGCCAGCGACATTCCTGCGGATTGAAGAGGCGTAAAGGGCGTCGCCCACCATAGCCCGGCGCCTATCAAGGTTGCTGTCGTAATGCCGCCCAAGAACCCTTCCCATGTCTTGTTCGGGCTAATGTTCGGCGCAATCTTATTCCGGCCAAGCGTCTTCCCCCAGACGTATTGCAGGACATCGCTGATCTGGACCACCAGAACGAAAAAGAAGAGCAGTTTGCCGTTTTGCCCCTCGTATCCGGGAATCCCGAGAAAAATGATAGCCGGCGCGTGACTTACACAGTACACACATACCATCAAACCCCATTGGATTTTTGCCGTACGCTCTAGGAAACGGTCACAATCGCCGCCTAACACACTCCGAATCGGCACGAACAGAAAAGCGTAGACTGGAATCATGATGGCAAAAAGCCCATACCAACCGGTCGCCACGAGCCAGTATTGCAGGGGCGTGATAACAAAAAAGACCCAGAACAACGTCCGGTGATCGCCGGCCTTGGTCGGCGTGAGCGTGATGAACTCCCTCAACGCCAGGAATGACGTCAGTCCGAACAGGATGACTGAGCCAATGCCCCCGGTCATCATGGCCAACCCGAAAACGGCCACCATCATCCACCATGCCTTAATCCGAGCGTTCAGGTTTTGAACGGTCTTCAAGCCCTCGCCGCCCCGCATCCGTGTCCGCAAAAATTGGCCAACCACCGTGGCGCCAACCAGCAACGCCAGCACGCCGCCCACCAACCAAAGAGTCTCGGTATCGATTTTCATGTTCATAGATCACGCAGTTTCACGATATTTCGCCACGCTCGTTTAAGGAAAGCCGGCTTCGACTCCCCGTCCAGCAACTGAATCGGCGTGCCAAACGTCACACTGCCCAGCAGCGGGACCGGCAATACCTCACCCTTTGGCAAGATGCGATTGAGACTCTCCATGAAAACCGGCACCAATTCAACAGCCGGGCGCTTCAGCGCCAAATGGTACAGTCCGCTCTTGAACGGCATGGGATCCGGCCCGGAGAAGCGTCCGCCCTCTGGAAAGATGATGATTGAACCCGTCTCATCCATGGCTTCAATAATCTGGCGGATGGGATTGTCATGGGCCGTCGGCCTCTTCCGCTCGATAAGAATCGCATGAAACACCTTCTCCGCTAGGTGCCGCCGAAGCCTTCCTGCCGCCCAATAATCACGCGCGGCCACCGGTCTGGTCAACACTCGGACCTCAGGCGGCAGAACGGCCCACAGCACCAGAGCGTCCAGATTACTGGTGTGATTTGCAAAGTAGATCCTCTGCTTTGTGTCGGGCTCACAGTCCACCCACCGGACGTTCGCCCCACTGATCGTTCTCGCCAATAGCGCCAGCAGCTCCGCCGTCATTTGGACTCTAACTCCTTCGCAATTCGACGAATACGTCGTGCGATCGTAACCAAGCATCCGGCGCTGATGACGCCCAGCGACGGATGGACGAGGTTGACTGGAGTGCTCGAAAATTCCAGCACTGCCATAACCACGCAGACTAATGTCAAAAGCGCCATGCGTTGGGGTTTCGCCATGGGTCCGATGAAATATTGAGCGGCTCCGGCCGATCCACCGAGTGCGCGGACATAGGCGGTAATAATGCTCAGCACCGCCGCCAGCCATCCCAGTGCATGCAGATACGCCGAGACTGGCAGGGCATAACTCGCGCCAACCAAGATCACGGCGTCGGAAAATCGATCCGGAAGTTCGTTGTATAGTTCGCCGGACTTCGTCTTGAAGCCGCCTTCGACGGCTACCATGCCATCGAAGAGATTACAAAGCAGGCGCAATTGAATAAAAACCCCAGCAGCAAGAAACAGCAGTCCCCTCCCAGAATGTTGTGTCATTAATCCTGCCACGACGAATGCAACGCAAGCCATGCATGCGCTCACGAAACTCAGGATAGAAATCACGTTGGGCCGCAATCCGCACATCGCCAGCCACCGTGCCGTGGATTGTGCCCATTTCGTATCCCGAGAACTCAGCGGACGTCGCGTTATGTGCGCTTTTGTCATAATTAATGCCTGGCTAACGTTCGCCCCTCATATTGATTTCAAGGCTTCAAAAACCGCAATCACAACCTTAGACATCCGCTTGTAGTCCAGGCGATCGGCCGTGTCGCCACTCGTATGATACTCCCTGTTTCTGTAGAACGCCGTATCGGTGATCATGAGCGCATCGAGGCCGAGAGGCCAGTAGTTGCTATGATCCGAGAAATCAATGCCCGGAAAGAAGGCTGGAGCCCGAATGGAGTACACGGGAAGGTCTGTCGCTCCCTTCATTCCCATCTTCACGTTCTTGACCCACCGGCCTTGGTCCCAGCGCCCGACGACGGCGATGAAGTTTCCTCTGCTTGGGTAGATCAGCTTTAGCAACAGTGAGGGGTATGACTGTGAACCCTTCGTGTTGTTAAAGTACCCGACCATCTCCAGCACGATCACGCCAACGATCTCATCCTTCTCGGCGGAGATGCTTTCTGCATGGACAGCGCTCCCCATCAGTGGCGTTCGGAAGAATGGTGGTTCCTCAAGAACATACGCGACAAGCTCTATCTCCCTTTCCGGGGGGGTTCTCCCCAGCAGATAACTGAGTTCTATAAGAGCAGCCACGCCACTTGCATTGTCATCCGCACCTGGTGTATCGCCACAGGCGTCGTAGTGCGCGCCTACAACAAGCTTGGATCCGTTCCCAACTCCGAATCGCGCGATCACATTGCGGTACTGTCGCCCGTGGGCTGGGACGGTTTGGAACTGTACAACAGCGCCGGCTTTCGTGAAGTGATCGCCGATATAGTCTGCACAGGTGCTCAGGTTGGCCTCGTTCTCCCAGTCTCTTGGATAGAACGTCTCGCTAAGCATTATCACGTGTGACCGCAACCGATCTGGAGCTACGGACGCCGACGAAAGTCGATTATTGCGGAACGAAGGCTGGGATATGAGACACCCAGTCACAGTGACGACGATCGCAACGGTGAACAGGATTCGCGTGGTAGATAGTAGGATGCGTCTTTTCATTTCTTTCGGGCGAACGTCAGCCGTCATGTTGAGGCGCGTTAGCGCCGATAACATGGACGGCTTGGTTCGGACTATGCAGTCTTCGCGTGGGCATGTCGAAGTTCTTCCTCAACCTTCTCGGCGAGGAAGACCTTGAGCAGCGATTGGTAGGGCACGTCTCGCTTGTTTGCCAGCATCTTCAGGCCGACGAGGATGGACTCCGGCAGCCGCAGGGAGATCGACTTGGTAGATGGTTTCAGATTCGGGAAGACGGCCCGTTTTGCCTTGGACCAGTCGAGATACTCCGTGGAATCGTGCGTCGCCCAGAAATCCCGCTCTTCGTCCTCGTTCTTAAATGCTGGAATTCGCTTCTTGGTCATGATCTGTAAACCCTCCGTTCCTTGCGGCTCATGTCGCGAGCCGATACCACCCTCAGATGGCGGCCACGCATCGTGAATGCAACGAACAACTCTCGACCGTCGTTCGTTTGCCCCAGCGCATAGAACCGCCTTTCTGTGCCGGAATGACCCTGATCGTCACCCCAGAGAAGCGGGGTGTTGAAGAACACCTGCTCCGCCTCCAGAGGCGCTACGCCATGCCGCTTCCAGTTCTTCTCGCCGTTTCCTCCCGTCCAGTCGAAGCCTTCGAAGTCCGAAGCCGACACCATGTCTTTCATGGGAATATCGTATATGATGTCTGTATACGCGTCAAGATCGATTCAGACCCGTCGCCATGCGTTCTGTGTCGGCCGAATCGGGAATAGGGGGGAGCCCCGCAAGGGACGGGCCTTCCATCAGTCCAAGGGACGGGCCTTCCATCAGTCTCGACAAAGTCTTGCGACGAAGCGTAGACGACAACGCGTGGGACGAAGAAAGCGATGAAGGGTGGCGTGGCAGGGATAGGAGCAGCAGGTATGGCAGAGTACTTGGGCCACGAGAGACTGAACGTCTACCAGAAAGGCATGCCGTTCGCGTCCATGCGCAAGACGCTGCTGGACGACCTGCCCCGGTGGGTTGCGGCATGCTCAGACAACTCTCAAAGGCGGTCAGGGATGACATCTAGTTCCCACACGTCGTCGCACGCTTTGTCGTCTACGCTTCGTCGCACACGTTGACTTGCACCCCACTCGTTACGTGCCATGCCCGGCACACACGGCGGCACTGAGGCGCGGTATTCCATCGCCTTCCGCCGGTGGTTGGCGGTTGCCGGTCACTGCTTCTTTCGGGGTCGGGGTCGGAATCGGTATCGGGGTCGATTTCTGCCGTTCTCTATTCGCCCGGTTCCTCGCAAACTGCATACCCTAGCTGGCCGAGTTTCTCGTGGCCAAACGCCATTCCGATCTTTTTTTCGACCCCGATACCGATACCGACCCCGATTTTATCCGCTTTCTTTGTCTTTCTCTTTCCGCCAATCCTAATCCTAATCCTAATCCTAATCCTAATCTACTGGTGTAGAATGGATTACGATTACGATTATGATCGGAAACATCGCCAAAGTAAGCGCCATTACATGCAGAGTCCGCCATCCACGGAGAGCACCTGGCCCGTGATGTAGGCGGCGTGCGGCGACAGGAAGAAGCGGATGACCGCGGCGACCTCGGCGGGTTCGCCGAAGCGGCTCAGGGGAATGGCGACGAGCTGTTTGGCGCGGCGGGTTTCGGGCGTGTCGGCGGTCATATCGGTCGCGATGACCCCGGGCGCCACGGCGTTGACGGTGATGCCGGACGGGGCCAGCTCGCGGGCGACGGACTTGGTCAGGCCGAGCAGTCCAGCCTTCGATGCACTGTAAGCCGCGCGCATGAGGTCGCCGAGGAGGGCGGCGTCGGACGAGACATAGACGATGCGTCCGCTCCGCTGGCGCATCATGCCACGGATCACGGCCTTGGTGCAATAGAAGGCGCCGTCGAGATTGGTCGCGAGGACGGCGCGCCAATCCTCCGCCGCCGTCATGGCGGTGAACTGCGTGCGGATCACGCCGGCGTTGCAGACCAGCCCGGTGATCGGGCCGAGCGCGGTTTCGACGGTCTTGACCAGCGCGGCGGCCTGTGCGGCGTCGGAGACATCGGCACAGAAGGTCTGGGCGCTACCGCCCATGGCGCGAATCCCGACCGCAACCGCCTCGGCCTCTTCGGCGCGCGACCGGTAATGGACGGCCACGGTCCATCCATCGGCGGCCAGGGCCAAAGCTGTGGCGCGGCCGATGCCGCGGGATGAACCGGTAATGAGGCAGAGTGGCATAACGGGTCCGGGTTTTGGCAATGCGGGTGTCAGGTTTTGAGATAAGGCGCCAGTGCGGCCTCGTCCACGACCTCGACGCCGGTCTCGATCTGGACGCGGGCGAGGTCGATGCCGTGCTGCTGCGCCAAGCGGCGGGCCTTGGGGGTTGCCCGCACGCGCCCTGCAGCAGGTTCGGCGGCGGCAGCGGCGGCAGCGGCGGCGGGCGACGCGCCGGTGGAGGCCCGGTACGCGGCGAGGAGGGCGGCGTTATCGGCCTCGGCATCCGGATCGGAATCACCCGGGTCGCCGATGACCCCGATGACATAGCCCGCAGGGACCACGCTTCGGGGGGCCGCCAGGATGGCGAGCAGGGTTCCGGAGGCGGGCGCCTCCAAGTCAAAGGCGGCCTTGTCGGTGGTCAGTTCGCCAATCGTCTCACCCGCAACAACGCCCTCGCCAGGCTGCTTATGCCAAGCGGTGACGGTTACATCAATGGTGTTGGCGTCTAGCTGCGGAACCCGGATGCGCGTGGTCATAGGCTATTTCCTTATTCGTCTTCCACTTCAGCAGGCAGTTTGTCAGAAAGCGGCACCGGCGGCACGGGAATCATGTAGATCGGCGAGCGGTTGCCGGCGCGGTCGCTGACGCGGACATCGAGCCACACGGTGTTGGGCGGCCGGGTCACGCGGGAGGGGCGGAATGCGAGGTGTGCCGACCGGCCCCCCTCCCAGCTCAGGCCCTCGATGCCCGACACGTCATACGCGCGGAAGCGGACGACGTTCGTCTCGCCATACGGCGCGAGGACCGCCGCGCTCCGTATCTGGAACGTGCGTATGCTCTTTTCCGGAAACGCGAGCACGATCTCGCGGAGGTCCGGAACGGTGTCGACACCGGCCTCGGCCCGGAGGACGTCATGGATATTGACCAGCACATTCTGCCACTCGCCAGCCTTCCACGTGAGCGTGCCGCAGACGAAGGGATGGGGCGAGCCGGGCGCCGGGAGCTGCTGTATGTAGGCGCCCAGTGCTTTCGGCTTAGTCGCCTTTTCGGGCACGGCCCTCGGCACCAGGCGGATTTCAACTACGGGCGGCGGATTGGTATCGCCGACCAGCGTGCGGATGCTAAAGCCGAACCATCCCCGTTTGCTGGTATCCAATCCGGGGTTGGTTCCGTAAGCACGGCGCAATTGAGTAGACCCGTTATTTTGGGTCTTGAATTCAAACACGACCGATCCGTCTTCGTTCGTCTTGCCCGGGCCTGCACCCACTTGATTGAAAAACTGGGAAAGGTTGACGAAGCTCGTCTGCCAGGACTCGATGTTTTCTGACGGGAGGAGACTGAGGACGGTGGGCGGCGTCTTGTCGTTGGTCGTGTCAATGGTGATCGGGATATCATAACGGGGAAGGGTGTTGCCCGCAACATCGCTGACGCCGCTGATGGATAGCGTGAGACTATCGCCCGGCTTGCTGGCCTGCACCTGGCGGCGCAGCAGCCAGGGCCAGTCAATCTCAAGCTGGACGCGCGCGGGAGAGAATGAAGCACGCCCGTTGTCCGTGGAGAGCGCAAGGTCCGCACCTTTGCTCGTAAGCTTCATATTGCGCAGGAAAGGCGTGGCGCTTCCACCCTCGATGGTGACGTTCAGACAGGTCTTGTTGTAACGGTCGGTGGCAACGACGGCATGGGTGATCACGGGGGGCGTGCGATCCAGCAGGAACGGCATGTCGGCGACAGGTGAGACCTGTCCCGCCGCGTCACGCCCCCGAATCACGAGGTGGTGGATGCCTTCGGGCAGCACGTCCGTAGCGGGGGTTGTCACCATAGCGTTCGTGGCGTTCAGCCAGCGGACGGCCGCCTGTTCGGCGGCATCGCGCAGCGCCCACGGTTGCGGGCCTTGTGCGAGCGCGTACTGGACGGTCGAAAAATCGTCATCCGCGTCGTCGTACACCGCGCGGAAAGCCAGAATTCGCCCGGGGCCGACGGCCGGCCCGAACGCGAGGTCGTCGATCAGCAGCGATGTGTAAAGTCCGGTCTGATCCCGACCGTGACGTGACCCGACACGCAGGTCGCCAGCGCGGAAGTCCAGTCCCGCCGTCAGGGGCACCTCGTTGGATACGACCAGCGGCGAACCGAGCCACGTCTGCCAGGTGTCATTCGTTGCGGCCAGGCCGCCGAGGGTGACGGGAAGCCCCCAGTTTTCGGTGAAGCGCATCTGGCTCCGTCCCGCCACGAGCGAGACGCGGGCCATCGCTTCGGCGCGATACGTCAATTGGATCAGCGGAGTGACAAGCGGGTCGTAGGCAGGCGCGAGGCTGGTATCGAGTCGCGCCGCGGTGCCGCGGTTGGCGATCTTGAGCACCGTGCCATGGCCGGCGCCGCCACGCATCAGGCTCACAGCGGCGCTCCCCGCGAAGGGCGCGATATCACAGGGGCGGTCGTCAAAGGTGGTCAGCCGGCCCTCAGGCAATTCCAATGCGAGGAGGACGGGCGGGGTTCCGGGGGTTGGCGGTGGAGCGAGTGTCTGTCGGAACGTACGGCCGTCGGCCAGTTCGACGCGCACGACCGGTTGCCGGTTCTTCAGGTTACGCGGCAGAAAAATGCGGGTGACGGCATTTCCAAACGTAAAGGTCGTCGCCTGGTCGTCGATCCAGACCGCACGGGGCGGCAGGAGGGGGCTGTTCCAAGGCGTGGGCGCGGCCAGCGTGACGGTGTCGGGTTCGTCGGGATCGCGCTGCGCGATGAGATCAAACGAGGCGTCGGACGGAACCGCCCATTCGAGGCTCGCCACCGCCGGGGAAACCTCCCGTGGCAGCGCGAGGACGTTGAGCTGTCCCGGAGGGAAATCGGCGATGGTGGCGGCCAGTTGATCCGAGACATCGCGCGCGGCGATTCCGCTCACATCGGGCCGGCCACGGAAGACCGGACGGAAATTGCGCACGGCATACCAGGCGCCCGGGGCGTTGCCCAGCAACCCCTGTTGCACATCGCTGGGCTGGAGATTGCCGAGACCGTCGAGGCGGACGTCGAGTCCTGAGCTCAGCACCTCACAAGGAAGCCACGCATAGACGGACGTCCAGACCGGCCCGTCGGGCGACGGCGACGGAGGGACCGCTCCGGACCGACCAGCGATCCGCCGCGGGCCGCGGGTCTCGTCGGAACCGGTGATCACGAAAGACCAAGGCTGAGTGACCGCAAAACTGTTGCTCGTTCCTTTTCCGGAGCTGAATTCGAGATTGAAGGCGGCATCGGCCGAACGGGCCAAATCGAAGCGCCACCCCAGCAGCCGGCTCGCCGCAATCGACGGGAGGGCGTTGGAGACCAGGAAGGTTCCGCCGCCGTGGTGCGCGGTGACGCGCATCTCGGAACCCTTCGCTCCGCGGCGGAAACGGACCACGGGGCGTGAAACCGGATCATCCGCGATCCAATAGGCTTCGGTAAGCGCATCGGGAGGCAGGCCGCATACGGCGGTCCGGGACGGTGGCACCTCATCCGTGCCGTTGGAGACAACATCAACCGGAACCGCGCGCGGATCGATCTCGCGGCAGGCGAACGGCCGCGGCCGGATCGTTTCGGCCGCGATGCGGACCCGGGCGACCATCATCGAATTACGAAAAGTCCAAAGGCCGAACGACCCGCTGAGCAGGGGTTCGGGATCGGTAAACTCGAGGGCAGGAAGATTGTCAAAAATCAACTGCACCCGGTCGGCCACGCGGCGGAGGCGCACGCCGTACCACGCGCCATGGACATCGCGCCCATTGCCGAGATTCTTCAACAACGGCTCGTAACCGCCCAGTCTGAGATTGCCGTCGCGGATTCGAGGCACCAGATAGCTGGCGCTGTTGGTGACCATCACGCCGTTGCGGAAGAGGCGCGTGTTATTTTGCGAGCTGTCGGGATTCCACCCCGTGACCGTTGCCGTGTAGCCATCGCCCGTGGCGCCCCGTTTGGAGAGGACGGTCAGGTTGATGTCACCGCACCGGTCATACCAGTTATGCCGCAGGCCCGCATAGATTTCGGCGCAGAAGTCGCCCGAAAAATCGTATTTCGACCACAGTGCCGCGAGCGAATCGCCATTCTCGCCGTTCATGTGGGACCAAGTGGGTTCGCACTGGAAGCGATTGACCACCTCCCATACGCCGCCATTGATCGTCCAGTTCTGGAGCGATTCGTTGAAGAGGGTGTCAAAGACGTTTTCACGACGGACGAGGGATTGGTGAAGCGCGGCCTCGTCAAAGCCCTCGCTACGGACGCGGCGTCCCCCGTCGGCAGGCTGCGGGAGATGGGCGGTTGCCAGCAAGCGAGAGTCGTCTCCGAGCCAGAACACATGGTCTTCAAGTCCCACGGTGTAGAGCCGGTTCGAGACATTGCCGTCGCCGCTTTGAAGCGGGACATTCGTGACCGAGACGCTGAACTGCGGCTCATCACCCAGAGCGGGGATGATGCCCAGAATCTGACCGTCTCGGATTTCGAGCCGGCAGACGGCATTGGACCCCGACTCGTCGGTTGCCAAATGGATCACCGATGGCGCGGCGGTGACAGGCATGCGGAGGCGGAGGCGGCGAATCATGTCGCCGCGCAGCCACGTGACCTGTTCACGCGAGGTGTGCCATTGCCCCTCGGGGGACGCCCAGTGCCGCATGAAGGGATCCTTGACATACTGCATGTTCTTTTCAAACCGATCCGCGAAGGCGGTCGAGCGGGTCGTATATTCCGGGAGGGTAGTCGAAACCCCGCGACCGCCCGACACGGTAATCGCGCCCAATCCGCCGAGCGGCAGGTCGGTACGGTGAAAGAGAACCTGGCGGTCGTCGGCAAAGGCCCGCAACTCCCCCGTTTGCAGGGCATCGAGCGTGAGGCGGATGTCTCGTCCGCGATTCAGAGGTTGCGTCATGCGGTCCACGGCGACGGCGTTGGTCCCCTCTTGCCGCAGCAGGGTGAACACCCGGTTCGTGGCGGTCACCAGACAGGTGAAGCGCCAGGCCGGTGCCGTGGGGGTGCCGTTGCCGACCATCAGTCCGAGGATTGCGGGCTCGGCGCGCGCCTCGCACAGGAATCGGACGGAGAGGCGGTGCGGTGCGTCAGTGTCGGATCCAAAGAGCGACATCCGTTCGCCGCGGCCCGCGAAGTCGAGGTTTGCGGGGCGCGGCAGGCGGCCTTCGGCGCCCCTTCCGCGCAATTTGACCTCGCCGACGGTCTGGCGGGTGGCGGCGGCGAAAGCCTCGGCGCAGTCAAAGGGATACTCCTCGTGGGATACGGCTGAAAAATCGTCAAACCGCGTGCCTTCCTCCGTACACGCGATGAGGCCGTAGCGTCCTCCCGGCGGCAGATCGGGGCACGGGCGGCGCAACAGCTCAATCCCGTCGGCGAAGATCTGCAGACGGTCGTCAAATATCACGGCCTCGAGTTGGAGCCACTGACCCGGCGTCAGGTCGGTCTGGAACGCATTGAGCACCCGCCGCGCCGACCCGCGGGCGATTGATCCGCGCCACAGTTCGATCACCAGATGCTCACTCACGGGATCGGTGCGCGCGGTGAGTCCGTGGCAATCGCCCGCTTCAGTCGCGAGAAAAACGATGCCGTTGACCCCGGCGTTGTGCTGCACCGAGGCCCGCACCGAATACGAATCGCGGAACGTCTCGCCCGCGAGGATCACGGCGGAGGTGCCGGTTCCGAGGAGACTGTAGAAGTTCGGACTGCGGACGGGCGTAGGCATGCGCCCGCCACGAAGTTTACCGACCTGCGAGGCCAGATGGTTGGTCACGGCGTGAAGCGACCACGTTCCTTGGATCGTCTCCCACATCCCCGAAAGTTTCTCCCCCTCGGGAACCATGAAGGCGTCGTCAAAGCGAAACGCACCCAGCCGCTGGGTGTAGCTGTCACGTTCAGCCTCGACGGGTAATGCCGATGCCTCGACGGCGAGTGACACGCTGTTCGTCCCGCGTTCGCGAAAACGGGCGACCGGCGCATCCGCCACATAAAGCGTCCACGCGCGCGGCTGGCGCTTGAAGGAAAGCCAGACGAGGTTGGTGGCGATCGGCGGCGGCGGTTGAAGAAACAGAACATCGGCCGACTTGTCCGCGCGGGTCGCGCCAGGGGTGATCCGCACCACGTTGGTCACCCCGTCATGCGCAATCTGCACCGCCAGACCCGCATTCGACCAGCGGCACAGCACCGCTCCCAGTTCCTTGCGATCGGCCAGCGTGAACTGGGTCTCAAACGCGACGGCATTGGCCATCGCACAGCAAAGAACGGCGACAATGGCAACGACATACCTAGTGCTTACAAAAAATGTACGCATCAAAAGCCCCCTGGGCGCTTGCAGAACCCCTGCAAGCGCGGATTTCAGGTTTCAGGTTTCAGGTTTCAGTGTTCAGGCTTCAGGAAGACGCAACAACGTGTGTTTCTTCCTGAAACCCGAAACCTGAACACTCCGCTTACAAAAATTGTGACCGCGTATAGCATAGCAAAAAACGTGCCACCGGGGGAAGGCTGTTCAGCCATCGCCCAGCCATTCTAATAATGATGAGGCGATTGAGTCATCGGGATCGGGGTCGGTATCGGAATCGGGGTCGAATTTCCGTTGGTTTTATCGATACCGATACCGATACCGACCCCGACGCCGATGGGCCCCTCTCCATAATTAGAATTGCTGGCCATCGCCATTCATCACTTCGTCTCGTAGAAATCGAATAACACGGGCTTCGGCTTGATCGCGGGGGTAGTGGCGGGCTCGGACCATGCGATGGTGCCATCCGCGCCGACAAAGCCCGCGCCGACCGCCAGGTTGGCGCCATAAAAGTCCGGTTCGGCCGTATAGACCATCACATCAGGGATCCGGTCGTAGCGGTGGTTGTCGGAGATAGTCGCGCCCCACGGAATGCCGCACTGGACCACTGCGGTGCGGTTGGTGTTGAATGGGTTGGGGGCGGTGAACCAAAGTCCATGGTCCGCGCGGGGGAAGACGCGCGCGCCGATTCGGAAAGTCTCGGGTGTCCAGGAAACGCCGTTTTTCCTGAAGATGCGGCGGATCAGAAAACTTGACTCCGGCTCGCCGAAGACAAAGAGATTCAGATCGTCGGTCTGCTGAGCGCTCAGAAGCGGTTCCAGCGCCGTGCGGGGCTTGCCATGCGCGAAACGCAGCCATTCATCAGCCCGGGCATCCAGACGGCGTTGAGCATAGAAATCCATCGCGCCATCGGTCCCGCCGACCAAGATAAAGGGCTGCTGCAACGCATTCTGCAAACGGCTGCCCGTTTCGCCCACGCGCACGCGGGAAACCACCGTGCGGGCGTTGGTGACCGTAAGGTTGAGATCCAACCAGGCCGTGCCAACGGCGTTGGTCAGCATCTCCACCGGCGTGCCGTGGTCGCCCAAGGGATCAGCAATGAAGCGGGCATTTGGATTGTGCGGCGCAACCTTGTCAAAAATCGCCTGGCCCTGGTCAAAGCTGACCAAACTGTCATCCTGGCCATGAACCGCCAGGATGGGCGTTGTTTTCAACTGATGCGTCCACGCGGAAGCAAACTGAACATCGACCAACCGGCGCTGCCACGGTGGCAGTTCTTCGGGTTTCAGCTTGTGCCACACGTAGAAATCACCGCGTCCCGCGAGCACCATCACCGCGTTGAAACGTTGCGGATGTCGGGCGGCGATACACCACGCGCCCAGTCCGCCCATCGAATAGCCGATGAGCACGACGCGGCTGGGATCGGTGCCGTAACGCACCTGCATCTCGTCCATCACGCGCAGCACGTCCTGCTCGCCGATCCCCTGAAAATCGGTGTTTCCTCGCCCGAAGGGGGCCACGATGCACGCGCCCGTTCGATCTGCAACACGAATCAAGGTTTCAGGAAAAAAAGGAAGGTTGAAACGGTCGGAAACCGGGGAGTAGCCGTGAAGAAAGATCAGCAGCGGAGCGGCTTTTCCCGGCGTCCAGTTTGGGGGCAGATAGCGGACGAATGGCTGGGCCGAATCGTCAACCGAACTGATATAGGCGTCGACTTGGATTCCCAGAGGCCACGCGGGAGCATCGTTCCCGGACAGATTCCGCAGCGCATCGTTGAGGGTGGCGTTTTCGTTGGCGCTCGCGATCGACAGGTCTCGCCAGGAATTGTGATAGACGCGCTCCAGCAGCTCGATCCGGGCGACATGGAGGCGGACTCGCGCCGCCTCCCACGCGCGCCAGTCCGATGCGGCCTGAAGGGGCAAGGCCCCCAGCAACAGCACGCCCAGCCGCGCCGCCACGAAGGCCGCGCAGAGGCGGCTCGTGCGCGCGTGCACCACAGGCCTAGTAGGTCCACCGGTCATTGGACGACGATGGCCTTGTCCGACTCCAACTCGCCTAACTTATTCATGCGGAGTTCTCCCTTTTACCCGGTTGCCCTGCGATGCATGAATGATCCGCAACGCTGCGGACATCCGTTGCGTTGAAGTATACCACGCCGGAACCGCGCGCTAAAACCGTTTTTATTTTTTGATTGTTTTTTTGTCCGTATGATGGCATGTTTCTCTCTGGCGAATCCCAGAGGAGAACGAATCATACGATGTCAACGAACGTAGCCGACGCGCTTGAGGGGTGGAACAGTGTCCGGAGTGCCGAACTGTATTCGGTGGCGGCCTGGGGCAATGGCTATTTCAGTGTCACGCCAGACGGCTTTGCCGCCGTCCGCCTGCGGAATTCCTCGGGCGAGGTGTCGGTGAAGCTCTATGACGTCGTGCAGGGGCTGACCGAGCGCGGCCTCACCTGTCCCTTGCTGCTCCGCTTTTCCGACCTGCTGGGTGATCGCATCCGTATCCTGAACGAGTCATTCGCCAAAGCCATCGCCGACTACGGCTACAAGGGGTGTTACCGCGGCGTCTATCCGATCAAGGTCAATCAGCAGCAGCAGGCGGTCTCGGATGTGACGACCTTCGGACGCCCATGGCATCACGGCCTCGAAGCGGGATCCAAGGCTGAGTTGTGCGCCGCGCTGGCCTTCATGCGAGACCCCGAAGCCTATATCATCTGCAATGGGTACAAGGATACCGAATTCATTGATCTGGCCCTCTCCTCCCTCAAGATGGGGCTGCAGACGATCCTCGTCCTCGAAACCCCCGGCGAGCTGGATCTGATCCGTGACCGAGCC
This sequence comes from Akkermansia muciniphila, assembly GCA_945870025.1. Classification (GTDB taxonomy): domain Bacteria; phylum Verrucomicrobiota; class Kiritimatiellia; order RFP12; family JAAYNR01; genus VGWG01. Next base: position 18,466 of record CAMBQN010000003.1, read on the forward strand.
GCCGAACTCGGCGTCCGCCCCCGCATCGGCGTGCGCGTCAAGCTCTCGGCCCGCGTCGGCGGCAAATGGGCCGAATCGGGCGGCGACCGTTCGGTTTTTGGCTTGAGTCCCTCCCAGGTGATCGAGGTGGTTGACGCCCTCCGCAGCCACGACATGCTCGACTGCCTCGAAATGCTCCATTATCATCTCGGTTCGCAGGTGCCCAACATCCGCGACATCCGCGCCTCCATCGCCGAGGCCGCCCGGTTCTACGTCGGACTCGTTGCCGAGGGCGCCCGCATGGGCATCCTCGACATCGGCGGCGGTCTGGCGATCGATTACGACGGCTCGCACACCAATTTTCCGTCGTCGGCCAATTACGACATTCAGGAATATTGCGCCGATGTGGTCGAGGGGGCGATGCACGCCTGCAACGAAGCCAGCATCCCCCACCCCATCCTGATCTCCGAATCGGGGCGCGCGCTGGTCGGCTATTACTCCGTCCTGTTGATCAATGTGATCGATACCGCCCGGTTCGAAGTTCCCGAACTGCCCCAGACCCTTCCCGATGTGATTCCCGAACCCCTGGCCAACCTCCTCGAGGTCGCCCGCTCGCTGCGCGCCAAGAACCTTCAGGAGTACTTCCATGATGCGGTCTTCTACCGCGACGAGATCCACTCCGCCTTCCAGCACGGCGACATCTCCCTGCGCACCCGCGCCCTCGCCGACCAGATCTTCTGGCACATCCTCACGCGCATCGCGGCGGAAGTCCGGAAGATGAAGGCCGTGCCCCAGGAGTTGCGCGGTCTCGAAGCGGCGCTGGCCGATGTCTATTACTGCAACTTCTCGGTCTTCCAGTCGGTGCCCGACGCCTGGGCCGTCGATCAGCTCTTCCCCATCATGCCGATCCACCGCCTGCGCGAGAAGCCGACGCGCCTCGGGTTCATCTCCGACATCACCTGCGACTGCGATGGCAAGATCGATGCCTTCATCGATCCGCACGATGTCAAGAGCGCCTTGCCCCTCCATGCCGTCTCCCGCGGCGAGGAGTATCTCCTGGGCATCTTCCTCGTCGGCGCGTATCAAGAGACCCTCGGCGACCTCCACAACCTCTTCGGCGACACCAATGTCGTCTCCATCCGCGTCGACGAGGATGGCGAGATCGAATACACTCAGGAATTGCGCGGCGATTCCGTGGGCGATGTGCTCTCCTACGTCGAATACAATCCCGGCACGCTGATGGAGCAATTCCGCGCCCTGGCCGAGGACGCGGTCAAACAGAAGAAGATCTCCCCCGCCGACCGCCGCACCATCCTCACCGCCTACGAAAACTCGATCCGGGGCTACACGTATTTCGAGAGCTGATGGCGCGCTCCGGAGCCCGGGGTCCCGGCCCGCCCGGCAGCCCCTGCGGGAGTTACGCTATGTTTGATGCCGATTCGCCGCTCTATCGCGCCGCCATCGCCGTCGCCGCCCGCCTCCGCGAGGCGGGCTGGCCGACCCTCTTTGCCGGCGGCTGTGTGCGCGACGCTCTGCTGGGCCGGGCGATCAAGGATATCGACATCGCCACCGCCGCGCCGCCCGATACGGTCGAGACGCTCTTCCCCAGAACCGTCGCCGTGGGCAAGTCGTTCGGCGTGATTGTCGTACTCACCGACACCGCCGCATTCGAGGTCGCCACCTTCCGTTCCGATGGCGCGTATTCCGACGGACGCCGGCCCGACGCGATCCGCTTCACCACCGCCGCCGAGGACGCCTCCCGTCGTGATTTCACGATCAACGGACTCTTCTACGATCCCGCCGATGGCACGGTCTCGGACTTCGTCAACGGCCGCGCCGACCTCGCCGCGCGCGTGATCCGCGCCATCGGCGATCCCTCCGCGCGCTTCCGCGAAGACCACCTCCGGCTGCTGCGCGCCGTCCGCTTTGCCGCCGTCCTCGATTTTGCCATTGAACCGGCCACGGCGGTCGCCCTCCGCGCCTGCGCTCCTCTGCTCGCCTCGGTCAGCGGTGAACGGGTCGGCGTCGAACTCACACGCATCCTGTGCGAAGCCTCCCGGCCGTCACGGGCGCTCGACCTGCTGCGTGAGACCGGCCTCCTCGGCGTCGTGCTCCCCGAAGTCGCCGCCTATCACGGCTGCCCGCAACCGCCCCGGTACCATCCCGAAGGCGACGTCTGGGCGCACACCTGCCTGATGCTCGACGCCCTGCCCACACCGCGCGATGCCGATCTGGCCTGGGCCGTTCTGCTTCACGATGTGGGCAAGCCGCCCACTCGCCAAAGCCTCCCCGATCCCGCGATGGACGGCGCTCTGTGCCACCGCTTCCCCTGCCACGCGCCGCACGGCGCCGGCGTGGCCGCCGCGATCCTCGCGCGGTTACGGCAGCCGACCGCGCGCGTCGAGGCCGTTTCCGACGCGGTCCGCCGCCACATGGCCTTCGTGGATATTGGCGCGATGCGCCCTGCGACCCGGCGGCGCCTGATCGGTTCGCCCGGTTTTGACCTGCTGCTCGAACTTCACCGCCTCGACCTGACCTTCAGCACCGGCGATCTGACAACCCATGAATTGGCCCGCGCCTCCCGCGACGCCTTCGTCAACGAACCGGTCCTTCCCGAACCGTGGATTCGCGGTCGCGACCTGATCGCCCGCGGCCACCGCCCCGGACCGGAACTCGGCCAGTTGCTGGAACGTCTCTACGACGCCCAGCTTGAGGGCGCCTATCCCGACCGCGAGTCGCTCTTGGCATCGGCACCCGCCCCGATCGCCTACTCCTGAGCCCGGCGTACGGTGCGAAAGCCGATGGCGGCGAAGGTTTCTTCCGGATTGGACCAACCACGTCTCGCTACTCGGACGTCGGATTCCTCCCATGAACCCCCACGGAGTACGCGCCCTTTCCCTTCCCAACTGGATGTCGGTCCGTACGGGTTGGATGCGTAGTCCGACAAATAGGGGCCATAATAATCCCAGCACCACTCCCACACATTGCCAGACACATCGTAAAGCCCGTATCCGTTCGCGCCAAACACAGCAACTGGGCAAGTGTTCGTACCCGCGTAGTTGGCGTTTGTGGAAGCAATGATGTCTCCCCAGGGATACTGCCGACCGGCAGGACCTCCCCGTGCCGCCCGCTCCCACTCCGCCTCGGTCGGCAACCGATAGCCATTCGCTGACCAGTCGCAAACGGCTTCCGGTCCATACGTCGCCTCGCGATACACGGCTCCGCCGACGGTGTGGTAGCAGGGCGTGAGCCCCGCCTGTTCACTCCGCGCATTGCACCACGCGACCGCCTCATACCAGGTGACCGTGTGAACCGGCTGGTTAGTCGCATTGCCGTCTCCTTTTGGAGGATAGAGGTCGTAGCCGTTTGTAATCGCCCAGTTTCGCACATTCTGCCACAGTGCCCAGGTCACCTCGGTCTGATCCATGTAGAGCGCGCTCGTGTAGACCATGTGGACCGGCACCTCATCGTTTCCACCTTCTGCGAACGCATCCCCCATCTGGAAAACCCCGGCTGGGATAAAAGCCATGCCTGCGGGCGTCGCGGGGTCGAACACGCGGAGGGAGACCGCAGTGTTGGTTGCCGTGTGCCGGACGAAATCGACCCAGTTGCTGGATCCTGTGAGTGTCACCGCTCGTTGCACGGTGCAGGTCACTCCTGCCGTCGCGGCGTTGCTCCAGACGAGTGTCCCGCCGGCGGAAAGAGCCGTGATCGCCGTGTTGGTCGGCGAGACCATACGGAAGAAGACCGCGCCGCCGACCGCCACCCGCGCACACGCGAATGTCACACAGACGAATAGCGCCGCCTGCCGCAAGCGTCGTCCTTTCGTTGTCGTCATGGCTTCCTCCTTTGCGGAACGGGGACCCTGCAAGGGATGCGATGGCGGTTCAGGGCTGCCGCGCCGCGCGCTCCTGCTGCGCATTGCGGCGGAGATGCAGCACGTCCTTAAACACCAGCAGCACCATCAGCCCGATCAGCAGCACGGCAAAACCGGTGACCAGCACGTTGATCACCCGGGGGTGAGGCTTGCGCCGGGTGATCATCTCCCAGAGCGAAAAGACGATATGCCCGCCGTCGAGCACCGGCAGCGGCAGCAGGTTGATGATCGCGAGGTTAATGCAGATCATCCGCAGGAAGCCCATGCTGCTGAGCACACTCTCTTGCACAATCCGCCACATCATCGCCATGATGATCACCGGCCCGCCGATCGCGCCAGCCACCCGTTTCCGCTCGCCGCTGACCTTGGGTGCAATCAGCGCCTTCAACACGCGAACCACCTGCATCGCGTCACTGCGGATCTGCCGCCACGGCGCGCGGTATTGCATCCACATCGCCGACTCGGCGGCGTTATCGACGCTGACGCCGATCAGACTCAAGCCTGCCGCGTTCAGTATGGGTGTGACCGTGAGGGTCAGGTCTCGTCCGCCGCGCAGCACGCCCAATTGCACCGGCCGCGCACCGGCGGCCCCCATCCGCATGACGAAATCAGAGCTGTTATGCACCGGTGCCCCGTCCAAGGTCACCACCACATCCTTGGCAAGCATCCCAGCCGCCTGCGCGGGGCTGTCGGCCAGCACCTCCTGGATCTGGCATTTGCCATCCCAGTACACACCGGCAATTCCGCGGATATCGGGCGATAGGTTGGTCACCGCGACGCGGACCTTTCGCACGGCGCCGTCGGCGGCAGCCCGGACCGAGAGTTCAACGCCGGTATCCATACCGCCCACTAGGTGACACTCGACGAGGTAATCACTCCACGTGGTCACGCGTTGGCCACCGACCTGCTCGATCACATCACCCGGTCGCAGCCCGGCAACCCAAGCGGACGTTTCCGGTTCGACCGTGCCGATCCGCGTGCTGACCACGCCCGTCACCGATCCCGGCGCAAACCAGATGATCCACGCGAGCACAATCGCCAGCAGCACGTTGCCCGCCGGACCGGCGACCGACACGACGATCCGCTTCCACGGCGGCATGTCGGTCAACTTTTCCGCAGCCACCCCGTCGCCCCCCTGAATCGCCTCCATGCCCGACGGATCGAGCTGCGGCAGCGCCACGTAACCGCCGACCGGGAAAACGTTGATGCGGTACTCGGTTTGCCCGACCCGCCGCTTCCACAACGCGGGGCCGAACCCGATCGCAAAGGCATCCACACGGAAACCCAGCAACTTGGCCGACAAGAAATGGCCGAATTCGTGGATGAAAATCGCGAGCCCAAAGAGAAGCGCCACGATCACCCCTGCCCAAACGCCCTGCACCACCATCAGAAAAGTGTCCATGTGTGTATCCGTTTCACTGTTCGGTCATTGCTGCAATCACCCCTGCGGACTCCCGACGCGCCCAGGCGTCGGCGGCGAGCACCGCATCCAACGTGTCGTCGGGGGCGGCGTCATGCCGTCCCAAAACCTCTTCAACTGTTCTGGCGATTCCGCTGAAGGAAATCCGCCCCTCTAGAAAAGCGGCCACCGCCACCTCGTTGGCGCCATTCAGAACCGCGGGGCAGGTGCCTCCGCGCAGCGCCGCCTGGCGCGCCAGCGCCAGACAACGAAACCGATTCTCATCCGGGCCGTGGAAGGTCAGGCCCCCCAGCGCCGTTAAATCCAGTTCGGGCAGATCGGTGGCGACCCGATCGGGCCAGGTGAGCGCGTACTGGATGGCAAAACGCATGTCGGGCGGCGAAAGTTGCGCCAGCACCGAGCGGTCGGCGAACTCCACCAGCGAATGGACGATGCTCTGCGGATGCACGAGCACCTCCACCCGATCCACGGGGATGTTGAAAAGCCAGTGCGCCTCGATCACTTCCAGCCCCTTGTTCATCATCGTCGCCGAATCGATCGTCACCTTCCGCCCCATGCGCCAGCGGGGATGGTTGAGCGCGTCGGCCACCGTGACCCGGTCAAAATCAATTTCCGGCGAGGCGGCGAACGGGCCGCCCGACGCGGTCAGGACCAGCCGCCGCACCCGCGTCTCGGCGAACCGCGACGGATCGGCGCCTGCTGCTCGGACGCACGCCGCCTCGCCGCTCACCGACTGCAGACACTGAAAAACGGCGCTGTGTTCGCTGTCGATCGGCAGCAGCCGCACGCCGCACGCCTCCCGGCGGCGCATCACGAGCGCCCCCGCCGCGACCAGCACCTCCTTGGTCGCCAAAGCCACATCCTTGCCCGATTCCATGGCCGCGAGCGTCGGACGGAGTCCGGCCATCCCTACCAGCGCGCACAGCGCGATGTCGGCCTCGGCGGTGCGCGCCAGCTCCTCGACGCCCGCCTCGCCGTCGATCACGTCCAGTTCCGGCGCCAGACGCCGCGCCGTGATCGCCGCAACCGGATCGGCCAGGGCCACCCGCCGCACGCCGAACTCCCGCGCCTGCGCCACCAACCGCGCCGCATTGGAACGCGCGGCCAGTCCCGTCACACGCACACAGCCGGGGAGCGCCGCCGCCACCCGCAGCGCGCTCTCGCCAATCGATCCCGTGCTTCCCAATAGGACTATTGACTTCATGCGTGGAACCAGGAGAAATAGAAGAACACGACGGCGGGGGCGAACACGAGGCTGTCAAACACATCCAGCACGCCGCCGATCCCCGGCAGATAGCCCCCGGAGTCCTTGGCGTCAACGGCCCGCTTGAACAGCGACTCGATCAGATCGCCCAACACCCCCACCACGCCCAGCACCAGTCCGAGCACCACGGCATGACACAGGGAGACCTGAGCGAACGGGCCAGCCGGTATGGATGAAAAATGTTTGGCCGCCTCAACTGCACCCACGCTGCTGGCGACGGCAACGACCATGCCGCCCACGAACCCTTCCCACGACTTTTTGGGCGAGACCCGCGGAAACATCCGGTGCCGCCCGAATGCGATGCCGCACGCATAGGCACCCGCATCGCACATTTTCAGCACCAGCGCCGTGTAAAACGCCAGAAAAACACCCTCCCGCGTGATCTCAAAAGGCCCCGTGGATCCCCATTGCGCCAGCCTCAGAAAAAACGAGAGCATGAACGGGAGGTAACAAAACCCCAGCGCCGTCACCGCTGCATTGCGCAACGGGTCCTTGGCCTTGGGATCCAGCAGAAGCTGCGTCAGCAGTCCGAAGAACATCAGCGCCAAAAGGAGGCTTTCGTAGGGAAAGCCGCGAGGCAGGCCATTCTCGATGTGCAGCGGCAAGGCATACAGCACGCCGATCCAGACCATTCCGCCTAAAATCCCCAGCGTCTTCGAAACCGCCATCCCGCCACGCTCGCACAGCCGGTAAAACTCATAGAGCGTCAGTCCGGCAAAAAGCTGGAGCACGACGAACAACGCCCAGCCGGGTAGGTAACGCAACACGCCGACCCAGAAACAGGCTACGGCCACACCGGTAATAATTCGTTTGATCATGTGTTTCTACCCTCTGGAAGCGCGTCGCCTCCGCCAATTCCACCGAAGCGCCGATCCCGCTCCGCATAAGCCTCCAGAGCAGCGCGAAAATCGTCCGCGCCAAAATCGGGCCACAGCACCGGCGTCACCACCAGCTCGCTGTAGGCCGCCTGCCACAGCAGAAAATTGCTCAGCCGGAACTCACCGCTCGTGCGGACGATCAAGTCGGGATCGGGGATGTCCGGCGCATAGAGATGCGCCGCGACTGTCGCCTCGCTGATCGAATCGGGCTTGAGCGTCCCGGCAGCGACCTCCTCGGCGATCCGCCGTGCCGCCTGCGCCAGCTCCGACCGGCCGCTGTAGCTCAGCGCCAGGATCAGGGTGCCACCGTCATAGCCCGCCGTCGCCGCCTCGACCCGTGTAATCTGTCGAACGACTGCCGCCGGCAAGTCGGCCCGGCGTCCGATCACCCGCAGCCGCACCCGATGCTCGTGCAGCTCGCGTTCGTTATTTCTGAGGAACACCATCAGCAGTTTCATCAGCCCGGCCACCTCGAGCGCCGGCCGGCTCCAGTTTTCGGTGCTGAAGGCATACAGCGTGAGGTAGCGGATGCCCCAGTCGCGACAGTAGCCCATCACGCGGCGGACCGCATCCGCGCCCGCCTCATGGCCTTTCAGCCGCGGCAAGCCGCGGGCCCGCGCCCATCGGCCGTTGCCGTCCATGATGAACGCCACATGGAGCGGGATTTTAGGTAGTTTCTCGGCCATGCTCCGCCTTCAAATCGCCATGCGCAGGGTGGTTTCGCGTGCCGGTCCGATAGAGAGGAGGCCCAGCCGGCCACCCAACAGCCCGATCAGGCGCTCCACGTAGGTGCGGGCCTTCAGCGGCAGATCCGAGTAGCGGGTGATGTGGCTGGTCGGCTCCATCCATCCGGGCATCTCCTCGTAGATCGGCTCGCACCGTGAGAACGTCTCCAAACAGGCGGGTATTGCGTCATAGCGTTTGCCATCGCACGCATAGGCCACGCAGATCTTGATGACCGGCAGCGTGTCGAGCACATCCAGCTTGGTCAAGGCCCAGAAATCGACGCCGTTGACCCGTGCGGCGTGACGGCCGACCACGGCGTCAAACCAACCGCACCGTCGCGGCCGGCCCGTCGTGGCGCCGAACTCCGCGCCGCGCTGACGCAGATCCTCGCCTGCGGCATCCTTCATTTCGGTGGGAAAAGGCCCCTCGCCCACACGGGTCGTGTAGCATTTGATAACGCCGACGACGCGGTCGATCCGGCGCGGCGAGAGTCCCGACCCGGTGCAGGCCCCGCCTGCGGTCGCGTTGGAGGAGGTGACGAAGGGGTAGGTGCCGAAGTCGATATCGAGCATGGTACCCTGCGCGCCCTCAAGGAGGATGCTCTTTCCGTCCGCATCGGCCTGGTGTACGAGCGTCAGGGTGTCGGCGATATAGGGCATGAGGGCCCGGGCCACCGTCAGATACGTCTCGCATTCGGTTGCGGGGTCGAGTGTCGGCGCCCCCATGGCGTGGAGCGTCGCGTTGGCCGCTCCCACGCGCTGCGTCACGAGGTCGGAAAAATGCGGCGCGAGCATGTCGCCGATGCGCAACCCGTTACGCGCGACCTTGTCGCCATAGCACGGCCCGATGCCCCGACCGGTCGTTCCGATCTTGCGGTCAGCGCCGCGCCGCGCCTCGTCCGCCTTGTCCAGCGCCTTGTGGTAGCTCATCGCCAAGTGTGCGCGATCGCTCACCCACAGTCGGCCCGCCGTGACCATTCCCTGGCCTTCGATCATCCGAATTTCGTGGAGCAATTCGATCGGGTCGACGACCACGCCATTGCCGATCACGCAGACCTTGCCCGGATGGAGGATGCCCGACGGAATCAGGTGCAACACGTGCTTCTTTCCATCGACAATGACCGTATGGCCGGCATTGCTGCCGCCCTGATACCGGACCACCAGATCGGCCTGGTCCGTCAGCACGTCGATCACCTTGCCCTTGCCCTCGTCGCCCCACTGCGCCCCCACCAAAATCGTATTCGGCATACGGCCCCACTCTTTCTTCCGTTCTGACTCACAAACCACTCTGTTTTCAGGCGCGGAACACATCCCCGCGCTTCTACGTAGACGCACGTAAAGAAACAGTTTAAACCAAACGAGGCTCTCTGACCAGCTTGCAATGTGGAGGTCAATAATTCCACATTAGAGGCCGAGCTTGCCCATCTTGTAGCGAAGGATGCGGCGGGTGGTGCCAAGGCTTTCAGCGGCGCGCGTCTGCACGCCGTCGGCCCGGCGCAGGGCCTCGGTGATGATCCGGCGTTCGCAGGCGCTGACAGCCTCTTCGAGTTTCAACCCGCCTGCATCCGACGGCGCGGCGGCGGCGGCTGTCTCTGCGGCGGGCTCCGGTTGCGGCTCTCCGGCGTGGAACTCCTCCGGCAGCCGACGCACGGCGATCTCCGGCTCGCGGCCGTGGAGGACCAGCGCCCGTTCGACGACGTTGCGCAGCTCGCGCACATTCCCGGGCCAGTCGTAGGCGCACAACCGGCGCAGGGCCTCCGCGTCGAATCCACGGGTTTCGGCATGCAGGGCGGGGCCGAGCCGGGCCAGGAAATGCGCGAGGAGCAGCGGAATGTCGTCGCGCCGTTCGCGCAGCGGCGGCAGCCGCACCTGCACCACGTTGAGGCGGTAGAAGAGATCTTCGCGAAAGCGTCCCGTGGCAGCTTCCCGCCTCAGGTCGCGGGCCGTGGCCGCGACGATGCGGGCGTTGGTGCGGAGCAGCCGGGTTCCGCCGACACGCATGAATTCCCGTTCCTGCAGTACGCGCAGCAGCTTCACCTGCGTGACGGTCGTCATCTCCCCGATCTCGTCAAAAAACAGCGTCCCCGAGCCGGCCAGGTCGAACCGGCCCGGCTTCTGACGGTCGGCGCCCGTGAAGGCCCCCTTCTCGTGTCCGAACAGCTCACTCTCCAGCAGGTTTTCGGGAAGGGCGGCGCAATGGACGGCGACGAACGGCTCATCCCGGCGGGGGCTTTGCGCGTGCAGCAGACGGGCGGCGAGTTCCTTGCCCGTCCCGCTCTCCCCCTGGATCAGCACTGTGGCGTCGGTCACCGCCGCCTGTCGCAATTGCTCAATGGAGACGGCAAAGGCGGGGCTGCAGCCGATGATCTCCTGTGTCGGAAAGGCGGCCGACAGCTCGGTCTCCAGGACGGCGACCTGGCGGTGGAGCCGCTTGGTTTCGATCGCCCGCCGCACCACATGGCGGATGTTCGCCACGTCGAAGGGCTTGCCGACGAAATCAACGGCCCCCTGGCGGATGGCCTCGACGACGGGTGGGATGGCGGTCGAGGCGCTGACCATGATGACGGGCATCTCGGGATGGTCGGCGTGTATCTGGCGCAGGAAGTCGAGCCCGGAACGGCCGGGCATCACGACATCCAGCAGGACCAGATCCACGTGTTCGCGCGACAAAATCGCCTGCGCCTCTTCCGCCGTTTCGGCCGGCAGCACGGCATAGTCGTTCGCAAAGATCAGCCGCAACGCCTCGCGGCTGCCCCGTTCGTCGTCAACGATCAGCAGTTTCAGCATGGCTAATGCGTCCCTCCAGCGGCAGGGTGATCGTCACGGTGGTCCCGTTTTCATTGGTATCCACGTCAACCCAGCCGCCGTGATCGACGACGGCCCGCCGCGCCAGCGGCAATCCCAGCCCCAGCCCGCGTGGCTTGGTCGTGCAGAACGGCGAAAAGAGTTTGTCCCGCACCTCCGCAGCGACGCCCGGGCCGTTGTCGGACACGGCGAAGATCAGGGTTCGGGTCGGGTCGGCGCCGTTGCAGCGAACCTGCAGGGAGATGCGGGGCGAGGCGCGGCCGCCGACCGCCTCGTGCGCATTGATCAGCACGTGGGCCAGACCGTCGATCAGCGCCTCGGCGTCGGCGTCTATCAACGGCAATCCCGCCTCTACCTCCCGGATCCCTTCGAACGTGCCGGGCGCGGCCCGCTGCGTGGCAAGCGCACAGGCGCGCGTCGCAATCTCGCCCGGCGCAATTTTGCGGAAGACCAGTTGGGGCGGATGGGCGAATGTATTGATCTGGGTGATGATGGCGTTCAGTCGGCCGACTTCACCGGTCACGATGCTGAAAAACTGCTGGCGGAATTCGGGGTCTGTGTAGCGGTCCGGGAGGAGCTGCGCGAAGGTGCTGATGGCGACGAGCGGATTGCGCACCTCATGCGACATGGCGGCGGCGAGGTCGTTCCAGAAAGCGTGACGTTCCAGCTCCTCCTGCTTTTCGCGCAGCAGGCGCTCGTGGGTGATGTCCGTCAGCAGCAGCATGGCGCCCCAGCATGCGTCATTCGCGCCGATGCGCTGGGCGACGGCCCGCAGGGTGCGGCGGCTCGCGGGATCGGTCCAGATGGCGGGCGCGGCGTCTGCGCCGTTCCGGATCGTCCGCAGGGCCAGATCGGCGATGCGGCTGCCCGATTGCTCCACGGGGCGGTTGACCGTCTCCGCAGCGGTCACGCCCAGCAGGTGCTCGGCCTCACGGTTGAACCAGCGCACCGTTCCATCCCCAGCAACGGCCAGAATGCCCACGGGAAGGGCTTCCAGCAGATTTTCGGCCAGCGTTTTCTGGACGGCCAGTTCCTCGACCAGCAGCGCGTTTTCAAGCAGGGTGGCGACCTGCTCGCCGATGACGGCCAGGTCGGAGAAATCGTGCGACGCAAACGGGATGCCGGTGACGCGGTGGCCGACCGCGATCCAGCCCAGCAGACCCCGTTTACCGATCAGCGGCACGATCACCTCCGCGCCGGCGCTGTCGAGCGCGCGCCGCAGCATCTGCTGGTCGCGCAGGTCGGCGACATGGTCGAGATTGGCACGGCAGACCAGATGCGCGTGCCGGTCCAGCCAGCGCACGAGCGGATCGGCGGGGTCAAACGCGGGCGCATCGGCTCCATCCGGGCAGCGGATGCCCGCCCTCAGACGATAGGACGAATCTTCGTCCAGCCGGACCACGACGCCCACCCGGGCGAATCGGCCGACGACGGCGATGCCTTCGACCAACTGTTCCAGAAGCTTCTGATGATCGCGGAAATGACGCGAGGCGCGCCACAATTCATGGAGCGGCGCGAGGTTCAGCGCCGGCTCGGCGGCGGCAGGATACGGGTCCGGCGGGCGGCCGGCGCGCGGTTGCCGCTCCAAGGCCAGATCCTCGCGGGCCTGACGCAGGAGGATGGCGTGGCGCAAGGTTCGCCGCAACTGGGCCGCAGGCGCGTCGAGCGGCTCCGCAGCAAAGATGTCGGCATCGCGACAGGTCAGGAACGCCTCGGAATCCGGCAGGCCGATGGCGATCATGCACCCGCGTGATTCCGGGAGGGCGGCGGCGAGCACCGCCTCGGTCTCGGGGTGCCTCAGATCGAGCACCAGAACCGTGGGGCCGATCCGCTGTTCGGCACGCGTCAGCTCGGAACGGTCCGCCACGGCGAGAATGTTGGCCAATCCGCCCGCAGCTCGTGCGAGACGGTCGGCCAGATTCGGGGCGCGCGTGAGTAGCAAGCACACGGGGGCAGGTGTCGTCATGCCTTTCCTTTCGCTTCAGTATCGCCACTGAGGGGGCCTGAGCCAAGCAGGGGCAGCAGCACGTGGAAGCAGGCGCCTGCACCGGGTATGCTCTCCACGTCGATCATGCCCTGGTGTTCGATCACGATTCCGTGAGCGACCGACAGACCCAGACCGGTACCGGTGGGCTTGGTCGTGAAGAACGGATCAAAAATCTGCGCCTTGTCCTCCGGTGAAATGCCGCGGCCGGTGTCCTGCACCCGCACCTCGATCCACGCATCCGCCCGTGTCCCGGCGTGATCCCAGCGAGGATCGGGTCTTGTGACGACCTGCGTAGTCACCGTCAGCGTGCCGCCACGCTCCATCGCGTCCATGCCATTCAGGAACAAGTTGATGAACACCTGGCTCAGCAGCCCCTGATCGCCCAGCAAATGGTCGTTTTCGGCCTCGTAACGGCGTACGAACACCAGTCCTCGCGCCTTAATCTGCTGGGCGACCAGCGTGCCGGCTGCATCGAGCATGGCGTGCAGCGTGAGCGGATTCAGCGTCGGCTTGACCGGTCGGGAGAAGTTGAGAAGCTGCGAGACGATCGCGTTGATCCGTTCGACCTCGTTGCCGAGCAGCGGCACGAAGGTGTTGCGAAAGTCCGGGTCGTCGTAATGGTCGGGAAGGAGCTGGATGAACGTCTTGAGTCCGACGAGCGGGTTCTTGATCTCGTGGGCCATGCCGGCCGCCATCGTGCCGATGCTCGCCAGCCGGTCGCTGCGCCGGATCTGTTCTTCCAGCTTCCGGATGGCGGAGGTGTCTTGAACGACCAGCAACGCGCCCGCCGAGGACCCGGCGGGGCCGCTGAAAACGGCGGTGGAGAAGCGAATCGCCTGTTCGCGGGGCGACTGCGGATACAGCCGTATATCCTGATCGCGCACACCCCGGCCCGAATCGAGGCAGGCGCGCAGATGGTCCCAGATCGGCGCGGGCAGAACGTCAGCGGCGGATCTGCCGATGACCTCCCCGTCCGGGGCCAGTCGCAGAATGCGTTGCGCCTCGCGGTTGCAGACGGTGACCTGCCGGTCGGCGCCGACGGCGACGACGCCGGTCACCAGGTTGTCGAGCAGCACCTCGTTGTAGATGCGTGCGTCCTGAAGCCGCGTGTACAGCGTGGCGTTCTCGATCGCGAACCCCAACTGATCCCCGAGGAACGCCATCGCGTCCTCTTCGCGCTGGCCGAAAATCCGGCCGTTCTGACGACGGCCGAGGAGGAGAAATCCCGCCAGGCCGTTCTTGGATTTGAGCGCGACCGCCACCTCGACGTCCAACCGGGCGAGGACGCGTTCGGCCTGCATCTCCAACGACGTGTTGCCGCCGCGCCGCAGCACGTCGCGGATCAGGGGGTAGCGCTCCGCCCGCAAGGCGTGCACCAGCGGATCGGTTTCGCCGATGAACTCATCCCAATCCCCGCCTCGGCTCGGATGCTGCACGTAGCGTGAACCATCATGGAGGTACACGCAAATACGGGAGACGCCGAGCGCGTTCTGCAGCAACCGGCTGAAATCGGCGAACAATGCGTCAACCGTGGTAATGGACCGGGCCAGATCACCCCCCTCGCGCACCAGTTGGGACAACGCATCATGGTCTCTCTCGAACAATAGACTGGCCTGGCGCCTGAGGAACGCATTCGCCGGCGTGAGACTCAGCGCGACGGCGATGGCGGCAACCACATGGGCCGCATTACGCAGCGACTCATCAGTTCCATAAAAGGGGAGGATCCGAACCAGGCGGAACACCACGGTGTACAAGACCGCCAGAGCACACGCCACCAGTGCCCAGATGATCGCGCGCCGCAGAAATTCGCCCACGCCCATGATGTGACGGGTGGCGATCCCGTAGGCCATCGCGCTGTGCCAGATGACCACGGTGAAGGGCGTGAACCGCGCACTTTGCGACGATCCGGTGAACAGGGGAATCACAAGCACCAGCAAGACGCCGGGAACAAACGAAAACAGCGATCCATACGCCAGGATCTGCATTTCCATCCGGTACACGCCTTCTGCCCGAGCCAGCGACCGGAAGAAACTCCAGACCAGCGCCACCACGGCGACTATCCATAAACCGACAAAGAGGCCGAACCCCGGCCCGTAGAGAGGCTCTCCGATCGCGTTTCCGCCGACCGACAACCGCGCGCCAGCCAGAAAGAAGCGGGTCTGGGACAAGACGGCGGCGCCAACTACCGTCGCCGCCAACAGCCACGAACGGCGCAGCAAACGGACGAGCGTTGTCGTGGGCTGGGCAGCGGCTGCACGCAACAGATGGAACAACAAGGGGATGAAAACGCTCGTGGCGCAGGCCTGGCGGATCCAGAACTCCAGCCACGCCTCGCTTGTCGTGATAGAGCCAAAGTACTGACAGGACAACCAGAGGGCGAACACCAGGGAGAGAATGAGGAAAACACGGTTGGCCAGTCGGCCCACATTGGTCATGAACACGATCACGCCGATCAGCAGGTTGATCGCGATCACGACAGGCAGCGCAATGATGAACAGGTTCGTCATGGCGGCGGTCTCCTCACCACGAGCGTGGTGTTGCCGCCTCCCATGCCATGGACGTTGATCAACGCGTGTTCGATCCGCATCCGCCGCGCCTGGGGCACGTAGTCGAGATCGCAGGCCGGATCGGGCGTCCGGTAATTCGCCGTCGGCGGGACCCAATTGTCGCGCATCGCGAGCGCGCAGGCGATGATCTCCAGCGGACCGGCCGACGCCAGCGGGTTGCCGGTGACGCCCTTGATGGATGAAACCGGAATGTGGTAGGCGCGGGATCCCAGCACGTTGCGGATCATGGCTGTCTCGACGCGATCAATCACGACATCGCTCGGCCCATGCGCACACACGTAATCAATCGCCCCGGCATCGAGCCGCGCATTGGCCATAGCCAGAGACATGCACACCCCCAGGCCCTCAGCCGTCGGCGCGCCAAACGTATCGGCATACGATGCCCCGCCGCAGATCTCCATCCACGCGCGAGCGCCACGCCCACGCGCGTGGGCCAGACTCTCCAGCACCAGGATGCCTGAACCTTCGCCCAACACACCGCCATCACGATCACGGTCAAAGGGCCGGCTGGCGCGCTGGGGGTCCTCGTTGCGGCAGGAGAGCATCTTGCTCGTGCAGAATGCGGAACAGGTGGTCGCGCAGATCGACGCATCCGTGCCTCCTGCGATCGCAATGTCCGTTCGCCCCGTGCGAATCGCCTCGACTGCGTTCGAGACCGCATCCGCACCGGCCTTGCACGCTGCCGCCACGGTCTGATACGAAATCCGTGTGCCAATATATTCCGCCAATGTTGTGGCGACGCAATGGGGTTGTGTCGCCCAAACCACCCAGGGGCGCACGTGGTTCGGATGACCCTTGTACACGTTGTGCGCCGCCTCCTCGACCACCTCGATTGCACTTGTGCTGACCCCAATGCACACGTTCACCTGACGTATGGACTTCGCCAGACTTCCGGTGCTTAGTCCCGCATCGGTCAGCGCCATATCCAAAGCCGCCAATGCAAAATGCGCTTGCCGTGGTATGCGCTTCCACTTGATGCCCGCCGGCAAATGGATGCTCGGGTCAAACCCCTTCACCTCTGCCGCGATGCGAATGGGCAAGTGGGAGGCATCGAACAAGGTGATGGGACCGACTCCCGATCGACCTTCGACGAGCGTTTGCCAGAACGCATCGACACCGATGCCATTGGCGGCCACCACTCCGATTCCGGTGACAACGACACGTCGATCATCATTGTGATACACATTGCTCATGAAAGGATGGGGAGTAGTTTCGCACCAAAGCCTGGCGATTGTCCAATACAATATTGTACACGTTTGGAGATGATTTCCCGTGGTAAGCTCAAGCGTGTACATTATTGAACACCGCGCGTCTCGTTCTCATTATGGCATCCGCTATCGGAATCCAAATCGGGATCGGGACCGAAATCGATGAAAAATCGATGAAATCGGCCCCGATAGCGATTTCGACGGTACGGATGCGCTCATATAGAGAATTGCTGCCCACCCGCAGACGCCGGTGGCACGAATGGTGCTAAGCGTTCATGCGTCGGCAATCGGATTCAGAAGTTTTATAGCAAGCCAAGCGAATGGAGGATGACCTTAATGAAACGGTATTCTGTGATCTACTTCGCACTGGCCCTGATAGGGCTTGGGGTTCTGAGCGTTCGGGCGGATGGTTTCCGCAATCCGCCCGACACGGCGGCGGCGCTTGGAAAATCGGGCAAGCACATCGTCTGGGTTGACGATGCCTCGGCGATCTTTTACAACCCGGCCAATCTCACTGAGGTCGCGTCACGGCAGGTGCAGATCTCGTCCCTGCTCGGCTATAGCCACGCCGACTATAGCGGTCAACTCGGACAAACCGAAACCGAGTCGCCGTGGTGCGTGTTACCCGGATTCGCCATCGCCTGGCCGCTGCCGAAAAACAGCGATCTGACGCTGGGATTCGGCGTCCACGTCCCCTTCGGACGCCAGACACGGTGGGATGCCGACGGTGATCTCCGTTACGCGGCGCCCGTATTCAGCAGCATGTCCGTGATGGATTTCTCGCCCGCCCTGGCCTGGCGCGTCTCCGACTCCGTCTCGATCGGCGCCGGTCTCGATCTGTACTACGGGCGTCTGCAATTGCGCCAATTGCTCCCGTTCAGCCCCGGTAGCCGCATCGCCGCCGAGGCGGACGGACTCGCCGCAGGCGCCAATGCCGGCATCACTTGGCGCATCACGCCCAGCCAACGCCTCGCCCTAACCTGCCGCTCGCCGTTCGACTTGAAATTCAGGGGCGAAATGAAGACGGACGAAATCCCCGTTTTTTTGCCGTCGGTCCCCACAAGCGACATCGAGACCACATTCAAGTACCCGACCATCGTGGCGCTCGGTTATGGCGTGCGCCTCACAGACACCCTGCGTGTCGAGGCGAACGCCGAGTGGCTGCAGTTCTCGCGTTTCAAGACGATGGCGATTGACGCGGGCGCCAATAACCCGCTGGCTGGCATTCTGGGACTCTCCAGCACCCCGCAAAATTGGAATGACACGTGGACGTTCGGCGTGGGCGCCGACTGGCGCTTCGTTCCCGACTGGACGCTGCGCGCGGGCTACCTCCACCTGCAAAGCCCGATACCGAACCAGACGTTCGCGCCGATGGCGCTGGACGTTGACCAGTCGATCGTCAGCATCGGTCTCGGCTACCAGACCGGACGCCATGCCATTGATATCGCCTACGCCCTCGGCCTTTTCAATAAGCGCCGGATCGGCGACGACAATCAGAACCCACTCTATAGGCAGGGCACGTATACCTTTGAAGGCCATCTCGCCGCGTTGACCTACACGTATGCCTTTTGACCTCCAATCCGGAAACTGGCATGCTCGACCCTTCGAGATTTTGTTGCGTTCTTTTGGATATAATCAGGAGGCCCACATGAATCACGACGAACCTGTTCAGAATGATGATGCGCGTCCGACCATTCTCGTGATTGACGACGAGCTCGGACCGCGCGAGAGCCTGCGCTTCCTGCTCAAGGACGCTTACCACGTGTGGTGCGCGGATTCGGTCGAACGCGGTCTGGCTCTCTTGCGCCAACACACGCCGGATACCGTGATCATGGACATCCGCATGCCCGGCTGCAACGGAATCGAAGGGCTCCGCGAAATCCGCAAGCTGGATTCCGATCTAGCCGTGATCCTGCTCACCGGCTTCGCAGCCCTCGGCACGGCGCAGGAAGCAATCCGCCACGAGGCGAACGACTACATGGAGAAACCCTTTGACGCGGCGGAAATGCGCCGTGCGGTTCAGCGCCATGTCGAACAGACCCGGCTGCGCCGCAAACGCGACAAGCTTCTGAGTGATGCGGACGCATTGGAGCGGCGCATCCGCGAACTCGAGGGCAAGGGCTGGCTGGCCGAATTGGGGCAGGTCTCCGCTGAGTTTGTCCATGACCTGCGTAACACCCTCACCGTGGCCAGCGGGTCCTCAAGCCTGCTGCGGATGGAGTTCGAAGGTTTGCCGCAACAGCAGGCCGACGCGCAGCCGGAGACCGGCCACTATCTGGACAAGCTGGAGAATTCGATGAAGCAGTGCGTCGACATGCTCGACTCGTGGCAGCGCCTGATCCGCCAGACCCCCCAGCAGCAGACACCGTTTCCTTTTCACGAGTTCGTCGGCGCCTGTGTCGAAAACGCCCGACCCGCCGCAGACGCCGCCCATGCCAAGATTGCGTGCGAGACTTCGGGATGCGACACCCCCATCATCGGCGACCGCGTGCAACTTGCGCGCGTGCTGGCCAATCTCATCTTTAATGCGATCCACGCCCTGCCGCCCGACCACGGGCTGATCCGCGTCCGCTCGGAAATCCTCGACACCTCCGTCCGCGTCAGCGTGGCGGACAACGGATGCGGTATTTCCGAGCAGAACCTGCAGCACATCTTCACGGCGAACTTCACCACCCGCCACGCCCTGGGCGGCATGGGGCTGGGCTTGTTCATCGCACAAAAGGTCGCCCAAGCGCACAACGGCACGCTAACCGTCGAAAGCGCCGTCAACCGGGGGACGACGTTCACCCTGGTTCTCCCGCGTGCCGCGCAGGTCAAGGACGACGGCGCGGCCTGAAGGGCAACGGAAAAAGTGCCCAGACGTCGTCCGCATACCGCCGGTAGTCCGCGCCGAACAATTCGCGCAGGAAGCGTTCCTCGTAATACCCACGCGCCACCTCCAGCGGGATGAAAACCAGCACGCCGAAGAGCAGGGCGCCCCAGGCGCCCAGAAACAGTGGTATCCCGACGATCTCCAGACAGGCTCCGAAATAGAGCGGATGCCGCATGAGCCGGTAGGGGCCCTCGCGCACCAGATGCCGTTCGCCTTCGGTATCCGAGACATCTACATGCCACTGGTGCCGCAACATGTGGAACGCCCAATACCGCCATGTAACCCCCGCCACGTAAATCGCCAGGCCGGTCGCGAAGAGACCGGGAGGCGGCGCATGCTGACGCAGCAGAAACTCGGCAACCGCTCCGCCCAGCGTCAGCGGGTACGCATAGCCCACGGCAATCGCCGTCCAGTCCCGCCCCGCTCCGTCCCGGACTCGCCCAAGCCCCTGCCGCACGTACATGGCCCAGACGCGCTCCGCACACACCGCGATGAAAAGGAGCACGCCCACCGCTTTGCCCGAAAACCCCGGTGTGACCGGAAACAGCGCCACCGGCAACAGCACCACCAGAGCGACCAGAACCGTCACACCGTGAAACAGGAGCACACAATGTCGGGGCGCCCGGACCGCATCCACAGTAGCCGCCACAGGACTTGTTTCGGTGTGTTTCATCCACTTCTCTTTCGTGCGTGTCACCCAGTCGCCGTTGCATTCGCGCAGACCGTTCCGGCAGACGCCGTCGGACTGCCGGACATTCCCCTGTGTTCAAATGCAACTGTGTTCAGATCATCGCTCATTCTGCCGTCGCTGTCAAACGATCTTGACGCAGGCTGCATCGCAGGCATCCGTATCTGTCGGGCATCCGTATCTGTCGAGGCATCCGTATCTTGACGGCTTCAATCCCTTCTGATAAGTTTCATCTCACACGATCTATTTCGGAGTCACTCATGGACGCGCGTTCGGGAGAATAAAGTCCGATGAAATCATACAGACTGCAGTTGATCAAGCCCGCCCAATTGGTGAACGGCAAACCCCTCAAACTTGAAAAAGCCCTCACCCCGACGCGCGCCCTCCCCTACCTGGCCGCCTTGACGCCCGGAAACTTCGACATCCTCATCACGGATGATAGCCTCGATGAGATCGACTACGATGCTAAGGTGGATCTCGTCGGCATCACGACGCTCATTTCGCAGGTGCCGCGGGCGATCCAGATCGCCGATCAATTCCGTTCACGCGGGGTGAAGGTGATCATGGGCGGCGTCGGCGCGAGCGCCGTGCCAGACCTCGTGCTGCCGCATGTGGACTGCCTCGTCATCGGCGAAGCCGAGAACGTCTGGGATGGCGTCCTGGCCGATTTCGCCGCAGGACGCCTGCAGCACCGCTATCAGGCAGCCGCGTTCTGCTCCATGGATAACCTCCCTGTGTCGCGCTTCGATCTGCTGAAGACCTCGGCGTTTGTCCGCCCCGGTCGCGCCATTTCAAAAAGCGCCCTGCCGCGCATCCCCATCGAGACGTCGCGCGGATGTCCGCATGGGTGCGCCTTTTGTTCCGTCACCCAATATTTCGGCCGCACGATGCGCTTCCGGCCGATCGAACACGTCATCGCCGAAATGCGCCACTATCCCGGTGCCTATTTCTTTCTTGTCGACGACAACGTCGCCGCCGACCGGCCGCGCGCCAAGGAGCTGTTCCGGGCCATGATTCCGCTGAAAAACCGCTGGATCGGCCAGTTCAGCTCGCTCGCCGCAGCAGACCCCGAGCTGCTCGATCTCGCCCGGCAATCGGGGTGCATCAACGCATTCGTAGGGGTGGAGAGCTTTCACGCCGACAGCCTCAACTCGGTGGGCAAACGGCACAACGTCGGCAAGGATTTCGGCAAGATGCTGGCCGCCTTCCGTTCGGCCGGGATCGACCTGAACGTCAGCCTGATCGTGGGCTTCGACACCGACACGCCCCAGACCATCCGCGAAACCACGGACATCGCCATCGCGTTGAAGGTGCACCTGATGACCCTGTTTATTCTGACCCCGATCCCGGGCACCCAGCTTCACGCGCAGCTCGATCAGGAGGGGCGCATCCTGCACCGGGACTACTCCCTCTACGACGGCACGCACGCCGTCTTCAGACCGCGGAACATGGATGCCGCTGAACTGGAAACCCTCTACTGGGAGTCGTTCGCCCGCTTTTATTCGATTGGCAATATCGCCCGGCGCTTTTCGAACGTGGTGCGCTGGCCCCTGAATCATCCGGTGACACCGGTCATCTACACCGGCATGGGCAACCGGTTTTACCGGAAGACGATTCAACAGCGCATGCATCCCCTGTGCGGCGGCAGCGTGGTCCGTGCGCCGCTCGCACACAAAGCCAATCCGCAGGCCGGAATTCCCCGTTAATTTCCCCGCCGGGCGAAGCGCGTGAAAAAACTCCGTTTTGCGCGCGACGGATTCAGGGTTCAGCGTTCCGGGTTCAGCGGGCTCATTATTCTGGGGCACGAACAATTAGGCCATGTGCCCGCTTTTACGGCCCGAGTCGCAGCGGCGGAAGGATGCGGCCGAGGAGTTCGTCGTCGACGGCGAAACAGGCAAACCCCTTGAGGGGGCGGGCGCGCACGGCCAGAATCTGTTCGGCAGTGGCGAAAGCGTCGAGTTGGCTTTCGTCGGCCCCGGTGCCGATGCCGGCGATCAGGTGCGTGGCGGGATCGGGGGTTTCGCGGATGCAGGCGTCGAGCATTTCGGCGAATGCGGCCGCGCTTTCGGTGTAGGCCATGGGGCAGACGGTGTCGAGGGTGTTGTCGCGCAGCCAGCCCGGCCAGTCCTGGCCGCGCATCCGGGCGGCGGCGGGCGATGGGAAGACCGCTGCCGAGAGGATGATGGCGGGATTGATCGCGCGGACGGTTTCGGCTGCGGCTCGGACGAAACGGGTTATTTCCTGTTGGCGGAACGTCTGGAAGGCGTCGGCCAGCGAGCCGCCGGCCAGTACGTCGTTTGGCCAGTTCGTGACGCGCGCGCCGGTCTGTTTCTCAAAGGCCTTCCGGGTTGCGGGCGCGAAGCACCCCTGCATCTCGGGATAACGGACGTAGTCGAGGTGGATGCCCGCGATCCCCTGCCGGGCGAGTTCGGCGAGACCCGTGAGGAGCAGCGCGTGGTTCTCGGGGAGCGAGGGGCAGAGCCAAGGCAGTTCGCGGCCCTGCGCATCGCGCATGAGCCGGCCTGCGGCGGAGAGATCGGCCCGGCGGGACTCGTCGATGCCGTCGAGCGCCCAGCAGGTGACCCAGGCGTGCAGGGCGATGCCGTGCCGCCTGGCAGCGGCCGAGAGAGACGCCACGGCGTCGGCTCCCGCCGTTCGTCCGGATGACGACACTGGCGCGGCGACGTTCGGGTTGATCTGTGTCTGACCGGCGCGCTGCATGTGCGAATAGACCGTGTTGACGCCCCGCTGGGATAATTCCGTGAACAGCCCGTCCCATCCCCGAGGATGGCGGCCGGAGCCGTTTTCCCACACGCCATGGACCTCGACGGCGCGGGGTGCCGGTCCGGACATAAGCGCGGCGGTGGCGCGCGCATCGCGGATCTCGGCTGCCAACTGAGCGACGCGGGCGGGTTGACGGGCGGCCCGCGCCGCCTGCATCCGAACGAGGGTTTGCGCCTGCTGGTCGGCGTCGGGATGGGGGGCGGTCTGGGCGGTGTGGATGGTCTCGGCGCTGCAGACATCGCCCAGAGCGGGGAGGAGTTCCATCACGAGTGCGCCGAGAAAGGCCGACGCGGCGGCGGAAGCGAGCGGCGGGGTATGAGCGAACCAAGCGCCCCGCTCGGAGAGCACGCAGGCGGGGAGGTCGGTGACACGTCCGGCGGCATCGGTCCAAGTGGCGATGGTGCGGGCGGTGTGGAGATTGCCGGGAATGGGGTAGGGCGGCAGGATGCTGGTGGTCACATGCGGGACGCGCGCGGGGAGCGGCAGGCCGGCTGCGGGTGCAGGCGCCCAGGCGGTCCATTGACGGCCGCCATCGGCTCCGCGCCAGGGGTCGATGCGGATTCCAAGCGTACGGGCCAGATCGGACGCCGCATTGTAAAACACGATCACTTTGCCGCCAGATGTGATAAACCGGTTGAGGGAGCGGATCTGACGCTCTTGCAGGGAGGGACTCCACGGCAGCAAGACGAGTTTGAACGGCACCAGCGCGTCGTCAAAACGGTCATTGATGATGGTATGCGGGATGCCGGCGCGGGTGAGCGCCGCCGTCGTGCGAGCGGTGAGGAGGCGGGCAAAGCCGCTCTCGCCCGGGGCGGTTGCGTCGCTCGCCTGTATGATGGCGACGACATCGCGCCGTGTCGAGACGGCGTGGAGGGTGAGCAACACGGGGCGCGCCGCCTGTTTCCAGAGCGAAAGTCTGAGCGTCTGGGCCCGATTCCACGCGCCCGGGGAGGACTCGGCGCAGAACGCCTCACGCGGGAAAGCCAGCGTGAGGCGGTTGGTCGATGAAGGAGGGGATCCCTCGGCGGAAAACCACCCGGCGCCGCTCTTGAGGTGCATCGAGACGGCGCGAAGGGCGCCTGGGTCGGCGCAGGTCAGATCGACGAGGAGCGTGGTGGGTTCACCGCGGATGCGTGGCAGCGGGATATCCCAATAGATGCGGTCGACACCGGTTTGGAACGGCGCGGCGAAGAGGATGCCGGTCGGGGTCATGACGGGGGCGGGGGCTTCGGGGGTGTTTCCCGATATGACGGGAAGGGCGGGATAAGGGGGCAGGAGGGGGATGACGACGGGTAGGTCGGCGGCTGGGGCGGGGCCAGCGGATAGTAGGATCGCGACCGCCAGAGCGGCGAGGCGTGTGAACCTAGAAAGAGCAGATAATCGCAAAGCACGCAGAGGCGCCTGCAAAACCTCCTTCGTCGGTTCTGCCAGCGCAGGTTTCAGAAGCCAGTATTCAGTATTCAGAATGGGAACCCTCTCACTGGCAACGCGTACTATTATTCTGACTCCTGACTTCTGACTGCTGACTGCTGGCTTCTGACTTCTCTCTTCCGATCCTATTCCCACACATAAGCGGCGGCGTCTTTGGGCGTCGGGATTTCGCCTTCCTTGCGCGGCGTGAACTGACGGAACGCGGGGACATACGGCGCTTCCTCCAGTTTAGGAGTCGGATTGGGGGCGGGCGGCGACAACGGCACGAACGGGTCATTGATGCGGATCGGCCGGTTGTCGTCTATCTCCACGCTGTCCGGGTTCAACAAGGTGGTTGGCGGGCGGCGCCGGTGGAAGATGCTTTTATAAAAAGCGGCTAGAAGAAAAAACATCCCCAGCACACCGGCGATAATGCTGACGTCTGAGAAGGGAATGGCTCCGATCATGGAGTTGCCTCCGGTGTGTCGGTTGTCTGTTGGGCGAATGCGGCCAGACCGGTGTCGTGCGAGGCCTGTTCGGCGATCTCGGGGTTGATTTGCGACGCTTGGGCGGCAAAGCCGAGCATCAAGGCGGTATCGCAGATGTTGTTGATGCTGCGGGGGATTCCCATGGAATAGCGGTAGATCGTGTCAAGCGCTTCGCGCGAGAACGACCAGATATCGCCGCCGACGGCGCGCATGTGGTGTTGCACATACTCGGTGGTTTGTTCGGGTGAAAGCGGCGTGAGTTTCCAGTCGAGCTGGATGCGGCGGCGGAGGGATTCAAAGCCCTTGATGGATTCACGCAGTGCTTCGGTGCCGGCCAGAATGGTGGTAAAGAGGGGCGTTTCGGTACGGTTCCCCGTGGCGGGGATGCGGAGGTTGCTCAGGTAGTGAGCGAGATAAAACCCGTCGCCCGATGCCAGGAAATGGGCTTCATCGATCATCAGCAGGTGGCGTGAGAGGTTGCGGCTGTTGTTGGACTGGCAGTATGACTGCAGGAGCATGAGCGCCTCGGGCAGGGTCTGGACCGGATCTGCGATGCTCAGACTGCGGAGGATGTGGCGGGCCATCGGCAGGGCGCCGTCCGGAATCGCGTCGATGCGGATCGTGGGAATCTTGATATTCTGGGCGTGTCGGAACAGTTGCTCGAGTGTGAGTGACTTGCCGATGCCGTACGGGCCTGTGAGCATGCCGGCCATGTGTCCCTGGTCGACGAGGTAGAGAAGGCGTGCCAACCCCTCCTGATGCTGCTCGGTCAGGAACATCAGGCGGTCATTAACCACGTTGAGGAACGGCGCTTCGCGCAGATTCCAGTATTGTGTATACATGGCGGGTTACCTTTGATCGGGCATTCGCACGACCGATGAGAACGCGATTGGCTTTTTAGGGGAGGCCGGTGCCGCTGGCTTGGCCGGCGGCTGCGTCGAAGCCCGGTTGCCGACCGATGCCGCCGGGCCGGGGGGGGGTACCGGGGAAGAGGTCTGGTCCGCCGGGAGGACAAACCCCTTGCCGCTGTGGATTGCGAACGGCATCGGTGTTGACAGGTTCTGAATTTCCCCGAGATACTTGGAAACGCGCATGACCCGGTCGGCCTGGTTGGTATGGTCGAGGGTGATCGAGACGGGGCAGAGATCGTCGAGTTTGTTTTTCAACAGAAAAGCGGCGTTGGAGACCGGCTTGGGGAGGGTCAGCAGAACCGTGGCGCCGATCCGGTCGAGGGCATGGACAAACGAGTAGAGGTGTTGGACGAGACGCGAGATCGGTTGGATTGCCAGCCAGGGAAGAACGGTGTCGAGAACCACACGCCGGATCGATTGCGACTCGATTGTTTCCTGCAGTTCCTCGAAGGCCTGCGGGGGGAGCAGGATATTGTGGCTGGAGGCATTCTCGGTGATCAACGAGGCGTATTCCAGCAGCACAAGCTGTCCGGATGCGACGGCGTCGGCGAAGGGCATGCCGAAGCTCTCCGAGACAATCAGCGCATCCGCCGCGCGGTAGCCCGACAGCAGCAAGGCCCGGTCACCTTCGACAAGCGCCTGATGGATAAAGTGCAGACCGAGGATGGACTTGCCGCTTCCGGCTCGTCCGCAACACAAGACTTGCCGGTTGCGGTAAACGCCACCGAACACGTCATCGAACAACGGTATGCCCAACCGGGTTTTATCAATCACGCAAACCTCATGCAAACCTCATGCAACGCTTCCGAACGTACGGGCTTCAGTTTCACAAAACGCCTTTTTAAGAATGCTGCGGATGAAGGCCAACTCGAAGGGTTTGGACAGAAAGGTAGTGATGCCGCAGGCGGTCGCGCACTCGCTCCACGCCTGTGAGTGGTTGCCGGAGATCAGCACGACCGGACGGGTGCCGGCTGTCTGAGCGAGTTGACGGATCCACTCCTCGGCCGACGGGGAATCGGGGAGGAGGATGTCGGCGATGACAAGCTGGCAGTCGGGTCTGGCGAGCTTTTCAATGCCTTCGGCGCTCGTTGCCGCAGTCACGGTTTCGTGACCCAGCCGCTGTATGAGCGCCGTCAGATAATCGCGAATGCCGGGTTCATCATCAATAATCAAAACGGTTCCCATTTGGACACACCCTTCGTTCTCGCCTCATTTACACAATGCCGGAGCCGCGCATGCGGCACCCCGTCCTCCCCGAGCAGTGGCGTCATTATGGCAAACTAAGCCCTTGCGGTCAAAGTAAAAAAATGGCATACTTCGGGCTACGGTTTGACGGCGGTCGTACTATGCAACCCAACGAAGCGAATAAAGCGAATACAACGTGGATATCGGACCGGCGTGTAGGCGGCAGACGGTGTCGGTGCCCTCCGTGCGCGCTCTCCGTGTATGTGGTTGACACGCCGGCCCCGGTGACATGCCCCTATTGTCAGACGAGCTTGACAGTCGAGGAGGTGGGCAGGCCGCTGGCCGCCGAATCGCCGGTGCCGACGGCGGACGAGGTGCGCGCGCGGTTGACGAACCTGTACCATCAGCCGCCCAAGCTGGCCGTCGTTCTGATCAGTCTTGTGGCCGTGTTTCTGCTGGCGGCGGCGGTTTTCCTGCAGATTCGGAACGCCGAGAACTACTGGTATCAGCCGCTGGTCAGCATTTACTCGATGCTGGCGGGGATCTTTGTCGTGTCGCGGTTTATCATCGCCGCCTTCTACGTGCCGCCGCAGGATGTCGGCTACGAGCCGACGATCACCGTGCTGATCCCCTGCATGAACGAGGAGGCGGTGATCCGGCAGACGATCGAGCGGATTTTCTCCTCGGGCTATCCCTCTGGCAAGTTGGAGGTCGTGTGTGTCAACGACGGGTCCAACGACGGCACCCTTAAGGAGATGCTGGATGCCCAGACGCGGCACCCGAATCTGGTGGTCGTTGACTTCGAGAAGAACCGCGGGTTGTGCCATGCGTGGGCGGTGTCGACGCTGATCGCCCGCGGGGAATTCATGGTGTGCGTCGATTCCGACACCTTTATTTTTCCGGGATCGCTGCGCAAGCTGGTTCAGGCGTTCGTGGATCCCTCCGTCGGCGGCGTTTCGGGGCACTGCGATGTGGAGAACGCGGGAACCAACCTGCTCACGCAGATGCAGGATGTCCGCTATTACTTCTCCTACAAGATCATGAAGGCGGCCGAGAGCGTGTTTGGGGCGGTGAGCTGTCTGCCCGGCTGTTTCTCGGCCTATCGGCGGGTGTGCGTGTTGCACGTGCTGGATCCGTGGTTGAACGCCACGGTCTGGGGGATGCACGGCAATTATGCGGATGACCGGTCGCTGACGAACAAGATCCTGAAGGATTTCAAGATCATTTACGACGACGAAGCGCTGGCGACCACGATTGCGCCCGACAATTGGGGGCAGTACACGCGTCAGCAGTTGCGCTGGGTGCGTTCGTACTTGCGAGAGATCTGGGGCACGGGCAAATACATATGGCGCAAGCATCCGGTGCCGGCCCTGTCGTGGTACGCGATGATGTGGATGCCCCTCGTGGAGCCGGTTGTCATGATCCAGGCGCTGGTGTTGGGCCCGATTCTGGCGGGCACGGTGACGGCGTCATACATGATCGGCGTGCTGGCCATCACGCTGGTGTGGTCGTTGCACTTCTGGGCGCAAACGGGGCGGCGCTGGTGGTGGGGGGGCATCGTCTTCACCCTCTCCTACATTTTGTTTTACAGTTGGCAAATCTACTGGGCGTTTCTCACGCTCAGAGGAAAAAAGTGGGGGACGCGCGGATGAACACACCGGAAACGAATACATCGGAACCGGGCAGGTCGGCGGCGCCCGTGCAACAGGCTGAGGGCGCCCGTGCAACAGGCTGGCGGCGCCCGGCCCCGATGTCGAAGGATTCCAACACGCGGGCGTGGCTGATCTTCCTCGCCGTCGTGTGCCTAGGCGCGGCACTGTGGGCGCCTCTGCGCGTGTTTTATTACCAGCATCGCTACCAGCCCATCGTGGACGCCCGGCCCCGAGACGCGGCGTGTTTCGTGGCAGTCGCGTATCCGGGCGTTTCCGAGGACCCCCCTGCAGGCTCGCAGGACATCACGCCGGCCGCATTCGAAGCGCAGATCAAAATCCTCCGCGACCGCGGCTACACCCCGATTGAACTGAAAGACGTGCAGGCGTTCTACGACGCGGGAAAGCCGTTGCCGCGCAAGGCAATCCTGACGACGTTCTCCCAGACGCGCAAGACCTCCTATTTCGAGGTTCGGCAATTGCTGCGCGTCCTCCGCTGGAAGGCGGTCATGGGGGTCTGCACATCGCCGATCCACGCCCGCGACCCGCAGTCGCTTCTCTGGCCCTATCTGCGGGATATGCTCAATCCGGGTCCCTGGGAACTGGCGGGCGAGTCTCAGAATGGGTATCATTTCGTGCCCGCGTTCTCGGACGGCAGTACGGGGCCGTTTTTCTCGACCCCCCAATGGCTGCCAGAATCCAATCGGCTTGAATACCCCGAGGAGTTTCGGGCGCGGATCCGGGGTGACCATGAGGCCTTTCTCTCCGAATTTGCGCGCGAGACCCAGCAGAAGCCGCTGGCGTTCTTCTTCCCGTACGGCGACTACGGTCAATTTGACGAGCGTGCCCAGTTCGTCAGGTTGAGCAACCTGTATCAGGTGGGTGAGAAGTATCCGCTGGGCTTTACGCTTGGCAATCTGGCCTTGAACACCCGGTTGACCGACCGTCGCCGCCTGAACCGCCTGCTGGTCGATCCGCAGTGGACAGCCGAAGAGCTGGCCAACCGGCTTGATGCGTTCTGGCCCATGGAGATGACGATCGATACCCGCCTGCATGTCTTTTCGCGCGAATCGGTGATCCGCGAATGGGGCGGGCTGAAACTCCTCGACCAAGGGTTTTCCCTGTATGCGATTCCGTCCGAAAACCCGGTGTACGATGAGCGTCTGGATGAGCGGAAGCGGACGGCGACAAGCGGATCGCGCGTCTGGCTCGCCGGAAGCGATACGTTCATGAACGGTCATTTCGTCGTGCGCTTCCATTTGGCGCACGGCCGGTTTGGCGTATACCTCCGCGCCGTTCCGGGGCATGAGCATCTTTATTTCCTGGTGGACGAAAACGGACAGGTGGGCGTGCGCCAAAAGCTGCCGGATCTGGATGAAGTCACGCTGGCATCGGAAGACGCCCCGATCGAGCAGGACACCAACCACGAGCTGGTTATCACGCTCAAGGGCAACCTCCTGTACGCGCGCCTGGACGACAAATCCCTGTTTGACGGGCCCGTGCTGCTGCGCGAGACCCCGCGCCCTGGAATGCTGGGTTTGAGCGTCTGGGAACGGATCCCCGGTGTTGCGGCGGCCGACGTAATTGACGCGCGCATCCTCGCGCGCCGGGAGGCGATCGTGAACTGGACGCCCCATACGGCGCGGGACGTCAGCTACCTGACCCGCTGGCTGAGCGAGCACTGTTTCCGCTTCTCGATCCTGTCGCCACCCTGGATCGACATCTTCGAGGGTTCGCCCCAGAAGTTTCCGATTTGGGATCAGGAGGCCCTCGATCTGCTGGCGCGCACCAATCAAACACGGATTTATCCGTATATCCAAATCCGGCAGTCTTCCGTGCTGATGCCGGCCTCGGCCGATGCGATCCTCGACGATCTGGTGATGCTCACGGGTGTGTCGGGTCTGTTCATCGACGCGACCGCCGTTCGGACTGAAGAGGTGAATGCGCTGGTAAACTGGCTGTTACGGTTGCAGGAGGGGATGGAAAAAGCGGGCTTCCGGTTGGCGATCAAACTGCCGCAGACGATCGAGTCGCTGCCGTCCGCCGGCAACATGCTCAAGCTGTTTCCCAACGCGCTGCTGGTCGGCGATTTCAAACAACCCCCATTCGGATTGACGGCCGACCGTGTGGTGAGCATCGACTCGGTCTCGCCGCCGACGAGCGATGAAACCCTGGCGCTCTACTACCAAATCTCAAATCTGGCGACGAACTACGAGGGCGTGTCCGCCGAAGTGACGCACGAGGCGTTGCGCCAGAGTGGGTTTGATGCATTTGCCGCCGGTGATTATGAAGGCGCGATCGCGATCTGGGGCCAATGGTTTAAAGCGGACCCGCGGAGCGCCGAAGCGATCGGACTGATCGGCGACGCCCAGATGCGGATGAACGCCCTGGATCTGGCACTCCAGTCATACACGCGCAGTCTGGAACTCAACCCCGGCGAAATGAATCTGGTGGTGCGGCGGGCGCGGCTTTTGGAGACGATGAAGCGGATGGACGAGTCCGTGGCCGCGCTGAACATGTATTCCCGAACGTTTCCCGACTCGCCGGCCATCATTGTCGCGCAGGCCCACTGGATGTCCCGCAACGGGCAACGCGATCGGGCGCGCGAGTTGATGCGCGATCTGGTCAAGCGGTTTCCCGACGAGATCGAATCCCGGCTGGTCTTGCAGACGTTGCTCGATCAGCCGGCGGAACGGTACGCCAACACCCGCGAACTGCTCGATATGTGCGAGGGCCAGGAAACCCAGCACTTCGCGTTCGGCAAGGAACTGGGCGCCGTCGAGTTGCTGGCGATTCCCGAGGCGAGCGTCTTCTTCAACTTCATCCGCCGCACGGCGGCCCACTCGCCCAACAAGCAGACGCGCGAGTTGTACCGGAGTTTTCTGCCGCTTACCAACAGCGTCGTGGAAGATTTCTCAACCGGAAAACTCTCCGATAACTGGTTCTATCTCGGCGGCCTGCGGCCCCTCGACCGCGGGCGTTACGAACTGAAGGCGTCGACCGACCTGGCCGAGGCGTTTCTCCGACTCAAGAAATCGGAACTGCTGCGGGACGGGTTTCTGGAGGTGCAGTTGGACGAATCGGTGGGTTATTTCTGGATCTATGCCAGGCGCAGCACCCGGTCGATGGTCCGTTTCGGTTTTGACAATGAGGGCTTTATTCACATCCAAAGCTGGTTGAACGGGGCTTTGACCAGCTATGAAAACCGGCCGTGGATGCGGCCGCCGGGGATGCTTTCCCTGCGGTTGGAGGTGCACGGCGACGGGGCCATGGGTTATATCAACGATCAACCGACTTTTGCGACGCCGCTGATCATCCCGCCCGAGGTCGCTTACGGCTGGTGGAGCATCGCGCCGTTCTCGCCCGATTACGGGGTGGCGCGCGCCCGCATTTCGAGCATTCACTGCGGGCCGCTGGCACCGGTTCTGGTGATGCTGCCACCTCTGAACGACGCCCGGATGAACGACGCGCTGGACTGGGTCCGGCCCCGGGTGCGGAACATCTCGGCCTTGTGCCCGGTCACCTTCCTGCAAAACCCCGACGGCACGATCGGTTCCGTCCCGCAGACCGCATTCTCGCTGACGCGGATGTTCGCCACCTACCACCGCCTCCGCCTGATGCCGGTGCTGGACATGTCCTATTTTTCGGACATCGAACCGGCCAGGATCATTGAGCTGATCCAGAAACATCAGCTTGCCGGCCTGATCGTCCGCATCCGCATTCTCCCCGACGAAGCGTGGTTCAAGAAACTGGAGCGCGAGATGGAACGGACCACGGCCGATCTGATTGTGATCCGGAACGAGCGCACCTTCTGGCCCATACCGGGCACGGGCGAGGCGGAACTGCCCCTGGATGGCGAACGCAAGCGTCTGAAGAGGCTGCCAACCTCGCTGGTGCGGGAGATCCCGCGCGGCAGTCTACTGCTGCCCCCCATCGCGGCAACCTGGACGATTCGGGCGCAACCGTATCAGGACTGGATGACCGAGACCAACCGCATCGACGTGGTCGGGGCGGAACTGCGGCTCTTTGTCGTCCCGAACTCGATCATCGGCACCAACACCGCACAGGTGGTCGCGGCCGCGCACAAAGCGTTGCAGGAGGAGGCGCTGGCCGACGCCCGGCAGCCGGTCCGGGAGGAGGATATCAAGAATGACACAACACCGACGATCCCGCAACGAATCGAAGTGCCGTCCGCCGTCCCGGAAGCGGCTGCGGAAGCCGGACTGCGGTTGAATGATCCTAAAAGGAGCAGTGAGCAGTGAACCGTGAACAGTGGGCTTCGCACCAAATGGTTATGCACATGTCATTGGCCTTCAACCGATCACCGACCACCGATCACTGTTCACTGTTCACTGTTCACCGATCACTGTTCACCGATCACCGATCACCGATAACGGCTCCTTTTAGGTTTTAAGGACGAACGAGGACAAACCATGCTGTTTCCCACAACCGTTTTTGCCGTTTTCTTTCTGATTGTCTGTTACACCCACTGGGCGCTGACCGAGCGGCCCAAGACCCGCAAAGTCTTTTTGTTGGCGGCCAGCCTCTTTTTTTACGGTTATTGGAGTTGGACGTTTGCGTTGATGCTGCTGGCCTCGGCGTGCATCAACCACGGGATGGCGGTTATGATTGACGCATTGCAGGATC
This sequence comes from Akkermansia muciniphila, assembly GCA_945870025.1. Lineage (GTDB taxonomy): Bacteria > Verrucomicrobiota > Kiritimatiellia > RFP12 > JAAYNR01 > VGWG01. The sequence continues at coordinate 51,810 of CAMBQN010000003.1, forward strand.
ACAGGCTCCGGCGCCGGGTGATGATCGGCACGGTCGGTTTCAATCTCGGCATTCTGGCCCTCTTCAAGTACACCGGATTTCTGTACAAGCAGTTGTTCACGCCGCTGGCCGTGCCGTTGTGCCACTGGCTGGGGGCGACGGAGCATCTGGTCGAGATGCAGGAGCGCGTGCTGCCGTTCATTGACCAGATCGTCCTTCCCGTCGGGATCTCGTTTTACACCTTTCAAGCGCTCAGCTACGTGGTCGACGTGTACTGGCGAAAGGTCGAGATCGCCCGCTCGACCCTTGATTTCGCCAATTATCTGGCGTTTTTTCCGCAACTGGTCGCCGGACCCATTGTCCGGGCCAGCGATCTGCTCCCCCAGATGGGGGTGTTCCCCGGCCGGGAGACCGGGATCGACACGGGGCGCGCAGCAATCCTGATCTTGGGCGGGTTGTTCAAAAAAATGGTGGTGGCGAACTGGCTGGCCGAGAATCTGGCCGACCCGGTGTTTGCGCAGCCCGATGCCTTCGCGTCGGGAGCGGACATCCTGATCGGCATTTATGCGTATGCCATCCAAATCTATTGCGACTTTTCAGCCTACTCCGACATTGCCATCGGGTGTGCGATCTTGATGGGATTCCATTTCCCAATCAACTTCAACGCGCCGTATTTCGGCGTGACCCTGCAGGATTTCTGGCGACGGTGGCACATCTCCCTGTCGACCTGGTTGCGGGATTACCTGTACATTCCCCTGGGAGGCTCGCGGGCGGGTGCGAGCCGCACCTGGTGCAACCTGCTGCTCACGTTCGTGCTGGGGGGTCTGTGGCACGGAGCCGCCTGGACGTTTGTGCTGTGGGGGGCGTTTCATGGCGGTTATCTGGCGCTGGAGCGCGTCGTGCGCCGCGCGTGCGGACTCTCCGAAAAGCCGGCGGAACACCCGCACCGGGTCTTGGCGTTCCTGGGGCGGATCTGGATCTTCCATGTCGTGTGCTTTTCGTGGATCCTGTTCCGATCACCGGACCTGACGGCGTGCGGCGAGATGGTGCGGGGCCTGGGCCGGTGGGAGGTCGCGCCCACCCTCTGGACGGCGCGCGCACTGCTGGTGCTGCTTGTGGGGTTCTCTCTCCAAGGCCTGGACGGCGACCGCATGCAAGGCGTGTGGCGGCGCTTCAACGCCCTGCCCGTCATCGCGCAGGGCGCGCTTGCCGCCGTTGCGCTGACGATCATCCTGGCTCTGGGGCCGGTCGGCGTGGCCCCGTTTATCTATTTTCAGTTCTAGGCGAAACAGGAAGGTGTGCGTATGGATGTGCAGATTGAAGAAAAGGAAGGAGCCGGTGCGTCTCCCCGCCATTCGTCCGTCCCCCGGGCGTTGTTTTTTGTAGGTGTTTTCTATGGCGTTATGCTAATCTTGAACGGCGTTTCGATGCGGGAGAGTGCCGCATTGCTCGAATACGGCTGGCAGCGGGATGCACTGTGTCGGCTGAACCGTCCGTGCGAGGCGGTCTCACGGAGCACGCGCGCGTTCCTTTTTCGCGAGGAATTGCGAAAAACGGTTGGTCGGTGGTTGAACACGGCTCACGCGAAAGAAGGAGAATAAGCATGCAGACAGTCCGGATACTGGGGCTTTGGGCCATTCTGGCGGCATCCGGGGCGGGGGCGCAGCAGGCGGTGACGCCCGCCATGGCCGGCGCTGCGGAGCGAACGGCGCGCGCGCCGGTGCTGATGGTTGGCGATTCGATGATGCGACTGCTGTCCGTTGCGTTTGAAAAGGAATTCCGCAAGCAGGGCATCGAGGCGGCCTCATTCGCCTCGCTGGGGTCGGGATTGGTTCGGCTCGACGCCTTTGACTGGTATGCCAAGATCCGCGAGCTGATGGACACGCACAAGCCGGGCACGGTGATTGTGGTGTTGGGGACCAATGACGACCAGCCCCTGCTGGATGAGAATGACCAGACGATTAACAAAGGCACGGACGCGTGGAATCGGGAATATTCAAAGCGGTTGGGAAAAATCATGGACACTTTCCTCGAACACGGGGCGCTGCGAGTGATCTGGCTGTTGCAGCCCGACATGAAGCAGGCGACTCACCAGCGCTATGCCGACCGTCTCAATGCGCTGATCACCGCTGAGGCCGGCACGCGACCGGCGGTCCTCTTGTTTGATAGCCGCGCCGTTCTCTGCCGCAGGCCCGGTGCGCCGTATTCGGCGACCTTGGTCGGGAAGGACGGGCAAATGATCCAGGTGCGCGACTCGGACGGTGTCCATCTCTCGCGCGACGGCGCCGAACGCCTGGCGGCGGCCGTTGTCGCAGCCCACTGGAAGTGAGGGGTTACCGCGCGTTTTCAGGCAAGGATCATCTGGGGGCACAATGGAACAAATAATTCTGCTTGCAGGAAGTCGGCGTGAGTGCGTCGTTTCCGGTCGCGCGATTCGGTGGCTGTGCTTGCTGTTCTGCCTGGGCGCGCGCGTGCTCGTGGCCAACGCGCCCTTCCTCGATCCGGTTATCGCACCGGTCACGCGCGCGCTGATTGATGCGGCGATTAAAGAGGCCCAGACGTCGGGGGACGTCGACGTGTCGACCCCCCGCGCGCTTTTATACAAGGGCCTCATGCTGTTTCAGAAGGAGGACTATCTCGCGGCCATCCCGTATCTCGAGGAAGCGCTGCGCCAGGATCCCACGTTGATGGGGGCCTGGGAGGCGCTGGGCTGGGCCTATTGGCGGACCGATCAGAAGGAAAAAGCGGTGCGGCATTTCGAGGCGTTCCGCCGCCTGATGCCGAATCAGGCGCTTCCATACAGTATGCTGGCTCAATACGGCATTCTGATACAGGACTGGAAGATGGCCGACGCGAACTTTCGCAAGGCGCTGGAGATCAATCCCGATCAGTATGACCTGCGAAACTGGTATGCGCAGAATATGATGCGGATGGGCAGGGACTTGGAGGCCGAGCAGCTTTTGAAGCAGTTGATACAGGAAGATCCTGATCGCGTGGACATCATGATCACGCTGGCGCAATTGCTTTATTTTCAGCAACGATACGAAGACTCTGCCGAGTTGTGGACGCGTGTGTTAAAGCAACTCCCCGATAACGCCAATTTTATGGTCGAACTGGCGCGGATCCAGATGGTTCTGGGCAATCTGGAAGAGGCGGATCAGCTTTGTATCGCTGCCCTGGAACGCGAACCCGATTTGTATCCGGCGCTCATGCTGCGGGCGGATCTTGCCGATATCGGCGACATGGCCGGAGCCAGCGTGGAACGGCTGGAGGCTGTGATCCGGGCCACTCGCGACGCGCCCATGCGCGCCAAATTGCGCGAACGGTTGGCCACACGTTGCCATGCGTTCAACGACCGGCAACCGGGTGCGTTCCCCCCCTCTTACATCCTCGACCAATTGGCCCAGGCGGTCCAGGAAGATCCGAAAAACATGTATTTGGCGCTCACCTATGCCGAGTATTGCCTGATTTTCAAGCAGTATCACGAGGCGCGCAAGTGGGCGCGGCTCGTGCTAGAGGCGTTCAACCGCCACAACGTGCGCGCCAAAGAGGTCTATTTTGAATGCGCACTGGGCGAGGGTCTTTACGACGAGGCGGAACAAATCCTGGATGATCTGTATTCTGCCTATGACCCGAGCGACCCGATGCGAAAATATCACCAGGCGCGTGTGGACCTCTTCCGTGGGCGTTATGTGGAGGCGATGGCGTGCCTCGACGAGATGGAGGCACAAGCCGAGAAGGGGACGGTGCTCACCCTGTTGTACCACGGCCTCACCGAGAGCGACTGGCTGCCGCGCACGTCGGTGCGGCGGCTTTATGAGCACCTCTTCGCCCTCAAGCAGGCCGGGTTCACCTTTGTTTCTCCGACGGACATCCCTGCCCTTATCGGCGCGAAGAACGGCGTGTCGCCGGCCGAAGACGCGGCGCGGGATGAAGCGGATGACGCGAATGACGCGCGTGAGGCGGTGCCGCTGCCCGCGCGGCTCATCGACTCCCTCCGCTATTCATTTACCGGTGAGCGGAAGTTCAAGCGCGTGTCGCCCCAGAAACAGATGCGCGAGAAATACCGGTCGCCGGGCAAGAACGTGGCCGTCACATTTGACGACGGTCTCCGCAGTTCGTTCGACCTGGGCACGCCGGTCGCCGAGGACTTGGGGGTTCCGTTCGGCATGTTTGTGATCACGTGGCGGGCGGACTATGATCCCTCCGTTACGTCGTGGGATGAGATGCGGAAATATGCGGCTTCGGGCTCGTGGGTGATCGGCAGCCACTTGCATGACGCGCATGCGGATGTCGCCGTCTCGTCCGACACCAACCACCTGGCCCGGGCCCTTCCCAACCGCATCTGGATGCCGGCCAAGAATCGGTTGGAATCGATGAACGAATGGGACAGGCGGATGCGTCAGAATTTCCGGATCAGCCGCAAAATCATCGACGAGAAGTTGGGGGACGCGGCCAGCACGCTGGCGATGGTCGCCTATCCGTACGGCGACATCGGGCAGGAAGGGACGTGCAACCTGTCGACGTTGCGCAACCCCGTGCAGACCCTATTGGCAGAAGCCGCCCGCAATTATCAGTTGGGGTTTGCCCTCGACCGCAACGGCTATACGACTACCGGGGACAGCAGCCTGCTTGTGCGGCGGTATGAGCCGGCGTGGTACGACGAGGGGGCGGATGTCGTGCGCCATGCCTATCAGAACCATCCGTTGTTCATGGCGCGCGCGCTGCGCATCGAGTTGGCCAAGGTGATGGGCAAGCCGCATGTCGCCGAGGCGATGCTGAAACTGCTCCGCCGCGACGGCTACCCCGAAGATCTGATCCGCAAGATGGACTTCGCCAACACGGCCCATTTCCGAAATCGCTCGCAACGCGCCGAGAAGGCGTTGTACGGTTCGGCTGCCTTCCCCTCACCGGTTTCGGCCGGTTCCGTTCAGAGTTCCGTTCAGAGTTCCTCGGAGGGCGTTTACACGGTCGCTGCGGACGGCACGCGCTCCACGCCTGCTGATGACGGCTCGTGGTACAAGCCGTCTGACGTGTCCGTCGGCGCGCATGTTTACAATTCGCAGGCGAATAACGAATATGAAGTAACCCGGGAGGGCGTGCGCGGCGGGTTCAATCTCAACCCGCGCACCTGGCTGGGCGCCGAGTATACCCATAGCACGATCACGCAGCAGCCGAGGCCGATCCGCACGCTGACAGACCCCCTCGATCTGACTCTGGACTACACCTGGGAGAACAGCGCGATCAACCCCGATATCCTCATCGGCGCCAAAGCCAGCCGGGAAGACATTCGCCTGCGATCTTCTCACCGCTTTGATTCCGGCTCGACGCTGGCGGCTTCGATCGGTTTGGCGCGCTTCCGCCTGGAGCAGAACGAGGAGTGGGAGTATTCGGTGTATTATGGGGATTGGGAAGCGAGAGAGACCGATTCGAGCAAGCTGATTGGCGATCTGACGTATAGCTGGTTCCCTTCCGAAAAAGTGGCCATGAGCGCGTATTTTGCGCATGATATTCTGCCGGTGGCCTATCGATTGGTGCCGTCCGACACCTTGGGGCTGAATGCAGGCTGGAAGGTGTCCGACACGTGGGACTCCCACTTGCGCAGCCAGTATTCGTTGTATGGGGATGACAACGCGATGTACCAGTTTGCGGTCGATTCGTTCTGGGATGTCGCGCCCGAACTCAATCTCTCGTTCGGATTGGAATACGCGATGGCCTCGACCAGCGATTACAACCCGTACTATTGGACGCCTTATTGGGACGAACGGGTGAGCGCGATCTTCCGGTACGCTCAGGCGTGGCCCGGTTATGCGTTCAACATTGACATGATCTTCGGACATCAGCGCGAAGGCGCGCGTCCGCAAGAGTACAATGAATGGGGCGTCTTCTACGGTGACGCGACCGAATGGGAGAACGCCTGGGGCATGGCATCGACTTACCGTCAGCAGCTCAAGAAACACTGGGACCTGATGCTCGACGTCCGGACGATGTTCCTGCGTAGCTACGCAGACCACAGCTTCTACCTAAGCCTCGATTATACGTTCTGAAGACGCTAACCGATTACGCCGATAACCTAGAGTCTCCTTGCCACACCCACCGTGAGTTGGTATCCTGAAAACCGTTACAACAACGAGGGGTTCCCATGCGGTTGGGCTGGAATACAATCACACAGCGGGCGGTGCGATTTTCGCGGGAGTGGTCTGACGAGACCCGCGAGGGGGCCGAGGCCAAAAGGAAGCGCCGATGATCTCCTGCGCCGACAGCATCAGCGACCGCGACATCAACCGCGGCTTGCGTCGCAGCATCATCGCCTCGTCCGTCTGCATGTTTTTCGCGGCGGTCTCCGGAGGCATTCCCTACGCGATGCTGCTGGATCGGCTGCAGGCCAGCGGCAAAGTCCAGGGCCTGGCGGCGATGGTCGGACAACTGGCCCTGGCCTCGATGCTGGTCAGCGCCATCTTCTCCGAGCGAATCAGCAGCCGTCGCGCCGTGTGGCGCTGGTGCCTGTTGGTCAGCCGCTGCCTGTGGTTCGTGCCACCCGTCCTCATCTGGCTTCGCCCGGAATCCTCGACCGCCGCCCTCATCATCGGCATCTCCTGCATCTCGGGGCTGATCGGCAACATGGGAAGCGCCGTCTGGCAGAGCTGGATGGCCGATCTGATCCCGGAAAACGCCCGCAGCTCGTTCTGGAGCATGCGTCAGAGTTGGACGATGCTCACCTTCCTCGTCAGCATGGGCCTCTCGGGCTGGATGCTCGATGCGTTTGATGCGGGCAATCCCAACGCCTCTACCCTGGGCTTTGCCTGTGTCTTTTTTCTGGCGGCTATTTCGGGCGTCGCCGACATTCTGATCCATTGGTCGGTCCCCGAGCGCCCGGCCAAGCCCTCCGCGAGCCCCATCCCGCTAGCGCGGCGTCTCCTCGTCCCGCTCCGCCACCCCAGTTTTCGCAACCTCGCCCTGGCTATGGGATTCTGGGCCCTCTCCTGCACCATCATCGGATCCTTCAGCGCGCTCTACCTGAAGCGCGTCATGCACGCCACCTACACCGAATTGTCGGTCGCCCCGATCGCCGGCGCCCTGAGTTGCATCCTCGCGGGAATCGTCGCCAGCTACATCATTGATCGCGTGGGTCCCAAGACCATGGCGTCGGTGATGATCATCATCTGCCCCTGCTTCGGCCTCTTCTGGTTCCTGATCACGGATGATCCCGTCTCCTTCACGATCCCCCTGCTGCATCTGACCGTGGTCACCAAGCAGGCGATTGTGCTTCTGGGGTTTTCCACGTTTCTGTGCGCCGGCCTCTACTCGGTGATCGGACTCTGCCATCTCAGCCTCGTCGCGGCGATCGCCCCCAAACGCGGACGCACCGTGGCGATGGCCGTGCAGTGGACGCTGATCGGGTTGATAGGCGCGATCGGTCCCTTGATCGGCGGATTCGTCATGGACGGCTGTGGCGACGGGTTCAACCTGCTGCTACGCGGTTCGACCCGGTTGAACTACATCCACATCCTCTGTTTGTGCCACGCAGCCGTCGCCTGGTTCATCGCGTTCCCTCTGTTCCGTTCGATCCGGGTTCGGCGCGAGCCGCTCAGTCTGCGCCGCGCCATCAGCCTGCTGGTCCCCGTCAATCCGCTCCGCTTCGCCTCCGGAATTTATTACGGCCGCATCATCAATCTCCCCGCGACACCCGAACGGCGGCTCCGGGCGGTCGAGGCGGTCGGCGACACCGGAGCCGAGATCGCCGTCACGGACCTCTGCGCCAAGCTCGACGATCCCTCGCTCGATGTCCGGGAGGCCGCCGTCGTGTCGCTCGGGCGCATCGGCTCGCGCGAGGCGATCACCCGCCTGCTGGCCGTGATCCGCGATCCGGAGAGCGATCTGACCGTCGGTGCCCTGCGGGCCTTGCGCGAGACGCTGCGCGAGGCCCTCCGCGAAAAACCGATGTTCCATCCGATGGGCGCCCTGCTGCAGCAGCCCGACGACACGCCCGATTGGATTCCCATCGTTGCGGATGGCGTTCGCCCGCTCCTTTTCCATCCGAACATCGAGGTCGTCCGCGAGGCATCCCGCGTCCTGGGCTGGACGCCCAATCCCGCCGCCCGCGACGCTCTGCTCGACATCCTACACACGACCCGCATCGAATCCATTGCGCTCGCCACTGCGGCCGCGCTCGGTCGGCAGGGCGATGTCACCGCCGTCTATGCGATCATCCCCCGCATGCGCGCCACCGCCAACGCCAACGCTGAAAAAGCCTTTGCCGTGGCCGCAGGCGACCTGCTCGGCGTGCCGGACGGCTTCTACAAAATGCTGACCCGCGAGGAGCAGACCCATAATTCCGCGCTCGCCGACCTGGTCCGGCGCCTCACGGCAAACAGCGCCCGGCTGGAGGCTGACAAGCACGGCCGGTTCCTCTCCGAGATGGGACACGCCTTGGCCGGAATCGAAGATCACTACGAGGCGCGCAACCTGATGTCCTGCGCCGACACCGCCCTGCGCATCACCCGCCTCTTCGCCCAGCACCGGTATCAGATTGCCGAAAACCTGACCGTCTTCCGTTTCCTGCCCGAGCTTGAACGGCACGATACGCGTTTCGCGGCGGGCGCCTGGTTCATCGCCCTGCTCTCCGGTGCCTTTGCCCGAGCCGACGCCCCGCCTGCGATGCACCCAGTCCGCTCGCTCGTCGAAATCCAGCTCGCCGTCTATGTCCTCTCCGCCTGGGCCGACGACCTCTTTCGAAAACCCCGGAGTACGTCGTCCCATATTATGACCATGCCAAACACCGAGGGAATGACACTTACTTAAGGAACTATTGCCTTCTTAATCGTAATCCTAATCTTGATCTTAATCTACTGGTGGAGAACGAATTACGATTAGGATTACGATTATGATCGGAAGCATCGCTTAAGTTAGCGCCATGCCAAACACCGAGGGCCAGCCGCCATGAATCCACCCACCCACGATTATTTCTCAGCCAACCGCGACCGCATCCTCGCCGCGTGGTGCGATCTGTTGCGCATTGAATCGGTCAGCGCCGACGCGTCGGCGCTGGCGCATTGCGCGCGGGCCGCGGCTTGGCTGAGGCGCTGGCTCAAGTCTGCCGGGTTTCAGGTCGAAGTGGTCCTGCCTCCGGATGGACGGCCCATCGTCTGGGCCGAACGCCCCGGCGTCCCATCCGCGCCCACGGTCCTGTTTTACGGCCACTACGACGTCCAGCCCGCAGACCCCATCGCCGCTTGGACGCACCCCCCTTTCGACCCGGTCTGCGTGGACGGTCGCATCTACGCCCGCGGCGCGGAGGACAACAAGGGGCAACTTTTTGCCTTCCTTCAGGGCGTGGCCGCGCGGATCGACGCCGGCCTGCCGCTGCCCACGCTGCGGGTGCTCATCGAGGGCGAAGAGGAGTGCGGCAGCTCGTCGCTGCTGGCCTGCGCCCATGACCCGGCGTGGCGCCAACGTCTCGCGGCCGACACCCTCCTCGTCTGCGATACCAGCATGCACCCCTGCGGTCAGCCCGCGATCGTCGCCGGCCTCCGCGGCATGCAGACGCTGACCATCACTCTCCGCGGCCCATCGCATGACCTCCATTCGGGCTCTCACGGCGGCCTTGCCCCCAACCCCGCCCAGGGAATGGCCCGGCTCCTCGCCTCGCTCCACGACCCGCAGGGCCGCATCGCCGTCGCCGGATTCTTCGACGGCTGGGCCGCCCCCACCACGAACGAATGCCGCCTGGCCGAAGCCGTCCCGTTTGACGCAGCGGCCTACACCAGCGAAACGGGCGCACCGCCCGAGGGCGGCGAACGGGCGATCCCGCCCATCCACCGGACCGCCTTTCACCCCACCCTTGAAGTCAACGGGGTTCACGCCGGCTACGGCGGGCCGGGTTGCAAAACGATTATCCCGTCCGAGGCGGTGGCCAAACTCAGCGCCCGTCTCTGTCCCGGCCAGACCCCATCCCGGACGATGGACGCGCTCACCGCCCACCTGCGCGCCCACTGTCCGCCCGGACTGACGCTCGAACTCTCCGACGTCCGCAGCGGATCACGCGGCTTCCGGTTACCTGTCGATTCGCCCCTCATCCGTCTGGCCACGGACGTGCTGACGCGCATCGACCCGCGCGGTCCCCTCTTCCTCTGGGAGGGCGCCTCGATCCCGATCATCGCCACTCTGCAGGAGGTGTCCGGCGCCGCTCCGCTCCTCGTCGGCTTCGGCCGCGAGGAAGACCGCATCCACGCCCCCAACGAATCGTTTGGCCTGGACCAGTTTCAGCAGGTCATGACCTATGCCGACACCATGCTCGGCGCGCTGGTGTAGGCCGATGACTCGCTTACGGCATCCCGCGGCGGGGCTTTGACCGTGGAGAGCGAAGTCGGGCAGTGGACGCGATTTCATCTCGACCTGCCGGTGGCGGAGATGGTAAGCTGATCCACATTATCTTCGTCTTAAACGCCAACCGTCGGCCAAGCGGAAGGACTATCAATCGTATCACCGCTCTCGGCGATGAATTGCTGGGAGCCACGTGTGTTCTATACAACCGATTGAAATGGGCAACATGAAACCCAACATCGAACGTCCAACGTCAGGCATCGCGTGTCCAACGTCAAGCGTCAAGCGTCCAGCGTCCAGGGTCCTGGTCGTTGATGACGAAAAGAACATCCGTCTGATGTTCCGCGTCTTTCTTCAGGACGAGGGGTACGAGGTAGAGGTCGCCGAGGACGCGAAGCAGGCCCAGGCGCTGCTGGCGAACGGCGTCTGGGATGTGGTCGTGGCCGACATCGTCCTGCCGGGGTTGTCCGGAGTGGAGTTGCTGAAAGCGATCCGCGCCGCGGCCCCGCCGGACGTGCAGGTGATCATGATAACCGGCGAGCCCACCGTGGAAACTGCGGCGGAAGCCATTCGGGCCGGTGCGTGTGACTACCTGACCAAGCCCATTCCCAAGAATGCGATTCTGCGATCTGTGGCGACCGCCACGCATATCAAGCAGATTCTGGATGAGACGCGACTCCTTAAAGAAGCCAACCATCAGTATCAGCAGAATCTCGAGAAGTTGGTGGCCGAACGCACTCAGGCACTCCAGGAAGCGAATCAGCGGCTGGAAGTGGCCCTGGTCGAAATTCAGCGATCCCAGGACGAGATCATCAAGCAGGAACGGCTCAACGCCCTCGGTCAGATGGTCAGCGGCATAGCCCACGACTTCAACAACGCCCTGACGCCGATCGTGGGGATCTCGGAGATGCTTCTCACCGACCCCAACGTGCTGAGTGATCCCGATCAACTTCGGTCCGATATCAAGGTCATCCAGTCCGCCGCCGCCACCGCCGTCGACATTGTGCGCCGGATACGCGAGTTCTACAGACCGGAAGACGCGCTGGGCACCACGAGCGTGAATCTGGGAAAATTGGTGAATCAAGTGATCCTGCTCACCGAACCGGCCTGGAAGGTGCAGTCGCAAACCGAGGGCCACGAGATCCGCGTCGTAAACGACATCAAAGACTTTGCGTCCATCGCGGCCAATGAACCCAGATTGCGCGAGGCGCTGGTCAACCTCGTGCTCAATGCCGTGGATGCCATGCCCCAAGGCGGAACGATTCGCTTCAGCGCCGAAGGCGATGCGGAGACCGTCACCCTGAGGGTCAGCGACACCGGCGTCGGCATGTCCGACGACGTGCGCAAGCGGTGCTTCGAGCCCTTTTTTACCACCAAGGGCAAGCGAGGCAGCGGCCTTGGACTGGCCGTGGTCTATGGCATTGTGATCCGGCACGGCGGCCAAATCACGGTTGAATCGGAGAAAAATAAGGGCACGAACTTTGCCATCCGGTTGCCGCTGGTGGCCCGGGAGACGGCCAAACCGGCGAACGCGACGAAGACCACCATTGGCGGGACCGCCCCGGTGCTCAAAGTGCTGGTGGTGGACGACGAAGAGTGGGCGCGGGTGCTGGTCCAGCGATTCCTGACACTAAAAGGCCATACGGTACTGACCGCCGCATCGGGGCATGAAGCGCTGGAAACCCTCCGCCGGGAGCCGGTGGATCTGGTGATTACCGACCGCGCCATGCCCGATCTGAGCGGCGACCAGGTTGCCACGGAGATCAAACGACTCTCACCGGCAACGCCCGTCATCATGCTGACCGGCTTAGGCAACATCATGGACGTCCAGCGGGAGAAACCGGCCGGGGTGGACTATGTGATCGGGAAGCCCGTCACCCCCGATCAACTTCAGGAAGCGGTGATTCGCTCGATGAGCGAACGGGAGACAGATATCGTATGACATCAGGCAACATGCTCATCGCCCAGAGCGGCGGTCCCTCAATGGTCATCAACCAGAGCCTCGTTGGCGCGGTGCTCGCCGCCCGTGATACGTCGAAAATAGGTAAGATCTACGGGGCGCTTCACGGCATCCAGGGAATCTTGGATGAGCGCTTCATCGATCTGCGAAAGCCGAGCCGCAAGACCCTCGAGACCGTCGCCGCAACCCCCTCATCGGCGCTCGGATCGGTGCGGCGCAAGCCGACCGCCGAGGACTGTGCCGCGATTTTCCGCGTGCTGCACGCCCGCGACATTCGCTATTTCTTCTACATCGGGGGCAACGATTCGGCCGAGACGGTCCACATCATCAATGAAGAGGCCCGCCGCGCCCATTACGGCATCGCCTGTTTCCACATCCCCAAGACGATCGACAACGACCTGTGCGAAAACGACCACACGCCCGGCTTCGGCTCGGCCGCCCGCTTCGTCGCCTCGGCGATCATGGGCGACAACCTCGACAACCGCGCCCTAGGCGGGGTGAAAATCGACGTCATCATGGGCCGCCACGCCGGCTTTCTCACCGCCGCCTCGGCGCTGGCCCGCGTCCATCCCGACGACGGACCGCACCTGATCTACCTCCCCGAGCGCCCCTTCTCGCTCGACCGTTTCGCCGCCGACGTGAAACGGGTCATGAAGCGGGTGGGTCGGTGCGTGGTGGCGGTATCGGAAGGCATTTGCGACGCCGACGGCACGCCGATCATCGCCAAATTCATCACCGAGACCGACTCCCACGGCAACGTCCAGCTCTCCGGAACCGGCGCGTTGGGCGACCTGCTGGCCCGGGTCGTCAAGGAGAAGGCCGGCGTCTCGCGAGTCCGCGCCGACACCTTCGGCTACCTCCAGCGCAGTTTCCCCGGCGTCGTTTCGCCGACCGACGCGCGCGAAGCCCGGCAGGTCGGCGCCACCGCCGTGGCCGCCGCCCTCTCAGGAAAGCACGCCAGCGGCTCGGTGGCGATCAAGCGCAAGCCCGGCAAGGGTTATGCTGTCACCTTCACGATCGTCCCGCTCCGCGCCGTCGCCAAAAACACCCGTCACATGCCGGCGGCTTTCATCAACCGGGCCGGCAACGACGTGACCCCGGCGTTCCTCGATTACGCCCGTCCCCTCGTCGGTCCGCTCCCGGTCATTGGCCGCCTGACGTGACCGCGCTGTTGTGTGTTGGGCGTTGAGTGTTGAGTGTTGAGTGTTGGGTGTTGGGCGTTGGGCGTTGGGCGTTGTGTGTTGTGTGTTGAGCGTTGGGCGTTGGGCGTTGTGTGTTGTGTGTTGAGCGTTTATTTCCGTTTTCCCTATTTACCGCCCATTACCAAAATTGTTGTTGCAAGCAATCCGAATTACAGATATATTGTCCCAATCATGAATCAACGCTCTTTTTCCAAAGCGGATTCCTTGTCGGCGGCGGGCATTGGCGCGAACATCCGCAATGTCCGCTGTCAGCGCCGCATGACACAACTCGATCTGGCCGGACGGATCGGGATGTCGGCGCCAGCGTTCAACAACATCGAGCGCGGACGCGGCGTTCCCTCCACGCCCGTGCTCTGCCGCATCGCCTCGGCGCTCGATGTTTCGGTGGATACGTTGCTGGGCCGCTCCGGACACGAGGCGCGGCGGGCGAACGGGGTGGTCACGCCCTCGATCCTGCGGGAGGCGGGTGCCGCCTACGCGGTCCATTCCGAAGACACACCGAGCTACCACGTGTCGGTCGGCCGCCCCGATTTCGCGGGGTGCTCCGATGCTCCGGCGGGGCTGATCCACCTGCTCCCGTGCGACAAACCCTACGCCCGCGAAACACTCAGCGCCCTAGAAGATCTGGTTCACGCCTACCTGATCGCCGAAGATCTCTGCGAGGCGGCCCGTCGCGCCGCCATCCCGCTTCGTCTGGCGATGCCCCTCACGGAAAACGGCATCGCCGATCTCGCGATGCGCGTGCGCGCCCTGCTCGGGATCGGTCCCGCCGTGATTTTCGACTACCTGGAGCTTTTTGAGAACGCCGGTCTGCGCGTGGTGTTCGCGCCGTTGCCCGATGGCGTGGAGAGCGCCGCCTGTTACGACGCCCGGTGGGAGAACGCCTTTCTCTTCATCTCGACCGCCGACAAGCCGAGCACCGAACGTCAGCTCTTCCGGCTCGTGCGCGAACTGGGGCGTATTTACTGCTACACGGGGCAGGTGCGGGAGATCGAGGGACGCGCGAAGCCTCTGGATGCGGCCCATGTAGCCGGCAAGTTCACCGCCTTCTTCCTCATGCCCGCCGAGGCGGTTCACGCGACGGTGCGGCAGGTCGGGATCAAGCCGGACGGCTGGACGTGGGAGATGCTGCTGCGGCTCAAGCACCGCTTCGGCGTTTCGGCCGAGACCTTCCTCTACCGCCTGGGCGAACTCGATCTGATCCTGCCAAAGCCGCTGGCCGACTTGAAGGCGCGCATCCGGGCTGGCTACGCCGCAACCGGCAACGCCGAACCCGGCGGCACCTGCCGCATGCTGTTCCCCAACGGCCGCCTGGGCGACCTGCTCCTCGCCGCCGCCAGCCAGGCCGCCCGCCGCGCCGACTTTGCCGACGACCTCGCCCTTGTTCGCACCCTCCTCCGCCGCCGCGGCGTCAAGACCGGCATGCCGAAACACCTCCATTCACCCAAACGGGAGTCCTAATTATGGATGCAGACGCACATACAGTGATCGCCCATATCCGACAGGGCGACGGGAAAATTCAGTCACTGGATGAGCACCAACAGGGTACGGCGCTTCTGGCGGAGACATTTGCCCATCCGTTGCGTTCTGCAGAATGGATAAGAGCGGCGGCGCTCTTGCATGATTGCGGAAAAGCGGATTCCCTCTTTCAAGGATATATCCGACGAGAGAACGCCATGGACGATTCGGCCTATGATGAAGGTCGCGTCAATCATTCAACAGCCGGTGCGCGCTTGGCGGTTGATTATTATGGCCCTTGTGCGGGACGTATTTTGGCCTATCTGATTGCGGGGCATCATGCCGGACTGGCCGATTATTACGCAACTGAGACCGGTTGTGGATCGCTTCAACATCGACTGGAGGAGGGCAAGGACAACGTGGCGCGTATTCGTTCATATACGGACGCGTTGTCGCATGCGCTTCCTCCATTGACTCGTCCTCCGTCATTTTTGACCGGAAGACCTGATGATTATCATCTCTGGATACGACTGCTCTATTCCTGCCTGGTGGATGCGGATTTTCTCGATACGGAAGCGTTCATGCAACCCGATAAACCCGCCATGCGCATGGGATATCTACCACTTGCCGAACTGGGCATAATATTTGACGCCTATATGGAAGAGAAGGCGCGAACGGCTCCCAAGACAGCCGTAAATGCCATTCGACAAGAGATTCTCGCGACGTGCCGCTTGGCTGCAAAACAAGCGCCCGGACTGTATACGCTCACCGTCCCGACCGGAGGCGGCAAAACGCTCTCAGGAATGGCCTTTGCGCTCGACCACGCCGCATACCATAAGAAACGGCGCATCATTTATGTCATCCCTTATACCAGCATCATTGAGCAGACGGCCAACACGCTGATGAAAATATTCGGTGAGACAAACGTTGTCGAGCACCATAGCAACATGGAACCGGAAAAAGAAACCCAGCGTTCCCGGCTCGCTTCTGAAAATTGGGATGCCCCGGTCATTGTGACGACCAACGTTCAGTTCTTCGAATCGCTGTACGCCGCAAAATCCAGCCGATGCAGGAAATTGCACAATATCGCCGACAGTGTGGTGATCCTTGATGAAGCACAACTTCTACCGCCGGATCTCCTCACGCCGTGTGTGGCGGTGATGAATCAATTGGTTCGGAATTACGGTGTCACGATGGTTTTGTCAACCGCCACTCAGCCCGCTCTACCCGGATTGGGCACGCCAACCGAAATAATCCCGCCGGGCATGAACCTATATGGCCGGTTGAAACGAACGGATATTCGGATGCCCACAGATATCCATGCAGCGCTCGATTGGCCTTCACTTGCCGGGCAACTTCAACAGCATGACTGCGTCCTCTGCATCGTCAATAGCCGTCGCGATTGCCATGAGCTTCACCGCATCATGCCCGCAGACACGATCCATTTGTCCGGGCTGATGTGTGGCGCGCATCGCTCCCACGTCATCGCCAACATTAAACAAGCCCTCGAGCGCAAACAGCCGATACGCGTCATTAGCACCCAGCTTGTCGAATCGGGCGTGGATATTGATTTCCCCGTCGTATACCGCGCGCTTGCCGGCCTGGATTCCATTGCGCAAGCCGCAGGCCGATGCAATCGCGAGGGTCGCCTGAATGATGATGGCAAACTGGGTGAGGTTCATGTTATTGTGCCGCCCCGACCGGCACCTCCCGGTCTCTTGCGCAAGGGAGAGGATACCATGAAGGAGCTTCATGCCGGCGACATGGATCCCCAGCAACCCGAAAGCTACAGACGCTATTTCGAACTATTCTACGCGAAAGTGAACAACACCGGTTTGCAGTTCAAGGACTGGCTGGTCAAAAACGTAAATCCAACACTTGCTTTTCAATTTCGAACAGCCGCCGCCAACTTCAAGCTGATCGCCGAGACGCAACAGCCCGTTATCGTTCGTTATGGAGAGAGTGACAGCCTGATCGCACGGCTCCGCTTGGCTGGCCCGTCTCGTGATCTGATGCGCCAACTTCAACGGTATACGGTCAATCTGCCGACGCGCGTGGCCGCGCGCCTGACGGCCGATGGATTGCTGGAGGAATTGAGCGACGGAATCTTCGTTCAAACCATGCCAGGCGCATACCGCAAGGATATCGGATTCGATGTGTTCAAGGAATCGCTTCCCGAAGCGGATTTAATTCTGTAAGGTGTTCCCAAAAGGAGGACTGATGAAAGGTTTTTGTCTTGAGGTCGTCGGCGATTTTGCCTGCTTCACCCGGCCGGAGATGAAAGTCGAGCGCGTGAGCTACGATGTTATTACGCCATCGGCCGCACGTGCCATCTTTGACGCCATCTTGTGGAAACCGGCGATCCGCTGGCATGTGAAGCGGATTGAGGTACTGGCGCCCATCAAGTGGATCTCGGTGCGGCGAAACGAGGTCGGCAAGGTGGCGTCGCCACAATCGAAAGGAATCTTCATAGATGACGGCAAGACTCGCCAGCAGCGTGCCGGGTTGTTCCTGCGAGACGTCAAATATCGCCTCTTCGCCGAGTTTGAGTTCATTCCACCGGAAAAACAGGGGAAGGTCCATAACCCCGTGCCGGAATGGCTTGTGGGTGCTGAGGAAGTCGCTGACCTCAAGAAGCCGGAGATCCGACCGGACGAGACCGAAGCCAAGTACGCCGCCATGTTCGAGCGGCGCGCGAAGAAGGGCCAGTGCTTCAATCAGCCGTACCTCGGTTGTCGGGAATTCTCGGCGGCGTTCCGTCTCGTGGATCCACAGGCCGATCCCGCCACGCCCATTCCTGAAACCAGGGATCTTGGTTGGATGCTCTACGACATGGATTTTACAGACCCTGCCGACCCGAAGCCGGAGTTCTTCCATGCGCAGATGACGGCGGGAGCCATTGTAACAGATCGTAGCAAAGTGGAGGTCCGCTCATGATTTTGCAGGCGTTGAAAGATTACTATGACAGAAAGGCGGCTGATCCGGAAAGTGATATTGCTCCGGAAGGTTTCGAGAGAAAGGAGATCCCTTTCTTGATAGTGCTCGATTCGGAAGGTCGGTTTGTGAGCCTTGAAGACACGCGTGAGCAGAAGGGACGAAAGCTTGTTGGAAAGGCTTACTTGCTGCCGAGATCGAGGTCAAGATCGGGGAGCCGGAGCTATGAAACAACCTTCCTGCTTTGGGACCACTGGGGCTATCTTCTCGGGCATCCGGAAACAGACTCCAAATCCAGGAAGCAACACGAGGCCTGGCTTTCATCGCTGGACTCCTTGCCGACTGACCTGCAGGCTGACGTGGGTGTAGGGGCAATTCGTAAGTTCTACCGTAGCGACGGAGTGAAGGCTGTCATGGCTGCGCCGAACTGGGCGAACTGCGCGGCGCTACCTTCGTGCAACATGACTTTCAAGTTGGCGGGAGACTTGGAGCCGGTACCATGCCGTCCCGCCGTTCGGGAACACGTAAGGCATATCACGTCGGCGGTGTCTCCAGATGACGAGAGTGGAGAGAGCGACGAGAAGACCGGACGCTGTATGGTAACCGGTGAGATGGCTGAAATCGCGCGTGTTCACGGGCGAACCCCAATTAACAAGGATTCTAAGTCGCTCGTAGGATTCCAAAGGAATTCAGGATACGACTCCTACGGGAAAGAACAGGGTTACAACGCGCCCGTCGGCAAGGGGGCCGAGTTCGCCTATGTCACCGCACTCAACACGTTATTGAAGTCAACCACCACGCGGATGCGCGTGGGCGATGCAACTGCGGTCTTCTGGTCTGCCAAGACAACGGAGAGCGGATTCGATGAGTTCTTTGGCGAACTGTGGTGTGATGATCCGGACCGAAACACAGAGGCCGTGCGCACCCTCTTTGAGTCACCGAAATCAGGGGCTCTTCCCCTGGATCCTGACTCGACCAAGTTCTATGTCCTTGGTCTGGCTCCAAACGCCGCACGAATCGCAGTGCGGTTTTGGATTGTGAGTACCGTGGCGGAAATGGCGGCTCAGGTGCGCCAGCATTTCAACGATCTGCGAATTGTGCACGGGCCAAGTGACTTGGATTCCGTCCCGCTTAAGAGACTGCTCAAGAGTGTGGCCGTACAGGAAGACGAGGACAATATCCCGCCAAGCATTGCCGGTGAAACCATGCGGGCCATTCTGGCAGGGTTGCCATATCCACAAACGCTCCTGCAAGCGGCGATTCGGCGAATACGGGCGGAAAGGGATGTCTCTCACGCCCGCGCCGCACTCATCAAAGCCTGTCTCAACCGTGCAATTCGTTTCACCAATCCAACCCATGAAAGGGAACTCACCGTGAGTCTCGACATTACCAATGCCGCTATTGGCTATCGTCTCGGCCGGCTTTTCGCCGTTCTGGAGAAGATCCAGGAGCGCGCCAATCCGGGCATCAATGCCACGATCCGCGACCGCTTTTACGGTGCTGCGTCCAGCACGCCCGTGACGGTCTTCGGCAACCTGATGCGTCTGAAAAACCACCATCTCGCCAAGCTGGATCATGTGGGCGAGCGCATCAATTACGAGAAGCTGATCGGCGAGATCATGTCTGGGATCGGCGACTTTCCCACCCACCTCGCACTCGATCAGCAGGGCCGTTTTGCCATCGGCTACTATCACCAGCGTCAAGACTTCTTCACCAAAAAAACCGACAAGGAATAACCCCACCCAACCCAAGGAATCCAACCCATGAGCACTCCGATCAAAAACCGCTACGACTTCGTCCTCGTCTTTGATGTCAAGGACGGCAACCCCAATGGCGATCCTGACGCCGGCAATCTGCCCCGCACCGATGCCGAGTCCGGTCAAGGCATCGTCACCGATGTATGCCTCAAGCGCAAGGTGCGCAACTATGTGCAATTGATCCAGGCAGAGGCTACTGGATACGGTATCTTCGTCAAAGAAAAAGCCGTCCTGAATAACCTCATTACCGGCGCCTACAACACGCTGAGTATCGACCTCACCCAGCCACCGGCCAACGAGAAGGACGGAAAGACACGCACAAAAGAGGGTGCGGGGCAGAAGGGAGAAATTGACAAAGCGCGTGCGGAAATGACCCGCACCTATTTTGACATCCGCACGTTTGGAGCTGTGATGTCGACGGGCGCCAATGCGGGCCAGGTCCGCGGTCCGGTTCAAATGACCTTCGCTCGCTCCGTGGATCCCGTGGTCACGCTGGAGCACTCCATTACGCGCATGGCCGTGGCCACCGAGGCTGAGGCGGAAAAGCAGGGCGGCGACAATCGCACGATGGGACGCAAAAACACCATCCCTTATGGTGTGTATGTCGCGCATGGTTTCGTGTCCGCTCATCTGGCCAATCAGACCGGTTTTTCCGAGGACGATCTGAAGTTGCTCTGGGACGCGCTCACCAACATGTTTGAGCACGACCGTTCGGCCGCGCGCGGCCTGATGTCCACACAGAAACTGATCGTCTTCAAGCACGACTCCGCCCTCGGAAACGCGCCTGCCCACAAGCTCTTCGAGCGGGTTGCCATCACACGCAACGACCCCTCCAAGCCCCCGCGCGACTTCTCCGCCTATACCCTCACCATCGACCGGAAGGGTTTGCCCGAGGGAGTTGAGATCATCGAAAAGTAGTCAACCTTCAAATCGTCTGGCGACTCTTTACGGTTGTGCGGAGACAACGCGCCTTTTGCACGCCGTGAGAGTCTGCCAAAACCTGCTGGAGACCCCAACCATGCTCTATCAGACCGAGGCGACGCTCTCTGCCCGCGCCAAGGCGTTGGGCGAAAGCGCTTCTGCCGAAGGCTTTGAGGAGTTGCGCGGGTTGTGTGCGTCTGAATCGCCATTGGTGAGACGAATCGCCGCCTCGGCCATCGGCAAGCTATCCGGAATCGTAGACGCAGATAAGGCCGTCGAGACGCTGATGCCCATGCTGGCTGATGCCCATCCGCAAGTGCGGCAGTATGCCACAAAAGCCCTCAGCGCCTTTGGCGCAAAAGCCAAGCAGGTTTTACCCGTCTTGCGGGATCTCTACCGTAATCCAACCGAAAAGGATTATGTCAAGCGCACCGTGAAAACGGCCGGCCTGGCCATAAAGGAATCGCTCAAGATTCAAGAGGGGCAGACGGTCCGCACATGCT
This sequence comes from Akkermansia muciniphila, assembly GCA_945870025.1. Lineage (GTDB taxonomy): Bacteria > Verrucomicrobiota > Kiritimatiellia > RFP12 > JAAYNR01 > VGWG01. The sequence goes on from CAMBQN010000003.1 coordinate 72,847, forward strand.
CGCGCTGCGGCACCGTCGTGCAACCCGACGAATACGCCCGCAGTCAACGGTTTTTTCAACGCACCTTCTGCGATGTGTGCTTCGACGAGACCGCCACGGAGAGACGCAACTTTGAGACCGCCGTCGAGGATAAGAAGAACATCCAGACCCTGAATGGCACACTGGTGCAAAGCGCAGGCGAAAAGCAGGTGGCGGAGTGGCTGGAGCGACATGGCATCGCCTATCGCTACGACGGCCGATTGCGTATCATCGAGGGGTTTCAGATCCGCCCCGACTTCTACCTGCCGGAACGCGATGTGTATATTGAGTATTGGGGGATGGATACGCCCCGCTATAAGGCTGGCATGTATCTCAAGCAGGATCTCTACATGCATGCCGGAAAGAAACTGATCTCGCTCTATCCATCTGATCTTCCCAATCTGGATCACCTGCTGACAACCAAACTTCAGGTATTTAATACGAAATGAAGTTCGCATGCGAACGTAACGAGTAACATCCATGTATGCCGATGATGATCTGTTGCCCATTTCTGCGCTCCAGCACCTGCAGTACTGCGAGCGTCAATGCGCGTTGATCCATATCGAAGACGTCTGGTCGGAAAACGCGCTGACCGCCCAGGGCCGCGTGCTGCATAACCGGGTGGATAGTGGCGGACACGAGACACGTGGATGCGTGCGGACGGTGTATAGCCTGCGGCTCAGGTCTCTTCGCCTAGGATTGACCGGACAGGCCGATGTGGTCGAGTTCCATCTCGGTGACAATCAGGTATGGACGCCCTACCCCGTCGAATTCAAACGGGGCAAGCCCAAAACCGATCCCTGTGATCGCGTGCAGCTTTGCGCCCAAGCCTTGTGCCTGGAGGAGATGAAAGGCGTGCACATCCCGGATGGGGCCCTGTTTTATGGTGAAATACGCCATCGTTGCGAAGTCGCGTTTGATGCCGGCCTCCGGACACTGACCGAGTCCTTATGCCTCCGCCTACATGAACGGATTGCCCGCGGCATTACGCCAGCAGCCATTTATGATGAGGGGAAATGCGGACGATGCTCACTCGCCGAAATATGCATGCCTCGCGCCAGCAGCGGTCCATCTGCCCGGAAATGGCTCGATGCCCAGCTTGCTGAGATAGAGGCCCAAGGCGCACAGTTATGAAAAAACTCCTCAACACGCTTTATGTCTCAACCCAAGGCATCTACCTCCACCAAGAGGGCGAAACCGTCGTCGCCTGCCTGAACCACGCCGAGGTGCTTCGTCTCCCGATCCACACCCTCTCGGGAATTGTTTGCTTCGGACAGGTCGCCTGCAGTCCGCCGCTCATCGGACTTTGCGGCGAACGCGGAGTACATGTGAGCTTTCTGTCTGAACGAGGCAAGTTTCTCGCCCGCGTGACAGGTCCCGTATCCGGAAATGTCCTGCTTCGCCGGGAACAGGTCAGGTGGACTGAAGACCCCGCTCGCACGTGCGACATCGCCCGCAATGTGGTCTTGGGCAAGCTCGTCAACAGCCGGTCCGTTCTGCAGCGCGCCGCACGCGACCACGGCGCCAGCGATGAATTAAGTCAGGCCATCCATAGGATCGCCGATGTGATCCGACGCGTCAGACGAGCGACAGATACCGACACCTTGCGCGGGCTTGAAGGCGAAGCGGCGAACTACTATTTCTCCGTCTTCAACGACATGATCCGATCGCAACGCGATTCGTTTTCCATGGCGTCGCGCAACAGACGACCCCCGCTCGATCCTTTAAACGCATTGCTTTCGTTCCTCTACACCCTGCTGGCGCACGATTGCGAGGGTGCGTTGGAAGGGGTTGGACTGGATCCGCAGATCGGATTTCTTCACACCTTGCGCCCCGGACGTCCCAGTCTTGCGCTCGACCTGATGGAGGAGTTCCGATCTATCCTCGCGGATCGTGTGGCCATCTCCCTGATCAACCTGAACCAGATTGATGGAAAGGGGTTCAAAAAGACCGAGTCGGGCGCAGTGATCATGGATGATGACACCCGAAAGACGGTCTTGCAGACGTGGCAGAAAAAGAAGCAGGAAACGGTCCAACACCCCTTTCTCAACGAAAAACTGGAAATCGGTCTCTTGCCACATGCGCAAGCCCTGCTGCTGGCCAGACATCTGCGCGGAGATCTCGATGCCTATCCACCGTACCTGTACAAATAAGGAACGATATGCTGGTGCTCGTCAGTTATGATGTCGCAACCGGTGATGCCGCAGGCAGACGCCGTCTACGACGCGTCGCTAAAGTGTGCGAGAATATGGGCATTCGCGTACAAAACTCGGTATTCGAATGCAACGTGGATCAATCCCAATGGACACTCCTACGCGCACGCCTGCTTGAAGTCTACAACCCCGAACACGACAGCTTGCGCTTTTACTTCCTCGGGAACAACTATAAACAACGAATCGAACACCAAGGTGCCAAACCCGCTGTGGATGTGGAAGACCCCCTCATTCTGTAACCGCGAACCCCAAGTTCACATGATTGGCCTAAGCCGGTTCGCGAAAGTCGTAACATATTGATTTATAATATGTTACATAGTGTTTGATCTTTGAAAACTGAAATACGCTCTCTGTTTTCGCTGAGTTCGCGGATTGATCCTCGTATTCACATGCAATAGAACATGTTACTGTATCCGGTGTCGCGCCCCTCGCGGGGCGCGTGGATTGAAACACCGAACCACTTCAACAACTCCCGCATGCACGCGTCGCGCCCCTCGCGGGGCGCGTGGATTGAAACTTTCGCCTGGGGTTTGCACATCGCTCCCCCTACGTCGCGCCCCTCGCGGGGCGCGTGGATTGAAACGCAGATAATTATGTGCCTGTAGAAAACATGGGAGTCGCGCCCCTCGCGGGGCGCGTGGATTGAAACGTGTAGTCGCAATATCGCGGATTGTTGACAATGTCGCGCCCCTCGCGGGGCGCGTGGATTGAAACGTAGACCACTGTTTCTGCCGACCAGCTTGAGTGTCGCGCCCCTCGCGGGGCGCGTGGATTGAAACATCAGACCTCGAACGTCGGCGGCGGATGTTTTGCCGTCGCGCCCCTCGCGGGGCGCGTGGATTGAAACCATCCGAGCAAACGCCGCGTGCATGCTCGACCTGTCGCGCCCCTCGCGGGGCGCGTGGATTGAAACCTTTCTGTTTCCCGGACGCACTGTGCGGCCGTAGGTCGCGCCCCTCGCGGGGCGCGTGGATTGAAACTTTCTGGCTACTCTCGGCGCCTTCGCCGCACAGGTCGCGCCCCTCGCGGGGCGCGTGGATTGAAACTGCTGTAAGGGGGTGACCCGTGTTTTCTGGCAAAGTCGCGCCCCTCGCGGGGCGCGTGGATTGAAACATGAACGCAGTCATCACGGCAATCGCCGGCATTGTCGCGCCCCTCGCGGGGCGCGTGGATTGAAACATCACCTCCACAGCCAATGGCAAGACCGGCCGTGGTCGCGCCCCTCGCGGGGCGCGTGGATTGAAACGCCTACGTGGACACGATCCGCGGCCAGGTCGCGTCGCGCCCCTCGCGGGGCGCGTGGATTGAAACACCGTCTCCGAGATCGAGAAGGGCCGCAACGCTGTCGCGCCCCTCGCGGGGCGCGTGGATTGAAACACTCCGACTCCGTCGACATGCACGTGAGCGGCTGTCGCGCCCCTCGCGGGGCGCGTGGATTGAAACCCCGACAAGGCCGCCCACGGCTGGATCGTCGCCGGTCGCGCCCCTCGCGGGGCGCGTGGATTGAAACATCCCATTCGTTGGTTCGGCCGACTGACGTAGGTCGCGCCCCTCGCGGGGCGCGTGGATTGAAACCATCCCCTCGATGGTGGTGCCGTTGATGCTGGGTCGCGCCCCTCGCGGGGCGCGTGGATTGAAACGCCGTCGCGGATGCCGCAGTCGAGCAGCAGGCCGTCGCGCCCCTCGCGGGGCGCGTGGATTGAAACTTGGCGGCATAGGCCACGCCGGCGATGCCGAGGTCGCGCCCCTCGCGGGGCGCGTGGATTGAAACCTCGAACACCTTCAGCGCCGTTTGCGCGCGGTTGTCGCGCCCCTCGCGGGGCGCGTGGATTGAAACGTTGAACATTTGGACGGCCGCAAGTTGAGTGGGTCGCGCCCCTCGCGGGGCGCGTGGATTGAAACCTTGGTCATTTTGGAAAAAGCGCCGGCGAGGGAGGTCGCGCCCCTCGCGGGGCGCGTGGATTGAAACACCGTCGACGGCGTCACCGTCGGCATTCGCTGCGTCGCGCCCCTCGCGGGGCGCGTGGATTGAAACGATGACCTTGTAGGTCGTGCCGCTGAGGGTGATGTCGCGCCCCTCGCGGGGCGCGTGGATTGAAACGTCAAGAACGATGGTGAACCGGTAGGATGTGCCGTCGCGCCCCTCGCGGGGCGCGTGGATTGAAACGCTTTGGAGGCGTGGGGTCCGGGGACTCCCACGGTCGCGCCCCTCGCGGGGCGCGTGGATTGAAACGCCACGCTCGCCCACCTCCTCCTGATCCGCCGGTCGCGCCCCTCGCGGGGCGCGTGGATTGAAACAACAAGCTCGGCGAGGCCTCTCCCGCCAACTCCGTCGCGCCCCTCGCGGGGCGCGTGGATTGAAACTTCAACTACGGAGTGCTCACCAGCAGTTGGACCGTCGCGCCCCTCGCGGGGCGCGTGGATTGAAACAATGAGGAGACCGCTGGCATTGTATCCGCCGCAGTCGCGCCCCTCGCGGGGCGCGTGGATTGAAACAAGATGCCTTCGGTCGGCCCGGTAGCGGTGTTTGTCGCGCCCCTCGCGGGGCGCGTGGATTGAAACATCGCCGACGATTGACGAACCGAGATTCAGAAGTCGCGCCCCTCGCGGGGCGCGTGGATTGAAACAAGAACAACGATGAAAACTCCGTGAGAGGTTACGTCGCGCCCCTCGCGGGGCGCGTGGATTGAAACGAAGCTGACCGACAGCACCAAACACCGCTACCGGGCCGTCGCGCCCCTCGCGGGGCGCGTGGATTGAAACAATCTAGCTTTAAGATGGTATTACGCGTTTAACACGTCGCGCCCCTCGCGGGGCGCGTGGATTGAAACAAGCTCGGTCAATTTCTGCGCTCTTGTTGCCATGTCGCGCCCCTCGCGGGGCGCGTGGATTGAAACTATATGCTGTCGATTCAGATCCGCACGCAACGGTCGCGCCCCTCGCGGGGCGCGTGGATTGAAACTACGGGCGGTTTGCCCGCGTTTGCCATTCCTGCGTCGCGCCCCTCGCGGGGCGCGTGGATTGAAACTTCATAATCTGATAACCTCCACGCCGCCCCTTGTCGCGCCCCTCGCGGGGCGCGTGGATTGAAACGATTCCACTCCATGAAAAACCGCTTTGCGACGCGTCGCGCCCCTCGCGGGGCGCGTGGATTGAAACCTTCCACTCGTTGAACACGGCGTCATGCGCCGGTCGCGCCCCTCGCGGGGCGCGTGGATTGAAACATGTCGCTCCTTGTGCGCATCGATGATGGCGGCCGTCGCGCCCCTCGCGGGGCGCGTGGATTGAAAACCTTCAGGTAGTCTAGGATGTCCCCGCATCCCTGTCGCGCCCCTCGCGGGGCGCGTGGATTGAAACACCGCCGAGAACCTCATGGGCGAATGGGAGACGGTCGCGCCCCTCGCGGGGCGCGTGGATTGAAACATATTCTAGTTCTCCATGCACCAAAGGGTTGGGTCGCGCCCCTCGCGGGGCGCGTGGATTGAAACTAAACCAGAAAGGCACACCATGAGCAGCATACGTCGCGCCCCTCGCGGGGCGCGTGGATTGAAACCCTATTGAGATTCTCCAAAACATTGTCTTGCCCGTCGCGCCCCTCGCGGGGCGCGTGGATTGAAACACCCCAGAAACTGACATAGCCGGAAGCGGAACGTCGCGCCCCTCGCGGGGCGCGTGGATTGAAACAAAAAATTGGAGTTAGAGATAAAGCTGTTGCAGGTCGCGCCCCTCGCGGGGCGCGTGGATTGAAACATCAGGCTGGAAAACTGCGCATCGTTCCGCCGGTCGCGCCCCTCGCGGGGCGCGTGGATTGAAACCGTGTCGAGCAGGTGATTAGCTGCAAGTGAGGTGTCGCGCCCCTCGCGGGGCGCGTGGATTGAAACATTTTGCCCCGTTTCCGCTCGACTGTGCCACGGCGTCGCGCCCCTCGCGGGGCGCGTGGATTGAAACATCGGCGCGCCGCGCGTGTCGGCGTGGGCGGCTGGTCGCGCCCCTCGCGGGGCGCGTGGATTGAAACATCGGCGCGCCGCGCGTGTCGGCGTGGGCGGCTGGTCGCGCCCCTCGCGGGGCGCGTGGATTGAAACAGTCTGGTTGAGTTCGTGGGTGATCATGCGCTCGTCGCGCCCCTCTCTGAATCCGTCCGAATAGGGTTTAATTCCACGTGCGGCTAGTGTAAGATGGTTTCGCATGAGGAGCAAGAGGTTCTTCTTATGTGGATCACTGGGTTGGCCGTTTTTATGAACTAAAAGGATGCGTGACTGATGAGCATTGCAACTGTGAAATCATTGATCGAGGGAACCTCGTTTTCAACCACCGATACGTGTTTCAGGCTGAACCGCCTGTGCGGCGTGACGCTCGAGGGGCAATATCCCGGGCGCGGGCATGCGGAGCTGCATGGCGTGGCGCTGCTGCGCGTGGATGGGCACCGTTACGAGGGTGAACTGCTTGTGCTCGATCAGGTGTCGGAAGCGTCTGCGTCCGTGACGTGCCGGTGGCGGGTCGGGGCCACGCCGCTGCGTCTGACGACCGTGTGGCAGGCCGACCCCGCGACCGGCGTGGTGAGCCGCCGTGATGCGGTGACCAACACCGGCTCCGCGCCAGCCGTCCTGTCCCGCTGCCTCGCCCGCATCGCTTTGCCGCAGGGGCACTACGAATGCCATACGCAGGCGAGCAGTTGGTGCCGCGAGAATCAGGGCGCGTGGCAGCCGCTGCACGCCGGTCTGCGTCTGAACCACTTTTCGGGCCGCACAACCGAGGGCGGCACGCCGTACCTCGTGGTGCGAAGCGTCGGCGCTGGCGAGGGCATTGCGTTCCACATTCTGCCGACGGGGAACTGGACGATCCGGGTCACGCCGGTGGCCTGCTTTGCGAATTTGTCGTATGCCGTGGTGGAGCTGGGGCTGGCCGATGAAAATCTGAACCGCGCCATCCTGCCCGGCGAGACGTTTGATCTGCCGGAAATCCTCTTCCAACCGGTGCCGCGCGGGGAGCCGGCACTGGCGGCGCCCAGCCTGCACCGGCATCTGCTGACGCATCACTTTCGCGCCGCCAAGCCCGAGGCGCCGGTGCTCTTCAACTCCTGGTTCGACCAGTTCGAGATTCTGGACGTGCCCCGACTGCACGAGCAACTGGCGGTGGCGAAGGAGGTCGGATGCGAGATCTTCGTCATCGATGCCGGCTGGTACGGCGCCGGGGGCGGCGACTGGGGGGCGCAGACCGGCGACTGGCGGGAGAAAACGGCGACAGCCTTTTGCGGACGCATGCGTGAATTTGCCGACGCGGTGCGCACGGCCGGACTGGGTTTCGGGTTGTGGATGGAACCCGAGCGGTTTGGATCTTTGGCCCCCGTGCGCACCGAGCATCCCGAATGGTTTGTTTCGGTCGGCAATCAGGCCCGCATCGATCTGACCCAGCCCGCCGCGTGGAACTGGCTGCGCGGCGAAATCGGACGGCTAGTGGAGACCTACCGGCTGGCTTGGATGAAGATCGACTTCAACTTCAAACTGGACATCGATGATGCCGGCGCGGAACTGGCCGACTACATGGCCGCCTGGTATCGCCTGCTGGATGCGGTTCGCGCCGCGTATCCGGAGACCTTCTTCGAGGGGTGTGCGAGCGGTGCCATGCGGAGCGATCTGGAAATGATGCGCCATGTGGACGGGCACTTTCTCAGTGACACGGTGAATCCGACCGACATGCTGCGGATTACGCAGGGTGCCTGGTTGCGCCTGCCGCCCGGCCGGATCGGCCGCTGGGCCGTGATCCGGTCCATTTCGCAGGCCGTGCCCGAGTATAGCCGGCGGCTGAGCGAGTCCCCCGCGATCATCCTCGTGCCCGGCGGAGGGACTTGGAACGGGTCGGAAAGCGTGTCGCTCGATTATACCCTGCTGGCCGCCATGCCCGGCATGATGGGTCTGAGCGGGGATTTGACCGGCCTGACTGCGGAACAACGCGCGCGGGTGGCCCTGGCGATCACCTTCTTCAAGCAGTGGCGGCGGTTCATCGTGGGATCGGCGGGTCACCTACTGACCCCGCCGGAGCTGATCGATCGTCGGGAGGGCTGGGTCGGATTCCAGTTGCAGCGCCCGGGCGATGATGACACCAGCCTGGTGTTCGTCTACCGCCTGGGTCCTGCCGGCGCGCCTCCGCCGCTGCGATTGCACGGACTGGACACCCAACGCCGTTACACGATCGGCGATGGCTTCAACCCGGCGAGCCCCGTTGTCGTGGCGACGGGCGAGCGCCTCGCCAGCGCAGGTTTGCCCGCGGAGGAACTGGCGCTCGGCAACCGGCAGGCGTCGGTATTGGTGGTCCGGGCGGAGCACGCGGCAGGTTAGCAATTCTAATTAGGGACCATCGGCGTCGGGGTCGGTATCGGTATCGGTATCGATAAAACCAACGGAAATTCGACCCCGATTCCGATACCGACCCCGACCCCGATGACTCAATCGCCTCATCATTAGAATTGCTGGCCGATTTCGGACTTGTGTATCCTCCGGCGGTTTGTTAAGGTACGCCCCGTCTCAGCGACCATGGCGAATGTAGCTCAGTTGGTAGAGCTCCAGATTGTGGTTCTGGCTGTCGCGGGTTCGAGCCCCGTCATTCGCCCCATTTTGCGTCATCCCTTGACCGCATTGACCCGGGAATCTTTGAGGGTCACGGTGCGGTTGAACACCGGTGCACCGGGCTGGGAAGAACGCGTGTCGGCGCAGAAATAGCCGAGGCGCTCGAATTGGAACCGCTCGCCGGCGACGGCCCCCATCAATGCGGGTTCGGCCTGTGCGGTCACGGTGCGGATCGAATCGGGGTTCAGCCACGTGATAAAATCCCGCGTTTCATCGGCCAGGGGGTCCGCCACGGTAAAGAGCCGGTCATACAGCCGCACCTCGACCGGGCGGGCGTGACGGGCCGAAACCCAGTGGATGGTTCCCTTCACCTTGCGGCCATCCGGGGCGGTGCCGCCTCCGGACTGCGGATCATACGTGCCGCGGATTTCGACCACCCGGCCGGCATCGTCCTTGACCACTGACGTGCAAGTGAAGAGGCAGGCATAGCGGAGCCGCACCTCGCGGCCCGGCGCCAAACGGAAGAACTTGTTCGACGGATTCTCCATAAAATCATCGCGCTCGATCCACAGCTCGCGGCTGAACGGAATCAGGCGGCTCGCCGAGGCGGGATCTTCGGGATTGTTGATCGCGTCAAACCACGTTTCCCCATCATCCGGAAAATTCTCGACCACCACCTTGACCGGATCGAGGACCGCCAGACGGCGTTGGGCCTGGCGGTTCAGGTCGTCGCGAACGCAGTACTCCAGCAGGGCCAGTTCGGTCTCGCTTTCGTATTTGGAGACCCCGATACGTTCGCAGAAATCGCGGATCGCCTCGGGGGTGTACCCGCGGCGGCGCAGCCCGGCGAGGGTCGGCAGCCTCGGATCATCCCAGCCGTCAACGTGCTTCTCCTGCACAAGCTGTAGGAGCTTTCGCTTGCTCATCACGGTGTAGGTCAGGCTGAGCCGGGCGAATTCGCGCTGGCGGGGCCGCACCGTCTGGCCGCAGCGCGTGATGAGCAGCCCCAGTTCGTCCATGCGGTCGATCACCCAATCGTACAGCGGCCGGTGCACCTCGAACTCCAGGGTGCACAGCGAGTGGGTCACGCCCTCGATGGCGTCCTCGATCGGATGGGCGAAATCGTACATCGGATAGAGGCACCAGGCGTCGCCCGAGCGGTAATGTGCCACCCGCATGATGCGGTAGAGCACCGGGTCACGGAAGTGGATGTTGGGCGAGGCCATGTCGATCTTGGCGCGCAGACAGAGGGTGGCGTCGGCGAACGCGCCAGCGCGCATCCGGCGGAACAGCGCGAGGCTCTCATCGGGGTTGCGGTCGCGACAGGGACTCGGCGTGCCGGGTTGCGTTGGCACGCCGCGGTAGGCCTTCCACTGTTCCTGCGTAAGATCGCACACGTAGGCATGTCCGCGCCGGATCAGCTCCTCAGCCATGGCGTACATCGACTCAAAATAATCGCTCGCGTAGACAAATCGGTCCCATTCAAAACCGAGCCAGCGGATATCGGCCTGAATCGCTTGCACGTAGTCGTCGGATTCCTTGGATGGATTGGTATCGTCCATCCGCAGGTTGCAGACCCCGCCAAATTCACGGGCCATGCCGAAATCAATGCACACCGCCTTGGCATGGCCGATATGCAGCCAGCCGTTGGGTTCGGGCGGGAACCGGGTCACCACCTGGCCGCCGGGAAGCCCTGCGGCGACCTCATCCGCAATCCACTGCCTCAGAAAATGGCGGCTGGTGTCGGAGCCGCCGCCCGCGTTGTCCGTGTCTGTTATCATGCCCGGTTATTTCCTTTTAACGCCACACCTTGATCCACATCGTGCGGCGGCCCCATATCCGGGCCTCCGCATGGGACGGGAACCACAAATCCAGTCTGTTGCCCTTGATCGCGCCCCCCCGGTCCTCGATCTTACCATACCCATAGCCGGGCACCTGGATGACCGTGCCGAAAGGCAGCACCGAGGTGTCGGCCGCAACGGTGCCGGGGCGGGCGCGGACCCCGCTCGCGGTGATGCCGACCTGTTTCGGATCTCCCCTATTCGGGCCGCTTGAAACCACGGGCGGTCCCAAACCAAACCAGCTCCGCTTCCAACTGCAGCAAATACCGCAATTACAATATCCGGTGATTTCGAACGTCATCGCCACGGGCTGGCGATCGCGCGGCGGTCGTATCGGCGCCGTGATGCACCCCGGCAGCACGAGCCATGCAGCCGCTCCGACTGCGGCCACAACCCGCCAGCCACGCCCTGTTGCTCCCTGTTTGATCGTGCCGTTCTGTTGCATCATTGACCTGTTCCTGGCGTCACGAAAGATCGTACAGTTTCGGATCCCGCCGCGGTTCGCGGCGCATGCGGCGCAGACTGTCGTGCAGCGGGCCGCCCGTCTCGGGAGCAAACGGATTCTCGACGTTCAGCGCATCACCCATCTCAGCCTCGATCTGATCGGGGGCGGCGCCTGCGGCGAGACGCGCCAGCGCCTCCCGCACGGCGGGATTAAACGTCATCCCGGTCAGTTCCGCAAATTTATGGAACAGCCGCGTCGATTCGCACGGAGTGGCCTCGGCCTCATCCGCCGCCCCCATCTCGTCCGACAACACCTCCATCGCCCGCGCCAGCCGCGCCTCGTCAACCGATGCCAGCGGGTCGTCGCCGTCCGCTCCGTCCGCGCCCCGTTTGCCTTCGCCCGGGCAAGCGAAGGGTGACACCTCGCGACTCAACGCGCCACCGCACGCCGGGCAAGCCGGTGCGCAGGGAACGCCCGGACGCCGGGACAGAAAACTGAACACCGTGTTACACGGGCCGCAGGTAAACTCGTAAATCGGCATCGCTTGCCACTCCTACCCCCGCCACATCGGCGGCACAGGCGTCTTTTCGTACAGTACGTCATGATACCCGAGATTGTCCGCGCCCGCAACAGCAAGAACAGCAATTTTGTCTGCGTGTCTTGACATTCCCACGCGCTTCTGCCATCGTATCACAATGACATCGTGGCCAACTACTGGTGCGGGCGTGATTTCGGCCTGTGGGGGGCAGGGGTGGCGGAGAAGGGATTTCTTGCCAGACCTCTCCGCGCTCGCAGCTCTGGTCTTCCTCTCTGCCCACCTCGCCGCCCGCGCTGACACCGACGGCCCCTACGCATACACCATCACCGACAGCCATGCCACCGTCACCAACTTCGATTCGGCATACTCCGGTGAACGTTCCATCACCAACCCCCTCGGCGGCTTTCCCGTCACCAGAATCGGCAGTTCTGCGTTCAGATACTGCTTCAAACTGGCCAAGGATTGACTGCCATGAAAAAAACCAAACCAGCCGCCTGCGCCACCTCTTCCGAACTGCGCCGCCTTGCCGAAGAGCGGTTGAAAGCGAAGCAGAGAGGACAGAACCCCGTGGTCAGTGGTCAGAAGTCGATGGAAGACATGGCACGTCTCGTTCACGAGCTTCAGGTCCACCAGATCGAGATGGAGATGCAGAAAGAGGAATTGCGCGCGGCCCGGGCGGAACTCGAAGCCTCCCGTGCGCGATATCGGGGGTTATTCGCCAACTCCCATGACGCCATCATGACCCTTGAGCCTCCCTCCTGGGCTTTCACTTCCGGAAACCCGGCCGCCTTGGAGATGTTCGGAACCAAGACCGAGGCGGAATTCACTGCTCAAGAGCCGTGGAAACTATCGCCCGAACTCCAGCCGGACGGGCGAGCCTCTGACGAGAAGGCCAGGAAGATGATCGAGACGGCTATGCGCGACGGTTCGCACTTCTTCGAATGGACGCACCGGCGGATCAACGGTGAGGAGTTCCCCGCCGACGTGCTCTTGAGCAGGATGTCATCAGCCGGCACGACGTTCCTTCAGGCAACGGTTCGCGACATCACCGCCCGCAGACAAGCGGAGAAGGATATCCGCACGCTCAACGCCAGCCTGGAACAGCGCGTGGCCGAGCGCACGGCGGAACTTCGCCGGAGTGAGGCGAAACTCGCGCTGGCCGTCAGCGGAACGCGTATCGGCATCTTCGAGCGGAACCTGCTGACCGGCGAAACCATGGCAACCGAGCAGCACGTCCGGTTACTCGGCCTGCGCCCAACAACAACAACAACAACAACAACATCACTGTCCCAAAGCTATCAGCACCGCGACTGGGCGGAGTGCGTCCATTCCGAAGATCTTCCGCGGGTGCAAGCGGAGATGGATTGCTGCATAGCAGCACATGAACCATTCGAAACGGAATACAGAATCGTCTGGCCGGACAACAACCTGCACTGGGTTGCCGTCCGCGGGATTTTCCAATACGACGACCAAGGCGCGCCGATCCGTCTGCTCGGCATCATGTTGGACATCACCGAGCGCAAGCGGACCGAAGAGGCGTTGCGACATCTCAACGCAACGCTTGAACATCGCGTCGCCAAACGGACAGCGGATTTGGCGGAATCCGAGGCTCGGTTCCGGACCATTTTCGACTCCGTCGCCGTCGGTTTGTTCCTGAGCGATAGGAACACCGGGCGGTTCGTCTTGGCAAACAAGGCGTGCCTCGAAATGCTGGGCTGCACGTTGGAGGAGTTCGTGGCTCTGCGACTTGACGATCTGCACCTGCCGGAGGACCTGCCGTTCATACGCGAAGAGATCGCCAAGTTCAGCAGGGGAGATATCGCGCCGCCCGCCGACGTGCGATTCAAACGCAAAGACGGGAGTCTGATGATAGGCAAGGTCCATCTGACTGCCGTGCGATATGACGGTCAGAACTACGTGCTGGTGTCGATCCGGGATGTCACCGAACGCAGGGAGATGAAAAGGGAGTTGAAGCAATCGCACGAAACGCTGCGGGGACTGTTGAACCGCCTGGAGAAGGCCCGCGAGGAGGAACGCACCCGCGTCGCGCGGGATATTCACGACGACATGGGGCAGAATCTCACGGCGATCAAGATGGACCTGCGATGGATCGAACGCGCGTTGGAGAAGGTGGAAGCATTGTCGGAACTTGACGCCGTGAAGGCGCGCGCGAGGACCGCCATCGAGATCGTGGACGCCACGACGGCCGCCGTGCAGGAACTGGCCACGCAACTGCGCCCGGGCGTGTTGGACAAGCTGGGGCTGGGACCGGCGCTTCGCTTCGAGGCCCGGCGTTTCCAGGCGCATTCCGGCATCCAGTGCAGGGCGAGCGTGCCCGACGCATTGCCGAATCCGACGCCGGCCGTGGCGACGGCCTTGTTCCGGATTCTCCAGGAATGCCTCACCAACGTCGCACGTCACTCCGGCGCGACCAGCACGAGCATCCGGCTGGATGTGCGGGACGACGACCTTTTGCTGCGCATCCACGACAACGGCACCGGCATCACCGACGCGGCGCTTGACGACCCGCAGTCGCTCGGGGTGCTGGGAATGAAAGAGCGCGCCGCCATACTGGGCGGCGAGGTCATCGTCCGACCCGGCAATAAAGGCGGAACGGTGGTGACGGTGAGGATTCCGAATGAGGCGGTAATCGGTGATCAGCAACCAGTGATCGGTGTCAAAAGCGGTTATGAACAGTAAGTTTCCCAGTTTTCTGATAGTCGAAGACCACGCCATCGTGCGGCGCGGTCTGAAGGACATTCTGGCCGATGAATATCCCCGCGCGGTCTTCGGCGAAGCCAGCGATACGCCGCTGGCCCTAGCAGCGTTGGAGCGCCGGAAATGGGACATTGTGCTACTCGACATCAACATCCCCGGACGGGGCGGCCTGGAGGTGCTGGAGGACATTTGCCGCCTGTATCCTCAAACGAAGGTGCTGATCGTCAGCGCCTACCGGGAAGAGGAGTTCGCGGTGCGGGCGTTCAAACTGGGTGCGGCGGGTTATCTGGGCAAGCATCAGGCTTCCGACGAACTCGTGAAAGCCGTGGAGAAGATGCTCGGCGGCGGGAAGTACGTAACCGCCGCGCTTGCGGAGCTACTCGCCGCCGCACTGAGCGGCGGGGCGGAGTGCGGCGCGCCGCATGAGACTCTTTCGCCCCGCGAACTCCAGGTTCTGCGTCTGATCGCCAGCGGAAAGACCGTCAAGGAGATTGCCTCCTCTTTTCGCCTGAGCGAGAAGACCGTCGGCACGTATCGCACGCGGATTGCGGCGAAGACCGGGCTGGGGAGCAACGTTGAATTGACGCGTTACGCCTTCCAGCACGGGTTGACGCGGTAGGGTAATCTCCCTACATGCGCCTTCCTGCGCCCCCTACACAGACTCGGCTCACGCGCCGACTACCCATCCCGTTCCCGCCGTGTCATGATCCCCGCATGAAACGCAACAGCCCGATGTCCGTATTGCTCGTGGAAGACTCCGCGCCGGTTCGTCAGCGCCTGTGCGCTCTGATCACCGAGACGGAGAGCCTCCAGGTGGCCGCCGAGGCGGCCACGGTCGCCGAGGCGACAACCCTGTTCGACTCCGTCCATCCCGAAGCCGTGTTGCTCGACCTCGCGCTGCCGGACGGCAGTGGTCTCGACGTTTTGCGACATGTCCGCACGGCCGGAGCGAAGTGCCTGGTGCTTATTCTCAGCAACCATGCGGAGCCGGAAACCCGGCGCGGCTGCTGTGCGCTTGGCGCGGACTACGTGTTCAGAAAAGCCGACGAGTTCGAACAGGCCCTTGAAACGCTCCGTTCCTTGTCGGTGCGGGCGGAGAACACGACGAAGCGCCCGCGCCCAGCGCGCCGGGTCCATCGCGCCAGACTGGTCGTGACCTGCCCATCGGTCTGCACATCCGACCCGCCGCACTGTTGGCCAAGCAGGCGCAGGCCTTCGATGCGGAGATCGAACTGTCCCTCAACGGCAAAAAAGCCAATGCCAAGAGCATTCTGAGCGTGATGATCCTCTGCGCCGAGCACGGAGCGGAGGTCCGGTTGTCGGCCAGCGGCAACGACGCCGAAGAGGCCGTGCGGGCCATCACGGCCCTCTTCGCGTCCAATTTCGAAGAACCGTTGCGCCCGGATGTGTCGGAGAAGATGACGGAATCGCCGCGTTCCGCTCAACTGTCGGGCGGCGTTGGCGAAATGGTTCTGGTCGCAGATGATGAACAATGCATCCGCGAACTGGTCGGCAAGGTCCTCGAAAGGAACGGATATCGGCCCCTCCTGGCCCGAAACGGCTTGGAAGCGGTGTCTCTCTACACGGCGAACGCAAGCAACATCAAAGTCGCGGTTTTCGACATGATCATGCCGGAGATGAATGGGTTTGAGGCCATATCTGCTATCCGCCGAATGAACCCCAATCTGCCTGTGTTGTCCATGAGCGGCTCGATGGAAAAGCCCCCCCTTCCCATCGATGCGACCACGGCATTTCTCCAAAAACCCTTCACCTTGGCGGAATTCCTGCCCGCCCTGCGAACGCTGTTGGACGGAGCGCCGAGTGCACGTGCGGTCGGTGCCCATAGCAGGTAAGAGGCCATCAACAAAGAGGTCAGCGTCCACACAGGAGTTTGCACCATGAATAGGATGGCAGGCAAGACGGTATTAGCGTAGCGCCGGATGCAATGGGCATCCATAGGCGGATGACAACCCGAACAACGTTCATCTTGTAATCGGCCGCGAGCCGAGAACGACCGCGCGGGAAACGCAGAATGAGCGACACGCCCAAAAACGGGAATGCGAAATCCAAGGCCATCCGGATCCTTCTGGTGGAGGACGACCCCGGATGCGCCCGCCTGCTGGAGATCGTTTTGTCGCATTGCCAGTACGATTTATTTGAGGTCCGCCGGGCCGAGAATCTTTCCGCGGCGATCCAGACCATCACTCAGGATGGGATTGACCTTGTGCTGTTAGACCTCGGCCTCCCCGATAGCCAGGGGATCGACACATTCGTTCGCATGCATGCGGCAGCGCCTTCGGTGCCGATCATCGTGCTCACCGGTACCGACGATGAGGAGTTGGCCACCCGGACGATCCAACAGGGAGCCCAGGACTTCATCGTCAAGGGACTGAGGGATAACTCGTCCATGGTGCGAACCATTCGCTACGCCCTGGAACGGTACCGCTCACAACAAGCGCTGGCTGACGAACACGCACTCCTGCGCAGTGTTGTCGACAACATCCCGGATCAGGTCTATTTGAAGGACACGGAATGCCGATTTGTAGCCATCAATCCCGAGACCGCCCGCTTTCTGGGGGCGTCCTCTTCCGACGCGATCATCGGCAAATGCGACTTTGACTTTTTCCCGCACGAACTGGCCGCGCAGTTCCTGACGGAAGATCAGGCGATCTTGCATTGTGAACAACCGTGCGTCAACCGCGAGGCGGCCGTCACAGGCTCCGCGGGCAACATGCGGTGGGTGTTGACGACCAAGGTGCCTCTGCGAGACTACACGGGCAACATCACGGGACTGTTGGGCATCAACCGCGATATTACCGAACGCAAGCAGGCAGAAGATGAAGCCCGGAAAACGCTGCTGTGGCAGGAGGGTGTCAATCGGGTCCAGCAATCGCTCCTGGCGCCAGCCCCGCTTGCGGACAAACTCAAGATGATCGCCGACTGCATTGTCCGACTGTTTGATGCGGATGTCTGTCGTATCTGGCTGGGCCGCCCCTGCGATCGCTGCGAACAAAGTTGTACCCATGCCGATATCCGGGAAGGGCCGTATGTCTGCCATTCCCGCAACCAGTGCCTGCATTTGCTGGCGAATGCCGGACGCAACGCTTACGCCGGCATCAACAGTCACCTCCGCGTCCCCTTCGCCTGTTACAGAATCGGACAGATCGCGTCGAGTCCAGATCACAAGTTTCTTACAAACGATGTGCTGACTGACCCCCACATGCACAATCACCAATGGGCACGGGAACTGGGTCTGGCTTCGTTTGCCGGATACCAAATCCGCATACGCGATGGAGAAACACTTGGCGTGCTCGCCCTCTTCGCCAAACACCCCGTTCTGAAAACGGAAGACGCGATTCTGGATCAACTCAGCACCACCGTCGCTTTTGTCGTCGAACAAGCCATTTCTGAAGAAACATTGCAAACCGCCCAAATGAAATTGATTGACACCGCCAGGTTGGAATCGGTGGCCCAACTGGCCGCCGGCGTTGCCCACGAAGTCAAGAACCCGCTGGCCATCGCTCTGATGGGACTGGAATACCTGTCGAGTACGGTCGGCGCAACCGATGAACAGACGGCGACGGTTTTAAGCGACACAAAGGAAGCCCTGTTACAGGCCGATGCGATTGTCCGCGAATTGATGAATTTTGCCGTGCCGGCAAAACTGGAGATAGAACGCCATGACCTAAACACGGTCGTGGCACACTCGCTGTACTTGGTCCGGCATGATGCAAGGAAACATGATGTCGCCCTAAGAATGGATTTTGGGCAGGACCTGCCGCACCTTCATTTCGACAGAGTGAAAATCGAACAGGCTCTTGTCAATCTTTGCATGAACGCCATCGAAGCCATGCCGACGGGCGGAACGTTGCTCATCAAGACCCGCGCCAACCAACTGGACACCGGAGTCACCGTAAGCACCGTCGAAGTGGAAGACACCGGCACCGGCATTGCCTCCGGGGATTTGGCACGACTCTTCGATCCGTTTTTCACCAAAAATCAGGTCGGTAAAGGCACCGGACTCGGCCTGACCGTTGCCAAGCGAATCATCGAGTTGCACGGCGGCACAATACGGATCGACAACCGCCCCGAAGGGGGTGCCCGCGCAACCATCACTCTTCAAACGAAAGAGGACAAACCATGAATAAGAAGAGAATCCTGCTGGTGGATGACGAGCCGCAGTTTACGCGGATGGTGCGGCTCAATCTGGAAAAAACCGGTGCTTACGAAGTAAAGGAGGTGAACGACTCGAAACAGGCGGTGGCGGCGGCCGTGCAATTCAAACCCGATTTGGCCGTGCTCGATGTCATGATGCCGGGAATGGACGGTGGCGATATCGACGCCCTGTTCAAGAGTCATCCTTTACTGAAAGACGTAAAGGTCTTGTTTCTGACTGCTATCGTTTCACCGTGCGAAGCGAGCAGAGAAGGATATCGCAGCGGCGGGCTTATTTTCCTTGCCAAACCGATTACGCTCGCTGCGCTGGTTAAATCCATCGAAGCCAACTTGCACAATGCACCGCAATCAGCCGCACCCGTGTCAAAACCATGCTGAGGGATCACTCTCCATGCCCTCATCAACCCATCTTGTGACGTTTGAACTGGACGGCCAGAGATATGCGTTGTATCTATCCACCGTGGACATCGTCGTGCGCGCGGTGGAGATCACGCCGCTGCCCCAAGCTCCTGATAGCGTGGCCGGCATCATCAATTTCCAGGGGCACATCGTACCCGTGTTCAACCTCCGCCGGCGGTTCCGTTTGCCGGAACGGGAGATGCAACTCGATGACCACATCATCCTCGCCCGGACTGCGCATCGGCTGGTGGCGTTGGTAGCGGACACGGTCGGCGGCGTGTTGGCGTGTGCCGACGGAGAGACCGTGTCGGCGGACGCTGTCTTGCCGGGGACGGAATATGTGGCTGGCGTGGTGAAGCGATTGGATGGGCTGATTCTGATCCATGATCTGAACGCCTTCCTTTCCCTCGACGAAGAACGCGCCTTGGATGCGGCGATATGAAACATGAACTCTCCAATCTGCGGCTGGCGCAATTCAGCGAGTTCGTCGCTACGCACATGGGTCTTCATTTCCAGCCGGAACGCTGGCCGGATCTGTTGCGTGGGGTTCAGAACGCCGCGCCGGAGTTCGGATTTACCGATGAGGAATCCTGCGTTCAATGGTTGTTGTCCGCTCCGCTGACCCGTCAGCAGATCAAGGTACTGGCCGGTAACCTGACGGTGGGGGAGACGTACTTCTTCCGCGAGAAAAGGGTGTTTGAGATCCTAGCGGAGCGCATTCTCCCGGAATGGGTTCAGTCCCGCCGGGGCTGCGAACGGCATCTGCGGTTCTGGAGCGCGGGATGTTGCACGGGCGAAGAGGCGTACTCGCTGGCCATCATGCTCCGACGGGCCGTCCCGGCCCTCGACGATTGGCAGGTGACGATCCTGGCCACCGATGTGAACCCCCGCTTCTTGCACAAGGCGGCCGCAGGCGTGTTTGGTGAATGGTCATTCCGTAATGCGCCAACGTGGTTGAAGGAGCAGTACTTCCATCGCCTGGAGGGTAACCAATGTGTCATCCTGCCGGAGATCCGGCAAATGGTGCAGTTTGAACATCTGAATCTGGCGGAAGACACCTATCCGTCGTTGTTGACCGACACGAACGCGATGGACGTGATTTTCTGCCGGAACGTGCTGATGTATTTCGCGCCGGCACAGTCTCAGCGAGTCGTCGAGCACCTGCACCGTTGTCTCGTGGACGGCGGCTGGCTGGCGTTGGGCGCGACAGAGACTACGGTCGCCTCATCCGGGCATTTCACGCCAGTGAATTTTGATGGGGCGATTCTGTATCGGAAGAGCGAGCGACCACCGGCACCGGTCGTGATGCCGGTAACGCCGGTGGCCGGGGAGATGCCGGTAGTAGAACAACCGCGCGTTGCGTCACCGCCGCCGGTGCCGGATGCGCCAGAGATGCTCCGGTCGACTCGCGAGATGGCGAATCAAGGCCGGTTGGCGGAGGCGCTGGTGTTGGCGAACAAGTTGGTGCGCGCGGAGAAGATGAATCCGGTCGCGCATTATTTGCGGGCGATGATCGTACTGGAACTAGGCGCGATGCCGGAAGCGGCAAAGGCGTTACAGCGTGCGGTCTTTCTGGACCCTGATTTCATAAGCGCGCACTTCGCGCTGGGCAACCTGGCCCGCAACGCAGGGCGGTTGAAAGAAGCTGACAAACATCTGACGAACGCACTGTTTTTGCTGGACCGGTGCGGCCAGGATGACCTCTTGCCTGAATCGGAAGGTATGACGGCTGGACGCCTGGCAGAAATCATCGGTTCGATTCGCGAGGAGACACTGGCATCATGACCGAAACCGAGAACAAGAAACGCATCCTCAAGGCGCGTGCGCAGGCGTTGGCGCGGGATCCGGCCGCCAGGACCACCGAGGCCGCGATCGAGGTGGTCGAGTTTTTGCTGGCGACAGAGCGGTACGGGATCGAGACCGGCTACGTACGCGAGGTGTTTCCGTTCAAGGAGCTGACACCGGTACCGTCCACACCGGCGTTCTTGATGGGTATTGTGAATGTCCGTGGCCGGATCATCGCGGTGATCGATTTAAAGAAGTTCTTCGACCTGCCGACGAATGGTCTGCACGACCTGCACAAGGTGATCATTCTGCAATCGGAAGAGATGGATTTGGGAATCTTGGCGGATGATGTCGTGGGGGTGCGAAGCGTGCCGGTCAGTCAGTTGCAGGCGTCGCTGCCGACGTTGAGCGGGATCGGGCAACAGTATTGGCGCGGAGTGACCGGCGACCGACTGGTGGTACTCGATGCCGCGCGGATTCTCGGCGATCCGAAAATCATTGTTCAGGGAAAAGTCGATAAATAAACAAAACCAACCAACCGGAGAAAGGTCATGAGACAAACCATAAGCATGAAAATTGGAGGCGTGCTAGCATTGGCGCTAGTTGCGTTAGTTTTTGTGGGAACACAGTCCTATCGGGCGACTCGCCGACTGATTACCGATGCCGGCTGGGTTAACCATACCAATCTTGTGCGAGAGGAAATCGCGAGTCTGCTTGCCGGGTTACACGAGGCAGAGACGTATCAACGCGGTTATCTGCTGACTGGCGCATCTAACTATTTGGATTCTTCGATGGCGTCGGAAAAAGAAGTGATGGACCACCTGCCCTCCCTGCGCCAACTGACAGCGGACAACCCCAACCAACAACGCCGGATCGACTTGATGGAGCCGTTGATCAAGGAACGGTTTGACCGGCTAGCAGAAGGCGTGAAATCCCGCACCGAAAAGGGAGTGGAAGCGGCGGCACAGCACGTTGCAACGGGGGGGGGGCGCAATCTGATGAACCAGATCCGCGCCATCGCTGTCGACATGAAGGAGTCGGAAAAAACGCTCCTAGGAAAACGGACGCATGAATCAGCGGCCAGTTCCATCGCAGCCATCAACACGATCCAGTACGGCATCCCCCTCGCCATCGTCGTCGTATGTGTCATTGGTTTTGTGCTGACGCGCAACATCACCCGTCCGCTCAAAGCGGCAACGATGATCGCGGACCGCATGGCCTCCGGCGACGTATCGGCGGAAATCACCGGGGAGGACCGCAGCGACGAAGCAGGCCAATTGCTGCGGGCGTTCAAACGGATGACCGGGTTCCAGCGCGAGATGGCCGGGATGGCCGGCAAGATCGCCGCGGGTGATTTGCATGTTCAGATCGAGCCGCAATCTTCGCAAGATCTATTGGGACATGCATTCGCGTCCATGGTGACGAACTTGCGAAGCCTGACTAACGAAATCAGCGAGGCCGTCAACGTGCTCGGATCGGCGTCGAGCGAAATCGTTGCCTCGACCAGTCAACTGGCGGCAAGCGCCACAGAGACCGCCACAGCGGTCACGCAGACCACGACCACTGTCGAAGAGGTGAAGCAGACAGCCCAGGTCTCCAGTCAGAAAGCGAAGTCCGTTTCGGACAGCGCCCAGAAGTCGGCAAATATCTCGCAAGCTGGCCGCAAGTCCACCGCCGAAACAGTTGAGAGCATGAAGCGAATCCGCCAGCAAATGGAGTCCATCGCCGACGGAATGGTGCATCTCAGCGAACAGACCCAAACCATCGGGCAGATTACAGCCACCGTGGATGACATCGCCGCGCAGTCCAACCTGCTGGCCGTCAACGCCGCCATCGAGGCGGCCAGGGCCGGCGAACAAGGCAAGGGATTCGCCGTCGTTGCGCAGGAGGTCAAGAACCTGGCCGAGCAATCCAAACAGGCCACCCGGCAGGTGCGGTCGATCCTCACCGACATCCAGAAGGCGACGAGCACCGCGGTGCTCGCCACCGAACAGGGCGCGAAGGCCGTGGAAGCCGGGGTGAAACAATCGGCGCAGGCCGGCGAGTCCATCCAGGCGTTGACCAGCAGCGTGACGGAATCAGCGCAAGCCGCGACCCAGATTGCCGCGTCGAGCCAGCAACAGCTGATCGGCGTTGACCAGGTGGCCTCGGCGATGGAAAGCATCAAGCAGACGACCGCGCAGAACGTCGCCAGCGCGAAACAACTGGAAACGTCCGCGCGCGGCTTGAACGAGTTGGGGCAGAAGCTGAAGGAGTTGGTCGAGCGGTACAAAGCCTAGGAATCACGAGCATGAGCATACCGGACGATGATTTTCTGAAGACGCTGCTGGCGGCCTTCCAGGTGGAAGCCCAAGAACACCTCCAAGTGATGTCCGCCGGCCTGTTGGAGTTGGAGAAAGCGCCCGCCGCGAGTCCGACGCCCGACCTCCTTGAGGACGTTTACCGCGAGGCGCACAGCCTGAAAGGTGCGGCGCGCGCGGTCAGCCAGACCCATATCGAATCCCTGTGCCAGGCGATGGAAACGGTCTTCGCTGCCTGGAAACGTCAGGCGATCCAACCCTTACCGGCCGACTTCGATACCTTGCATCGCGCGACCGACCTGATCCAGCAACTCGTCGATGTGCCGGGCGGGATCGAGCCGGCACGCCTGGCGCAGATGGTGGCCGGCATCGAACAACTGGGGTCCGATTCACCCCGGCCGCGCGCACCGGAGAAACCGGAGTTTGCGGAACCGGTCCTGCCGGCAACCATCGGGTCGGACACGATCCGGGTCGCGGCGCGCAAGCTGGACGGCTTGATTCTGCAAGCGGAGGAGATGTTGGCCGTCAAACTCATGGCCAGCCAGCGGGCCGGTGATTTGCAGGAGCTGCGGTTGCAGTTCGCGGAACAGCTCCGGGAATGGGCCAAGGCCGGCGCTGGAGGCGCAGAGTCGGAGAGTCTCCATCAGTTCCGACAAGTGGAAGGCAAACTGCTCGCGCTGTCCCACTCGGCGGAGCACGATAGTCACGCCATCAGCCGGATGGTGGACGACTTGCTGGACGGCTCGAAGGAGCTGTTGATGCAGCCGTTTCTCACGCTTCTGAACGTGTTACCCAAACTTGTTCGCGACCTCAGCCGGGACCAGGCAAAAGAGGCGGACCTCGTCCTGAGCGGCGGCGAGGTGGAAATCGACAAGCGGATTCTCGAAGAGATGAAAGATCCGCTGATTCATCTCGTGCGCAATTGCATTGATCACGGCATCGAGAAGCCCGATGAGCGCACCCGGCATGGCAAACCGTCGCGTGCGACCATCACAGTCTCGGTGACGCAGGTGGACGGCAACAAGGTGGAGATAGCTGTGGCCGATGATGGCGCGGGCATCGCCGTCGAGAAAGTCACAATCGCCGCGGTCAATCACCGTTTTGTGTCGGAAGCCGATGCCCGGCAACTCGACGAGACGACCGCCTTGTCGCTGATGTTCCTCTCCGGTGTCTCGACGGCGCCGATCGTTACGGAGATTTCCGGCCGGGGCTTGGGGTTGGCGATTGTGCGCGAGAAAGCCGAGAGACTCGGCGGCCGGGTGTCCGTGCAAACGCAGGCCGGCAAGGGTACGACCTTCCGGATTCTCTTGCCGCTGACGCTTGCGACGTTCCGGGGTACGCTCGTGCAGGCGGCCGGGCAGCCGTTCGTGATCCCGACGGCGAACGTCGAACGTGTGGGCCGGGTGCGCGAGGCCGAAATCAAGACCGTCGCGAACCACGAGACCATTGCGCTGAACGGCCGGGCTGTGGCGCTGGTCCGGTTGGCGAACGTGCTGGAGTTGCCGGCAACATCGCCGACGGAGGGCGAGCCGGTCTGGTTGCCGTTCGTGGTCGTCGCGGCCGGTGAAAAGCGGATGGCGTTTGGCGTGGAGGCGGTGCTCGGCGTGCAGGAGGTACTGGTCAAGCCGCTCGGCAAACCGCTCGTGCGCATTCGCAACATTGCCGGTGCGACGGTACTCGGCTCCGGAACGGCGGTGCTCATTCTGAACGTTGCCGACTTGCTGCAGTCGGCGGTGAAAGTGTGGCCGGTGGCTAAGAGTGCCCCGGCTCGTGCGGTGGAGCGCAAAGCAGTGTTGGTCGTGGAGGATTCGATTACGTCCCGAATGCTATTGAAGAACATTCTTGAATCAGCAGGTTATCAGGTGAAGACCGCGGTGGACGGCCTGGATGCGCTGAGCAAATTGAAAACTGAACCGTTCGACGGCGTGGTCTCGGATGTGCAGATGCCGAAGCTGGATGGATTCAGTCTGACAGAGAAAATCCGAGCCGACCGGAAACTATCGGAAATGCCGGTGGTGCTAGTGACCGCGCTCGAACGTCCGGAAGACCGAGAACGCGGCGTTGATGTGGGCGCGAATGCGTACATTGTGAAGAGCAGTTTCGACCAGAGCAACCTGCTGGAGGCGCTGCGGCGATTGATGTGAGATGAGCAAAGACACGATCAATGTGCTCGTGGTGGAAGACTCGCCGGTCGTACAGATGCTGTTGAAGCATTGGCTCGACAATGATCCGCATCTGCATGTGATGGGCATGGTTAATAACGGGCAGGAAGCGGTGGATTTTGTCGCAGAGAAGAAACCCGACGTGATTTTGATGGACGTTCACATGCCGAAAATGGACGGCTACGAGGCGACGCGCCGCATCATGGAGACGCATCCGGTGCCGATTGTCATCTCCAGCGCGACTACGGCAACCACAGAGGTGGGTGCAACCTTCCATGCGTTGGAAGCCGGCGCGGTGGCGGTTATCGAGAAGCCGGTGGGGTTGAATACTCCGGGCTTTGACCAGATGGTGCAGAATCTTTTGCAGACCTTGAAACTGATGGCCGAAGTCAAGGTGGTAAAGAGGTGGGCGCGCGACCGCCGCCCCGTGGCAGTGCCGGTCGCAGAATGGCTCCGACGGGCAGAGGGCATCGATGTGGTCGCCATCGGCGCTTCGACCGGTGGCCCGCCGGTGATCCAGACCATCTTGAAGGGATTGCCGAAGGACTATCCAGTGCCGATTCTCGCGGTGCAACATATCGCCTCGGGATTTCTGGGCGGGATGGTGGATTGGCTCCGGCAAACGACTCAGATGCCGGTGCATTTGGCCGTCCACGGCGCACCAGCCTTACCGGGGAATGTCTATCTAGCTCCGGATGATTTTCATATGGGTCTGTTTTCAGGCGGGCGCATTATGTTAAGCAAGGACGTTCCCGAAAACAACCTGCGGCCTGCGGTGTCCTTCCTGTTCCGGTCGGTCGCCAACACGTGTGGCGCGCGGGCCGTGGGCGTGATCCTGACCGGCATGGGGCGAGATGGCGCTGACGAGTTGAAGCTCCTCAAGGACAAAGGTGCAATTACAATCGCACAGAACGCCGAGACCGCAGTGATTCACGGCATGCCGGGCGAAGCCATTCAACTGGACGCGGCGCTCTACACGTTTTCGCCCGAACAGATCGCGGCCATACTCGTTACTCTGGTAAACTGCAAATGACCACGCCGAGACTCCAAATATGGATACAGAACCTTGTGTCGATCCAGCAACACTTGACAAACTGGCGCAAATGGGCGGCAAAGCCTTTGCAGCAGAGATGATTGATTTGTTCCTGAATTACGTCCCCCAGAAACTCGCGGAGGCCCGGGCAGCCGAGCAGTCGGGAGACCTGCCGGGGGTGAAGAAAGCCGTCCACCCCGTGAAGTCCAGCGCCGGAAACATCGGCGCCCGCCCAATGCAGAACCTGGCGTCGCGCATCGAGCAACTCGCTGGAGACCAGTGCCGCGAGTCAACCGGTGCCATGTTGTCCGAACTGGAATTGGCGTATAAGCACGTCGAGGCTTATCTTCGCGAGTGTCGAAAGGTGCCGGGAGCATGAATGAGAAGCCTCCCCTCCTCTTCGCCGCCGAGATGATCGGGCGCTGCCAGCGGCAATTTGTGCTGCATTGAGATTTGCTGCAGCAAAAAATTGGAAAAATCGCTCTTTGGTGTTTCCTCCGCCGCGCGGTTCTGCTACAATGACGACAACTTGTGACCGTGTATAACACAGGGATGCCCTTCACCTATGACATCGCTTCTTCAGTTCGCCGCGATCCTCGGTTGGGCCGGCTGCGCAGCCGGGCTGGTCTGGTATACGCTCAACGCCGCTCGCCAGATCACGTACGCGACGCTGGCCGATGGCCGGCGGCAGCGTCGCGTCATCCCGCTGGTGTTCCGGTTACTTCTGCCGCTCTCGCCCAATGTGGAACCCTTCTTCGCCAAGCCCGCCTTCGCTGCTGCCCGCGCCACGCTGGGGGCCAAGCTCACCGCCGCCGGTTATGAGGGTGTGATCACGCCGACCGAGTTCCTCTCCATCAAACTGCTCGTTCCGGTCGTTTTCGGCTCGGCCTGGTTCGTGCTCCTGCGTCTGGTCATCCGCATTTTCCCCGAAATTGCCTCCAACGCCCCGCAATTGGCGCTGGGCGGCGTTCTCCTTTTTTACCTCTATCCCCTGCTCTGGTTGAAAAGCGTCCTGGCGGCTCGTCACCGCGCGATCCAGCGGGCGCTGCCGTTCGTGTTGGATCTTCTGACCCTCGCCGTCGAGGCCGGACTTGACTTCATGACTGCCCTGCAGCGCAACTGCGAACGCCGCGCACTGGATCCCTTGAACGAGGAACTCATCTACGTCATTCGCGAAATTCAACTTGGCGCGCCCCGCCGCGTCGCCCTGCGCAACCTCTCCACCCGTGTCGGACTCAATGACCTCCGATCGGTCACGTACGCCCTTATCCAGGCCGACGAACTGGGGGTCAGCATCGGCGCCATCCTCCGCATCCAGTCGGATCAGATGCGCCAGCGGCGGTTCGAGCGGGCTGAACGCCTCGCCAACGAAGCCCCCGTCAAAATGCTCGGTCCGCTGATGCTCTTCATCTTTCCCGCTGTCTTTATCATCTTGCTCGGTCCCACCCTCACGCAGGTCCGCGGGCAGCTTTTCTGACCTCCGTAACACCGCTTTGACGCCATGACAAACCACCAGACTTTCATGCTGACCATTGAAGCCGGGCCTTGCAGGGCCGGGGAAACCTTCGTGCTGACTCCGGGGCGCCCGCAAACGCTTGGCCGCTCATCCGACAATCCCATCGCCATTCCCGACCCCCTTCTCTCCCGCAACCACTGCCGCTTCGAGCGGATCGGCGATGCGTTGTGGGTGATCGACCTCGACAGCGCCAACCAGACGCTGGTCAATGGTCTGCCGGTTGCGCGCAAGCAGATTCTGCCGGACGACATCGTCACCGTCGGCGACACCCGCCTGCGTGTCACGGCGGCGGATGCCGCCGTCGCGCCGGTCACCGAAGTCGCGTCGGTCACCGGTGTTGCGCCGATCATTGATCTGGGGCTGAACACCGATTCCACCAGCGCTGCGGCGCGCCACAACCTCCGGCCGATCCTCTATACCGTCGCCGCGATCGTCGTCCTGCTCCTCGGCGCCACCCTGATCATGACCTCTCCCGACTCGGGATCTCGGCCAACCAACCTCCCGCCCCCGCCACCACGGGATGAGACCCTGCAGATCATCTACGAGAAGATTGAGGCCTCCTCCGAAGCGGTCTTCCGCTACGAGTTCACCCTTTCGCCGGATCGCGTCCTCGCCGTCCGCATCGACGATCTCTCGCAAAACCGTTCCATCCGAAAAGAGAAAACGATCGCCCCGGGTCTGATCCATGACTGGGTGCGCACCATTGAGTCGAGCGGATTTTTGTCCCTCGACCCCGCCTATCTCGCAACCAGCATCACCCGGGGCGCGATCGAGTCGCGGGATCTGACCGTCATCATCGGCCACCGCGTTCACCGCGTGCGGGTTTCCAACCGCAAGGATCCCGACGTGTTTGCGAACCTGCGCGATAAACTCGAGACGTTCGGCCTGAGCGAACTGGGCTTCTGGGCGCTCCAGTATTCCGCCGACAAACTCACGGAACTGGGGCGCGACGCGCTGCTCATCGCGCAGAAGCGGATGAACGAGCGGGAGCTGAGCTACGGCAATATCGCCTCGGCCATCAACAGTTTCCGCGAGGCCGAGGTATGCCTGGAGACCGTCGACCCGAAGCCGGCATTCTTCCCGGAGATCCTCAGCGGCAAGGAAGAGGCCATCGCCGAGCTTACCCGCCGCCACAAGGAGTATCGCTTTCTGGCCGATCGCGCCATTAATCTCGAGAACTGGGAAGCCGCCCGCTCTCAGCTTCGCGTCATTTGCGAACTCATCCCCGACCGATCGGACGACCGCCATCGCGAGGCCGCCAGCAAGCTGCTCGACGTCGAGAAGCGCCTTCAGGCGAGTCGCAAGAACCGGTGAGGAGCACGCTTATGCGTTTGAAAAACCAGACATCCGCTGCGGAAAGCGCCCTGACGAGGAGATTGACCCTGAACGAGCGCGTGTATCGCACGTCTTTAGGGCTGGCCGTCCTCTGTGTCATGACCACCCTGCTGGCCTGTGCCGGCAAGCGCGCCGAGTCAGTCGCCACGCCCGCCGCCGAATTGCAGATCGTCTCCGTTCCTGCCGGCGCCCGCGTGCTGATCAACCGCGTGGAGCGTGGCACCACCCCCTTGACCGTCTCGAACCTTCCTCCAGGCGAACACTTGGTGACCCTGATCACGCGAGGCTATCGCGACCACTATGAAACGGCCGTTCTGGGCGTCAATGCCCGCCGCATGCTCGATGTCACCCTCGAGCCGCTCTCCGCCATGCTCATCGCCCAGAGCACGCCGCGCGGCGCGACCGTTTCCGCGGGCGGGGTCGATCTAGGCGTAACCCCGATCCTGATCAACTCGCTGCTGCCGGGCACGCACCGTTTGCGCTTCAACCTGCCGGGTTTCCAGCCGACCGAACGGGAGGTGATCTTATCGGAGCGCACGCCCGTGAAGGTCGCCGTCGACTTGCGTTCCGACTCCGCCACGCTCACCCTCGTGACCGACCCGCCGGGCGCGACGGTCACAGTCAACGGCATTCCGCGCGGCACGACGCCCTGCGTCGTTGAACGAATCCCCGAGGGCGAGGCCATTATCGACGTCCGCTCCGACGGATTTATCGGTGTCAGCCAGCCCGTCAAACTCGCTGCCGGAGAGGCCCAGACATTGAACCTCACCCTCTCGCCCAAACCCGCCCGGTTGGTTGTGACCTCCAGACCGTCCGGCGCCCGCGTTTACATCAATAATGAACGTCGCGGCGACACCCCCCTCACCCTCGCCGATCTACAGCCCGGAACCTATCGCGTCCGGGTCGAAAAGGACGGCTACGACCCCCTCGCCCGCACGCTTGACCTCGTCCGCGCCGGGGACTCGATCGAAGAATTCGGCCTTGCCTCCAACACCGGTCTGATTCAACTGACCACCACGCCCGCCGATGTCGAGATCTTCGTGGCCGGCAAGACCGTGGGCAAGACCGTCGCGGGTAAGGATGAAACCACCAATCTGTCTAATCCCCTGCTCATCGGTGGACTGGCCGTCGGCACCCATGCGCTCAAGCTCGTCCGCAAAGGATGGGCCGAGAAAACCATCGAGGTCACCGTGCAACGCGGCGAGACGGTGACTCGCCACGTCGCGCTGGATCGCCTCTTCATCCCCGACTACGAGGTGATCACCGTCTCGGGGACCGTTTACCGCGGCGTTTTCTACGCCATCACCGATCTGGGCGTGCGCATGGAAACCGCGCCTGGTGTGATAACCGACATCGCGGCTAAAGACATCCAAAAGCGCGGTAGCCTCCGGGACGACGTCCCCAAATAGTGAGACGATTCCTACCGCTGTTTCCCGGTCTCTTTCCCGGTCTCTGTCCCTTTATCAAAACGCCTGACCGGGCGGTGGCAGTAAGGCGTCGTCCCCTTCTGAAAATAATAGTCCTGATGATAAGCCTCGGCGGGCCAGAACCGGGCGGCGGGCAGGAGTGTGGTGACCACCGCAAAACCGTTTTCCCTCAGCCGTGCGACGAGCGCCTCGGCGGTTTTTTTCTGGGCCTCATCCCGGTAAAACACCACCGAGCGGTACTGCTCGCCGATGTCAGGCCCCTGCCGGTCGCGCTGCGTCGGGTCGTGGATTTCAAAGAAGAGACGTGCCAGCGCCTCGTAATCGGTCTGGCGAGGATCATAGCAGACTTCGACCGCCTCGATGTGGCCCGTGCCCCCCGCACAGACCTGTTGATAGGTGGGGTTCTCGACGGTGCCTCCCGTGTAGCCACTGACCACGCGAATGACGCCTGTGGCCTGTTGGAGAAAATACTCGACTCCCCAGAAGCAGCCGCCTGCAAACACCGCCCGCGCAAAACCGGCGGTGTCGAGCGCCGCGTCGCCGACAAAGGCCATGGACAGCGAATTGACGCAATGACGCGTGTTGCGCGGCGTGAGCCGCTCGCCGGTGAAGACGTGACCGAGATGACCGCCGCAGATGGCGCAGAGAATCTCGGTGCGCCGGCCATCCGCATCGGGAACCCGCCTCACCGCACCTGGAACCTCGGCGTCAAATGCCGGCCAGCCGCACCCCGAGTCAAATTTGTCCGATGCGCGGTAAAGCGCCGCACCGCACCGGCGGCAGGTATAGACGCCCGCCGCGTCATGGGTGTCAAACGCGCCGGAAAACGGCCGCTCCGTTTCCTTGCCGACGATCACGCGCGTCTCTTCGGCCGTCAAATCTCGCCATTCGGGTTTCATAAGTCCCGCTCCTTCTGATGCGCCCGCCGCCCCTAGCCAGGCCGCCGCGCCGCACACGATCATCCGCGTGAACTGTTTGCGCATGGATACCTTCTCCGCCCCAGTCCCGTCCGGAACCCACAGAGGCGCTTGCAAAACCCCTGCAAGCGCCGGTTTCAGGTTTCAGTGTTCAGGTTTCAGGAAGACGCAACATCGTGTGGTTCTTCCTGACACCCGAAACCTAACACCTGAACACTCCGCTTGCAAAACAGGTTTTTGCAAGTGCCTCATAAGGATAAACCAGAATCGGAGGGTTGGCAATAGTTCTTAGCCGATACTAACCGTTTGCACTCGCGCCAACAATCCGGTAAACTCTTCACCATTGTTTTCACTCAACACCTACTAACCAGCCCCCGGAGATGTGTCAACCGTGTCCACACCATCATCCCAGCCGGCAACCGAACCCCTTTGGACGATCCGCACCGAGAAGGGCGCGCTCTTCGGTCCGGCCGCACGCGAAACCCTGCGGGGCTGGGCGCACGATGGCCGAATCGCCCCGACCAGCGAAGCCTCGCAAAATGGAACGGACTGGGTGCCCGTCACCACGCTCGGTCTCGAGATGGACTGGATTGCCGAAATTGCCCCCGCCACGTTCTATGGGCCGATCCATCGCTATGCCCTGAACGAATTGATCCGGGAGGGATCGCTCAAGGCCACCGCCGCAACCTTCCGACGCGAGCAGGCCGACGATCCTGCGCCCGCGCACCAGCAGGCCGATCTACTCGCTGCCGTTGCCGCACGGCGTGACGCGCTCGCCCACGCAGAGGCATCCGACCAGCGCGCGGCAACCCTCCAGAGCGCGTTGAACCAGGCGCAGTCCGATCTCAAGGCGCGCGACCACGAGTTCGATGCCGAACGCCAGGAGCTGAAAGCCGCGCAGAACCGCCTGCAGGCCGAAGGCATCAAGAAAGAGGGCCGAATCGCCGCCTTGGAATCGGATGTCGCCCGTCTGCAGGGCGCCGCCACGAACGGCCAGGCCTTGCAGACGCGCGCCGAAGAGCTGGATGCCGCGCTGGCTCAAGCCCGCCGGGATGCCGATGAGGCGAAGCGACAGGCCGAGCTTCTCCGCCAATCGCTCCTCCGTGCCGAGCAGGAATGCACCGCCGCGCGCGCGCAGGCCGATCACGCACGCCGCGAACAGGCGGCTGACGCCGCGCGCTTCCAGGCGCAAACCGCTCGCGTCGAGAGCGCGCGTCGCCTCTCCCAGCAACTGGCGGCTTCCCTCGCCGCCAACGATTCACCCGCCACCGAAGACGCTTTCATCGTCGCCGAGCCCGATGCGTCCCTACCGCCCATCTCGGCCCCAAGCGGCAAGAAAACCGCCGCGTCTCTCTCGCTGGCCGATCTGGAGGTGCAGGCCCAGCGTGAACTGCGCAAGATCAGTGAAACCAGCGGCGGCCTTTTTAAAGGCCAGAAAAAAAACAACACGCCTAACACGCCCCGTCCATGAACGCCGATAAAACAGACACCCGCCAGTGGTTCCTGCGAATCGCCGGCAAAACCATCTTCGGTCCGGTCTCCACCTCCGGCATCGTCGTGTGGGCCGAACAGGGCCGCATCCTTCCGGGTCATGAGGTCTCCACCGACCAGACGACGTGGCTGCCGGCCGAACAGGTCGCCGAACTGGGCATCGCCTGGTACATTGATGACGGCGCGGGCAACCTCCGCGGCCCCCTCAACCGGACAGCCGCCGATGCCATCCTCACCAGCGGCAAGGCTCCTCCCGACGCGCGGCTCGTCCACGCCGACAAGGCCGACCTGGCGCGCGTCATCCGCCCCGGCGCCGAACCCCGTGTCACCGGCGCACAGCCAGAAAAACCGTCCAAAGAGGGTGACGCGCTCCGCCTCCGAGTCGCCACACTTGAAGCCGAGAACGCCCGCCAAAAGGAGACGCTGGCCGCCGCCAAACAAGCCGCCAAGCAGTGCGCGGCCCTTGAACACGAACGCGACAGCCTCCGGTTGGCCCTGGCCGAAACCGAAAAACGGGCCGTTCCCGAATCCGATATCGCCCGCCTTCGAGAAGCCGCATGCTCCGCTGATAGCCAACGCCTCTCCGCAGAACAAGAACGTGACGCCTGCCGCGCACAAGCGGCCGAAGCGGCGCGAAAGCAGGTCGCCGCGGAACAGCGCGTCTCCCACGCGGAGCGTCTGCTGGATGAGGCGCGCGCCCAGACTGCGGCAGCCGAACGCGCGCAGTCTCTGGCCGTGACGCACGCCGACGCGCTGAAACGCGATCTGGCTGCGGCCCAATCCGCCTACTCCGACCTGCTCACGCTCTCGAACACCCGTGAGACCGAGCTTCAGTCCCGCATCGCCGATCTGGAAAAACCGCTCTCCCCCGTCGCTCGCGCGGCCGAGGCGTGCACGGCGGACCCGCTCGGCGCCCTGGCGCAAATCTTCGGCCAGGAGGTTGAGCGTCTTGAAAATGATCTGACGCTGGAGCGCGAGGCCGTTGCGGGCTTGCGCGATTGGTCCACACGCCGGCAGGAGGCGATCCAAAGTCGCATCCAAGAACTCACCCGAATCCTTCGGGGTGAATTGGATGGCGCCGCCCCGCGCCGCCCCGCCACCGAGACAGGCGGTCGGCGCAATCCGGCCGATGCCGTCCGCCTTCAGGCCGAAATGGCCACGCTCCGCGCGACGCAGGTGCAGGAGGCGCGCTTGGCCGATGAACGGGAGTCCGAACTCACCCGCAAGATTCGCGTGCTGGAAGCCGAAGACACCCGCCTGCGGACGCGGGTCACCGAAACGGATAAACTGGCGCGCCAGAACCAGGAACTGGCCGAGACCATCCGCCGGCGCGAACAGGATCTGGGACTGGAGCGGAAGCAGCGAGAGGTCGAGCGCGAACACCATGCCTCCACCCAGCAGGCGCTCCTCCGCCGCATCGAACAACTCGAACACACGCCGGAATCGCGCGGCGACGAAACGCCACCGCCCCCCCAGACCGGGGGCAACGCCCGCAACCCCGCGCCGTTCGCGCTCAACCGCGGCAAGCTTTCGTCCTGGATCCGTCTGAAGAGGTAGCCATGAATACAGGTGACTCCATCATCGCACGCCCCGCCGCGCTGGCCGACGCAATCCCGATCTACACGCTGATCCGCCAACATCAGGACGAACTGATCGTCCGCCCGATGAGCGACGTGATCATGAACATCGACCGCTTTCACGTGTGCGAAGACGGCGGGCGGATTGTCGCGTGCGCCGCCTGGCAGATTCTTCCGGAGGTCGGCGATCCCTCGAAGGCGTCGGTGGAGATCCAGTCGGTCGCGGTCTGCGCGTCCTGCCGTCGCCAGCACATCGGCACGCGCATGGTCCGGGCCGTTCTGGCGCGGGTCGAGGCGTTCGCGCCGACCCAGGCGATCGTACTCACCTTCGCCCCCGAGTTCTTCCGCACGCTGGGCTTTCACGAAGTTCCCAAAACCTCGCTGATGCACAAAATCTACATGGGGTGCATCAATTGCACCAAATACTCCAACCCGTTCACCTGCCCCGAAATCGCCATGGCGCTCGACTTGCACGGCCCGCGCACCCGCGCGGCTGTATCCGCCGCCGCGCCTGCTCCAGAGGTGAGGGAATCATGACGACCCCAATGAGCGCCCATGCGCGCGGGTTTGCCGTGCTGATCGTGCTGGCCGTTCTCGCGGGATGCGCCACGCCGCAGCCGCCCGCAGCCGCCCGCGCTGATCTGGCCGATCTGGCGCTGTACACCGATGCCTCCGATCAGGTGTGGTTCAACGGTAAGCCCTATCCCGTCGAGCGTCTCGCCAACGCCTTGAAGACGATGCGCGTGCCGGCCAACCAGCCTATTCGGATCAACATCCCAGACAGCACTAAACGCGACCTGTTTGCCCGCGTCGCAACGGCCCTTCGCGCCGCCGGGTTTTCGCGCGTTTTTTTTGTCAGCGAACAACATGCCGAATCTCACGTGAAGGAACCGGGGATTCCGAATAAGCCGGCGCGGTCGCCGGCCGCGCCATGAGCCTCTAAACACCATGAATACATGCACGCTTACCGCTGAAACAACGATTCAGGATCACAGCCGCCGTGCGGCCGTGGCCCATGCCGCCCACGCGCTGCGCCAGGACGTGCGGCGCAAGCTCGGACTCGAGCGCGGCGGCGCTCGCGCCCCAGTCTCGGCCGGCATCACGTTGCGTCTGGCTCCCGACGGCGGCGCCTTCGACGCCCACGTCATCGACGTGCACCCCGAAGGGATCACCATCACCGGCAGCGACGAACTCGGTCTGATCCATGGCATCTACGCCTTCAGCGCGCGCTGGCTGGAGTCCGATCCGTGCCGTTATTTCACCGGCGTCGTCCCCGCGCGCGCCGATCAGATCGAGATTCCCTGCGGCACGTCGGCCTCCCAGCCCCGCACCTTTCGCCACCGCGGGTTCTTCTTCAACGATGAGGATCTGCTGGTCGGCTTTCATCTGGAAAAACCCGAGCACGGATTTTCCATGGAGGTGTGGCACGAGCTGCTCGAACTCGCTCTGCGCATGGACTGCACCTGCGTCATCCCGGGCACCAACATCCTCCCCGATGAACCGCAGATCACGCTCGCCTCGGAACTGGGCCTCTACATCGCCCAGCACCACGCCGAGCCGCTCGGCTCCGCGCCGTTCTACTGGCCGCGCGGCATCCCCTTCTCCTGGTCGACCAACCGTGACGACATCCTCGCCTACTGGCGCAAGGCCATCACGCGACAGACAGGGAAGAAGGTGCTGTGGACGCTCAACTTCCGCGGGCTGATCGACCGTCCGTTCTGGGTGGACGACCCCAACATGAAGCCCGATGCGCCGCTGGAGATCAAGGCGCAGATCATCAACGAAGTCCTGGCGGCTCAGTACCAGCTCATCCGTGACGTCCGCGGGGAGGACCAGCCCGAAACCTTCGGCTACCTCTGGGGCGAACTGTACACCCTCTACAACGCCGGCCTGCTCCGATTCTCTGAAGGGACGACCATCATCCATACGGACGATGGCGACGCCTGCATGCGAAAAAACCTGGAGGAATTGGTAGGCCGCTCGACGCACGCGACGGGCGTCTATCAGCACATCTCCATGTTCAACGGCGCCCAATCCATGCGCGTCACGAGCTATGCGCCGCGCGTCTATGCACGCGAACTCAAGCGCGCGGTCGATCTGGGCATGAACCGCATCCTGATCCTCAACGTCGGCAACGTGCGCGAAAAGATCTTCAATCTGCGGCAGGTCATGGGCTACGCCAGCGACTACGCCGCCATGGCCGCCATCTGCGGCCCGGACGGGGACGGCACTTTCGGCTGGTACACCCGGCACGTGCTCGGCACGGAACACCACGAGGTCGCCGACGCCTACCGCGCGCTGACCGATATTCCCTTCGCGGCCGACGACAGCCGGCCGGACAACACCGTGGGGGACAACCTCTATCCGATACTCGTCCGCTTCACCCTCCAGCGCGTTTACAACCGCGAGGACAAGCCGCCGGACATCTGGGGCCTGAAGCGATTTTCAACCTTGCGCGAGGCGTTGAGCTGGTTCGGCGAGCGGATGGACGCGGCCGAGCCGAAATGGGCGATCGCCGCCGAGCGCGCCCACGACGCCGTTCGTCATCTTCACGGCAACCGCCGGACCTTCTTTGAAAACGAAGCCCTGGCCCAACTCGACAAATCCCTGCACCAGACGCGCATGGCACGGGCCTTCTGCCGCTCGGTGATGCACTATCTGGATCGGCGCGGCTACGACGCCTATCTCGAAGCCTATCAGGCGCTGCGCCACGTCGAGGCCGCCCTAGCGGTCGAAGCGCGCATCGAGACCGGCGAGTTCACGGGCTGGCACCGCAACGACCTCAACTGCCGTACCTGGAAGTGCAAGGACTTCCTGACCACCTGGCACGCGATGCTCAATGACCAGCGCTGGATGAATCTCGAAGGTATGGCTGAGGGTCCCCAGCCCTGCTACGCGGCCTACAAGTACAACCCGAACTTCTCGACCGCCTACAGGCCCGACCTGTTCCTGCAGCCCGAACGGTGAGCGCCGATGGAGAGTGTGTGGGTGTGTGGGTGTGTGGGTGTGTGATTTTCATTGATCGGTTCGATCGTATCATGCTATAAATTTACCCACCACTTCCGCCAGGGTGGCGAAATGGCAGACGCAGTGGACTCAAAATCCACCGGTGGCAACACCGTGAGGGTTCGACTCCCTCCCCTGGCACCAAACTAAAAAGCCCCGTTTTATTCGGGGCCAAAAAGCGATTTCTTATCCATTGAACAAATGACAGGTAAAGAACTGATTTTGAAGGCGATGAGGGGCGAGGCCACGCCGCGTCCGGCTTGGTTGCCGTTTGTGGGTTGTCACGGCGGCAAGTTGATCGGCAAGAGTGCCACGGAGTATCTCCAATCGTCGGCCTTGTTGGTCGAAGGACTCACGAAGGCGCGGGATCTCTATCGCCCAGACGGTCTGCCGATCGTCTTTGACTTGCAACTGGAGGCCGAAATCCTGGGGTGCCGGCTCCATTGGGCGGATGAGGTGCCGCCTTCGGTGGTCTCGCACCCGCTGGAAGAGGATATGGATCTGAGCAAGCTGCCGGCGCTGGACGGTGCCCGCGGGCGGCTGCCGCTCGTCATGTCCGCGCTGGAGACGCTGCGGGAACAGATGGGCGAGGAGGTGGCCCTCTATGGCCTGCTGTGCGGCCCGTTCACGCTGGCACTGCACCTGCGCGGGAATAATATCTTTCTCGATATGTTCGATACGCCGGATAAGGTTTTGGCGCTGACCGACTATTGTGCGGATATCGCCATCAAGATGGCGAAGCTCTATCTCGACCGGGGGGCCAACGTCGTGGCCGTCGTCGATCCGATGACCAGCCAGATCTCGCCGGAGCATTTTGAGGAATTCGTGGCGCCGGCCATGAACAAGGTTTTCGACTGGATCCGGGCGCGCGGCGGACTCTCCTCCATCTTCGTGTGCGGCGACGTGTCGCGGAATCTGCAAGGGATGTGCCGGACCCATGCCGATAATATCTGTGTGGATGAGCAGATCGCCATGCCGGAGCTGCGCCGCCTCTGCGAGGCGAGCGGCAAGTCGTTTGGCGGAAACATGAAGCTGACCTCGGTCCTGCTGCTGGGAAATGAGGATGACGCCCGCCGCGAGGCGGTCGAGATCATGGACGCCAGCGGCAGCAAGGGGTTCCTGCTGGCACCAGGGTGTGACCTCCCCTACCACACGCCGGCCGCGAATCTGGTGGCTGTGGCTCAAGTGGTGCACGACGAGTACGCCCGCAGGATCGCGCGCGAGACGAAGGCTGGCAAGGCCGATGCATTCGATGATGTCCATGTGCCGCACTACCAGCAGCACAAGGAAGTCATTATCGACGTGATCACGCTGGACTCGACCTCGTGCGCCCCCTGTCAGTACATGATGGAAGCCGTGGAGAAGGCCGCGGCCAAGGCGTTCGTGAAGGTCTATATCAACGAGCACAAGATCAAGGCTCGCGCGGGGCTCGGGATGATGAAGAAGCTGGGCGTGCGCAACCTGCCAACGATCTGCATTGACGGCGAGATCGTCTTCGCGTCGATCATCCCGGACCTGAAGACGCTGATCAAGGCGATCGAGGCGCGCGCCATTGCCAAGAACATTGCGGGGTTGGCCAGTTGATCCCGATCTGTCTGGTCACGGGTTTCCTGGGCAGCGGCAAGACCACGTTCCTGCGGCACATCGCGACGGTACAGGCCGCCCGGCGATGGGTCTATCTGGTTAATGAGTTTTCGCCCAAGGATATTGACGGCGCGCGGATCTCGGCCACGGCCCCCGACGTGATCTGCGTCCCCGGCGGCAGCATCTTCTGCCGCTGTCTGGTGACGGAGTTCATTGCGCGGTTGCAGGAGATCCCGCGCCGGTTCGGGGCGGTCGAGGGCGTGGTCATCGAGGCCAGCGGCATGGCCAACCCAAAGGTCATGGCCACCCTGCTCCGGGAGACCCGGCTGGATCAGCAATACCGGCTGGCAACGGTGCTGGCCGTGGTCGATCCGGGCAGCTTTGGCAAGCTGCGGCGCACGCTGCCCACTATCGTGGCTCAGGTCGAGGCCGCAGACCTTGCGCTCATCAACAAAACGGACCTCTTCCCGCCGGAGAGTGTGGCCGCCCTGGCGGCAGAATTGCAGTCGCTCAACACGGGACTGAAGATCATGACCTGTGTGCGGGGGGCGGTGGAGCCGGACCTGTTCGGGAACCGGGAGACCGCGCGCCCGGACGGGGGTGAATATGCCCTCTGCCGCGATCCGCTGTTCGAAACGGTCACCCTTCCCGTACGCCGCGTGCTGGAGCCGGCCGTGCTGGCCAGCCGCCTGCACGCCGTGGCAGACGAGCTCTATCGGCTGAAGGGGTATGTGCAGACCGCATCCGGGCTGTTCTATGTGGACTACACTCAGGCGGGTTTCAACGCCACACCTGTCACCCCGGGACCGGAGCCGGTGGTGGTGCTGATTCACCGGGGGAGCCCCTCGCCGCAGATGAAGCAGTTTGTTGCCTGGCTGAGAGAAGGCTCATCCCTTGGCGCCCTTTGATCGCAACACTTACACGGTTACACTTACACGTTCACACTTACACGTTCACACTTACACGTTCACACTTACACGGTTACACTTACACGAACCCGCTTAGACGTGTAAGACAAGCGTGTAAGGGTAAACGATTAAGACAAGCGGTTAAGAGGCTGAGAGAAGGCTCGTCCCTTGGCGCCCGGTTTCATCCGTGGATACACGGACGGCATACCGGTGAAACCCCTGAATGACGCAAATAAAAAGTTGTGAGCGAATGTTCGTTCCGCCGTCCGTGTATTCACGGGGGAGGCGGACGAAACATTCGCTGATTTTTTTTGCTGGATTTGCTGTTGACGCGCAATGGCCGGAGGTATAAACTCGATCTTTCATTTTCTTCCGCAGTTCCGCAGTCGATGTGCGGCTGGCGGATCCGGTGTGCAATCGGCGCCTTTTCGGGAGGATGCCCATGGCCAATGATGTCTTAAAGAGCGGACTGGATATTGCCTGCATCAAACTTGAGTTGAACGCGTCCGGCCGGGATGAGGCCATTCGCGAGCTGGTTGGTCTGGTTCACGCCAAACATCGTTTGCGCAATGTGGAAGACGTCGTGAACGTGGTGATGGTGCGCGAGCAGAAGATGGGCACCAGCCTGGAAAACGGCATCGCGGTGCCTCACGGGAAGTCCGACTCGATTGACCGGCTTCTGGTGGCGGTCGGATTGAAGCGGAAGGGTATTGATTTCAAAAGCTCGGATGGCCAGCCGGCAAAAATTATTATTTTGATCCTGTCGGCGGCGTCGCAGTCCGGCACGCATGTGCGCTGTCTGGCTGAGATCGGACGGCTGCTGCAATCGGATGCCAACCG
This sequence comes from Akkermansia muciniphila, assembly GCA_945870025.1. Classification (GTDB taxonomy): domain Bacteria; phylum Verrucomicrobiota; class Kiritimatiellia; order RFP12; family JAAYNR01; genus VGWG01. The sequence goes on from CAMBQN010000003.1 coordinate 113,639, forward strand.
TCAGAAGATTCTGGCGGCAAAGGATGCCGAAACCGTCTTCAAGATCATGACAGACACGGCCTTATAACCCATGCAACTATCTGCCCAGGCGCTGGAAGTGTTCTCGATCGGCCGCATGCCGGTCACCAATTCCATGATAACCGGCTGGCTGGCCGCGCTGGTTCTCGTCGGACTCTCGGTCCGTTTTCGCCAGCAGGTGCGCGCCGGCCGGCATACGCTGTTTACCGGCAGCGTCGAATCGCTGGTTATTTTTGTGCATGATTTCCTGGCCGACATCATGGGCGAGAAGTTGGCGAAAAAGACGTTCTGGTTGCTGGGTTCCTTCTTCGTCTACATTCTTTGCTCAAATTGGCTGGGGCTATTTCCGGGCATTGGCAGCATCGGCTGGGGGCACTCAACCGAACACACGTTCCATGTCGCGCTTCCCCTGTTTCGCGGGGTGAACGCCGACCTGAACACCACGCTGGCGCTGGGCGCGCTGTTCTTCTTGTTCTGGTTCATCTGGGCATGGAAGGAGAATGGGCCGGTCGGCATACTGAAACATATTTTTGCGCCCAAGGGCGATATGAAGGGCGTCATGTACGTTGCGATGGCGGTGGTATTTCTGGCCATCGGCTTTCTGGAGATCTTCTCCATGCTCATCCGTCCCTTTTCGCTGGCGTTGCGGCTGTACGGCAATATTTTTGCGGGAGAGGTGATGATGGAGACCATGCTGCATAAGAGTCCCCTGCTCGGCTGGCTGCTGCCGGTTCCATTTTATCTGATGGAAGTGCTGGTCGGATTGATCCAGGCATTTGTCTTCACGCTGCTGTCCGCCGTCTTCGTCATGTTGATGTGCCTTCACGAGGAAGGTTCAGATGAGCTTCCGGCGCACGGAACAGATGCGGGTGTAAACCATCATTAACCAAAAAAGGAGAGAAGAACATGAATCCATCCATGCATATCGGCGTTGCGGCCGCTGCGGCCGCCATCAGTGTTGGACTTATCGGCTACGGCGCTGTAATGGCGGTGGGACGTAATCCCGGCGCGAGCGCTAAAATTCTGGTGCAGTCCATTTTAGCCATCGCCTTTGCTGAAGCCATCGTGTTTTACGTTATTTTCCTGAAATAGACACAGGACAGACGGAACACTATGAGCACACGGTTTATTCTGGCGGCCTTCGAAAACCCGCTTCTGCAATTCGGCGTCAACGGGTATGACCTCGTTTCCCAAGCCATTGCCTTCCTGATCCTCGCCTGGATCTTGAACACGTTTGTGTTCAAGACCGTGATGAAGACGGTGGCCGACCGGCGAAGGGAGGCGGAGGAAGCCGCGGCTAATCAGGAGCAGATACGCCGCGAACTTCTGGCGATGGAGGCGGCGCGCCAGGAGATGATGCATACAACCCGGGAGCAGGCGGAGCGGGTTATTTCGGCGGCGAAAGCCAGCGCGGCGGAACTGCTGAATCAGGAGCGGAACCGATGCGAGCTACTGGGCACCGAGATGCTCGCCAAGGCGCGCGCGGACGTGCTGCTGGATCAGGCGCGCATCAAGACCGAGCTAAAAACCGAGATTGCAACGATGGTCGTGAATCTTACCGCCAAACTGGTGCAAACGAATCTGACTGCGGCAGACCGCGAACGGCTCACGCAATCGGCCCTTCACGCCATCGCCGCTGCGCCCGTGCAGAAATAATTGGTTATGAAACTGACCCGCCAACACCATCGCGAAGCCCGCCTGCTTTGGCAGACGGTTACCGTGAGCGGCGTGCCTGACGTGAACCGGATCAGGGAAGCAATCCGGACGATACAGCAACAGGAAGGGCGGGGCGCCGAGGCCGTGCTACGGTGCTTTTCGCAACGGCTGAACGTTTATATTCGCGAACACCAGATCGGCGTGGTCAGCGCGGATCTTCTTCCGGTCCGGCAACAGGAGCAGATTGCCGAGCGGTTCCGCGAGACGGAATCGGTGAAAGCCGGGATCCATTTTACGGTAGATCCGGGCGTCATCGGCGGGCTGCGGATTGAAGAGGGGTATCACGTGACGGATCTAACGATTACACGGCAACTGGAAATTCTGAAGGCCGAGTTGTTAAAAGATTGAATTTCTGATCAGAAAGGCTGGTCGACGCATTATGCAATCCATCGTGGCGGATATCGAGCGGACCCTGGCGAACTTTCATCCGGAAGCGCAGAGCGAGGAAACGGGCAAGGTCATGGAGGTGGGCGACGGCGTGGCCCGGATTGAAGGATTGCGCAACATCCGGCTGAACGAAATGATCGATTTCGGCAACGGCGTAATCGGTCTCGCGCTGAATCTTGAGGAGAACAGCATCGGCGCGGTCGTGTTGAGCGGTGCCGAAACCGTGCGCGAGGGGCAAACCGTCCGTTCAACCGGCCGGCTGCTTGAAATTCCCTGCGGACGCGCGATGCTGGGCCGCGTGGTCGATCCGCTCGGCCGGCCGTTGGACGGCAAAGGCCCCATTGAGACGACGGAGGTGAATCCGGTCGAGCGCGCGGCTCCCGGGATCATCGGGCGTCAGTCGGTTGCCGCGCCGCTGCAAACCGGAATTCTGGCCATTGACGCGGTCATACCGATTGGACGAGGCCAGCGCGAACTGATCATCGGCGACCGCTCAACCGGCAAGACGACGATCGCGGTAGACACGATCATCAATCAGGCGCGGCTGAATCACGAGGCCGAAATCGCCGTTGACACCAACGCCTGTCCGGTGTATTCCGTCTATGTCGCGATCGGACAGCGGCAGTCGAGCGTGGCCCAAGTGATACGCGTGCTGGAGGAGCAAGGCGCGTTGAAATACACCGTGATCGTGGCGGCCACGGCGTCTGATTCGGCGGCGATGCAATACCTGGCGCCGTTCAGTGGCACGGCCATCGGCGAATGGTTCATGGATCACGGTATGGATGCGTTGGTGGTCTATGACGACCTCTCCAAACATGCGGTGGCCTACCGGCAGATGTCGCTGGTGTTGCGCCGGCCTTCCGGACGCGAAGCGTATCCGGGCGACATCTTCTATCTGCATAGCCGACTGCTGGAACGCTCGGCCTGCATGTCCAAAGCCTGCGGCGGTGGGACGCTCACCTCGCTGCCGATCATTGAAACGCAGACCGGCGACGTGGCCGCCTATATTCCAACCAATGTGATCTCCATCACCGACGGGCAGATTTACCTGGAGAGCGACCTGTTCCATCAGGGGATACGGCCCGCCCTGTCGATTGGCATTTCCGTGTCGCGCGTCGGCTCTGCGGCCCAGACCAAGGCCATGAAGGAAGTGGCCGGCAAGGTCAAATTGGAACTGGCGCAATATTACGAGCTGAAAGAATTCGCGCAGTTCGGATCGGATCTGGATTCCAAGACCGTCGCGATGATCGAGCATGGCCGGCGCATCACCGAATTATTCAAGCAGGTTCAATACAGCCCCTTCTCGATGGAGGAGGAGGTGGTTCAGTTGTGGGCCGCCCAGCAGGGATTCTTTGAAAGCACGCCCGTGGAAAAAACGCGCGAGGTCCGATCTAATTTCCTCGATTTCATCCGGATGCGCCGCAAGGAACTGCTGCTGGACATTGCGCGGGAGAAACGGCTGACGCCGGAAATCCGGAAGGCCCTCGAGGACGCAGTCACCGAATATCAAGGTCTTAACTGACGGACAGCCATGGCGACTTTACGCGACATACGCCGCCGCATCAAGGCGATTCAATCCATGGCCAAGATCACCAAGGCCATGCAGATGGTGTCGATCTCAAAAATGAAGCGCGCCCAGCACGCGGCGTTGCTCGGCATTCCCTACGCCGACATGCTCAACGAGATTCTGACCCAGGCCACTCAATATGTCGGCGAGTACCGGCACGGACTGATGGAAAACCGGAACGGCACCCGCAAGCTGATCATCCTGGTCGGCACGGATCGCGGATTGTGCGGTTCGCTGAACAGCAACATTTTTCGTGAAGTCGCCAAATATGACCGGGACGCCACGCTGTTTGTCACGATCGGGGCCAAAGCGGCACAATTCGTGCAGAAAACCGGGCGGTTGCTGATTGTCGACTTTAACTACAGCGATCAGCCGAAACTTTCCGAGGCGCGGATGGTCGGCCGGTTCGTGACGCAGCTTTTCATGGATGATGAGATCGACAGCGCCGACATTGTGTTCAGCGATTATGTTTCCACCTTCAAGCAGATTCCGCTGACCTGGCGCTTCCTGCCTGCGGGGCAATCACAAGAGTTTTTCGACCTGATGCCCGAGGCGCTGAAACGCACGAAAATTGCCGAAATGCAGAAGGGTGGCAATGACATCGTTGAATTCGAATTCGAACCTGCTATCAACACGGTCTATGAATCGCTTCTGTTGCGCAGTCTGGATTACCAGCTTCTCCAGATCATGCGCGAGGTCCGCGCGAGCGAACACAGCGCGCGCATGGTGTCGATGAAACAGGCAACGGACAACGCGCGGGACATGAACAGCGCCTTGCAATTGGTGCATAACAATCTGCGTCAGGCATCCATCACGAAGGAACTCTTGGAAATCGGCAGCGCCGCCGGAATGGACGGATAGCCGGACGGCAGGGTTGGACAACACAGTCAGGTTTGAAAACGAGGCGGAATAATGAAACAGGGTATAATCGTGCAGGTAATCGGGCCGGTGGTGGACGTGGCGTTTGAGAGCGCGGCCGATCTTCCGGGCATCTATGAAGCGCTGGTGGTGGAGCAGGTTGAGGCCAGCGGCAAGGTGCGCAAGCTGGTGCTGGAAGTGCAGCAGCATGTCGGCGGACACTGGGTGCGCACCATCGCCATGGGCGCGGCCGAGGGGCTGCAGCGCGGCATGCGGGTCAGCACGACCGGCGCTCCGATCACCATTCCGGTTGGCCAGGGCGTGATGGGGCGGATCATGAACGTCATCGGCGAACCCGTTGACGAGCGCGGCGAGATCCAGGCGGAGAAACGGCTTCCCATTCACCGGCATCCCCCGGCGCTGACCGAGCAAGCGACCAAGCCGGAAGTGTTGACAACCGGCATCAAGGTGATTGACCTGATCTGCCCCTTTTTGAAGGGCGGCAAGGTGGGTGCGTTCGGCGGCGCGGGCGTGGGCAAGACCGTCGTGATTAACGAGTTGATCAACAACATCGCCAAGCAGCATGGCGGGTATTCGGTGTTTGCCGGCGTGGGCGAGCGGTCGCGCGAAGGCAACGACCTCTACCACGAGATGTCGGCCGCGGGCGTGATCAATCAGACCGATCTGGAGAAGTCCAAAGTGGCGCTGGTCTACGGTCAGATGAACGAACCGCCGGGCGCGCGCATGCGCGTGGCGCTGACGGCCCTGACGGTGGCGGAATATTTCCGTGACGAGAAGTTTCAGGATGTCCTGCTCTTCATCGACAACATCTTCCGATTTTCTCAAGCCGGCGCCGAAGTGTCGGCCCTGCTCGGACGCACACCCAGCGCGGTCGGGTACCAGCCCACGCTCTCGACGGAAATGGGCGCGCTGCAGGAGCGGATCACCTCCACGCGCTCGGGGTCCATCACCTCGTTCCAGGCGGTCTATGTGCCCGCCGACGACCTGACGGATCCCGCGCCGGCCACGACGTTTGCGCATCTCGACGCCACCATCGTGCTGGATCGTGCGCTGACGGCGCAGGGGATCTTTCCGGCGGTTGACCCGCTGGCATCGAACTCGCGCGCGCTGGCTCCGGAAATCGTCGGCGAAGAACATTACAACACGGCGCGCGGCGTGCAGGCGGTGCTGCAGCGGTACAAGGAGCTGCAGGACATCATTGCCATCCTGGGCATGGATGAACTCTCCAACGAAGACAAGGTGATCGTCAACCGCGCCCGCCGCATCCAGAAGTTTCTGAGCCAGCCGTTCACGGTTGCCGAGGTCTTCACCGGGCGGCCGGGCCGGCTGGTGACCGTGCAGGAGACGGTGCGCGGGTTCAAGGAAATCCTGGAAGGCCAGCACGATGCCGTGCCGGAATCCAATTTTTACATGAAGGGCGGCATCGAGGAAATAATCGAGGGCTTGTGACCATGTCTGAACTGTTCAAAGTAAAGGTCATTACGCCGAAAGAAGTCGCCTACGATGGACCGGCTCTGGCGGTTACGATTCCGGCGGAGAACGGCGAGATGCAGGTTTATCCGGGCCATATTCCCCTGCTGGCGCGGGTTGTCAGTGGAATCATCCGCATTGAGAAACCCGGCGCGAAGCCCATTACCTTTTCGGTGGATGCCGGTTTTCTTCGCGTGACGCAGGACGACGTCAGCATCCTGATTGATTCCCTTATTCTGACTGATCTCGCGGAACAATAGAGGCGCTGGCCTATTCTACGACGATGCGGATGCGATCACTGACGCCGCGGGCGGTGCTGCAGACGATCTGGTGCGCACCGCGTTCCAGGGGCCAGAAGAGGGTCTCGCCCGCACGCGACACCCCGACGGGCCGGTCATTCACGAACCAGTGCAGCGGTTCACCCGGTTCCGGACCGGTCACAGTAAGCGGAACCCGCTGCGCTCCGGCCTCCAGGTCGCTCATCCAGCGGAAGGTGCTGTCCCGCGCCGGTGTAAGGATTCGCAGCGATCCCGCCGCCTGCGCGACCAGCGGCGCCGCATTCGTGGCCTGACCGGTCTGGCCGCCGTGCCCCGCGCACGGTTCGCACCGGGTCACCCGCTCAATCGACCAGTCCTCCGCGCCCGGCGGGCAATGCGGCCCCGGCGGACGCCCGCTGACCGCGCACGTCAGCCGCGCCGTCACGCCCGCCGGCCGCTCGTACCAGGGGCTTTGGTTGTCCGGATAGAGGCTTCGAAACAAATCCCACGCGATCGGCGTCGCCGCCGTCCGCCCGATTAACTGGTCCGACCCCGCGCCGTCCGGCCGCCCCACCCAGACGCCGATCACCACGTCGGGATTGTATGCCACCGCCCACGCATCGCGCAGCCCCGCCGAGGTGCCGGTCTTCCATGCCATGCGCGGCAGCCGCACATCGGCCGCATGCCCGGTCGTGTCCATGGCACGCTCGTCCCCGCTCAAGATCTCCGCCAAGATCCAGCACGCCTCTTGAGAAAACACCCGCTGCCCGGTCGCCGCCCGGTCGTCGCCCTCCAGCACCCGCACGGGAGCATACACCCCGCCGCGCGCCAGACAGGCGTACGCATTGGCCAGATCGAGCAGCCGCACCTCTCCGTTGCCCAAGACCAAGCCCAGCCCGTACTGGTCCGCCGGTCGGGACAGGGTCGCCAGGCCCAGCCTCTTCAATGTGTCGTAAAACGGCACCTGCCCCACCTGTCTGACAACCTCAATGGCGGGCATGTTCAACGACAGCACCAGCGCGTCGCGCACCGTGACCCGCCCGCGGAACAGCGGATCAAAATTCTGCGGATCATAATCGCGGAAGCGCGCGGGCACATCGGTCAGCACCGATCCGGGCGTGAGCCACCCACGGTCTAGGGCCAGGGCGTACGCAAACGGCTTCAGAGTGGACCCGGCGGACCGCGCGGCCAGCGCGCCATTCACCTGCCCTGCCGGCTGCGCCGCGTATTCAGGCGAACCCACCATCGCCCGCACCGCGCCCGTCCGAACCTCTAGCATCACGACGGCCCCACCATGCACCGCGCCGTCGCGCAAATGCCGCCGCAAGATCTCCCCGGCCCGCTGCTGCCACACGGGGTCCAGCGTCGTGCGCACCACGCCCTGCGCATCGACGCTCGCGCCCGCCCCCACCCATTCGGTGAAGTGCGGCGCGTCGAACGGATAGGGTGATTGACGCGCCACAACCGGCTGCGCCAGCGCCTCTGTCTCCTGCGCCGCCGTGATGTACCCGCACGCCCGCATCCGCGCCAGCACATACGCCTGCCTCTTTTTGGCCCGGCCGGGATGGCGATCCGGCCGGCCGCGCGACGGCGATTGCGGCACGCCCGCCAGCAGCGCCGCCTCGGCCAGACTGAGGTCGGCGGGCCGCTTACCGAAATAGCGCCAGGAGGCCGCCTCGATACCGACGATGTTCCCGCCGAACGGCGCGCGGTTCAAGTACTGCGCCAGGATCGTCCGCTTGTCGTAGCGCTGCTCCATCTGCAGCGCGCGAAACGCCTCGACCGCCTTGGCTCTCCATCGCCGTGGACGCGGCTCCACCAGCCGGATGACTTGCGTGGACACCGTCGAGGCTCCCGACACCGTGCGCCCGGCGGAGACATTCTGCGCCAGCGCGCGCGCCACCGCCCGGAGGTCCACGCCGCCATGCGACCAAAACCGCCGGTCCTCCGCGGCGACCAGCGCCTGCACCACCCAGTGCGACGGATCGGGCCGATACGAGGGGCGGCAATCGATGTCCCCCTCGCCCAGCCACACGCGCAGGGGCTGCCCCAACCGGTCTGTCAACACCACCGACGCCGGGTAGTGAGCCATGGCCTGGTCGGGGAACGGCACGAGGCGCACCGCCAGCCACGCCACCGCGCACACCGCCGCGCCCGCGCCCAGAATCGCGCCCACCCGCCTCCGCCACCGACGGGGCAGGTGTCCCGCAAGCCGGGCCGCTCGATGGAGTCCCTTGTTCACGGCGTGACTCGTACCTCCCCTCCCCCGCTCACACTGCGAATTTCCGGATCGTACATGCCGGACACCGTGAGGGGCGGATGGCGGAAAACGCCGGGAGTGACCGCGCGCGCGGCGTAATGGAAATACGATGGGCTGCCCACGACTCCGGTGAAGAACAGCATGCGGTCATCGCGGGCGTCGCGGTATCGCGCAGTTTCCGACTGATTTCTCAGCCAGACCGGCGTGGAGGTGGTCATCAGGTTGGGATTCTCGATCTCCCACCCGGCTGGCAGCAGATCCTCGACAACCAACTGATCGAGTTCGCGTCCCAGCGGATCCACGGTGATCCGCACGATCACGAGATCGCCCTGCTTCAGGGTTGACGGATCCAGGGGCTGTCCCGCGCTGTTGAAGTATTCGCGTCTGGCCTTCACGCCGTGCTCCGCATCATTCTCCGCCACGAGCGACACGCCGGTGAATTGACCGCTCAGGTACAGCGGACCGGGGCCGTCATTGGCGAGCGTCAGCGCACCGCCTTCGCCGGGGCCGTAGGCGACCTGCACGTCCTGGGTGCTGGTCACGCTCATCACGCTGCCGTCGGGCCGCGTCATCGATCCGGTGAACGGCTGTTCCCGGCCTGCGCTGTGTTTCAGATATTTGCCGAGGGCCAGCAGGCCCATCGCGTTGTCGTAGGTGTTGCCCCACTGGCCGTCCACCCGCCGGTTCTGCAGGTAGAGCGCCAGCCGCGCCACGGCCTCATTGGCGGGGTCCACGTCAAGCCAGGCCGACAGCAGGAGGGCGGCGTCCTGCACATCGCTGTTGAGCAGGTAGCCGGGCAGGCGGCTGTGGGGCGTCGGCAGGCCCAGCCTGTCCAGAATCTCCACCGCCTGCCGTGGCTCGCCAATCAGCAGCAGCGTGGCGGCCACCCGGACCCGGGTGGCATAATAGAGGCGGCTGCTCTGCTCGCGCAGCCGCGCGGTCCATCCGGCGTCGGGACATTTCGCCAACGCCAGCACCTGACACACATACGCGCGTTCGTCCATCTCATACAACCACGGGGGCGAGTCCACCTCGATCGAGGCGTTCCGCTCCAGCCGCTGCCGCAGCCAGCTCAAGACCCCATCCAGCCGTTCCTGCGCCACGGCGTAGCCCGCCACCCGCGCTTCCACCAGAAAATGCGCAGCATACAGAGAGGCGGAGGCATCCGTCTTCCCCTCAAATGGCCAGAGGGAAAATCCGCCGTCGCCCTGCTGCATCGCCCACACGCGCTGGATGGCGGCGTTGACCCGCGCACGGGTATCGCCCTCGGCGACCGCGCCGGGGGCTAACAGGCGGATCGGCCAGTCCGCCGCGTACAACAGCGGGAAGGCGCCGGAGACCGTTTGTTCGAGGCATCCGTAGGGATAATACCAGACCTGCTCCAGCGCACGGCCCAGTTGCAGCGCCGGCATCGCCGAGATCCGGGCGCGCTGGGCCACGGTGGCGGCGATCCAGTTGGTTGGCGGTGCGAGATTCATCCGCTCACCCGCCTTCAGAATGCGGCTGACGGTCTTCGCCTGCAGGGCGGACACGGTGCGCACGGCGAACTCAGTGATTTCGTCGTACCGGTCAGCCCCGGCATCGGCCTGAATGCGCAGCAACGCCAGACCGGGTCCGGGGCCGGCGGTCAGCGCCAGCGGCACGCGCGACGAGCCGCCTGCGGGGATGGACACCTGCAGCGCGGCCGTGTCGGCGCGCAACGGGCCGCCGCAGGTGACGCGCACGCGAGTGCTCAGTGCCGCTGCGCCTGTGTTATGGAGCACGATCGACGCGTCGCACCGGTCTCCCACCGCGAGAAACCGCGGCAGGGCCGGCTGCACAATCAGATCACGCTTGACGGGAACCAGCGTCTGCGACGATCCGCACTGCGCGGCGTTGTACGCGACCGCCATCACCCGCAGTGATCCGGCAAACTCGGGGATGTCCAGCTCGACCGTCGCCTGTCCGTTGCTGTTCAGGGGAACGTCCGCCTGCCACAGCGCGACCGGCTTGAAGCGCCTGGCGGTGATCGGGTTCAGCCGGCGCCGCAGCCCCTCGCTCCCATCGCCGCCCATGCGGGAAGCGGCCGTGATGGCGTCGTCCAGGACCGGCATGAGTTCGTTGTAGAGGTCATACAGCGTCACGCCCAGACGGCGCTGCGCGGTAAATATCCGGTTCGGATCGGGCGTCTGGAACGCCGTGAGCAGGCAGATTCCTTCGTCCACGGCCATCACGGTGACCGCGCCCGCCGCAGGCTGACCGGCCTCGTCGCGCACCGTCAGGCGGGTGGTCAGCTTCGATTGCGGGCGTTGCAGCGCGGGGGCGTCGGTGGTCACGGTCAAGCGCCGGCCGGGCCGCTCGACCTGCAGCGCGAGGGCGCCGAGGGCGCGGTGCGGACTCCAGACCGATTCTGCGACGGCGGGCCGCACGAGCGTAAGCACGCAGTAGACGTTCGGCGCGTAGGCGGCCTGAACGGGGATTTCCAGCTCGGCCGTGTTCTTCTCCAGCGTCACCACGCGCGCCTCCAGCACGCGATCGGATTCAATCGTCAGCAGCGCGACGCCGCTGAACGGTGCCTTGACGAGCAGCCGCGCGGTATCGCCGGGGCGATAGCGTTCGCGGTCCCAGGCCAGCTCGATGCGCCCGGGCTTTTCGCGGCTCCACGCGACCCAGTCCTGCTCCGGCGACGCGGCATAAAACGCGATGCGCGTGGAGGCGCCCGAGGCGGGGTCGCTCGCAGTCAACAGGTACGATCCCGTGGTGTCCACCGCGAAGCTCCACGCGCGCGGGTCGCTGCCCGCGGCGAGGGTGTCCTCCCGGACCGTGACCAACTGCCGTTCCGATTTCCACTCGTAGTGTCCTCCGTCGCCTGCCCGCAGCGCCGAGTGCCACAGCTCCCGCGAGAGCGTCAGGACGACCGGTTTTCCCGCAGTGACCGGGCTGCCGTCGGGCAAGACCTCCACCACGTCGACGCGCTGGGTCTCGCCCGCACGGATCGCGCCTTCCCAGGCCGTGCGCAAGCCGATGTAGAAGGGATAGGCGTCCATGAATCCGGCGCCGCTGGCGCTGACCGGGCGTCCGCCGCCCTCGATCACGGTAGCCTGCTGCACGATCTGCAGCGCGGCGGGAGGACGCCAAGCGGCGGCGCTTTCGACGGTAAACGTCGCGCGTCCCGCATCGTCCAGCGTTTGCGTACCCAAGGGGATTTCCAGCGGCGCGAAGGTCTTGTCGGCATCGCCGAACTGCCAGCCGTCCCAGGCGGCGGGCGCGAAGGGCGCGGCCTGGATCGTCACATGTCCTTGAACGGACAAGCCGGCGGCGGCCCGTCCGAACAGGTGTTCTGCACGGACCTGGAAGGTCTGATCGACACCCGCGCGGCCCCGCACCGGCTCGGATTCGACGGCGACGCGGATTTGCGGCGGCACAAAATCCTCGAGGGCCAACGAGGTCGCACCCAGTACGGTGAAGGTTCCCGGCATCACGAGTTCCACCGAGTAGCGCCCAGTCGGCAGATAGTCCGGCAGGAGCACCGTCGTCCGAGCCGATCCGTTCGCGTCGGGCATCACGGGGATGTCCTGAAAGACGCGACCATCGGGCTTGCACACACGAAAGAGCGCGGGGAAGGGCGCTGGCGCGCGATGATTCGTGTCGCGCACCAGCGCCTGCAGGAAGGCGGTTTCGCCGGGCCGGTAGACGCCGCGCTCGGTGAAGACGGCGGCCTCCATCGCGCCCGGCGCCAGATACGGCACCCCTTCCACGCCGGTGCCCGGATCCACGCGGGTGCCGCTCATGTCCAGGTAGGACAGATCGTCCCCCCGGCGGGCGGTGATGAGAAAAGGCACCTCGTCCGCCTTCCAGCCCGCCAGGCGCGCCACGCCGTGCTCATCGGTGACGGCGCGGGCCAGCGTCTGGTTGTTGCGGGCGACCAGCGTGATCTCCGCGCCAGCCACCGGGCGGCCCGATTCCAGCGAATTGATCCAGACCAGCGCACCGCCCGCAGAGAGGCGCGCCGCGATGCCGAGATCGGTCACGACGATCAACCGGCTGTCGCTGTCGGCCTCGACCCAGAACACGCCGCGCGGTTCGTTCGTCAGCTCGCGCAGATGGATCCAGGCGCGGACCGACTCGTTGGGCGGCGCGGACAGCGCATTGGTCTGAGACACGGCGGCGCCGGCGAGCTCGTCCATGCTCGAACTGGCGTATCCGTTTGCTTCGCGCAAGGCAAGCGCCACGAGATTATTGGCAAAAACCTGACGGAGCGAAACCGTCCACTTCTTAATATTGACCGCCTGGACGGGAATGGCGAGGCTTCCCTTGGGCGACAAATAGCGGCCGCCGGTCTCGAACCGCAGGTCTGCGGCGCGATTGGGGAACTGCACCAGCCGGGTGATCGGCTTCTCCAGCGCCACGCCATTCTCCGCCCGCATCCCCTTCTTGAAGGTCACGGCATAGACCTTGCCCGGTTTGAAATCGCCCGCGATCCGCAGCCCATGCCATCCGCCGGAGCCGTCGAACGTGCAACGAACGGCCGGGTCAATCTCGACAAACGCATCTAGGCCGTTGGAATCGGGATACGCATTGAAGTCAGCCTGAAGCACAGGCGGGTCAAAGGCGGGACTGCGGGCGCTGAGCCGGACCAGGTAGAAGGAAGGTGCGAGCTTCAACGAGGCCGCGTAGGCCTGCTCGGACGGTGCGACGCCCGCTTGGCCAGGGAATCCCTCATCCAGAACGTATTTCACGTGATCGTCTGCGATGGGCGCCGTCTCGATCCAGATGGCGTTGGTGCCTGCCGGTCCTTGAAGACGATACGCCACCTCGGATTGATGGGGGGTCGAGAGGTGAAGGAACCGAGCCAGCAGATCGCGATTCGGCGCGGCGTTGAAAGCCAGCCGCAGGGTCAGCTCCCGTCCGGCGGACCAGTTCATCTGTTCAACCTTCAGCAGTTGCAGCACCGCAGGCGCGTTGGACACGGCGGCGGAGTTTGGCGAAGGGGCGGCGGTCCATTTCCAGACGCCGTAGGCATTGACCAGCAGGAAGGCCACGGCAAGCGCAAACCCGCGATGGGCGAGGCGGGAGGGGTGCAGCGAGGCAGGAGCCGCAGGATCGGGGCGGGCCGCGTTTTCAATGACGGTTTCCGCAAAATCATCGGCAAAATCTTCGGGCGCATCCATGCCGCCGAGAATCCGTTCGATGGCACCGGGGGAAGGCGTGTCGCCTTCACGACGCAGCGCCTCGCCGATGTGTTCGCGCAGGCCCGCGAGGATATCACGCCGCACGGCATCAGGCTTGTGGACGAGGTTGCGTTCGACGGCGTCCAAATACACGTCGATGCGCCGGGTCTGGTCAGCGGTTGGGTTCATGTCAGGATTCCTTCGGCTGGGTTGTTTTCAAGCGTTCGACGGTCTCGGTCAGCAGGGGCCAGTAGGCGTTCATCTCCGCCAGGCGAATCTTGCCGTGAGGGGTCAAAGCAAAATAGCGACGTGGCGGACCGGACGGGGAAGGCACATCGCGCACCTTGAGCAAGTTCTCGTTGCGCAGGCGCCCCAGGATGGGGTAGACCGTGCTCTCCGAAACGGACAGGTCGTCCATGCGCTTCAGCGCCTGGACGATTTCGTAGCCATAGCTCTCGCCGCGCCTCAGCACCAGCAGGACGCAATACTCCAGCAAACCCTTGCGCAACTGTGTGATCCATCCTTCGATCATAGACTACTCCGTTTGACGTAGTACGTAATACACCCTAGCCGTGGGTTTCGTCAATGGGAATCAGCAATTCTAATTATGACAGCCGCTATCGGGATCCAAATCGGGATCGGGACCGAAATCGACGAGAAAGCAAGGAATTCGACCCCGATAGCGATAGCGATAGCGATTTCGATTTCGACTGTACAGATGTGCCATAATTAGAATTGCTGGGAAAATTGCCGGTTGCCTTGCGTCTCCGTCCGGGTGTAAACTGCACGGGGTCAGGCATCAGCGCAGGTGCACTGGCTTGCAGAAAAAAGGATATGCAATGGCAGGAGATGTCGGCGCCGGACGCGCCATGAGGGCATAGGTGTTAAGCTGAGATGCTTTTGCTGGTTTCTTAACGACTTATTGATCAACGGGTTATAACCATGATAACAACGCCCATCAACCAACGCCCAACATCCAACAACCAATGGCGGAACTGTCAATCCTGCTTTGGAAGTTGGACGTTGGGTGTTGGGTGTTGGGCGTTCAAATCCCTTAACTTAACACCTATGGCCATTAGGTTGGGCATGTTGCTGCTGGTCTCGTTTGCGGCAAGCCGCGCCCGCGCGGACGACGTTTTTCTCTCCACCGGCCCCGCGCGCAGCGGAACGATCCTCCAACTGACCACGAACTCCCTTCTCCTGCTGCAGCCAGACGGCAAGCCCGGGAGCATCGCGCGGAGCGAGGTCACCAACTTCACGCTGGACTTTCCGGCAGGCGGCCGCTGCGCGCGCCTGACGTCCCGTGGTGGCACGAACAGCCTGTTGGTGCTGTCGTCCTTTGACCGCGGTCTATTTTCAGGCACGAATCTGGCGGGGGTGCCCGCCGCACTTCCGCTCGCGGATATCCGGGAGGCGGTGTTTTATCCGGTGGCGAAACCCAGGCAAATTCTGGACCTGCCCTACGTGAGGCAGAAGCCGGATTACTGCGGCGAAGCCTGCATTGAAATGCTATCGACTTTTCTGGGCCGGCCGGTGTCCCAGGACCGGGTCAACGAATTGGCCGGACTGAGCGGCAAGCGGGGCTGCTACGGCAATGAACTGGTCGCCGTCATCAATAAATTGGGTCTGAAGATCGCGTCCGACGAGAGCTGGCCCGGAAGCACCGATGCCGATTTTCTCGTTGAGCGCATGCGCCTGCTGGCCTGTCTGCAGCGGAATCACCCCGTTCTGCTCGGCTTGTGGGGACGGTATGAGGCCAAGCAGGCCGGCATTTCTTTCGATCACATCGTGATGCTGATCGGTTATGATCTGCAAACCGAGCGGTTTATTATTCACGACCCGGGCCGTCAGCCAAACTGGGCCGTCCCCTTCTCTGATTTCATCAAGCACCGGCAGAACAGCAGCGGGCAACTGTCTCAAATCGAGTTTGCCCTGTTCCGGGACTGGAAGACTCTGGACGGAAAGGTCATTTCCGCCGAATTGCTTGAACTGAACGATCGTACCATCCAACTGAAACCTGCGGAGTCCGGCAGCATCACCCTCGACATTGACAAACTGGACCCGTCCGGCAGGGCCTTTGTTGAGAAGGTGAAGACGGGACAGACGTCGCCTCTGCGCGGGGCCTCGTACCTCCCGCCGAACCACCCCGACGCTCTTTATGCAAGCGCCTGTGAATGCGCCCTGAAGGGCGACAAGGAGGGTGCGCTCCAATTTCTGACCCGCGCAGTGGATGCCGGTTTCATCAACTTCGTTCATATCCAGAACGACGCGGACCTGACGGCCATCCGCGAGGAGGCCGGATTTAAGGCGCTGCTGGCGAACAAAGACAAGCTACTGGCTGTTTTTATGCAGAAGATGTCTGCTTCAATCCTGAACCGGCTGGGGAATGGCTACTCGATCGGGTCGGGAACAAACAGTCCCTACATCATGATCAGCAACGCAGACCCGCAAAAGCAGAAGACGGTGGAAGACGTCTTGCGCGTGGTCGCTGACCTGCTGGGAAAAACGCTGTTCACGAACAAGCCCACGGCCGCCTTTATCGTCGTCATTCCCAACACCATGCAGGACTTCACGCAGAAGATGGGCGGGAAAAGCACCTCGGCCGGTTTTTACAACCACGCGACTCGCACCCTGACCATCAATCTCTCGACCGGCACGGGAACGCTCGTGCACGAGTTCACGCATGCCCTGCATTTTTCGGACATGGAAGCGCGGGGCCAGATGCATCCGACGTGGGTGCGCGAAGGACTGGGGTCTCTCTACGAGGAGTCGGACCCCAAGGAAGACCGGCTGGACGGCCTGGTGAACTGGCGTTTGCCGCTCCTGAAGCAAGCCCTGCAGAGCGGGCAGACCTATGCGCTGCGCGAGTTCCTGAAGAAAAGTCCTGATTATTTCGCGACGAATGCCATCCTCTCCTATGCCATGTCCCGCTACCTCTTCTATTTCCTGCAAAGCAAGCAGCTTCTTTTCCCCTGGTATGCCCGCTATTGCGAAGACTATGCGGCTGATCCCTCGGGCATTCTCACACTGGAAAAGGTGTATGGAAAGACGATCGAGGAATTTGAAAAGGACTGGATTGCGTTTGTGCAGACGCTGAAGTGACGGAGGGAAGGCCGACGAATGGAAGGCCCGTCCCTTGCGACTGCAAACCCATGGCGTTCGATCCCGGTCCCGATTTCGATTTCGATTGGTTGCCTCAACCTCCAACTGACCACGAATTCCATGCAGAAGATGTCTGCTTCAGATTAAGAGCCTAGTTCTCCAGAAACTCCGCAGGGGACAACACGTGTATGCCCTGCATCCAGCGCGCAGGGAAATGTCGTTTGTTCCCCGTCACCAACACACGACTCAGCGAGAGTGCAGCCTCCACAAACACAAGATCGTCCTGATCCGGAAATTGCGTCCGGTTCTTGGCCAAGGCAAATGAAGCGGGAAGGCCCATGCACCGGAACGCATCGATGATGGCGTGCACACGCTCCGGGGAAATGTTGAATTTGGGCCGGCTCAGCACATCATCATATTCCGCAAGGATGGCATCTGAGATGATGGGGCGACAGTGGCCCTCAAGAATGGCATTCACAACCTGTCCCGGAATACTATCCGGAAACAGAATCCCAGACACAATGACGTTCGTATCAAACACCGCTTCTGAAATCATACATGCGCCAATCTCGTTTTCCGCTCCGCGCGCACGGCTTTGATCTCCGCGTCCACATCGCTCATCGACAGGGCTGCCTCTCGCTTCATCCGTGTGTCCCGACGGATGGCCGAGACCGCCAATCGCGCCCGCGCCAGGCGGATGGCCTGCTCCAGCTCCAGCGGATTCTCATCCTTGCCTAATTGGACCATAAGCGCCATGGGCACGCCGTTGTTGGTCACCAACGCGGTCCCGTATCTCGCCAATGTCTCGCGCACCAGCAACGGAGCCTTCAAATCTTTAACAGCCAAGTAGTTCATGGAAGATAGAATAATCTGATTATCAGGATATTGTCAAGTCCTTCCATTTCAGCCCAGCAATTCTAATGATGTAACATCTGTACAGTCGAAATCGAAATCGATAGCGCTATCGGGGTCGAATTCCTTGCTTTCTCGTCGATTTCGGTCCCGATCCCGATTTGGATCCCGATAGCGGCTGTCATAATTGGAATTGCTAGTAGTGAATGATGGAAGACCCGTCCCTAGCGATCTCCTCGCCCGTGTTATTCGACCCCGATACCGATACCGACCCCGACCCCGATTCACGCACCCACACACCCACCCACACACGCATCCCCGTGGGCATTCGTCATGATCTGCGGCGCGGCGGGGACGCCGCTGCCCTACCCGCTTCGCGCTTTCTCTGATTCATTGCGCGAAGCGCCTTTCAGTTTTCAGCTTTTCAGTTTTCAGCTTTTCTCTTCAGCGGGGACGCCGCTGCCCTACCGGCTTCGCGCATTCCCTTATTCATTGCGCGCAGCGCCTTTCAGTTTTCAGCTTTTCAGTTTTCAGCTTTTCTCTTCGGCGGGGACGCCACTGCCCTACCCGCTTCGCGCCGTTCCTATGGGCATTCGTCTTGTCTATTTCGTTGGCGCTGTTTCCCCGGGCGCTGTTTCCCTGTCCCCTTCAAGCGTGAGAAAATAGGCATAGTCGATTGCGAACTGCAGACCCTTCCCATCGAACCCGGCCGGCGTGACGACCACGCGGTTGGTCCGGGCGGGTTCGCCCGCGGCGGCAATAACGGGTTCGGCGAGCACGAAGGGGCGGGTATTAACGCGATGCACCTGCCAGATGCGGTCAAACTCGCGGCGGGCGGAGTCCCACGCCTTCAGCGCGATGAAACGCCGTATCAGCCAGTTGTCGCGATGGCTGCCGGGACCCACGGTAAAGGGTGCCAGCGGCTGCGAATAGCGGCCATATCCATCCGCTTCGCCGGATGACACGGGCGGCTCAACGCAATAACCCCCGCCTTCTGCGGTGGCGATCCCGGATGCGGCTTCGTTGTAGCAGGCGAGAGCCTCTGCGTTTCGCGCCAGGGCCAGGCACAAATCGCCTTCGATGAGTTTCACGCGGTAGGCGGGGATTCCAATGGCAGGGTCGGTCAGCAGCGGGAGAAATTCCGCGGCCTTGAGCCGGGCGACGCGGGCGGCCATGTGCTCCGCGCCCGGCACCGCGAGAAACCGGCGAAACGCATCGACTTCCTTTCCCTCATCCAAGAGCCGGCGTCCTTCTGTGAACGCATCATCGGCTCCCGCCGACAGTACGATCAGCCCTGCGGCCATCAGGATCGGGGCCACGCGAATGACACACGGCGACATCGGATTGTTACACATGGCAAAAGGCCTCCTTCTCATGTTTGTCATGAGCCCATTGTCGCCGAAATACACACCCGCAGTGTCAGATTGATGTAAAATAGGTGTAATAAATGAGGCAACGAGAAAAGCCCTGTTCCTAAGCGACCTGCTATTTTTTACGCACGCACCGGCAACGGAAACTTGGAAGCGAGATAAAGCGGATAATAGTGGCGCGCGAGGTTCCTGTCGCTTCCGGCGTTGCGCCCGCTGAACACCGCGCTGAAAGCGGGTTTGTACTTGTCCGCAAAGGATCTCAGGCTTTTGGCCTGTGTCACCCAGCCCGACTTGACTTCAACCGGGACAACGGCGCCGTCCACATCCGTGATGAATTCCACTTCCGCCGCGCCTTCCCTCCAGCACGCCAGGTTGGTCCTGTTCCCGGCGCGGAACGTCTGAGCCACAACGTTCTCCGCATAGTAACCCTTATAGGTTCCGAAATCATAGTCGAGCAGGGCTTTTGCCGGCAGACGGCTTAGCGCGCCGAGGATCCCCACATCAAACACGAACAGCTTGAACGCGTTCTCCTTCGTGTAGGCGGAAAAGGGCAGTTGGCCGCAATTGGCGATGGGAAGACGAATCACGAGTCCCGACGCTTCCAGCCAGTCGATCACCCCCGACATCCGCTCATAGCCCTTGATGCCGGGAAGGACATCCTTGAAGACGAACTTCTGCGCGGCGCCGCTCTGATCGCGGCCGATCTGCGCCGGGACACTGCGCCACAGGCGTTCGAGATGCATCGCGTTCTGCTTGCCGCAATGCTTCGCCATATCCGCAATGTAATCGGATATCAAGCGGGTCTGGATGCTTCTGACATCCTGAAAAGCGGCGTACGGATCCTCGCGTTTCATCAAGAACGCGGCGACCACTTCCGGCAAACCTCCCGTCACCAGATAGAGCTTGAACTCATCCCACAGCCTCTGGTGCAACGCCGGCGAAAGGGGGGCAAGCTCGATGATCCCGGCAAAGGCATCCTGAAGGATCGGGCTCTCCCCCGCCAGAAGAAACTCTTCGAACGTCAGCGGAAACATGTGCATCTCATCGACCTTCCCGACAGGAAACGAGCACTCCCCAAGATGAACCCCGAGAAGCGAACCTGCCGCGCAGACCGCCAATTCAGGCATCTTCTCCGAAAAGTATTTGAGACTGGTCAACGCGCGGGGACATTGCTGTATCTCGTCCAGAACGAGCAAATCCGCATGACGGTCAATCGGAGCCTCCAGCATCAGGGAAATATCTCGGATGACGCCCGTCGGACTCAGGTCCCTCGAAAACACGGACACGAACCGGACCATCTCCTCAAAATTGACATAATGGACCCTGCCGAAACAGGTTCTTCCGAATTCCTTGAGGATAAAGGTCTTTCCAACCTGCCGAGCCCCCTGCAAAAGCAGCGGCTTGCGGCCAACGCCATCTTTCCACGCCTTCAGACGATCCAGAACTGTTCTTTTCATGTGGCAAGAATATCACACTTTGGTGATTTTCTCATAGCACTTTATTTCTACTTAACATGACGTTACGGCGAAAAAACTGGCGAAAAACTGGGGACAGGTAAATAATAGCACTTTCCCTAGCCCCCGTTCAAACCACGGCAAACTCGTCCCGATTGGCGCCGCCGCAAGGGGCGCCCCTGTTCGGATTGCGCTATTTTCTCGCAAAGCCGCCAAGATCGCCCAAGGGATTAGAAATCGTTCCTTTGCGTGCTTTGCGTCTTGGCGAGAGACTCTTTTCAGGAAGGAAATGGAACGGAAGGTCCGTCCCTTGGATTACCGCACCGCAGACAGAGAAAGCAGAAAAGGAGAAAACTGAAAACGGAAATGAACGCCCAACATCCAACGTCCAACTCCCAACATCCAACGTCCAACCTACTCTCACCCACACACCCACACACGCCGCTGATCGGCAAAGGACGGGGCTTCCGTCCACCGCTCCAGAATCCTGCGCCTTTCCTGAAACCTGAAACCTTCTCATTTTCTGTTCAGACGCCGACCTCCAGGCAGGTGGCTTGCGGATGGCAGGAGGCAGGAGGCAGGCGGGCGAGAAGCGTGCGCAGCGGCGCCTGGGGCGAGAAGGTGATCGTGAGGGTTGATCCGCAGGCCGGAGCCGAGCCGGCCCCGGCGTCTGATCGTTCAACCGGCCGCGCCTGACGCCCGGTCCCGGACGGCGTTCCCGCTGTGACCGTGAGGGCGAACACCCATTTCTTCTTGACGGCAGCCGGGGCGAGCGTGGCGCGCCAGACGTCGCCGTCGCGTTGCAGGGAGTGCGGCAGCCTGAGCGCGTGGAGCCATTCGGAGGCGGTCTGCGCCGTGTCGCGCGGCGCTGCAGAGCTTACGATTTGCCAGGTGGCGCGAACAAAGCGGCCGGGCGTGAATGCGGGCGGTACAGGCGCGGGAGGAAAGAGGGAGGTCTCTTGCGCCAGTGCGGCGAGCACGGACGCGGCATCCCAGGCGCGAAAACGGACGAGGGTCTCCCCGCATGCAATCCCCCGCTCGTCGGCCGCATCGCCGATCGAGAACACCGCTTCATCAACGGCCAGCAGACTGTCGATGAGATCGGGGTGCCGCGTGAGCAGAATCTGCAGGAGCCGCGCGGACACCCAGCCGGGCGAGCGTCCCGCGAAGTCGGCGGGCAGGCAGGCGCGGCGATAGAAGGGCACGAGGCGGCGTTTGTCCGCCTCGATCCCTGCCACGGCCGCGATGAGCGCGGGGGGGATGGTCAGCGTGCGGGAGTGGCTAAGGATGGACTGGCGCTCGCTGGCGTCGGCACAGGCCCCGCACGCGGAGCAGGCCGTGCCGAGGCAATACCCGGCGTCCAGGAAACGGCGGGCCGCATCCCAGCGAGACTCCAGAAACGCATCGGAGACCGCCCGTTGAATGAAGGGAAAACAGCGAACAGAAGGCACGGGGGCGTGTGGCGCGGGGAGCGCGAGGGCATCGGCCAGGCGATGCGCTTCGGAGTCGCGCCAGGGGCCGTGATGGGTGAGACCGTCGCACGCGAGGCGAACGACGCGATCCGCGTGATCGTGGGTGCAGGCGGCCAGAAGTTGCGTGGCGAGGTAGTCGGGCCACGCGAACGCGAAACGGGATTCAAGCTTCGTGCGGCGACAGACCGCCGCGACGCCGTCCACGCAGAAACGCCAGTCTGCCTCGTTGAGGAAGAGGCGATCATGGACGAGCGGCGTGTTGGGCATGCGCACCAACCGGCCGAAACTCAGCACGACCCGTGTGCAGGCGGGCGGCGTTTGGATCCAGCCGCTCAGACGCGAACAGAAGTCGCCGAAGGCGGCCAGATCCGCAGGCGTCTCGTGCGCGGTGAGGATGTAGAACAGCTTGATCTCGCGCGCCCCCCGCTGAAGCAGGGCCTGGATGGCGGCGGCGATGGCTTCATCGGTGAGGGACTTGCAGAGAAACGCCCGCATCCGGGCGCTGATGCCCTCGATGCCGAGCGTGTAGGAGCCTTTGCCAGCCGCGCGTTCGAGGTCCACAATCCCGGGGCTGGCGGCAATGCCGTCAGCCCGCTGGCTCTTGAACGAAACCGTGTGGAAGAGCCGCGCGCAACGCTCCACCAGCGGACCCAACTCCGCGTAGGTATTGAGATTGAAGGCGTCAAGCTCGATGGCGCGCGCGCCGCAGGCGGCCTTGAGACTGCGGGCCTGCGCCAGAACATCGGCGAGCGGCCACGAACGATAGGGTTTGCGTTCATAGCCCTCAAAACAGAATGAGCAGAAGGCGGCGCAGCCGGCACCCACGGAAAGGCGCGCGGTGCCCGTGCTTGCATTATCGAGCAGGGGCTGGAGCGAGGCGAGGGGCGGCTTTCCGCGCGCCACGGCCTGCCGAATGGGCGTGGTGGGCACGGCGCCCGTGACCCAGAAGCCATCCAGCGCGTGGGCGGCACGGGCGAGGCGTTCGTGCTTGGAACCGGAAGCCTCCCGCCAGCGGCGCAGAAAGACAGGCAGGACGTCCTCGGCTTCGCCAAAAAACATCGCGTCGGGGACCGCCGTGCCGTCGGCGCGAACCAGACACTGAGAGGCCAACGCGTTCGAGCCTCCGAGCAGGACGGGCGGGAAAGAGTCCGGACGATCCGGCGCCCAGGGAGAAACGCCGTTCGCGTGGAGCAGCCAGGGGAGATTGATGGCCTCTTGCACACAGGAATTGGTGACCAGGATCAGATCAAACGACGACCATTCGCGTCCGGTAAACGTCCCGATCACGCGCGGGTCGCGCAGCGGCGGCAGAAAGGCGAAGTCAATCTCGGTGTCGGCGTGAGCAGCAAGAGCCAAATCCGCCAGCACGCGGTGCGTGGAGGATGCGGCTGTGTCACGGCTGCTGGACAGACGAAGGAAGAGTAGTGTCATGGGTGCGTGTAGTCGGGCGGGGCGCCGTACGGGACAAGGATGTTGAGTGTTGGGCGTTGGGTGTTATTCGCCCATTCACCTTCGGCGCGGCGGGACGCCGCTGCCCGATGGCTTTCGTCTATGCTGTGGCTTTCTCCAGCCGATCAGCAATCCAGACTTTAATAATGGACTGGCGAGTGACGCCCAACCGTTTGGCTTCCTTGTCCAAGGAACCAATCATCCACTCCGGGAAATCGACATTAACTCGCCTGGGTTGTTGGCCAGGACGATGCGCTTTGGATAGGTCCAGCGCATGGGTGACGTCGTCTCCCCGGTCAAACTGTGCGTCAAAGTCCTTCGCTTTCATAAATCGTAATCTCCTTCCGTCGTGCCCGCCGAACAGAAATTATCCGCACCTTCTCGCCTCGATAGGTGATCACGGCTGACCACACATGACCTTCAATCCGGCCAATGATCATAAATCTCGGCTCGTCGTCTGTTCGGGCGGGAATCTCAATCCGATCCGAATCGTCCCACAACGCCTGAGCCGCAGAGAAGCCAATGCCATGCTTCCGCCGGTTGCTCTCGCTTTTGTGGCTATCGAACTCAAAATTCATTAGTATATAATGTATACCATTATTAACCGGACTGTCAATAATCAATTGAGATTATCAGCGTACGTGTCCAGGTGCTTGTTGTGAATCTGTCATCGTCTTCCGGTGCTTGAAGTGAACCACCACAAGTGATATCAAGATGAAGAGGATGTGGATCTGGCAGACCAATAGCGCCCCCGCCATCGAGAAGACGGCCTGTGAGATACTCAGGGCGAGGGCACCGACATCCGGAGTACCTGGCGCCAGTGTCGCCAGCCCCGAAAAGGCGAAGATCGTTGCTTGCGCCACGCCGCTCCACCCCAGAACAAAGACCCACACAGCACCGACTGCGAGCACCTTAGTCGCGAGCGGAAACTGACGCTTGCGGCAAGTGGCACAATGTACGATGGACAAGATGCCAAGGGGGAGCGATAGCATGCTCCAGAAGAATATCCCTGCCCAGTTCAGCAAGCCAAGAACGCCGCCAGACAGCACTACCTCCATGAAGCCACGGGATACTCGACGAGGCGCTTCAGTAGCGACAAGATGGCCAGCTTCCTGGGCTGTGGCCTGGCAGGCGACAAGAAGCAGTAAGGCGAAGACCGCCAGAATGCGTGACGCTTGTCTCATTTTGATCCTTCCTCTTTCGATTCACAACGAATAGCGTATTATCTCACGTGTACCAGCGAACATCGCCGCGTCTCATGCATCACCCCACTTCTGCTCGCGTTCCCAGACATCAAACTCACCGGCCCCCACCGGCTTCCGGAGGTACCCCTGGCGATGCTTGTCCTCCAGCTTCGCCGTCCTTATACTCTCGATCGCGCGGTAGAGCGCGTTTCGTGCAAAGGCCGACCTTGTCGTGTGGAGATCTCTGACAACCCGGTCCACTGTCCGGACCAGATCTTCGTCGAGTGTCATCTGTACTGGCCTCATCGGTCAACCTCCATGTGTATAACTATAGCTTTAGTACCACACATCGCCTTGGGGTCAAAGCAAGATTACGGAGGCGCTTGCAAAAGGGCGCATGGCCGTTCTGATGAGGTCGTGGAATCGTAATCATAATCGTAATCAGTACTGTCCCAAAGATTCGGAAGAAATATGGCATAACTCTCTGATAATGGCAAGTTAACGACGTGAAAATCTCCGTGACCTTTTCAAATCAGCCGCTACTGTTTCCGCCTTTTTCACAGGCGGAGGGCGGCTATGCATCAAGGT
>CAMBQN010000004.1 GCA_945870025.1 Akkermansia muciniphila
CGATTGGAACAATGGCTTGCTTCCCAAAGACCTTGGGGACAAGCGCATTGATCGTGCCCTGAATGTCAGACGTCGGGATCTTCTTGATGGCATCGCCGAAAGTCTTGTTGTACTTCACCATGAACGTGCCGTAGGCGATGCCATTGGGAGACGCTTCTTCGGGACTGCAATCATCGACTGTGCAGGGCGTGAAGGCGATGGCCAACTCGCAGTTGCCATCTTCCAGGCAGCGAGGGCAGTTGTTTAAGTTTGCACTGCAGAAGGGGGCTTGTGCTAAACCTACTACATTGCCTGCAATCGAGACGATGTCGTAGCCTTCGGCGCTCACGATCGGCGCAGCCGCACCAAAGCCGGCATGCATGAGGTCATATTCGCGAGCGCAGACATCCGCGTTCTCCGATCCCGCCCTAAATATAAGCTCAAACCCTAACTCGGCGGTTTTCGCTTTACTTGAGAGGGGGCTGCCCAGACGGTTGGCCGCCCCAATATCGGCTGTCGCAAACGTGACGCCCTTGAATTTGTCCTCCGATGTCGCCATCAGGATGATCGGGTAGCCTTCGGGGAGATATTCGTACTCCTGCGCATCCACGCACTGGCAGTCGAACACAATCACACCCTTGACTGAGATCGTGCCCTTCATGCGGTAGCAGACATTCTCCTTGGTTACGAAACCCCCGTTGCACGCGAACTTGACCTTGGCGGCGTTCTTCGCGACTGCCGTGTTCAAGGTCGCCGAATACTGGTACACGCGCACGGCGATGCCATGAGCCAGTGGGTTGAGGCTGAAATGCGCGACGACTGTCCGGGCCTGGTCCATGGTGAGGCTCAGAACCACGTTGTTGGTGGTCGGCCCGCTCACGTTTCCGGTCCAGCCCGCGAAGTGGTAGCCGTTGCCGGGCACCGCCTTGACCGACGTGGTAGAGTCGGCAGTGTAGAACCCGTTGGTGCCGTTTGTGACGCTTCCGCCCGCGCCGGCCGAGGCGTTCAGCAGGTAGTTGGTCGTCCACAGCCACGTCAGCACCGCGTCGTTCGTATGGGACATGTTCATGCTGTTCGTGACGCCCGATTCCGGATCGTTGCCGATCATGCTCCAGCCCGTGTTCACGTACTGCGTGCCACCCATCGTCTCGATTGGCGTGATGCTGTTGGTCAGCAGGCTACCGCTGACGTTGACGTAGACCCCTGTCGCCGGCGTGCCCGTGCCGTGCCGAGAAATGATTTCCAACTCCACGTTTGACGATCCGGAGGTGAAGTGTGCGACCACCGTCCGGGCCTGATCCATGGTCATGATCTGCGTCAGGTCGTTGGTCAGTCCGGAGAGGTCGCCTGTCCACCCTGCAAAGGAGGCATCTAAACCAGGCACGGCGGTTACGGTCACATTCGAACCGGACGCATAGAAGCCGTTAGTGTCGCCCGTGACCAACCCGCTCCCGACAGCCGAGGCGTTCAGCAGGTAGTTGGTGGTCCACAGCCACGTCAGCACCGCGTCGTTTGTATGGGTCATGCTCATACCGTTCGTGAGGCCCGATTCCGGGCCGTTGCCGATCATGCTCCAGCCTGTGTTCACATACTGCGTGCCGCCCATCAGTTCGATGAGTGTGATGCTGTTCGTCAGCAGGCTACCGCTGACGTTGACGTAGACCCCGGTCGCCGGTGTTCCCGTGCCGTGCAGAGAAATGATCTCCAACACCACGTTTGACGAGCCGGAGGTGAAGTGTGCGACCACGGTCCGGGCCTGGTCCATGGTCAGGCTCAACACCGAGTTGGTGGTGGCCGGCCCGCTCACGTTGCCGGTCCAGTCCGCGAACTGGTAGCCGGGGTCGGGCACCGCCGTGACAACGACATTGGAGCCGGCGGCGTAGAAGCCGTTGGTGTCGCCCGAGACGTTGCCGTTCGGCCCGTTCGAGGCGTTCAGCAGATAATTGGTGTTCCACTGCCAGGTCAGCGTCACGCTGTTGGTCAGGGCCATCACCATGTTGGTCCCGGTGCCCCCCGAGGCCGCCGGCCCGTTGCCGGTCATGCTCCAGCCCGTGGCGACGTACTGCGTGCTGCCGCCGAGGAGGGTCTCCTCGCCCGTGACGCTGTTGGTAAGCGTGGCGCCGTAAATGTTGGTGTGAACCCCCACAGGCGGCGTGCCGGTGCCGTGCTCGGAGATGATAGTCAGCGTCACGTTTGGCAGACTGGAGCTACCGTTGCCCAAGAATGCGACCGTTCCATTCCGTGCCAACGCCCGGCCCTCCGTAACAGAGCCGACATCCATCGTGATGGATGTCAACGCCAGTATGGTTCCCTTGAAGATGGAGTAGGTTCCGAGAGTCGCGGAACTGCCGACCTGCCAAAAGATGTTCTTGGCCTGTGCGCCGCCAGCCAGGATAACCCGGCTGGCAGGATTACCGGGGGCACCGTCTGCCGTGGTCAGCGTGGATCCCATCTGGAATAGCCAGACCGCATTCGCGTCGCCGCCAGCGTCGAGGGTCAGGTCCCCTGTTATAAGAAGCGAGGACGTGGACCAATAGAGGCCAGGGGCGAGCGTTAGTCCTCCGATATTCCCTGACACGGTGATTTGATTTAAAGATCGACCCTCGGCGTCGAGATACGCGGCGGTCAAGTCGAGTTGGGCCTGACTGGAGATCGCGTCGCTGACGTGTATCGTCCCGTTGACCAAGGACGGAGGGATTCCCTGTGCAGAACCCGGATCCAACCCGACATCCCCATTAATGGTGCCGCCCCCCCCATTGTCCGTAATTGAGGCGCCGGCCAGAATCGCGAACGTGGAGCACGACTTAAGGTCTATCGGCGCTGGGCCTGCCGCGACCAGCGTCTGGAAGTTTGTCGTCGCGGGTGCCCATGCCTCACCATCCACGTTCGTCGCGTAGAATCGGTAGTAATACATCGTGTTCGGCACGAGGTTCGTCACGGCTAAGCTCAACGGCCCCACCGTGTTCGTCCCCAGATCGTTTGTGTGGTCCCAGTTCTCAACCGTCGTTCCCCCGTCGGTCTCACCCCAGTAGGCATAGACCTGCGTCGGCACGCCGCCCGTCGAGGTGAGCGTCCCGTTCAGAACCGCGCTGACCGCCAGCACGTTTGACGCTCCGCTGGCATTGTCCACCGCAGGTGCTGCGGCCAGCATCCGGTACGGTGCCATCAGGGCAGCCGCAAGGACGAGACCGGCAAGCATCCGTTTTGTCCTGTCAACGCGTTGCTCCGGGAGAATGCGTGCTGAACAGGCCGTTCGCGCACGGGGGTGTAGAATCGCATCGACTTTCATGGTTTGAGTCCTTTCGTTTGTCGGGTCTGGCCGGTTGGGCCTTTCCATCACGACGCGGTTACTATAAGACGGCTGCGCCGCTTTTCGCTATGGGGTAAAACCCTACCGCCGCCGCCGCACGGGAGAAACCGAGTCGGATGGGCTTAAGTCTGCGGCAGTAGGGTTAGACCCCATAGTCACGAATAGACCAATCGCGTTACTGTTCATGCGGCAGGAGACCCGTATCCATGCTCTTTGGAAAGGCGGTGCAAGCAAAAATAATGAAGTGGATGAAGTCGCGATGAGAGTGAGAACACGAACGAATAAACCCGTGGGAGTCAAACTCCCACAACAACAGAAATCAGGAGACTCGAATGAAAAGCAATGCAATGTATTCTCTGGCGGTTATGGCGGCTGCGGCCGCGTGGTTCGCTACCAGCACGACGCTGAATGCGGCTGAGACCGATGACAAGATTGAGGCGTCGTTCAAAGAGACCTTTGTCTACAAGACATACCTCAAGGACGACGCGCTCAAGGCAAACGCCAAAGACGGCGTTGTGACGTTGACCGGAACCGTGGCTGCGGAATCCCACAAGGGGTTGGCTCAAGACACCCTTGCCAGTCTTCCCGGAGTCGTGCGCGTCGACAATAAATTGGCGACCAAGGCTGAAGCGGCCGCTGAAAATGCGGACGTCTGGATCGGCAGAAAGGTGAAGCTCACCCTGCTGTACCACCGCAACGTCAATGCCGGCAAGACCACGGTCGACGTGAAGGACGGCATCGTGACGCTGACAGGCGTGGCCTCAAGCGCAGCCCAGAAGGACCTCACGGCTGAATATGCCAAAGACATCGAAAACGTCAAAGAGGTAAAGAACCTCATGACCGTGGCAGCGGCTGTCGAACCGGCGGAACGGACCGACGGCGAGAAGATCGACGACGCATCAGTCACCGCCCAAGTCAAAGCGGCGTTGCTGAGCCATCGCTCGACTAGCGCCGTAACCACAAAGGCCGTGACGCGGAACGGCGAAGTGACGCTGACCGGCATTGCCAAGAACGATGCCGAGAAATCGTTGGTCACCAAGCTGGTCACCGATATCCGGGGCGTGACCGGAGTCAAGAATCAGATGACGGTGCAGGAAAAAATCAAAGAATAGATTTCTGGAAGGTTGTGTGTCGGCTGCCGCAAAATGCGGCAGCCGACAGCAACGCCAGACACGGATAAGGAGCGATGGTATGCACGTGGGAATATCCCAACACGCTCACCGCCGCCTGATCGCTGCTTTTCTGGTGGCGCTTGCCAGCACTGCGGAAACATCCCGCGCCGCTGACAAACAATCCCCTGTTGAGAGCGTGTCCTCCGATGTGAAGCGTGCAATCGCGTCGGAAATGCGCGAGCTTCAGAGTTTCACCCGTTCTGGTGTCAAGTCGAGTGCCGACTTTGTTCGCCCCCTCGCTCAAACGCGGACACGCGCCTGGTTGGACGCCGCTAACGGTGGACTGGCCGACGGTCAATTCCTGTGCGGCGTGTGCCTTCGCGATGGATTAGGCACCCGGATCAACGCAACGGAGGCGGCGCAATGGTTCCGAAAGGCGGCCGAACAGGGTCACGCACGGGCGCAGGAGGCGCTTGGCAGTGTTTTCTATTACGGCAATGGCGTCGAGAAGAGTCCCGCCGAGGCCGTCCGCTGGTACCAGAAGGCGGCAAAACAGGAAGCTGTCGCGGCGCAGTTTAATCTCGGTGTTTGCTATCGCACCGGTGAGGGCGTCGAGAAAAACGCCGATTCATCCATCTATTGGTTTCGGGAAGCGGCGGAACAGGAACATGCCGGGGCGCAGTATAATCTCGGTAATGCCTACCGCACCGGTGACGGCGTCGAGAAAAACCCCGCCGAGGCCGTTCGCTGGTACCAGAAAGCGGCGGATCAGGGTCTTGCCGAATCGCACAACAACCTGGGACTGTGCTACGAGTTGGGAACCGGAGTCGTTCAGAACAACGTGCAGGCCTGTGTCTATTATCTGATTGCCAATGCATTGAACGGCGCGGATTATGAGCAGAACAATCTCCAAATAACCCGCGCCCGTCTCTCCGGGGCACAATATGCGGAGGCGCAGCAGGTGGCGACCCAGTGGGTTGAGAAGTTTCGCGCGGGAGAGAGGCAGACTCTGGATGCGGCCCCGACTGCTCCGACGCCCGCTGACACGGTGAAGGCAACCGCCGGTACCGGGTTTGTCATCAGCACGGACGGATATTTTCTTACTTGCGCTCACGTCGTCGAAAGCGGGGGCGAGATCAAGGTGCGGATCGGCGACAAGACCTACTCCGCCAAGGTCGTCCGCGCCGACAGGCGGAACGACACGGCCTTGCTCAAACTGGAGGGTGAGAGCTTTACCCCCCTGGCCCTGGCCCAGTCCATTCCCGAAATGGGCGACAAGGTCTTCACGATTGGTTACCCGAACCCCGACATTCAGGGCGATGCAGCCAAATACACCGATGGCGCAGTCAGCGCCCTTTCGGGCTTTCAGGACGATGTCCGCACCATGCAGATCACGGCACCCATCCAAGGCGGAAACTCCGGTGGCGCACTAGTGGACGCGGCCGGCAATGTCGTCGGACTGGTTGTGTCCCAACTCAACGCCATAACGGTCTTCGAGTACAACGGTTCGATCCCGCAGAACGTTAACTTCGCGGTGAAGATCAACTACGCCCTGCCACTGATCCAAGCCGTTCCCAATCTGGCCCGCCGCCTTCCCCCGCCGGCGAAGCACGTGCCGAACGTCAGCCCGGTCAAGGCGGTGGAGGCTGCAACCGGGCTGGTGATCGTGCAGGAGTGAGGGATAGACCCGGAAGCGTCAGCACCCCCCGTCGCCAAACTCCACAACCCACCACGTGTTGCACGGGCTGGTCGCGCGCACGAAGTTATAGGCCCCCGAATACAAACGAGAAAGGGAGAACGCACTGTGCCTAGAGACAGACTTGACTTTCCGGACACCTTCATCTGGGGCACATCAACCGGAGGCCACCAGGTAGAGGGAGGCAACGCATTTTCCGACTGGTGGGCCTGGGAGCAGAAGGGCCTGATCGCGGACGGGACGGTATCGGGTCGCGCCATGGATTACTGGAATCGCCACGAAGAGGATCATGCCCTCATGGCGAAACTGGCCTACAATGGGTTCCGTCTGGGCATCGAATGGGCCCGCGTCGAACCGCAGAAGGATCATTTCGACCGTGACGTGATCGAGCAGTATCGACACATCCTTCAATCCCTTCGTAATCATGGATTCAAGATCTGCCTCACGCTGCACCACTGGGTGCTTCCAGGCTGGGTCGCCGACCAAGATGATTGGCTGAATCCTGATACGGTGAGCCAGTTCCTGCGGTACGCGACGTTCGTGATAGAGGAACTGGGCATGTTCCCCGATTACTGGGTGACGCTGAACGAACCGATGGTGCCGGCGATCATGGGCAATCTCCTGGGCAAATTTCCGCCGCAGCGACATTCCATCAGGGCCTACCGCACCGTATCCAGATCCTTGCTTCGCGCCCATGCGGGAACCTACCACCTCATCCACAAGCTGCGTCCGCTGGCGCCGGACGGTACCCAGTCAAAGGTGGGTGTCGCCATGGCGTATCCCTGGATCGAGCCATGGAACTCGCCGGGGTTTGCGGGTTGGTACGAGCGTTTCGCTGTTTTCATCGCCCGACGCCTAGCTTCTGAGGGGTGGGACACGACGATTCGTACCGGAAAACCGCACTGGATTCATGGCGGGCCCGCTATTGCCAACATTCAAAACTCTTACGACTATTGCGGCATCAACTACTACACGCGGGCGTCTCTGAAATACGACCGGCGAAGGGGCCACCAGTACTGGATCGACGATACACCGGCGCCAGCCGGAATACAGGTGAGCCAGATGGGCTGGCAGATCTATCCAGAGGGTCTCTATCGCACGATCCGCTCGGTTTGGAAACAATTCGGGAAACCGATCCTCATCACCGAGAACGGCATCGCAGACGATACGGATGAGCAGCGGCCGTGTTACATTGTTGAGCATCTCGCACAGGTTCACCGGGCCCTTCGGGAAGGGATTCCGATCCTCGGTTACTTCCACTGGTCATTTATGGATAACTTCGAGTGGCGGGAGGGGTTTGCGAAGCGGTTCGGTCTTGTCGCCGTTCAACACGATGACCCGGATCTCATGCGCGCCCCCCGCCGCAGTGCGTATCTGTACTCCGCAATCGCGCAGAAGAACGCGGTAACGAAAGAAATGGTGGAGACCTATGCGCCCCAGG
This sequence comes from Akkermansia muciniphila, assembly GCA_945870025.1. GTDB lineage: Bacteria > Verrucomicrobiota > Kiritimatiellia > RFP12 > JAAYNR01 > VGWG01. The sequence continues at coordinate 7,539 of CAMBQN010000004.1, forward strand.
CCGTCACAACGGTCTTTGGCGTTTGAAACGGCCTATAGAACAGCGGACGCCAGGCGTCTGAAAGGACACACGCATGAGCAGCGACACAACTCAGCAGCAGGCTTCGACGACCGATGCCATTACGATGGCACCCACGAGCCGAGGATCTAAAATATTGATTCTCTCGGCCAGTTCCGGAAGCGGACACACACGCGCAGGCGAAGCGCTGGAGGCCGCTGCCGCAGCCTTTCCCGGCATTTCCTCTGTGCGGCACATCGACGTGCTGGACTATGGGTCTGCCCTGCTCGGAGAATTCTATTCGAACCTGTACCAGCAGATGGTCAGCAAGGCCCCCTCGCTTTGGGGATGGTGGTACGACAAAAGCGATGCGCCATGGAAGGGCGAAACGTTTCGCGTCGCCATGGAACGCTTTCAGATGCAACCGCTCATGGAGTGCCTGAAAACCGAGGCGCCCGACATCACGATCTGCACGCATTTCCTAGCCTCCGATATCGTCTCCTACATGCTGCAACACGAGCAGATATCCACGCGGCATGCCGTTGTCGTCACCGATGTGCATGTCCACGCCCTGTGGCTATGCCATCAGTTTGAGCACTATTTTGTTCCCACGGATGAATCGGCCTATTACCTGCGCCAGATTGGGTTTCCGGTTGACCGCATCACCGTTTCGGGCATTCCGATTCATCCGGCATTTTCCCAGAGCATGGATCGGGAGGCGCTTCGAAAAAAACTCGATGTCGACCCCTCGGGGCCCGTTGTTCTTCTCTCTGCGGGGACATTTGGCATGGAATCGAGCATCGTGGCCATTCGCGCCCTCATGCACATGGAAGAGCCCGCGCAGATCGTGGCCCTGTGCGGGAGGAACGAGGATCTCCTGACCGAAGTCATGCACGCGACGGAAGCAGCGCCGGCACATCTGAAGTTCAGAGCGCTGCCTTACACCGCTGATATGCACGAATGGATGGCGATCTCCGACCTCTTTATCGGCAAACCCGGCGGACTTACGATTTCGGAAGCCATGGCGAGCGCCCTGCCCATGATCCTTTTGAACCCGATCCCCGGACAGGAAGAGATTAATGCGGCAAACATGCTCGAAGAGGGAGTGGCCGTGAGCCCGACAGATGTCGTCACGCTTCCGTACAAGGTGGACCTGCTGTTGCGAGAGCCAAAGCGCCTTGCCGGGATGAAGCATCGGATGAAGCAACTGGCCCAGCCGCGGGCGGCCTATACGATCCTCGAGACCCTGCTCGGAACCCAGCCACCGATCACGTGAGCGGACGTAGCATGTCCAATCACGCGGCAAACCGTCTTGGATGTCATGATCGCCTTGCCCTACTGGTTGGCGCTTCCGGGTTTGTGGGGGGGGAATTGTATGGGGCTGGATGTGTTCGGGATGGGTTGCGAAGCCGGATATCGGGTATAGCGCGGGCATGAAAGACCCTTTTGTGTTGAGATAGGGCTGGCCGAGAGCAGTCTCGACAAAGTCTCACACTTTGTCGGCTTTTTCAGTTCGGCGGCTTGAGCATGGCCTCGCTTCCCCTTCAATGACAAATCCCCCCACAAACCCGGAAGCGCCAGTTCTGATGAGGTAGTTGATTCGTAATCTTTATCGTAATCCATTCTCCGACAGTAGATTAAGATTAAGATTAAGATTAGGATTAAGATTAAGGAGGAACCCTCATCAGAACTGCCATGCGCCCTTGTTTTGGCAATATCAATTAATTGCGTGGACTTATCATCCGTCTTCGTATATATCTTTTGTTTCTTAGATGGAAAGGGCGTGTTATGGATCAGGCATTAGTATTGCGGGAAGGTCTCTTTCTGGTGGCGGTCAGCATGCTGATTGTCTATGCCTTTTTGCTGGTCATGATCGGCGTGGTGTCGCTGTCTAAATTCTTTGAGCGGTTTTCCTATCTCCTGCCGGATGCCGAACTGGTCAAACCCACTCAGCCGGTACCCGCTGCACACGCAACCGATGATGCCGTCAGGATCGCCGTCGCCATTGCGACGGCCTGTCGGCGCTGATCCCCCCTTTTCCGCATTCCCGTCAAGAGGAGTTCCATCCGTGCCCATGGCCGATCGAGTCTCCAACAAGGGGTCCTGCCGATTCTGGTCGATTCTTGCCGATTCTGCTTTCGGCGATCAGTGAATTGTGGTACGTTCAAGACATTCTCGTGCACTATCTTCTGTTGGGGGTCACGAGGGTCTGGGTGTGGTGTACTGCGTGCGCCACAGGTTTTTGGGTTGGTCGGGCCGCCATCCTTTCGGTACGCTCAATGCGTGCAAACGGAAGGACGGTTTGTCATGACAGATCAACGCAATTCTCATCCAAGCGCCATCGGTGCTCTGGTTCGCCTCTACTGGATGTTCGGCGGCACGGCCCTTCTTTTGTTCATCCTTGTCTTCCTTCTCCATGAGCACCCGAATAAGCTGGCTCCACTCGATGCCGTATATTTTGTCGTTACGGCATCTCTCATTCTCGTCCGTTACATCGACATTCGCTTCCTCAACGGCGAGACTGGCGAAGGTAAACCGGCCACGATGATCAACTGGCGTCGTTACGCGATACTGGTCGGCTCAGTGGCGGTCGGTGCATGGATGTTGGCCCGAATGTTTACGTACGTCTTGAAATAGGAGGCATAATGCCCGTGACCCAAGATGAACAACGGCAAGCCGCCCTCCAGTCTCTCCGCGAACGAGGGGCCAAACCTACGTTCTGTGTGGTGGGAGCCGGTCACGGTGGCTTGGCCATGGCGGGCCACTTGGGCATCATGGGGTTCCCCGTAAGACTCTACAACCGTACGGAGGAGAATCTCCACGCCGTGCGGTGGCATGGGGGTGTCAAGGTTACGGGCGAAGTCCAAGGCTTCGGCACCGTCCAATTGGCCACTTCTGCCATGGCAGAGGCAATCTCAGGCGCCGATGTGCTCATGGTGGTCGTGCCAGCCACGGCTCACCGATTTGTGGCGGAACAAATGGCCCCCTGTTTGCGCACCGGCCAAATCGTTGTCTTGAACCCGGGCAGGACGGGTGGCGCACTCGAGTTTCGGCAGGTTCTGAACAGCAAGGACAACAAGGAGTCCGTGATTCTTGCAGAGACTTCCACCTTCCTCTATGCGTCGAGGGCGCTTTCGCGGTTTGAGGCCCGCATCTTCCGGATCAAGAACTCGGTTCGTCTTGCCACGTTACCGGCGTACTGGATTCCAGAAGTCCTCCCGATTCTCAACCAAGCCTTCCCTCAGTTTGCCGCCGGCGACAGTGTCCTGTCCACGGGCATGGAGAATATTGGAGCTATATTCCACCCGGCATTGACCCTGATGAACGCCGGCTGGATCGAGACCACGAAAGGCGATTTCGACTATTACATTGGCGGGATATCTCCTTCTGTCGCTCGCGTGCTGGAACGGCTTGACGCTGAACGGGTCGCTGTGGCGCGCAGCATGGGCGTGCATACGGTTTCGGCCAGGGAATGGCTGTATCTGACCTACGACTCTCCTGGCCGGGATCTCTATGAAGCGATCCAGAACACCGGAAGCTACCGAGGTATCCGGGCGCCGCAGAACATCCTGCACCGCTACGTGACCGAGGATGTTCCGATGAGCCTGGTCCCCCTGGCTTCTATCGGAAAGATGCTGGGCGTTGCCGTCCCGATGATGGACATGGTGATAGGCATGGCGAACGTCATGCACGGACGTGACTACTGGAAAGAGGGACGGACGGTTGCACACATGGGCATTGAAGGGATGACCGTGAAACAGATCCGTCAAATGGCGGTTGGAATTGAGTGATTCGCTTTTGGAGGTACGCACTATGGAAAACGTGTATGTCTATATTTCCGCGCTGCCCGGTTGGGTGATCGCGGCGAGCATTATCGCCGTTGGATTGTTGGCCGCCCGTGCGGCGCGGTTCATCGTCACGCGGCTGCTGACAGCGCTTCATTTCAACCAGTTGTGCGAAAGAACGGGCGCCTGCGACTTCCTGAGAAAGGGAGAAGTCGCTCACTCGCCGGCCGCACTGGTCGGTCGAGGACTTTACTGGGCCCTGCTGATCGGCGTTCTTCTGGAGGCTGCTCGGTTTCTCGACATTGGAGTGGCGACCGAGTTCAGGCATCGCGTTGTTTCCGCAATGCCGGCCTTGCTCAGTGCCGTGCTGGTGTTAGCGGTAGGCCTGATCTTGATTGCGTTCCTCGCGGGATTCGTCCGCACGGTCACCCGCAACGCCGGGAGCCCGTATGCCAACCTGTGGTCTCGAATCACGCGCTGGGTGGGGGTTGTTCTGGTCCTCGCCATGGCCTTTGAACAAGCGGAGATTCGCGGTTCCATTCTGGCTGGCGCAATACAAATTCTCATCGCCGCCTTCGCTTTTGGCATGGCACTGGCATTCGGACTGGGATGCAAGGACATCGCACGCAACGCCATGGAGAGAATACTTGCGAATCTGAAAGAACGACACAGAGATGCCTCGAAAACCGACCTGGAAGGCTGAGCACTTGAACGAAGGTACACAATGACGTTTCGATTGAATCGCACAGACTGCGTGGGGCTGGCACGACCCGCCCTTGATGCGCATACGCTGGGGTTGACATCGCTTGCTCAGCTTCTGGGCGAGTGCGGCCGTCGGTGCGTCCTTGCCGATAGCGATGCCTGCATGTGTCTCAACGCGCCGGATGTCCCCGAGAATCTGGACGGAATCAGCCGCTGGATCATGGCCCAGGGGATTACGGTTCTCGGACTCAGTTACCGGCTCGACCCTCAAGATGGTGCGCGTATTGCCGCGCTCTTGGCCCAAGGCCTCAAGATAAGGCGACTCCTGAAGGACCAGGGTGGACCGATCCGCGCGGTGTTCTTTGCGGGACTGCCGAAGACATGCGACCTGATACGGCAACAGGTGAAAGAAGTGACGGCCACATTTGAGGGGGACGAAACGGCGGCTGAAACGCTTGTCCGGCTTGGCGTGGACCCTGCCATCATTCCAACGGATCTCAAGACGAGCGTGCGCTACGATGAAGACCGGATGGCCTTTGGCCGGGACTTGATCCGTAAGGGCGAATATATGGCCCTGCGGCCCATCGACCGTTCGGGCTACCCCGACTTCGGTACCCGACAGGATACGCTGGTCGCCCGGCTGACGCACGGGCGCCAGCATGGGCTGCCGCCGCTCATGCGGGCGCATGTCGGCCCATTCCTTGCGGACCGTAAGGACGCGGTCCGCCTGTTCCTGGCATGGACCAGGGCGCTGGCGGCAAGCGGACACCTCGACGTCCTTTCCATAGGAGCATCGCAACTCACCCAGTCGAATTTTGGCGAGAGCTGGGAGGGCAAGCCCAATGGAGGCGGTGTTCCGCTGAACACGCCGGAAGAGTTTGAAGCGGTTGCGAATGCCGCCAGCCCCATGCTGGTGAGAACCTACGCCGGCACGCGGGACATTCCCGCCTTAGCGCGAATGTACGAAGAGAAGATCAACATCACCTGGCACGCCCTTTCGCTTTGGTGGTTCTGTCGTGTCGATGATCGGGGTCCGTATTCGCTCAGGGAAAATCTGCAGCAGCATTGCGAGGCGCTCCGGTATATTGCGTCAACGGGGAAGCCGTTCGAGCCCAATGTGTCGCATCACTTCGCATTCCGCGGCGGTGACGATGTGACCGGCGTGGTGGCTGCGGTGCTGGCGGCGAGAACGGCCAAGGCGCTGGGGATCCGCCATTTCGTCCTTCAGGTGATGCTGAACACGCCCCGCGCCACCTGGGGTGTGCAGGACTTGGCTAAGGCCCGCGCCACGCTGGCTCTTGTGCATGAACTGGAAGATTCGGACTTCCGCGTGATCCTGCAGCCGAGGGGTGGACTGGATTACTTCTCGGCTTCCCCTGAGAAGGCGAAAGCCCAGCTTGCCGCGGTGACGGCGCTCATGGACGACATCGAACCCCATGATCTGGGTAGCCCCCAGGTGATTCACGTCGTCAGCTACTCCGAAGGATACGCGCTTGCGGATCCGTCTGTGGTTGACGAGAGCATCAAAATCACGCGCCATGCGCTGAATGAATATCGCAGGTTGCGACAAGAGGGTGACATCGACGACATGACAAGGCATCCGGAGGTGACGTTGCGCACGGCGGAATTGCTTGCCGAGACCCGCACGGTTCTTCGCGCCATCGAGGCGACGATTCGAGAGCCCTATACCGCAGAGGGCTTGTACCAGGCATTTGCCATGGGCTTTTTGACGGCGCCCTACTTGTGGGAGTGCCGGAACGAACTGGCCAAAGCGGTGCAGTGGCAGACCCGGCTTATTCGCGGCTCCGTCAAAGTCGTGGATAGCGGGGGCCTCCCCGTCCCCTCAGCCGAACGAATGGCACAGGTGCAGCGAACATGACACCCGCACTTATTGAATTCTCGCTCTGGTTTCTTGGCGGCATCGTTGCGGCCAAGATCGTCCTTGCCGCATGGGACTGGTTATTCCTGCCGATTGCCAGGCGGACTCGGACCCACCTCGACGTGATGGTCCTTGAAGGAGGCGATCAATGGCAGGTATAGCTGGAATAGCACAGGCAGGCAAGACGACTGAAGTCAACCGAATGCTGGACATGCTGTCGCACCGGGGAAGTTGCTTGCGAGAGGTCTTCGAGGTCGAGGGTGTTACCTTTGGGGCCACGGCTCCTGCATCGCAGGCCACGTCGATCTCGCGGCCGCACAACGTCGTTCGCGACTACGCAGGATACGGGCACTATGCTCAGGCACATGCCAGCCCGAATGGTTTCGAACTGCGCCGTGATCCGCTCGGCGTCGCGCCACTCTATTATGGGCAGACCGGCGATGGCGCGCGATGTTTTGCCTCGGAAGTAAAAGCGCTGCTGGGGATCGCCGGGAATATATTGGAACTACCGCCAGGGTCGTTCTACGATGGCCAGCGAATTGTCCTTCATTTCCGATTGGAGCCCCTGCCGTTGCTCAATGAGCCGCCGGAGCAGATCGCCGCTGAATTGGGCATTCGCCTAAGCCAGGCTGTGCAGAGTTGTGTCCAGCCCGACCTCTTCGGTGCATGGCTTTCCGGGGGCCTGGATTCGAGCGCCCTGGTTGCCCTTGCCCGCCCATGGACCCAGGTGCTGCACACGTTCGCCGGCGGCGTGGCGGATGCGCCGGATTTGCAGTATGCCAGAGTTGTCTCTGAGTTCGTCGGCACCGAGCACCACGAGACGGTTCTCTCTATACAGGACATGCTGCGAGTTCTTCCGGAAGTGATCTATCACTTGGAGTCGTTTGATGCCTTGCTGGTCCGGTCGAGCATCATCAACTACCTGGTAGCGAAGCAGGCGTCCGACTTTGTGCCGGCCGTTCTTTCCGGCGAAGGAGGCGACGAATTATTTGCCGGCTACGAGTACCTAAAGAGCCTGGCGAAGGAGGACCTGAGTGCCGAACTGCTGGACATCATGGGCAGGCTGCACAATACGGCGCTGCAGCGGGTGGATCGCTGCGCATCCGCCCACGGGCTTGTTGCCCACACCTGCTTCCTCGATCCGACGGTGGTTGAACTCGCACTGCGCATCCCGGTGGAATTCAAGCTGCGCGGGACTGTCGAGAAATGGATTCTCAGGCAGCCGCTCAAAGGCCTGTTGCCAGAGTCCGTGCTGCAAAGGACCAAATCCAAGTTCTGGCAAGGAGCCGGGGTCGGGGACCTGCTGGCCGACCACGCGGAGATAATTATCACCAACGATGACTTCCGACGTGAGAGGCGTCTCCCGAACGGCTGGGGCCTGAACTCAAAGGAAGAACTGCTCTACTATCGCCTGTTTTGTGAGCACTTCGGCGAGGTCGGCGATCTACGCTGGATGGGGCGGACCAAGGGATCTCCTTAAATCTGAGAGGTTTTTGTCAAACATGTGCGGCATTGCAGCCTACCGCGTAGCAAACACCGGCCGGATTTTCAGATCAGCCCGGTCGTGGAGCCGAAGCAGCAGAAGAATCAGGGGAAGTTTTTCTGGTTCATGGACGGCAAGCAGAAGATCGGGCTGCTGAATTTTGCGGTCGGCGAAATCGAGATGTTTCGCGCGTTCCCGCCGGAGGGCGAAGTGCCGGTCGAATACACGTTGCCTGAGTTTCACGGTTGGGAGACGCTGCAAGGGCCCCGGATCGCGATCGCGCCATGGCAGTGGGGTTGGTCGGTCAAGGGCGAGATGGAGGGCCTGCAGACTCGCGGCGAAACGGTGCGCCTGTGCTGGCGCGAGGGCTCTGGCGAGACCGGGATCGTTCACCGGTTCACGCTGCGCTTCGATGCCGTATTGGGCTACCTCTGGGACTGTACGTTCGAGACGCGGATGGCCACGCCCCGGCGTCTGGAATACGCGAACCTGCTAGCCAAAGGCTTGGCGGATTCCCGCGACGACCACAAGCGCTACCAGAAGAGCCTGTGGACGCGGCGGGACGGCGCGTTGTGCGCCATAAGTGGGATATAGAGGAGTCCCCTTAAGATGAGGGGAAAGAGTGTTGAATATTGAGCAGCTCCGAGATCTCTGCCAAGGTGGGTGCCGCCAATGCCTTGCGGGCGAGTTCCTCGGCTGCCGCAGCATCCATCTGTTGAATGAGGCGCTGCACCCGCAATATCCGGCGTGGCGGGACGGTCAAGGCGGTGATGCCGATTCCGACGAGAACGGGTATCAGCGTGAGGTCTTGCGCCATGTCCCCGCAAAGGGAAAGAGGCTTGTGGTGATGCCGGGCAGCCTCCACGACGGCCCTTATGGCTCGAAGGATTGCCGGATGCCAAGGCACATACCAGTCGGCGACTTGTTCGTTCGTACGGTCAACGGCTAGCATGTGCTGCACAAGATCATTGCTGCCGATGGAAAGAAAATCAGCTTCCGCGGCCAAATCGTCTGCTATGCCTACCGCGCATGGCAGTTCGATCATGGCGCCCAATGCGGGCTGCGACTGATGCGGCACATGGGCCGCTTTCAGATCCCGGATAGCCGCCTCGACCAGTTCGCGGGCATGACGCAGGCTGTCCACGGACGATATCAGCGGGAACAGGACCTTGAGGGGGCGATCATGCGCCGCGCGCAGGAGGGCGCGGATTTGCGTATTGAAGAGTTCAAGGTGGCGATAGGCGAACCGCATGCCGCGAAGTCCCAGAAAAGGATTCGGCTCCTCTGAGGCGACGAAGTACTCGGGAATCTTGTCACCGCCAAGATCGAGGGTCCGGAAAACGATCTCGCGCCCTTCCATTTCCTCCATGACCTTGCGGTATAGTGTGTACTGCTCGTCCTCGGTGGGAAAGCCGTTGTGGATCAAAAAGGACATCTCACTACGGTAGAGTCCAACGCCTTCCGCGCCCAATTGACGGGTGGCACTGGCCTCGCTGACCAGTCCGATCGCGGCAAGCAGATGAATGCGGTGGCCGTCGCGCGTGCATGTTTGAGGCTCGATAGCACCTTCGGTCGGCAGTTCCCTGCCGCGCGTCTCCAACAGACTCCCGTAACGAGCCATGATGTTGTCGCCGGGGTTTACGTAGATGGTCCCATGATTGGCGTCCATGAGAAGGGTTGTACCCGTTGTAACGCCTTCCATAAGATTGGCCTGGGCAAAAACCATGGGTATTTCGAGGCTCTGCGCAAGAATCGAGATGTGCGCGGTGACTCCTCCTGTGGTCAGGATGATGCCTTCCGCGCGCTGAGCCAAAATCCGCAGCATGTCTGATGGAAACAACAGGGGTGTGACAAGTATTCGACCGTGGTAGTCGGTATTCATCCCCACATCGGCCTGATGTGCCAGATTCGCCAGCAGGCGCCGTGCGATGTCATTCAAGTCGTCGCACTTCTCACTGAAGCCGAGACTCGTGCTGCGCGAGAACACGCTGACGAACTTGTTCGTGACCTCCTTGATGGCGACCTGCACGGCCGTTCCGCCTTTGATGCGGCGCCGCATCTCGCCGGTGAACGCGGCATCGTCAAGGATCGCGAGATGGGAGTCGAAAATGTTCGATATCGGTTCCGCAATGCCTTCCCGGATGCGCTGCTGAAATTCGTGGAGTTGTTCGCTCGTCAGGCGTACGGCACGCCGAAAATCGGCGAGTGTGTACGTGGCGGCATCTTTGTCAGTCCCATCCGCAAGACTATCGGTCAATGCGGCTATCACCACGGCCGTGCCCATCACAATGCCGTCGGCCACAGGCTTCCCGGTTATCGCACACTGTTCCCCGTCCTTTCCCGGTCGAGGGGCCGTGCCGTCTGAAAGCACCGGTGTCGTCAGGTCTTTCGTCTGTTGGCGGATCGTTTCGTCCGCAAGCAGGCTCTTGTCACCTACGGCCAGCGACCTCGCGGTATTTTTAAGATTCTGTGTACTCATAGCGGATACTCTCTATTCGTTGTTGCCCCACATCCAGTTCCGAATTTCCGGCAAGTCTACCCCATTCTTGTCGATATACTGCTTGTGTTCCATCAACTTGTCTTTGAGATGCTGTTTCAGCGCTTGGCCCTTGGCGCCGGTCTGCGGCAGGCGGTCGATCACGTCCATCACAAGGTGGAAGCGGTCGAGGTCGTTCAACACCGTCATGTCGAAGGGCGTCGTGATGGTGCCCTCTTCCTTGTAGCCGCGAACATGGAGGTTGGCGTGGTTGGTGCGACGGTAGGTGAGCCGGTGGATCAACCACGGGTAGCCATGGAAGGCGAAGATGACATGCTTATCCTTGGTGAACAGCGCGTCGAACGCCGCGTCGCTCAACCCGTGCGGGTGTTCGCTCGGAGGTTCCAGCTTCATCAGGTCCACGACATTGACGACGCGAACTTTCAAGTCAGGAAGATGCTCACGCAGTATGGAAACAGCGGCGAGCGTCTCCAGCGTGGGCACGTCGCCACAGCAGGCCATGACTACATCGGGTTCGGCGCCCGCATCGCTGCTGGCCCATTGCCAGATACCGATGCCCTCGGTGCAATGCTTGACGGCGGCGTCCATGGACAGCCACTGGGGCGTTTGATACTTGCCCGCGATCACGACGTTGACGTAGTGGCGGCTTCGCAGGCAGTGGTCCCATACCGACAACAAACAGTTGGCATCCGGCGGAAGATACACGCGCACGACGGAGGCTTTCTTGTTCACGACGTGGTCGATAAACCCGGGATCCTGATGGGTGAAGCCGTTGTGCATTTGCTGCCAGACATGGGAGGCGAGCAGGTAATTCAGCGAGGCGATCTTACGCCGCCACGGCAATTCCGCGGTGACTTTCAGCCATTTGGCGTGCTGATTAAACATCGAGTCGATGATATGGATGAACGCCTCGTAGCAGTTGAAGAGCCCATGACGACCGGTCAGCAGGTAGCCTTCGAGCCAGCCCTCGCACTGATGCTCGCTTAACATTTCCATGACGCGGCCGTCCTGAGCGAGGAACTCGTCGTTGTCCCGCACCCGGGCGTCCCATTGCCGGTTGGTCACCTCAAACACGGCGGTTAGGCGATTGGAAAGCGTTTCGTCGGGGCCGAAGATTCTGAAATTGCGCTGCTCTTGGTTGAGCGTGGTCACATCGCGCAGAAAGACGCCCAGCTCATGGGCGTCGGCGGCCTGAACGGACCCAGGCGACGGCACATCGACCGCATACTTCCGAAAGTCCGGCATGATCAGGTCGCGCAAAAGCAGGCCGCCATTCGCGTGCGGATTGGCGCCCATGCGTCGATCCCCCTTCGGCGCGAGTTCGGCGAGTTCAGGTTTCAGACGCCCCTGCTCGTCGAAGAGTTCCTCCGGCCGGTAACTGCTCAACCAGTCTTCCAGCAGTTTGAGATGTTCGGGATGCGTGGCCGGGGCGGAAAGCGGCACTTGATGCGCGCGGAAAGTGCCTTCAATTTGGAGGCCGTCCACCCATTTTGGCCCCGTCCAGCCTTTCGGGGATTTGAGGACAATCATGGGCCAGCGCGGGCGCATCGTGTTGCCGTTGACGCGGGCTTCGTGTTGAATGCGTTTGATCTCCTCCACCACCTGATCCAGCGTCGCGGCCATGGCTTCGTGCATCAACGCCGGCTCATGTCCTTCGACGTAATAGGGCGCCCAGCCATTACCGCGCAGCAACTGGTCCAGTTCCTCCGGTTCGATGCGCGCGAGGATGGTCGGGTTGGCGATCTTGTAACCGTTGAGATGGAGGATGGGCAGCACGGCTCCATCGGTAATCGGGTTGAGGAACTTGTTGGAGTGCCACGACGTTGCCAGCGGCCCCGTTTCCGCCTCGCCATCCCCGACGCAGCAGGCGACGATGAGCCCGGGATTGTCGAACACAGCCCCAAACGAGTGGCTCAGAGAATAGCCGAGCTCGCCGCCTTCGTGGATTGAACCCGGGCACTCCGGCGAGGCATGGCTGGGAATGCCGCCGGGAAAAGAGAACTGCTTGAAGAGTTTTTGCAACCCGGCCTCATCTTGACTGATATCAGGGTAGATTTCGCTGTACGTGCCCTCGAGGTACGTGTTGCCCACGACAGCCGGGCCGCCATGTCCGGGGCCGGAGACGTAGATCATGTCGAGATCGTATTTCTTGATGACCCGGTTCACGTGCACGTAAATGAAGTTCTGCCCCGGCGTCGTGCCCCAGTGTCCCAGCAACAGGCGTTTCACATCCGCGAGCGTCAGCGGACGTTTCAGCAGCGGATTGTCGTAGAGATAGATCTGGCCGACCGAAAGGTAGTTCGCCGCGCGCCAATAGGCATCGATCTTGCGGAGCAGTTCGGCGGTAAGAGTGTTTGTCTTCATCTGTTTTGGAGAAGACGGCGTCTAGGCAACCGGTTCATCGACCCAGTAGCCTTGGCGATTGTAATGCCCATGCAGCCGGGTCTCATAATCCCGAGTGAACAGGGACGCCGCCGTATATTCTGGGGCCTGCTTGATGGCCGCGCGGGAAAGATTGATGAAGACTTTCGACTCATCCCAACTCACGCGCTCGATCCATCGTGCCGCAACCAGAACCTTTTTCCCTGGCCACCAGTTCCTTGTATCGACGATGAGGTATCGAATCGCCCAGGTCTCGTCATCGATGACAAAGTCCGAGACGTGGCCAATGGAGCCGTCTATGGCGTGAATATTATATGTGCTCACCGCAAGCGTGCTGCGCAAATGTGAATCCCATGTCTTCGCGCCTGGGACAAGACCCCTGCCTTCTTCGCGACCATGCACAATATAGGGATATGCTCCCCATACGTAGGGGCCTCCCCAATATATCGGATATCCATAATACCCATAGTAGGACCCCTCGAATTGTCGCGAGACAGGCATGTCACGGTCCAAGGATGGACTTTCCTCGATCTGTTTTTTGGTCAAATCTACGGCAATGCTGTGCTTCTGGCTCATCACGGAACCCATCGCATGCGGGGAGATCAACACCTGCCTGCCCGGGAGCCAGTTACCCGTGTCGGCGACCAGATAGCGGATCGTCCAATGCCGGTCATCGAAATAGAATTCCTTGACCCGACCTATATCTCCGTCGAGACTGTGCAATGTGTAACCTTCGAGCGTTGTGACGTTGTTCAGCATGATGGCGTTCCTTTCATAATGTCTGACAGCCGCGCTGGTTCGTGCGATCCCGCACGAACCAGCTACGATCCGCTGTGTTGTTAATACAGCAACCGGCTTCCTAGGATATTCGGCGTCCTTGAATAATTCTGACCAGCACCACGATAATGGCAACCACGAGCAGGAGGTGAATGAAGCCTCCCATCGTATAGCTGGACACCAACCCCAGCGCCCACAGAACCAACAGTATCATCGCAAGTGTCCACAACATATGACGCTCCTTACTGAATTCCCGCCTGCGTGGCTACATACCCCGCAGTTGCGGCAATAGTTCTTCAATGCGGACAGTGTATACGACGGCCAGACGTGTTGCAGTGGGGTGTAACCCTACCGTTAAGTCAACGGACCTTCACTTCGACGGCATGTTCCCTGTGGTCGTCGACGAGGTGAATCGTGGCATCAGGTTGCTCTTTACCATCGACGGTTATGCAAAGCGGCCGAGCGGTTTCCACTCCGACCCGCTTTACGGTGATGTGGTAAAAGGTGTCGCGATAGCGGTAATGAAGCTTGAGCGACTGCCAGGCGCGTGGCAGCCGTGGGATCATCCGCAGTTGGTCCGCTTCGAGCCGCAGACCCAGCAGCGTCTCGACGATCATTCGGTACATCCAACCCGCCGATCCCGTGTACCAGCTCCAGCCACCGCGGCCAATGTGCGGCGCGACGGAGTAGATGTCGGCGGCAACGACGTACGGCTCAACTTTATAGCGGTTGACCTCCGTCATGTCCGTGGCGTGACGGATGGGGTTGAGCAGCGAGAACAATTCCCATGCCCGCTCGGTCTCGCCCAGTTCCGCGAACGCCATGACGGCCCAAATCGCGGCGTGGGTGTATTGGCCGCCGTTCTCGCGAACGCCGGGCGGATAACCCTTGATGTAGCCGGGTTCGCGCTCGGATTTGTCGAACGGCGGATCGAAGAGCTGGATTAGCCGGGAATCGCGCCGGACCAGGCGTTGATCCATGCCCTCCATGGCCATCCGCGCCCGCGCCGGATTTGCCGCGCCCGAGAGCACCGCCCAGCTCTGGGCGATGGAGTCGATCTGGCATTCCTCGTTCGTGGCCGAGCCGAGCGGTGTTCCGTCATCGAAGTAGGCGCGCCGGTACCAGTCGCCATCCCACCCATGCTCTTCGATATTCTGCTGCAACTGCTCCGCCTGGTGGATGCATTGGTCGGCAAACTCGGAATCGCCCCGGCGTCGGGCCAGTTCCGCGAAACGCTGCACGACGTCGTACAGGAAAAACGCCAGCCACACGCTCTCGCCCTTGCCCTTCTCGCCGACGAGGTTCATCCCGTCGTTCCAGTCGCCGCAGCCGATCAACGGTAGTCCGTGCTCGCCGAATTGGAATCCGCGCTTGATCGCCCGCACGCAGTGTTCGTAAAGCGTGCCGTCTTCCCCCGAGCGTTGCGGCAGATCGTAGTACGATTCCTCGTCGGCATTCACCGGACGCCCTTCGAGGAACGACACGCGCTCATCGAGCACGCCGGTGTCGCCGGTCATCTTCACATACCGGCACGCCGCATACGGCAGCCAGAGGTAATCATCGGAACAATGCGTGCGCACGCCGCGGCCAGTGGGCGGATGCCACCAATGTTGCACGTCGCCTTCGCGAAACTGGCGGCCGGCGCACCGCAGCAAATGTTCACGGGCGGTCCACGGCGCGGCGTGAAGCAACGCGGTCGTATCCTGGAGTTGGTCGCGGAACCCATACGCGCCGCCAGATTGGTAATACCCGCTCCGGCCCCAGTAGCGGCCGGCCAGTGTCTGGTACTCCAGCCAGCCGTTGACCAGCAGGTTCAAGGCGGGGTCCGGCGTCTCGGCGTAGACCACGCCCAGCGTCCGTTTCCAGAATTCCCACACGCTCTCCAATGCCAGCCGCGCACTGGCCGGGCCGCTGAATTGCCGGACCAGTTGCTGGGCTTCGTCGGCGCTATTGCCGGCGCCCAGCACGAAGACGAGTTCGCGCTCCTCGCCGTCGGCCAGATCGAACGCCACTTGCAGCGCCGCGCAGGGGTCCAGGCTCGCACCTGTCTGGCCGGACAGTTGTGTTTGCCGCAGCGCGGCGGGATTTGCCGGCGTGCCGTTGCGCCCCAGAAACTCCGTTCGGTTGCCGGTGAGAGTCCGCGCGGCGTCGCTGACGTTGACGAAAACGGTCTTGCCGGCAAACTCACGGTTGTACACGTTGCGGGCGAACAGCGCGCCCGTGTTAGGATCAATTTCGGTGACCACGTGCATCAGATTCGAGTGCCGCCATTGGCCGAGCACTAATTCCCAGTAGCCGGTGACCGACAGGCGTCGGGTCCGGCCCGAGCGATTGCGTACCTTGATCACCACTAGTTTCACGGGCGCGTCCATCGCGACGTAGGTCCACAGTTCCGAGGTGATCCCCAGTTGCGTGTACTCAAACACGCTGTAGCCGAATCCGTGTCGGCAAACGTAGGTACCGCTCCCGCGCGCGGGCAACGGCGTCGGCGACCAGAACTGACCGGTTTGCTCGTCGCGGATGTAGAACGCCTCCCCGCTGGTGTCGCCTACGGGATCGTTGTGCCAGGGGGTGAGCCGAAATTCGTGGGCGTTCTCCACCCAGGTGTAGGCCCCGCCGCTTTCCGTGATCACCGTGCCGATCTGGGGGTTGGCCAGCACATTGGCCCACGGCGCGGGGGTGTTCTGTCCGGGCGCGAGCGAGATCACGTACTCGCGTCCGTCAGGCGTGAACCCGCCCAACCCATTGAAGAATACGAGCTCACGCTGGGCCGGCGCGGCAGTTGTCGCCGTCAGCATCGATCGCGTCGGTACAAAGCGTGGTACCTTGCGCGTGACCGGCGCACGCCGTTCGACCTGCTCGGCCAGAGTCTCGGCGCTGTCGGTCAGGATCACCCGCGCGACCGTTTGCAGCAGCACCCGGTCTTCCTCCGACAACTGTTCGCTGCGCCGCAGGAATATCCCGCCGGGCTTGTCCACCCGGTGCGCTTCCGTGCCTGCGGCGATCAGGCCCAGGATGCGGTCCTGCAAGACCTGACGATACCCGGAGAAATCCTCGTTCAGAATGACCAGATCGACCTCCAAGCCTTTCTCGCGCCAGTAGGCGTGGGCCTGGAGCACATGTCTTACCAGATCGATCCGGTGCACATCGGCGATCCGCATCAGGAGAATCGGCAGATCGCCCGATATCCCGAAGGCCCACAAGCTAGACTGGCCGAACCGGTTGCGGGTTAGGATGCCGGCGCCCGCGCGGTGGAGGGGGTTGGCGTGAATGACCGAGCCGGCCAACTGCGCATACAACTGGGCCTCGGCCTCGGTCGCCTGCACCTGGCGCAGCACGAGTTGGCTGTGTGACCAGGCCATCTCGAACGCGCGCGCGGCGAAACTCGGTTCGCGATATCTGGCGATCAACGCCAGCGCCGCCGCGCGTGTTTCGGCCATACCGGAGATGATGTGCCAGTTGGCGGAAGTGTCGGATTGGATGATCAGTCCCTGCCGAATAGCGACAATCGGATCGAGCACCGCGCCCTCCGTGTTGGAAAGCGGGGCGACCTTATCGAATGCAGCCGGGTGGACTGCGGAGCCGCAACGACCGATGAACGTGGCCCGGTCTGTTTCGTAGGACGTCTCGCCCGACGGTGCGCCTTGTGTGGTCATCAGATGGAACATCCACGGCGGTATCTCGCCGGGCGCGCGTGGCCGGCGCGTGCAGAGAATGGCCTGGGAATCGCGGAGGATCTCGGTCTGCACGAACAGATTGCTGAAGGCCGGGTGCGCGAGGTCGGTGTTCAGCGGAGCTATGACGACTTCCGCATAACTGGTCAGCTCGATGGTGC
The DNA here is from genome assembly GCA_945870025.1 of Akkermansia muciniphila. GTDB lineage: Bacteria > Verrucomicrobiota > Kiritimatiellia > RFP12 > JAAYNR01 > VGWG01. The sequence continues at coordinate 24,876 of CAMBQN010000004.1, forward strand.
GGGTCCGGGGTGAACGATTCGTCAGCGTGACACGGCGGACTTCGACATCGTCTTCGGGCGACACGGCGATTTCCGTGTGTGCGTCCATGTCCTCGTCGCGGCGGCGATATTCGGCGCGGCCTTGCACGAAGATCGCCTCGTAGGTCTTCGACGGGCGCCGCGTCGGTTGATAGGCCGAGGACCAGAGCGCGCCCGAGGTGGCGTCGCGCAGATAGCAGAACGTGCCCCAATCGTCGCACGTCGCGTCTTCGCGCCAGCGCGTGACCGCCAGGTCTTTCCACCGGCTATACCCGCCTCCCGCGTTGGTGGCCATGACGTGATAGCGGCCGTTGGACAGCAGGTGAACCTCGGGAATCGGACTGTGCGGCGAGGAGAACACGCGCATGGTGGTAGCGGCGACCGACGGCGGCCGGCGCGCGGCGCTGACTTCCGCCGCGTGCGGCTGCAACGGGGAAGCGACCTTGGGAATGCGCTCCTGCAGGAGCAATTCCGACGCCTTGAAGCACGGGTCGGACAGGAATCGGCGCTGCATGGGCCGATCCAACAGCAGGTAGGTGAGTGCCAGGAAACTCATTCCCTGGTGATGCGCCATGAAACTGTGTATTGGAACGCAGGTCTTGCCGCGAGGCAAGCGGGCAGGCGTATAATCGATTGCTTCATACAGCCCGTACGCGCCCAAGTAACCGTGCTCCGCCAGCGCTTCCAGATTCTGGCAGGCCTCTCGGGGTGCGACCATCAACGCCAGCGCCGATGCGTACGGCGCGACGACCAGATCGTCGGCGAGACCGCGCTTGAAACCCAACCCCGGCACGCCGAACGCGCCATACTGATAGACGCCGTGGGAGTCGGTGGTGTTGTAGCACGACTCGGAAAGACCCCACGGCACTCCGCGCTGGCGGCCGTATTCGATCTGGCGGGCCACGACCGCCCGGTAGGTCTGATCGAGCAACGTGTGCTCGTAGGTCGGCATCACTAGCAGCGGCATCAGGTACTCAAACATCGACCCGCTCCACGACAACAACGCCATGGCGCCAGCGTGAGTGGTCAACTGCCGGCCCAACGCAAACCAATGGTCCTGAGGCAACTGGTCCTGGGCGACGAGAATGAAACTCGCCATCCGAGCTTCCGAGGCAAGCAGGTCGTAATACGACGGATCGCGGCGGCGCTCGGTGACGTTGTAGCCGATCGCCAGCAATTCGCAAGCCGGATCGTACAGGAATGCGAAGTCCATGGCCGCCAACTCGGTGCAACGCTGGGCGAGCTGGTCGATTTTCCGGATGCGCTCGGCGGCGCGCTCGCCCCCGATGGACGCTCCGGCCACCTCCTGCAGGGACGGCACATGATCGAACAACCGGGGATCGGAAACGAGGAACAGCAAGTCGGCCCGCGCGGCGTGGCACTGCCGGACGAGAGCCTGCCCCCACCAGTGTTGATCCGGATCGCCAGTGGCGGGTAATGCGGCGACATCTCTGATGAAATCCTGGAGGAAGGCCAACAGGGCCAGGACCGTGGGTGGCGGCGGAGATTGCAGCTTGGCGCGGAGACAACCGACCGACGAAGACGAGATCTGGTCCAGTGTATCCTGCAGCCCGGTCACAACGCGGGGCGAAACGATGGGGTGAGTTTTCAAATCCAACAACCCAGCGCGCAAGGTGAACAATGCCCCGGTCAGATTGCCGCTATCGACACTCGACACGTAGTGCGGGCTCAGCGGTTTGAGCGTGCGGGTGTCGTACCAATTGTAGAGATGCCCCCGGTAGCGTTCGAGGCTTTCCATCGTGGTGAGGGTCTTGTCCGTGCGGTCGAGCAGTTGGTCGGTGGAGAGATAGCCGAAATCGCTCGCCGCCAGATTGGCCAGCAACGCCATGCCGATGTTGGTGGGCGAGGTGCGCGAGGCGACCACGGGTGGCGGGCCTTCCTGGATATTATCGGGCGGCAGCCAATGTTCTTCCGCGTTGACCAGCACTTCGAAGTAGCGCCAGGTTTGCCGGGCCAAGCCGCGCAAGAACGTCTGTTGCGCGTCGGACAGTGACGGCTGATCGGCCACGAGCGGCTGGCTGATCCACCAGCCGACGAGGGGGGACACCAGCCACAGCAGTAACACCGGCCCGCTGACGACCAGTTCGCCGGGGTGCATCAGCGCGAGCCCCACGAGTCCGGCCACGGCGAACAGCGGTGCAACCCACATCTCTTGAAGGTAGTCGGCCAGCGTCGTGAGGCCGTTGCGCCGCGCATAGCCCGGCGTGTGCCAGAGCATCAGTCCGCGCCGGGTGAACATCATGCGCCCGCCCGAAACGAGAATCGCATCCAGATTGATAACGGCTTGGTACGGCAGCGTGCTCAGCCGCAGGCCGACCTCCGCCAACTGGCGGCCCAACGATTTCAGCACAACGCCCAGATGCAGGCCCCACGCCCGTTCCCGGGGTTTGCGCACCACGTCCCCCAGAGTGGCCAAGAGCACCGGCAGCAGGCACAACAGAAGCACGAACAGCGTCCAGAAACCCCTCGGCTCCGGCGTCATCATCCAGCCGCCGAGCAACAGCAGCAACAGGGCGGGCGGCACCAGACTGCGGCGCAGATTGTCGAAGATCTTCCACCAGCCGAGCGCCGTCAGCGTGTTGGGCCGACGATGATTGGCCGGACCGAGCACGCGTGGTAAGAGCCAGCCGGCAATCTGCCAGTCGCCCCGGATCCAACGATGGCGACGGCTCATTTCGGCGGCGAAACTCGAGGGATGGTCCTCATGCAATTCCACATCGGAAACCAGCGCCGAGCGGGCATAGCCACTTTCCACGAGATCGTGACTCAGGATGAGATTCTCCGGAAAGCGGCCGGCCGTGGCCTGCTGGAATGCGTCCACGTCGTAGATGCCCTTGCCGACGTAAGACCCCTCGGCAAACAAATCCTGATACACATCGGACACCTCGCGCGTGTAAGGATCAATTCCCGCTTCGCCGGCACTGAGTTGGGCAAACCGCGAGCGATTGGCCGCGAGCAGACCGATAGGCGTGCGCGGCTGCAAAATGGCGTAGCCCTCGACCACGCGGCCGGTCGAGGGATCAAACCACGGCCGGTTCAGCGGATGCGCCATCGTGCCGATGAGTTTGCGGGCGGCATCGCGCGGCAAACCCGTATCGGTGTCCAAGGTCAGGACGTATCGGATGGTGGGGAGGATCGCCAGGTCGCCGATGATCTCGGAGAACGGGTCGCGTGGACCGCCGCGCAGCAGCGCGTTGAACTGCTCCAGTTTGCCGCGTTTGCGTTCGTAGCCCATCCAGAGGCGATCGTGCAAATTCCAGACGCGCGGCCGATGGAACAAGTAGAAGACGGTCACGCCTTCGGGGCTGTACCGCGCATTCAGGGACTGGACGCCGTCGCGCGCCAAGCTCAACAGGTCCGCGTCGTCGGGCTGCAACGGTTCGGCCGCGTCGCGGAAGTCGGTGAGCAGCGCGTAAAACAGGTTGGGGTCGTGGTTCCCCAAGTAGCGGAGCTCCAGGCCTTCCAGCAAATCGGTTACGGCCGGCGGCTTGGTCAAGAGCGTGGGGATGACCACCATGGTGCGGCTGGCTGCCGGGATCCCTTTTGAGAAGTCCAGGCGCGGGAGGAGGTGCGGGCCCACCATGACATTCGCCAGCAAGTTCACCAGCGCGACCGCCATCTGCGAGGCGCCGATGATTCCGAGCGCCAGCAACAGCCAGACCCGCCAGTCCTGCCAGCCAAACAGGCTGACCGGCTGCAGCACCAGACTCGCCGTGGCCGCCGTGAGCACCAACAGGGAGCTGACATAATAGAAGATCGGGCACCGGCGAACCATCTGCGTGAGGGACCGGCGGAGGGACCCGCGGACGCGGACGACGCGCTCCAGATCCGGTCGGCCTTTGTCGATGAGGTAGAATCCCGCGTGGGCGGTGCGGGCCTGCGAGCCGTCGCGGCGGAAGGCTTCCGCCGCGAGTTGGATCGCGGCACGGGCCACGACGTCCTCGGCGACCCCGGCCTGCCGCGACAGGGCTTCCACGCAATGGCGATAGCGGTCGCGTGTAACAAAATCCATGTCTTTATACACGTTGGTGGGATCGGTGCGCAGCGTCTGTTCGATGATGCTCGTCGTCTCGACGAATGTCCGCCAGTCCGTCGCGCTGAGGAAGCGAAGACTGCCGATGCTGTTGCCGATGGACACCTGATCGGCCGCTTGGGTCTGGTTGTCCGCCCGCTGCAATTGCTCGCGGGTCAGGCCTTGTTCGGCGAGCCGATGTTGGACCCAACTCTCTACGGTGGCCAGCGCCGGGCTTTGCCCCTGCAACCGTCCGCAAAATTCCTCCACGAACGGGTTGTTGAACGGCGGTTCGGACTGCGCCATTTCGGACAACACATGCAGGACCGTTGTCGGATCTTTCTCCACTGCCGCCAACAGGCGATCGGCCCACAGGTCGGCCAGATTCCGATCGCGCCACCGCCGGGCAATGTGCACGGACACGCGCCGCAGGTTCTCGATCAGCCCCAAACGCAGCATGATCGGCACGGCCCACAATTCGCCGAGCGTCAGCGGGGTAACCGACTGGTAGGCGGTGATGAAGTGGATGATGTTTTCCGCGTCCACGCGCCCGTCCACGTGGGAGATCAACTCCAGGGCGATGTCATAAACGCGGGGGAATCCCGCGGCTGCACCCGTCAACAGACGCGGCAACTCGCGGCTATAGGTCCGCGGCAAATGCAGCCGCGTCAGGCGGATTTGCTGTTCGATCAGATAAAAATTATCCAAGAGCCATTCGCCTGCCGGGGCGATGCGCCGGCCCTCGGCCTCTGCGCCGATCACCAGATCGTATGCCTGAACGAGTACCTGTTCGTTGTCCGCCAACCGCAGCAACAACCGATTCCGGCCGGGTTTCGGGTCCAACTGATGTTGTCCCGCCAGTGCGACGGCATGTCGGCGCAACTGCTCGCCGCTGAACAGCTCGGCGCGCAAGGGCGACTCGTTCACGCGTGAGCGCGAAAGCGTCTGACTGACTTTCCAGCTTTGCCAGCGTAACGATAGGGGAGGTTTGTTGTTTTTAATTCTGTAATCCGATCATTATTGTTACTGATGGTGCTCCAAAGCCTCCATCAGCTTGTCGAACGGATGGTTGAATTTCGTGACGCCTTCGTCCTCAAGTTGCTGGGTCACCTGGTCGATGTTGATACCGAGTTCATGCAATCGCTTCAATACGCGCGCGGCTTCGCCGACATCCTTTACGAGCCGGGCTTTCGGTTCTCCGTGGTCGCGGTAGGCGTCAAGGGTTTCCAGCGGGGCCGTATTCACCGTGTCCGGTCCGATGAGGTCCTCGATGTACTTCACGTCACTGTAATCCGGGTTCTTGGTGCCGGTGCTGGCCCAGAGCAGCCGCTGGGTGCGAGCGCCCTGCGCGGCCAGAATCCTGAACCGGCCGCTATCGAATATCTCTTTGTAGATCTGGTAGGCCATCTTCGCGCTGGCGACCGCCACTCGCCCCCGCACTTCCTTGGCGAGGTCCGCCTGTTTACCCCCTTGCGCGAGGGTTGTTTCCAGCAACGGATCAACCCGCGCATCAATACGGCTCACAAAGAAACTGGCTACCGAAGCCACGTAATTCACAGGCTGCCCGTGGGCCGTGCGCGCTTCGATGCCGGCGATGTAGGCTTCCGCCACCTGCCGGTAGCGAGGCAGCCCGAAGAGCAAGGTCACGTTGACGTTGATGCCCTCGCTGATGAGTTGCCGGATGGCGGGCAGCCCTTCGGTTGTGGCGGGAACCTTGATGAAGACGTTGGGCCGGTTCAGGGCGCCCCACAACCGGCGGGCTTCCTGGATCGTGCCGTGTGTGTCGTGCGCCAGGTGGGGATTCACCTCCAGGCTGACATACCCATCTTTGCCGTCCGTCCTGTTGTAGAGAGGACGAAACACGTCGGCGGCGCTCTGCACGTCGCGCTGGCTGAGCGCCTCATAGATTTCCTTGGCGGTCTTTGCCTTGAGCGCCATGGCGCGAATGTCTTCGTCGTAATCATGGCTCTCCACAATAGCCTTCTCGAAGATAGATGGATTCGAGGTCATCCCCCGCAGTCCATCCTGCTCGATCAAACGCCGAAGCCCATCACCGGCGATCAGATCGCGTCGGATGTAGTCCAGCCAGATGGACTGTCCGAATATTCCCAATTGTTTCAGAGAGCTTTTCGTCCTTGTCAACGGTGTCATGGAATCAGACATGGCGTGACTTTCTGTTTTTCCGTTGTTTTGTGACGGTGTTCATGTTGCGCTATGGGCTAATCGGCCGCCATGGGGTTTAACCCTACCGTCTACCATCGGGTGGATTGACCACCGTCTACCATCGTCTCGTCTATAACTTGGACAATTTGTCGCAGTTACCCTTGAGTTTGAACGCGGCGCAGCCGCGCGGCTGGTAAACCGCTTACATTCGGAGATCGGACGATTCTAAATGTTGTATTTCTGCGATACGATTGGCACGTCACATGCTTTCATGCTCATTGTCATTACAGCAAAGGGGTGCACATGGGTATCAGCAGGTTTTTCGCTGTTATTTTGGCGATTGGACTTTCCGTCGGTGCGGCATGGTGTCAGCAGGTCGCCACCCCGACGACCGCTCTCGATCCTGCGTTGGACCGGTATTACAGCGCCAATGCGCTCTACAATAAAAAGTTGTACGTTTTGGCAGTACAGGAATACGACGCATTTCTGAAACAGAATCCTGCCCACGCGAAAGCGGATCTGGCGCGCTTCGGTCTGGCGTTGAGTTATTTCGGGGCGGCCAAGTACGCCGAGGCCGAACCGATCCTGGCCGAACTCGGGCGCACGGGCAAGGCTGGCGAGCCTGAGCAACTGGCGCTCATGCGCGGTCAGTGCCTGATGAAACTGAACCGAGTTCCTGACGCAGAGAAGGTCTTTGAAGGCGTGGCTGCCGGCAGCGCGCGGAAACACCATCCGGCCGCCTTCTCAGCCATGGCCGAGGTCTCTTTTGTGCAAGGCAAGTGGCCTCAGACCCTTCAGTGGGCCGATAAACTGCTGGCTGTGAGCAGCAACGACGTCTGGAGCTGCCGGGCCGCTTATCAGGCGGCTTATGCGTGTCAGCAGCTTCGGCAGCACGAGGCCGCCATCCAGCGGCTGCGCGATCTGATCCCCCGGCTCAAGGACGATGCGGCGCTCGCCAGCCAGTCCTCTTTTCTGCTCGGCGAGTGTTGTCGCGAGATCGGCCGCCACGCCGACGCCGTCTCCGCCTACGGCATCGCCCTTTCCAACGCACAGGATACCGCTGCCGTGGAGATTCAGTTTCGCGTGGGTGTTGCCCATCTCGAAATGGGGAAACCATCCCCCGCGATCGAGGCGTTCCGTCAGGCGCTGGAAAAGAAACCCCCGGCGGAACTGAAAGACAAGGTGTCCCTGTATCTCGGCCGCGCCATGGTCGAGTCCGGCGATCCGAAGGGCGCCAGCCAGATCCTCCAGCCGCTGACGCAGGTGAATCCGCGCAGTGCCGTTTCCGCAGAAGCGTCGCTCTGGCTGGCGCGAGCCATGGTGCGTCAGAAACAGTCCAAGGAGGCCGTCACCTTTCTGGGGCAGGCCATCTCCCAGCATCCGGGCCAGCCCCTTCAGGCCGACCTCTATTTCGAGGCCGGCAACCTCCATGTGGAGGCGCGCCGCTATCCCGAGGCCTCCTCCTGTTTTGCCGCCATCATGCAGCAGTTTCCGGCCTGGCCGCAAACGAACGACGTCTGGCGCCTGCAGTCTGTCTGCCTGCATCATCAGAAGCAATATGAGCAGAGCCTCACGTTGTGCGATGCCTTCCTCACACGATTTTCTGCCGATTCCCGCAAGGCCGAAGTGGCTTTCGTGAGAGCCGAGAATCTTTTTCTCCTAAACCGTCTCGATCCGGCGGCGACGGCTTATCTGGCGATCGCCGCCGCGTCGCCGGACCAGCCTTCCGCCGACATCGCCCTGTTTCGTATCACGCTGATTCACTACAAGACCAACGCTTGGGAGAAGGCGGTCGAGTCGGGCCAATCGCTTCTGCAGCGACAGCCGAAGGGGGACTTCTTTGCCCCCCTGGCCTTCCTGGTGGGCGATGCCGCTTTCCGCCTGGAGCAATGGAGCCGGGCGGCCACCAATCTGGCCGTGTTTGTCCGGCAGTCCACCACGGGGAAGGAGGAGAACCTGGACACCGCGCTGACGGAACTGGGCGTATCACACCTGAAGCAGGCCAGGACCAATGAGGCGCTGGAGCAGTTCGCCGCAGTGGCCACGCGATTTCCGCAAAGCCGGCATACGCCTCTGGCGCTGGGCGAGACCGGCCGCCTCCGGTACGAGCGGGGAGAATGGGTCCCCGCGCGTCAGGCTCTGGAAGTCCTCCTGACCGGGTTTCGCGAGGCACCGCAGCGGGCTGCGGCGGAGTACTACCTGGGCTGGATCGCACGCGCCGAAAAGAAGCAGGACGAGGCCGCTCGGCGATTCGAGACCGTGATGACGACCTATCCGAAAGATCCGCTGGCTCCGGATGCGGCTTTTCAACGCGGATTGCTTTACCTCGCCCTGGACAAATATTCCGAGGCGAACGCCGCCTTCGATCAGTTGCTTCAGCGTTTTCCCAATCATCCCCGCGCGGATCTGGCGCTGTTTTCCATGGGTATAGCCCTGGCCAGGACCCAGAAGTGGCAGGCCGCTGCCGCCGTCTTGCAGCAGTACCGGGAAAAATATCCCAAGGCTGAGAATGACGACCGTGTGCTGTACGAACTGGCCTGGTGCGAGAAGGGCCTGAACCGCCCCGCCGAGGCGGCCAAGCGGTACCAGGCCCTGATCACGGCACATCCGCTGAGCGACTTGGTCGTCAAGAGCCGGACCGAAATGTCCGAGCTATCCTTCGATGCCAAGGAATACGACAAAACCATCGCTGAACTAACGCGCTCTCTGGAGGGATTGAAGGACGGGAAACTCAGGGAAGAGGTTGTTTATCGTCTCGGATCGGCGCACTTCAACAAGGGCGATTGGGCCGCCGCCGCCGGAGTTCTCGAGACGTTCCTGGCCGAGTTCAAGACCTCGCCTCTGCTGGCTTCTGCGTTCTTCCAGGCGGGCGAAGCCAGACTGCGGCTCGGCGAGAATGCCGCCGCCCGTGCGCACTTTGCGGCGGCGGTGGTGGCGGCCCAGGGCGCATCGAAGCCGCCGCAGGTGGCAGATCCCAAGGTTCATGAATCGGCCCTCCTGCGTCTCGGCGAGGCGCACGGTCTGCTGGAGGAGTGGGATGCCGCCGTCCGCGTCAGTGGACAATTTCAGCAGCAGTACCCGAAGAGTCCGTACCTGAAGTTGGTGATGTTTAACCAGGCGTGGGCACTGGAAAACCTCAAGCGCTACGAGGACGCCATCAAGCTGTTCCGGACGGTGGTCGACGCCAAGGAACGGGACGTTCTCTCCGCCCGCTGCCAGTTCCATATCGGCGAATGCCTTTACGGATTGCGGCGCTATGACGAGGCGCTCGTGGAATTGATCCGGGTTCAAGCGAACTACGGACATGAGGAGTGGACCGTGAAGGCGCTTCTGGAAATGGGGCGGGTGCTGGAAGCCAAGGGCGACAAGACGAAAGCGCAGGAGCAGTATAAGGAAGTGATCAAGCGGTATCCCAAGCATGATGCGGCCAAGACGGCCAAGGAACGGCTTGACGGGATCAGGATGACGTTGTAGGCATGACGAAACAAATTCCATCCACAGCGGAGGGCAAGCTGAGGCCGGTCCGCGTCCTGCTCCAGTGGTTTGAGCGCCGTCGCGGTCCACTCGTGGCCGGGCTCTGTGTGGCGCTGGCGGCCGGTTTTCTCGCCTGGACCTGGGTCACGCTCCAGCCACGCACCTGGCGATATTTTACCGATGAGACGAGCCTCCGGCGGCAGGCCCGCCAGGTCCAGCCCCAAGCGGTGGTCTGGGAGAACGCCAGCCGGGTGGACGTTCCCTTTGCCGGCATCCGCACGAATGCCGCCCAAGCCGCCTTTTCCGCCGATCAACAGCAGCTCGTCTTTGTGCAGATCGGCAAGAGCGGCAGTCTGGATCTTTTCATCTCGCGCCGGCAGGACACCGGGTGGGGACCCGCCGAACCCCTGCGCGCCCTGAACAGTCCTTTTAATGAGACCGATCCCGCCTTCAGCCGTGACGGCCAGTATCTCTACTTCGCCACAGACCGGCCGGGCGGCCCCGGTGGATTCGATATCTGGGTGGCTCGGTGGGATGGCGAAACCTACGCCTGGCCCTTGCCGCTGACGGTCACGGTGAACTCGAAATTCAACGACACCGCGCCCGCTGTCGGCGGTGACCGCACGCTCTACTTCGCCTCCGACCGGCCGCGCGACCTCCCGGCGGTGGAACAGACGGAGCCGGCAGCAGCGCTCATCGCCCGCTACACTCAACGTGATTTCGACATCTTCTATGCCGACGCCGTTCCCGCTGGCGTCACCAACGTCGAGACCGAACGGGTCCAGAGCATTCTCTATTCGCTCCGTGAACGCGCCCTGTCCGACCCCCACGCCATGCAGGTTCTTGGCGGATCGGCGGATTCGGAAGCCGCCGTCGACCGCGCGCTGGCCTGGCTGGCCGGCGCCCAGGAAACCAACGGCATGTGGTCCATCAGCCGGTATGAGGGACAGGCCGGGCACGACGTGGCCTCCACGGCATTCGCGTTGCTGGCGTTCTATGGGCGCAGCGAGCGGCATGACAGGCCCTGCCGTTATCGCGAAAACGTGCGACTGGGGCTGCAGTGGCTGCTCGCTCAACAGAATGTGTTGACCGGTGACCTGCGGGGCCCCTCGCCGGCCGGAAATGCCATGTACGACCAAAGCATCGGCACCCTTGCCCTCGCGGAAGCGTACGGACTGACCAAGGATGAAACCCTGCGGCAGGCGGTCCAATCCGCCGTCTTTTTCCTCGTCGACGCTCAACACCCAACCCTGGGCGCCTGGCGATACCGCCCTCTTGAGGAACCGGATCTGTCGGTCTCCGGCTGGGGCATCATGGCCCTGAAGAGCGCCGAGTTTTCCGGCATCCACGTCCAGCGCCGGACATTCGATTTGCTGAAGACCTTCTTGAAAAGCGTCTCGCTCGGGGAGTCGGGAGGTCGTTTCGAATACATGCCCCGGCAGAACAAGGGCACGAAGGCCATGATCGCCACCGGTTTCTTCTGCAGTCAGCTCATGGGGCTCTCGCCCAATTCGCGGCAGGCATTCGAGGCGAGCGACCTGGTGGGCACCAACGGATGCCTGGACGACGCCTATTTCCTCTACTACGGCACGCTGTCGGGCTATCAGTTTCAGGGGCCGAAGTGGCGCGGCTGGCGGGATAGCATCCACCGCGAACTGCTGGCGGCTCAGGCGGATGACGGAAGCTGGCTGCTGCCCAAGGGAACTATTCGGTCGGGAGGCAGGGTCATCGGCACGGCCCTCGTAGCGCTCTCGCTGCAGGCGCACTACCGATACACGCCGCTGTATGGTCTCGGCTATGAACCGCCGGAGATCCCCGTCCCCGGCGCCACCCTGTCCTTTGACGATCTTCCCGAAATGCCCAACTATTACGATGCCGCGCGGTTCTCGCACGTGATCAATGCGCCCGGTTCGGACGAGACCGACCCGGCCGTCTCGCCGCACAGCGACTATCTCTACTTGAGCTCGAACCGCAAGGGAGGCGTGGGCGGGTTTGACCTTTATCGCTCCCGCATCGCCACGCGGATTCCCGCCGCGTGCGAGAATCTCGGGCGTGAGATCAACGGCGCGGGCGACGACATGGGGCCGGATGTCTGGATGCAGGGCTTTGGGCTGTTTTTTAGCAAGACTCCTGATGCCGGGAGTCGGGCATTCGAACTCTACGGGGCCATGAGCCGCTGTGTCTGGCCGCCGTACGACTCCAGCGACGGTGATACGATCCAGCGCGAGGCGCTGAACGCCAGCCCGCGCCCGACGCTGTGGAGTCGTCCGGATCCCTGGACGGGATCCGTGGCCACTCCCTTCATTCAGGGCGGGCCGCACTTAACGCCCGACGACGGACACGCCATCATCGCGATCGCGGCACCCGGCAGCGCCGACACCGATCTGGTCCAGGCCGACTGGACGGGCCACTCATGGAGCGCTTCGGTTCCCGTGGAAGGCGCGAATTCGGCCTCCAACGAGTATGAAGGAGTCATCAGTTCCGACGGCCGATTCCTGTACCTGACCAGCGACCGCGACGGCGGATGCGGTGCGGCGGATATCTGGGTTGCCTGCCGAACCCCCAGCAATCGTTGGGAGGTGGTGGCCCCCCTCGGCGGCACGGTAAATACCGTGGGCCAGGAGAGGGGATTATCCCTTTCTGCAGATGGCCGGGCCCTGTACTTCGCCTCGGACCGCGGCGGGGGCAAGGGCGGGTATGACCTGTTCCGCGCTATCCTTGAATGGCCGCCGGCCCAACGGATGGAGGGCGATCAGATGCCCGCGACGCCAGCCGTGCTTCGGGTCGAGCGTCTGAACGATGTCTCCTCCAGCGCCGATGATCGGGATCCGGCATTGTCACCGGCCGGCGATCTGCTGTACTTCTCCTCCAACCGCCAGAAGGGTCAGGGCGGCTACGATCTGTATGTCAGCCGGGTGATCCGAGGTGACCTCCAGAGCCCCGAGAACGCGGGCGAAGAACTCAATGGTGCCGGTGATGAATGTCGACCGGCTCTGCGGATGCAGGGCTTCGACATGGCCTATGTCACGACCCTGGGAACCAACACGTCATGCGTGGTCTCGGTCACGCGGCGCGAAGTGGTGGAGGGCTTGGATGACGCCCGTTGGCAGTCTTACCTGGCGATGCTGGACCGGATCAAGTGGTGGGTGGTTGCGATTCTGGCTTCGCTCTTCGCCCTGATTTATCTGATTCGACGTTATCGCGACCTGACGAACCGGTTCCATAAATGTCTGATGGCCTCCGCCATTCTGCATGCGGCGATTCTCTTCGTTGTGGCAACGTGGACGGTAACCCAGGAGGTCAAGAACTCCATGGATGCCACCGCCTTGGAGATGATGGTGGATCAGGCGTCGCTCGATAGCATGGAGAAGGAAATAGGCACGCGCAAAGAGGCCATGGCGCTTGACCAACACAAGCAAACGATCGCATTGCCGGCCGCTGCGATTCCCCGAATGGTTTCCGAACAGGCCCGGGAGCAGGTGGATCTCGAGGAGTTCGCTCCCGCGAGCGTGGGCGGCGCCGGGGAGGGAGGGATGACGGTTCCCGCCGGCCCGAAGCGTGCGGAACAGTCCCTGGTTGAAGCCGTTCCGGTTTCGTCCGGCCAGCGGGACGCACCACTGGCGGTCACCGTCAGCCGCGAACTGAAGACCTTGCAGACCGAACTGCAGATGGCCGATGTGGACCAGATCGCGATGGAGGAGCCGCCCGCGGGAAGTGCGGCGCCCTCCGCCACAGTCGAGGTCAAGCTTGACACCGCCATCGCCCAGAAGTCGGTGTTCGGCGAATTCAAGCCGAGCCGTCCGGATGAAACGAAAGCGGTGAGCGAGGCCCCCGCCGGAAGCGAAGTGACCCGCGCCCTGACGGAACCGGGGTCCGCTGCGCCGGTGAAGACGTCCGGTGGATTAGCGTCGGCCAGTCTTGTGGCTGCTTTAACGCGCTCGGTGGCCACGGGAGAAGCCCCGGTTTTTCGGACCTCCAGTGGCTATGACATCCCGGTGGCGGGACTTGAGTTGGAGGTGCCCGCTTATGGCGAGACCCGTTCGGGCGCCACCAACGGCGTAGGTGGCACCGTGGCGAGCGGTTCGAGCATGAGCGGCGGTTTCGATCCGGCCGGCGGGGTTGCCCGGGTCGGCTCCTCCTTCCAGAACGGCGGAGGACTGGGCGGCAGCGGAATCGGCGGGACCGGCGGGAAAGGATTGGGGAACGGGGCTGCGGGCGGGAGCGGCGGCGACACCGGAGACGGGCACGGGACCGGCGGGAAAGGATTGGGGAGCGGTGGGGCGGGCGGGACTGGTGCAGGGGTCGGTGATGTCGTCGGCGGCGCAGGAACGGGTGGAGCCGGCGGAAACGGATCCGCACTTTCGGGATCCGGTGGCGATCGTGCCAGCGCCGTGGGCGGGGTCGCACCACGCGCCATGGGCAACCCGTCTCCCGGCACGCCGATCGAAGGGGGATCGATGGATGAGATCCTGACGACACTGGCCAAGCGCGGCGGTGCGCGGGCTGGCACCGTGCGCCTTGGCGCTCCGGTCGAAATGGATGTTCCGCCCGAATATGCGAATCGTAACGTGCCGGACTTGATTGTTTTTTCCGGACGTCCGTCGCTGGAAGTAGTTGAGGCGCTGGGCGGCAGCGGCGAGACCGAGGGCTCGATCCGCGGTTCGCTCAACTGGCTGACGCGCAACCAAGAACCTGACGGGCGTTGGTCCTGCGATCGTCATGGTGGACAGGCCGGACACGATGTGGCGGCGACGTCCCTGGCGCTGCTCTGTTATTACGGATGGGGCATGAAGCATAATGTGGACTGTGAATTTACCACGCCCGTCAAGAATGGCATCGCCTGGCTGCTGGGGCAGATGAAGCCGGACGGCGACATTCGAGGTGGTAATGCCAGCAACGGGATGTACGACCAGGGCATTGCCGGAATGGTCCTGTGCGAGGCCTACGGCATCAGCCGGGATCCCGCGCTTTTCCTGCCGAGTTCAAACGCGATCGCCTTCATCGTTAAAGCGCAGAACAAGGACGGTGGCTGGCGCTATCAGCCGGGTGCACAGGATTCGGACATGTCGGTCTTCGGCTGGCAGTTCATGGCCCTTCACAGCGCGAAGATGTCCGGTATTCCTGTATCGAGCAATGCGCTTGATAAGGCTGACAACTGGCTGAATCGCGTCTCCGGCGGCCAGTTCGGCGGCATCTATGGCTACCAGGCACCCAACCAGCCCAACGCATCGGCAATGTCAGCCTGCGGGATGTTCTGCCGGCAACTGCAGAAGACACCGCCCACGGACGACCGGATGAAGGAGACCGCCGGCCTCCTGCGGACCCGGCCACTGCCTGGAAATAATGTGGATTTTTACTATACGTACTATGCGACACTGGCCTTGTACCAGCATCAGGGCGAAGTCTGGGAGGAGTGGAACACGCGCATGAAGACCGTGCTCCCGCCGCTGCAGCGCAAGACCGGGGCGGAGGCCGGAAGTTGGGATCCACAGGGTCAGCATGGTGGCCAGATGGGCCGGTGCGTCACCACGGCCATAGGGGCGTTGTCGTTGGAGGTGTATTATCGGTTTTTGCCGATGTACGGTTACCGCAGTGCGGATGAAGAAGGCCGAAAAGGCCTCGAGAAAGGAAAGATACCATGACGAGTGAGTCCTTTAATGTAAAAGAGATTATTGTCCGCGGTTGGCCTGTGTTGAGTGCGCTCGGCATCATGTCCATCATCGCGATGGCCGTGTTCTTTGACCGCCTGATCGTTTTTAGGCGCGCCAAGATGGACGCCGAGGCGTTTGTCGATGCGTTGCTCAAACTGCTGGACGAGCAGGGCCGTGAGGAGGCAATGAGGCACTGCGCGGAGGCCGGGCACCCGATCGGCGCGGTGTGCGTCGAGGCGCTTCGTAATGCCGGTAACCGGGAGGCCATGGAAAAGGCGGTCCACAACGCCACGCAACGCGAATTGAACAAGCTGGAGACGCTCGTTCCGCTATTGGCCACCGTGGCGAGTACCGCGCCATTTGTCGGACTGCTGGGCACCGTGGTCGGTATCATTCGTGCCTTCCATGACATCGCCGCCGCGACGGGCGGAGGTCCGGAAGTCGTTGCCGCCGGCATTTCCGAGGCGCTGATCGCTACGGCGATGGGGTTGTTCGTCGCCATTCCCGCCACGATGGCCTACAACTATTTTGTCCACCGGATTCAGCGCATCGCCGGGGCAACCGACGTGGCTGTCTTCCGCCTCATCGAGAAACTGAAGTAAGGGGTCGCGACTATGCAAGGATCTTCATCAAACGATCGGGGGGGCGGCCGAGGCTACCGGATCATGGGTGACATGAACATGATCCCGTTCATCGACATCTGCCTCGTCCTTCTGATCATCTTTATGGTCATCACGCCGTCGCTGGTGAAATCCCAGCTCAAGGTAGAACTGCCACGTGCCCAGACGGCGGAAACCGTTCAGGCAGCGGAAAAACTTGTGGATATCCAGGTGCTGATGGACGGCACGGTGATCATCGATAATCAGAAGGTGCCTTCGGATGGGTTGGATGAGATGCTGCGGCGCAAGCTGTCCGATCCGCAGAACCAGTCCGTCATGATCCAGGCCGACAAATCCGTGCCGTTTGAGCACGTGGTTCGAGTCATGAGCGGCGTCCGCAAACTCGGCTGCAACAAGATGGGCGTCGGGGTGAAGACCGAGCGTAACCGGTAGCGGGTGCGGTTTCTGTGAAATAGGCTCACTGGAAACTGCTTCATTTCGTGGCAGGTGCGACTCCACCCGTCGCCGGTTGCCCTTCGATGCAGTAAAGGCTCTTGTCGCCGCGAAGGAAGATCGAGTTGCCGACGGCGGCCGGCGAGGCGATGATGACCTCGTCGACCTTGTTCGTGGCCAGCACGTCGAACTTCGGACCGAGCTTCAGCACGGTCGTAAGCCCGTTCTTGCCGGGAACATAAAGGCGCCCCCCAGCCGCAATGGGCGAAGCAAAGACCGTCGGTGTTCCTTCGAGCTTGTTGCCATACTGAACCTGGCCTGTGGCGGCGTCGACACAGGTTAAAAAGCCGTCGTTCGACTTGGTGTAGTAGAGCCACCCGCCGCTGAGCACGGGGGAGGGCGTGTACGAGGCTTTTTCTTTGCTGCTCCAGGCGATGGCATCGGGCTTGTTTGTGAGGTCGCCGACGGCGGCATCGAGTTTGATCGCCAGCACCGCGTTCCCGCGGAATCCGCTCATGCAGAATACCAGGTTGCCGTCGGTCACGGGACTCGGTATCGCATTGGCGGTCATGCCGCCGACCTCCCAGAGGATCGCACCGTTGGCTGGGTCATAGGAGCGGATGCGTTTGGTGGCGGAGACGACGATCTGCGGTTTCCCACCCCGGTCGATCACAAGCGGCGTGGCCCATGATGTGGTCTCGTCGCGCTTCACGCGCCATTTCTCCTCGCCGGTCTTCCTGTCCAGCGCGACGATGAACGAATCGCCTTCGAAGTCCTGGCTGATGATCAGCAGTTCCCCGCAGAGCACGGGGGATACGCCCTCGCCGAAGTTGGCCTTTGTCTTGAAGGTGCCCAAGCTCTTGCTCCATTTCTGCTCGCCGTCGAGCGTCAGGGCATAGAGGCCGTAGGAGCCAAAATAGACATAAAGAAGCTCGCCATCCGTAATCGGCGAACCGGAAGCCCAACTGCCGTCGGCATGTGTTCCGGCCTGCGGAGCCTGCTCGATCATCGTCTTCTGCCAGACCACGCCGCCGTCGCCGCGTTGGAGGGCCATCACCATGAACTGCACGACCTTTGCCGGAACATGAGAATCTTTTCGCGCGAATTCCGGTGTTTCGGCCACGGCAGCCTTGACCTTTTCGGGATCCGCCGGGGTTGTCGTTTCCACGGCGGTTGTCAGGTAGACCCGTTCTTTCCACACGATCGGACTCGAACATCCGCGGCCCGGGATGGCGACCTTCCATCGGATTTGGCTGCTCTCTCCCCATTTCAGCGGCGGCGTCGCGTCCGGCGCGGCCTCACCGGTCGCCGTCGGCCCGCGCCATTGCGGCCAGTCGGCCACGGGCGCGCGTGCCGGCGGTTCCGCGGCGCTCGCCGTCATCGCAACCAAACCCGTTATGAACATCGTCATGAGACTAAATCCACATTTCATCGTTTCTCCTCCTCGTTACCATTCCAAGTCGCCTGTTATTGATAAAAAATCGCTTTTCGCCCTAGACCGGCCCGCACGGGCCGAAAGCATGCCGAAACCGGTTTGACGCAGCTATGACACGGCGCAGAGCATGGCGGAAACCGGGAAAAGTGTCAAGAGCCGGGGGCGAGCACCGCACGTCGGAGGGCGGCACCGCAGGAGAAGGCTGTGAGACTGTAAGGCTGTGAGACTGTAAGAAGAAGCAGGGACGGCTGTCACAAGCCTTACAGTCTCACAGCCTTACAGCCTTCCCCTTTCCTCTCGTTTACGGTTGTGTGGGTTCAGGCGTTGGCTTCGGCCCGTTCGCGACGCGACTCGGAGATATAGTAGATCGCCGGCAGCACGATCAGTGTCAGCGCCAGTGACGACGCCAGTCCGCCCAGGATGACGGCGGCAAGGGGACGCTGAATCTCCGACCCGCTTCCAGTGGCGTAGATCATCGGAACAAGTCCCAGCAAAGTCGTCAGCGTGGTCATCATGAGGGGCCTCAGCCGCAGCTCGCAGCCTTTGCGGACGGCGTCGGCGGTGCTCATGCCTTCCTGGCGGAGCTGGTTGAAGAAGGTCACGAGCATCACTCCGTTTTCAACGGCCGTTCCGAACAGCACGATGAACCCGATGGCCGTGGAGACGCTGAGGGTGATCTTGAGCGCAATCATCGTGAGGATGCCGCCGACAAGGGCGAACGGCAGGTTGACGATGACGAGAAAGGCGCTTCTGACGGAACCGAGGGCGGAAAACAGCATCAGAAAGATGAGGAGGATCGAGACGGGAACGACCACCCCCAGCCGCTTCATGGCGCGCTGCTGGTTTTCGAACTGGCCGCCGTATTCGATAAAGTAGCCGGTCGGCAGCGCCAGCGTGAGCGCCTGAAGGCTGGCCTGAGTCTCCGCCACGAAGCTGCCCATGTCGCGTCCCCGGATGTTGCATTCGACGACCACGCGGCGCATTCCTTTTTCGCGGCTCACTTGCGCGGGGCTTTCCGTCTCTCGGATCTGAGCCAGACGGGACAGCGGAACCCGTGTGCCGTCGGGCGCGACCACCAGCAGCCGTCCCAACGCCGTGAGGTCGTTGCGGGCGCTCTCGGGAAACCGGACAACTACGGCGAAACGCATCTGGCCTTCGATCATCGTGGTCGCGACCTTGCCGCCGACCGCAGTTTCAATCAGGTCGTTGATGTCGGCGAGATCGATCTTATAGCGTGCGATGGCCTTGCGGTCCACGACGATCTCGATCTGAGCCGCGCCGGAGATTTGCTCGACCTTGACGTCCTCTGCGCCGCGGATGCCGCTCATGAGGGAGGCCACCGTGTCCGCCTGTGTCTTGAGCACGGTCAGGTCTGCCCCGTACACTTTCACGGCGAGGTCGCTCTTGACGCCGGAAATCAGCTCGTTGACGCGCAAGGCGATGGGTTGGGAGAAGGACAGGCGCACGCCGGGAATGACCGCAAGGTTCGCCTTGATGGCGTCGACCAGGGCTTCTTTGCTGCGGCCCGTGGTCCACTCTTTCTCGGGGTGCAGCATAATGACAAAATCGTTCTGCTCCGGTCCCATGGGATCTTCGGAAATCTCGGCGCGTCCGGTTTTCGTGACCACGGTCTCAACCTCCGGAAACGTAAGCAGCCGCTGCTCCATCACGGTCCCCACGGCGACCGACCCCTCCAACGAGGCGGACGGCAGACGCACGCAGTTGATCGCGAGCGATCCCTCGTCCAGTTGCGGCAAGAACTCCGTTCCGAGCCGGGGAATCAGAAACATCGTCGCGGAAAAGAGTAGGACCGCAACCCCAACCGTGGCCCACCTGAAACGCAGCGCGAGAGATAGAACCGGCAGGTACACGATCTTCAGGACCCGGATGCTGAAGTTGTCGCGCGTCGTCGGCCGGACCTTCAGGAAGAGCGAGCACAGAACCGGCACGATGGTGAGGGCGGCCACCAGTGACCCGGCCATGGCGAAGCACATCGTCGTCGCCAGAGGCTTGAACATCTTGCCCTCCATCTGCTCCAGCGTGAAGAGCGGCAAGAGGACGACGATGATAATCAGGATTGCAAACACGATGGGACGGGCGATTTCCGAGATAGCCTCGAAGACAATCGTGTTTTTATTCGCTTTCGTGCCCGCCCGCTCGGACAGGAGCCGGGCGATATTCTCGGTGACCACGATGGATGCGTCGACCACCATGCCGAGGGCGAGCGCGAGTCCGCCTAGGCTCATGAGGTTGGCCGTGACGCCTTGCCAGCCCATCAGAATGAAGGTGATGAAGGCCGTGAAGGGCAGGGACAGCGCCACGATGATCGCGCCGCGGGCGTTGCCCAGGAACATGAACAGGACGAGCACCACGAAAAGTCCGCCTTGCATCAGCGCGTCGCTGACGGTCTTGATGCAGGCCTGAATCAGCGCGGTGCGGTCGTAGAACGGTTTGAGGATGACGTCCTTGGGCAGGCTGGCTTGAATCGCCGGGATGGCTTTCTTGACGCTGTCCACGACGAACTTGGAGTTCGCCCCGCGCAGCATGATCACCATGCCGGCGACCGTCTCGCCTTTGCCGTCCTTGGAGACCGCGCCCTGTCGCGTCTGGGGTCCGATCCGCACGTCGGCCACATCTTTCAGATAGACGGGTGTCCCGTCTTTCGCGTGGAGCACGACATCCTCAATATCGGAGATGGACTGGAACAGGCCGACGCCACGGACATACGACTGTTCCCATCCTTGCGTCAGAAAACTACCGCCAGCATTGGCGTTGTTTCGCTCGATCCCCGAGAGCACGTCCGGCAGCGTGAGCTTATACTTCAGCAGACGCGCGGGATCGACCAGCACCTGGTACTGCTTGACGAACCCGCCGAAGCTGTTGACCTCGTTGACACCGACCAGCGAACGCAGTTGCGGCGAGACCAGCCAGTCCTGGAGGGTCCGCAGTTCCATGGGCGAACGGGTGTCGCTCTCCAGCGTGTACTGGTAGATCTCGCCGAGCCCCGTGCTGATCGGCCCCATTTCGGGCTCGACGCCGGCGGGGAGTTCTTCCTTCGCCGACTGCAGCCGCTCAAAGACCAGTTGCCGCGCGAAATAGGTGTCGACGTCGTCCTCAAAGACGACGATGACCTGCGAGAAGCCCGCCTTGGACATGGAGCGCACTTGGCGGACTTTGGGCAGCCCCTGTAGCGCCTTCTCCACGGGGAACGTGACCCGCTGTTCGACATCGACCGAGGCGAGACCGGGCGCATCAGCCAACACCATGACCTGAACGTTGGTGACGTCCGGAAATGCGTCGATGGGCAGCATCCGCCAAGCGACCACGCCAGCCACGGATACGGCGGCGGCGGCCATGAGGACCATGAGCCGCTGCGTCAAAATGAATTTGATGAACGTGTTCAACATAAAATGCTCCTTAATGCATACGCTTAATCTGCGCAGCCGGCTCCCATTTTTGCACGCAGAACGTCGGACTTGAGGACGAACGCACCTTCCGTGACGATCGGCGTGCCTTTCTTCAGCCCTCGGATGATCTCGACGCTGTCGGCGAAATACCGGCCACAGTCAACATCCGTGCGCAATGCAAAGCCGTCGCGAACCATGCAAAACACGAAGTTTTTCCCTTCGTCGGACATCAGTGCGCTTTTAGGGACGGCAATCACTTGCTCCGGCGTCTCAAACACGACGTTGGCCGAGCAGAACATGCCGGGGCGCAAGAGACCCTCGGCGTTACTCAGAACGGCGCGGATTTTGACCGTGCGGGTGTCCTCGTCCATGATCGCTCCGATCAGATCGATGGTGCCTTCGAAAATCCGTTCCGGGAGCGAAGACACCTTGACCTGCACACGAAGGGCGCTTTTGTTCGCCGCAGCGGTCAGGGAGGGAAGGTCATTTTCGTAGACCTCCAGCCAGACCCAGACGGACGATAGATCCGCGACGGTCAGGACGTCCTGGCCCCTTTCGATGGTTTCGCCGTTGTTCAGGTGTTTCTGGATCACGGTGCCGTTCTGAGGCGCCAGCACCGGCAGCACGCTCGGTTTGCCGGCCTGTCCGTCCGCCGTCAGCGTGTCGATGGCTGTAGCGTCCAGCCCCATGACGGCGAGGGCGTTTCCGGCCGACTCGAGTTCCACGCGGTATTCGTCGTATTTCATCTGCGCATCCACCAAGTCGGCCTCGGGGCTGAGCTTCTGGGCGACGAGCGATTTTTCGCGATCAAGATTCTTCAGCGCGAGGGCGGCGAGCGTCTTGTTCTTGCGGTAGGTGCCGATGGCAAGCCCGAGTTCGGGGCTTTCGATCTCGAACAGCACGTCGCCGGTTTTGACCGTTTTTCCCAAAGCAGCCATGATGGCGCGGACGGTGCCGGCTACGCGGGGCGAGATATGCGTCAGGGACGTGTCGTTCAGCACGATTTCCCCGTGGAGCGGCAACAGCGACTGGGCGTTTTGCAGGGTGACGGGTCGGATTGTCAGCAGCCCGTTGGTTTTACCCGCCGTGCGGATCAACGAGGGATCCAGCTTCACGAGTCCGAGTTCGTAGCGACATTCGTCGCAGGAGTAATGAGGGATCTTGCATTCGCACTCGACGGTGAAGAGTTCGTCCAGCGTGCGTGCTTGAGTTTGGCATTCTTCCGCGAGTAACGGGAAGACGAGCAGGGAGATCAGGGAGAGCGTGGTTTTGTTGTTCATAAGCGGTGTCCGTGTTGATAGTTTGAGTGAAGGGGCCAATCGTTAGTTGCCCGTGTGGTTTTCGACTGTGCTGGCGGATAGCCGATCCAGTTCGATCCGGCAGGCGTGATAGTCGATTTCGGTGTCGCTGACGCTGCGCCGCGCTTCGGCCAAGGTGCGGCGGGCTTCGATCACGTCGAGGTATCCTGCTTTGCCCTGTTCGTGCGCCTGTTTGACAAAGGCCAGCACGCGTTCGGCCGATGGCATGACCGTTTCACGCAAGCGCGCGTCTTTGGCGGCGAGCGCCTGGAGGCGGGCGTAGAGCCGGCGGAGTTGTCCTTCATTCTGGAGCCGCGCGGCGGCGGCCTCCAGCCGGGCGGCTTCTGCGTCGGCCACGGCGGCGCGCACGGCCTCGCGGTTGCGATTGACCAGCGGCAGTTCGAAGCCGACTCCAGCGATCAAGCCGAAACCGTCGGACGCCTCCAAGCGCCGCACGCCTGCGGCGACTTCGAGGTTCGGCAGGCGCGCGGCCTCTTCGGACCGGAGCTTGGCTTCGAACGCCCGTGTTTGTGAATCGGCAGCAAGCAACGCGGGGGTTGCCGCTGCCTGCAGCACCAGCGTGTCCACAGACGGCATCGCGGCGGCGGGAATGTCGAGGGTGCCCGCCACGGCGTCGAACGTCGGATCGGTTTCACCCCAGAGCAACGCCAGCGCGCGCACGCTGTCTTGCTGCTCCGCCTGCCGCTCCTGTACATCGAGCGCCGCCCGGGCGGTTTCGGTGCGGGCGCGTTCGGTTTCCATTCCGGTGGTCTTGCCACCCTGTTCACGAGCGAGGACGACCGATTCGGTTTCGCGGACCAAGGACAGGATCTCCTCTGCAAGGCGGACCTGCTCTTGGGCGGTCAGCACCGCCAACACCGCGCGGCGGGTGTCGAACAGCAGCTCGCGGCGTCTGACGGATTCCTCGGCGCGGCTGACTGCGGCGTCGGCTTGGGCGGCAGCGGTCCGGTGTCGGCGCTTGTCGCCGAGTTCAATCTCCTGGCTGAAGGAGACCGTGCTTTCTGCAGCTTTGAACTCCTCCGCTTCGCCAGATCCCGCAACCGTTTCGATCTCGGTTTGGAGTCTCGGATTAAGCCGGCGCGCGGCTTGCTTTGCGCGGTTGTCAGCCGCTTCTGTTTTGTAAACGCCGGCTTTAAGTTCCGGGTTTCGCTCCGCGACGCGCCGCAGACACTCGGCCAGCGTCACGGTACGTGATGTCGCGGGATCGGCCGCGAGAAGCGTAAAAGACGGGATGAAAGCGAAAGACAACAGGCACGCGAGTGCCCGGTAGGGAATAGACAACGACATGTGGAAACGACCTTCCGACAGAGATGTTCAAGCACGCACACGGATCAGCAGGAGCGAGAGCCCCTCTGGACAGCAGTCTAGCTGATCGTGAGCGGTGGTCGGAAGATGTCAGTGGGCAGAAGCAGGGCGCGTAGTATTTCATCCTGCGAAGGGACGTGCGCCGTCTCGATCGTAACGATGCAGGCCGGCAGATCGCCGGACAGATCAATGGAGGAATGGCAGATGCAGGAGCAGACGGTCTCGGATGCCGAATCTTCGCACGACGCATTATCGCTATGGCAGAGCACGTTGTGGGAAGCCGTTTGAAACCAAACGGCAACCGTAACCAGAGCCAAAACTCGTAAATACTTATTCCACGCCCGTGCCATGCGAAGTACCTTTTCCATGCGAAGGCCCGCAAAGATACCGTATTGTTTCAGGATGTCAATGATAATGATCGGGCCGTGGGTAATCGGCAAGCCACAGGGGTGCGTTCAGTTAACCGAGTTAACCGATTACCTGATTATTCAAATATACCCTTTACAAGGGTTCATCGTTATGAGATACTATATCTCATTCATAGACTTACTAGGCTATCAGTTAAGCGAGGTTACATGACGCAATCGATAATCGGAAACTTGGCAGGATACAATGGAGATGGCGCTGCAGAAAGTGTTGTGCGTTGGGCGTTGGAGAGATTCCACCCTCGGCTCGCCATTGCCACCAGTCTGCAGGATTCGGTCCTCATCCATCTGGCCATGCGCGTCCGCCAGGACATCCGCGTGTTTTCGCTCGACACCGGCCGCCTCCCGGAAGAGGCGTATGTGTGCGCCGACGAAATCCGGCAGCGGCTCGGCGTACGGATCGAATGGTATTTTCCCAGGCATGAAGCTGTTGAGAAGCTGGTGACGGAAAGAGGGCCATTCTCTTTCAAGCATAGCCTGAATGACCGGCGGGAGTGCTGCCATGTCCGGAAGGTCGAACCGCTGGGCCGGGCGCTGGACGGATTGGATGCCTGGATGACCAGCCAGCGCAGGGATGAAAGCGTCACCCGCGGAACTCTGGCCACGATCGAGCGGGACGAGGCGCATGGCGGCATCGTCAAGATCAATCCGCTCGCAGATTGGACCGCCAACGACATTCGCGCCTACTTGCGCAAGCATGATTTGCCTTACAATCGGCTGCTGGACCGGGGTTATCCATCCATCGGCTGTGCCTGCTGTACGCGGGCGGTGGAGCCGGGAGAAGATCCACGAGCCGGACGCTGGTGGTGGGAGAGTGCCGAACATAAAGAGTGCGGATTACATCAGAAGGGAGCGCAATCATGAATCCTTTGGACAAACTTGAGGCAACCAGTGTACACATCCTCCGGGAATCGTATCGGGAATTCAAAAGCCTGGTGATGCTCTGGTCAATCGGCAAGGACAGCACCGTGCTGCTGTGGCTGGCGCGCAAGGCTTTCTTCGGCCATGTGCCTTTTCCGCTGATGCACGTCGACACCCATTTCAAGATCCCTGAGATGATCGCCTACCGTGATCGGCTGGCGCTGGAACTGCATCTCGATCTAATCGTGGGGCAAAACAAGCCCGCGCTCGACGCGAAGCAGACGTTCCCCGATGGCAAGCTGTCGCGTATGGCGTGCTGCCGCTCGCTCAAGAGCGAGGCGCTGAAACACACCCTGTCCGGGGAATGGCCCCGGTTGCGTATGGATCACGACGCGGGCCGCCTGGTGGAGGAGAAACATCCGGAACCCTTCACGGGCGTGATCGTGGGCGCGCGGGCGGACGAGGAGGGGAGCCGTTCCAAGGAGCGCTACTTCTCGGCGCGCGATCAGCAGCACGAATGGGATGTGGGCGATCAGCCGCCGGAGCTGTGGAAACAGTACAAGACGGACTTTGCGCCCGGCACGCACGTACGGATTCACCCGCTGCTCGATTGGACGGAGCTGAATATCTGGGAATACATCGAACGCGAAAACATCCCCATCATCTCGCTCTACTTTGATCGAGGCGAGGGGAGACGCTACCGGTCGCTGGGCTGCTTCCCCTGCACCAGTCCCGTGGAGTCCACCGCCCGGAATGTGTCGGAGATCATCGGAGAATTGCGCAGCGGAAAGTTTGCCGACATCGCCGAGCGCTCCGGCCGCGAGCAGGACAAGGAAGATGGCGGTGGGCTGGAAACCCTGAGGAGGGGCGGGTACATGTAGGAGCGTCCGGAAATCGGGAATTGCAAAGCCGTTGGGAAATGGAGCATGACCATGAATGAACCGAATGAGCAGATCAGCATCGTGATGGCGGGCCATGTGGACCATGGCAAGAGTACAGTCATCGGCCGACTATTGGCGGACATCGGCGCGCTGCCGAAAGGCAAGCTGGAACAGGTGCAGGCCATGTGCCGTCGAAACGCCAGGCCGTTTGAATATGCCTTCCTACTGGACGCCCTCAAGGACGAGCAGGCGCAGGGCATTACCATTGACGCGGCGCGGTGTTTTTTTCGCACCGAGAAAAGGCATTACACCCTGATTGACGCGCCCGGCCATATCGAGTTTTTGAAAAACATGATCACCGGCGCGTCGCGCGCGGAAGCGGCGCTTCTGACCATCGACGCCAAGGAGGGCGTTCGCGAAAACAGCAAGCGGCATGGATACATGCTTTCCATGCTGGGACTGCGCCAGCTCGCCGTGCTCGTCAACAAGATGGATCTCGTGGATTACAGCCAGGAGGTGTTTGACCGCATTCGCGCGGAGTACACCGCGTTCCTAGGGCGCCTAGGGATCGTTTCGGTGAGCTTTATACCGGTGAGCGGTATGCAGGGCGTGAACATTGCCGCACGCTCATCGGCGACGCCGTGGTACACCGGGCCGACGCTGCTGGAGCAGATTGACGGCTTCCAGCGCAGAGAGTTCCCGCACGCCCTGCCGTTCCGTCTGCCCGTGCAGGACATCTACAAGTTTACCGAACAGGGCGACGAACGCCGGATCGTAACCGGCACCATCGAGACGGGGACGATCGCGGTGGGCGACGCCGTGGTATTCCAACCCTCCGGCAAAACCTCGCGGGTCGCCTCCATTGAGTATTTCAACGGCCCCGTCAAGCAGACGGCCGCGGCTGGAGAAGCCCCGGGGTTCACGCTCGACACCCAGATCTACATCAAACCCGGCGAGTGGATGGTCAGGCAGGGTGAGCCGCCGTTGCAGGTTGGCACACGGTTCCGCGTGAACTTGTTCTGGATGGGGCGCGCGCCCATGATCCGGGATCAGGTGTACAAACTGAAATTGGGCGCGCTGCGCTCCCCCGTGAAGCTGGTCCAGGTGCTGGCCGTGCTCGACGCTACCGAGTTGGGGACGGTGGTCGACAAGCAACAGGTCGACCGGCACGACGTGGCGGAGGTCATTCTGGAGACGCCCAAGCCCGTGGCGTTCGATGAGGTCAGCGCTATCGAGCAGACCGGCCGCCTGGTGATCGTGGACAACAACGAGATCGCCGGAGCGGGCATCATCCTCGCCGGTGTGGCCGCTCGAGAGTCCACGCTGCAGGAACACATCCGCGCACGGGAAATTGCGTGGAAGAGCAGCGCCATTTCCACGGTCGAGCGATCGGCGGCCTATGGCCACGGCGCGAAGTTCGTCGTCTTCACGAGTGCCGATGCAGCCGTCGGCGAGGCCTTCGCGCGCGCCTTGGAACGCAACCTGTTTGCGTTGAAGTTCAAGGCGTATTACCTCGGCATGGAGAACGTCACCCGCGGACTTGACGCGGACCTGCGGCCGGATGGCGACCTCCGCGACACGCCCATTCGGCGGTTGGGCGAACTGGCACGGATTCTCACCGATTCAGGGCAGATCTTCATCACCTCGGTGTCGGACGTTGATGACTACGACCTGAAGACGCTGGAACTCCTCAACAGCCCCCACGAGATCCTGACGATCAACATCGGCGAGAATCGGTTCTCCGAATTCGGTCCGAGTCTGAACCTCGACGCGACGGCGGATATTGCACAGGGGGTCGGGCGCGTCTGCGAGCTGCTCCGGCAGAAGCACGTGATTCTGGAATATCAGATCTAAGGAACACCATGGAAACACATTTGCGAAGTTGGACGAAGTCCGTCACGTGGCGGCTGATTGGTATCGTAATGCTGGGAGGCCTTTCGTATGCTATGACGCGTGACTGGAAACAAACCACGATCATCACGACCGTGTTTCATACGCTGCGCTTTGTCCTGTACTACTTTCATGAACGCATCTGGACGCGCATCAGGTGGGGCACGAAGCTGCACCCGTTGTCGCACTTGCCGGTCCGGGAGGACCTGACGTCAGACGATCACCAGGCGATCCGGAAGTTGCTGGAAGAGCGGCAATGCCTGTCCGGCACGGAGTATGAAATCTAAAGCGGGAAGGACAGGAGGTGCTGTCCGGTCATTGACGATTACTGAACGGAAGGAGACAATCGGATGAATTCAAATTTTTATGAGCTGCCTGCCGATACGGCGGCGGATTGCGACGTCTACGAGCACGATGTGGCGCAGTTTCTGGCCGGAGACCTTTCGGCGGATGTTCTCAAGGCCAAGCGGGTCGCTCGTGGCGTGTACGAGCAACGACAGGACGGCACATTCATGAGCCGCGTCCGGGTGGCTGGCGGAACGTTGAATGCCGAGCAGGCGCGGGAACTGGCGGCGCTGAGCCGCGAGTTCGGCAACGGACTCCTGCACGTCACGACCCGGCAGGATATACAGTTTCACGATGTCGCCCTCGGCAACACGCCGGGGATCATGCGGCGCTTGCTGTCCGTCGGATTGCCCGTCAAGGGCGGCGGCGGTAATACCGTTCGCAACGTGACGGCGTGCCCGTACGCGGGTGTCTGTCGCGCCGAAGCCTGGGATGTCACCCCGTGCGCCTATGCGGTGACCGAATACCTGATCACCGTCCCGGGCAGTTATAATCTGCCGCGCAAGTACAAGATCGCATTCAGCGGCTGCGGTGCCGATTGCGCCCTAGCCCAGGTTTCGGACCTCGGCTTCATCGCACAGGTACGCGACGGCACCCCCGGCTTCCGGGTGCTGGCTGGTGGCGGTATGGGCGCTCGATCCCGGGTTGCGGACGTGCTCTGTGATTGGGTTCCCGCCACCGAAATCATCCGCGTGGCCGAGACGGTGCGCCGGCTGTTCGACCGTCTGGGCGATCGAACGAACCGGAATCGCGCCCGGTTGCGCTATGTCTTTGACCGCATCGGCGTCGCGGCGTTCCGCCAACAGTACGACGAGGAGATGGCTGTTGTTATCCGCGAGGGTGTTCCCGAATGGCGCGGGCGCCTCGTCCCGGCCGACGGCACGCAGCAGAACATCATCGGAGTTCCGCCTGCGGAGATCCGCCACGGCATCCGCGTCATTCCTCAACGTCAGGCGGGCGTGGTGGCCCTACCGTTGCATCTGCCCCTTGGTTTTCTGCCCGCAAACGATTTTGCGCGCGTTGGCGAGCTGGCAGCGCGATACAGCTCGGAATCGGGATTACGCACGACGCGAACGCAGCACCTGCTGCTGCGAGGCGTGAAAGACGCGGATGTGCCGCACGTGGCCGCCGACTTGCGTGCTCTGGAAACCGATGTCCTGACACCCACGCCGCTGGACCGGTTCGTGGCCTGCGCCGGAGCCTCAACCTGCCGGCTGGGCTTGTGCCTGGCGCGTAATGCGGCGCGCGCCTGCGCCGTTGCGCTGGAGGCGCGCGGCGTGGCGCGCGACACGCTCGATGCGATGCAGTTTCATATCAACGGTTGCCCCAACGCCTGCGGCCAGCAACCCGTGGGCGCGATCGGATGCTACGGCGCCTCCCAGCGGGTGGCCGGCCGTCTCGTGCCGTCCTACGTCGTGACGATCGGCGGACGGTGCGGCGTCGATGGTGTGCAGTTCGGCACGGCTGTGGGCAAGGTGCCGGCGGCTGCATTGCCGGCGGCGATGGGGGATCTGGCCGTCGCGTTCGCATCCCAACGCGCGCCGGGCGAGTCGTTTCTGGCCTACGCGGACCGGATGGGTATTGAATTGTTCAAGACGGTTCTCCGTCGCAATGCAGTCATCCCTGACTTTTCCGAGCGACCCGATTTCTATCGCGATGTGGGGGTAACGGAGTGCTTTTCTCTCGACGGTTGTGGATCCGGGGAATGCGGGGCTGGCGCTCTGGAAAACCATCAGCCCCCGCCGTCCAGAACGCAGACGGCAACAGCCGATGCGTCCACCGATGAGTCCGGCTCCTGCTGCATTCCGGGTTGCGTCTGCACCCCTCCTCGTTAGCGGGTGCCACAGCGATCATTCATTAGTCAGCGGGATGCCCGCGCTCCAGTTTGCGGCCTCGATCAAGCGCGTCACATCATCGTCGGTATGAGCGGCGGATATGAAACTAACCTCGAACTGCGACGGCGGGAGGTAGATCCCCCTGCCCAGCAGGTGATGGAAAAAACGGGCGTACCGCGCGGCGTCGCAGCGTTTGGCGTCATGCAGGTTGCGAATCGGCCCTTCGCCGAAGAATATCGTGAACAGGCCGCCCCGCTGCGCGCAATGCGCATTTATGCCGTGCATCCGCGCCTGTCGTTCGATCGCTTCCGCCACCCGTCTTCCCTGACGCTCGATCGACGGATAGGGATTCTCATCGATCAATATCTTGAGCGTGCTCAGCCCGGCGGCCACCGCCACGGGGTTGCCGCTCAATGTGCCGGCCTGATAAACAGGGCCGGAGGGGGAGAGACGTTCCAGAATGTCGGTCCGACCGCCGCAGGCGCCGACGGGCATGCCGCCGCCGATGATCTTGCCCAGGCACGTCAGATCAGGGGTGATTCCGCACAGTGATCCGTAGGTCGTGGGCCCCAGCCGGAAGCCGGTGATCACCTCGTCAAAAATGAGCAACGCCCCCGTGTCCCGCGTGAGGCGCCTCAGCGCCTCCAGGAAACCGGGCGTGGGAGTCACCAGCCCCATGTTTCCGGCAATCGGCTCCACGATGATCGCCGCCACATCGTCTCCGTGCCTCTGCATCAACGCCTCCACCGCCGCCGTGTCGTTGTAGGGAGCAATCCACGTGTCGGCCACCACACCGGCCGGAACGCCTGCCGAGGAGGAGGCGAGTCCGGCTGTCAGCAGTCCGCTTCCCGCCGAAACCAGCAGGGCATCCGCGTGGCCGTGATAGCAGCCGTCGAACTTCAGGATTTTTCTGCGACCGGTAAAGCCCCGCGCGAGCCGGATGGCGGTCATGCAGGCTTCGGTTCCGGAACTGACCAGCCGCACCCGTTCCATTCCGGGACTCCGGGCGCAGAGCAGCTCGGCGAGCTCGACTTCCCGCTCGGTGCAGGCGCCAAAGGATAGGCCGTCCGCTGCCGCGCGGCAGACCGCTTCCACAACCGCCGGGTGGGCATGGCCCAGAATCAGCGGACCCCATGAGCCGCAATAGTCAATGAACACCTTTCCGTCCGCCGATGTGAAGCGAGCCCCTGTGCCGCGTGTAATGAATACGGGTGTGCCGCCAACCGCATTAAAGGCCCGCACCGGGCTGTTGACCCCGCCCGGTATCACGCGGCGGGCACGGGCGAAGAGAGCCTCTGAAGAGGCGGGATCGCTCACAGGACCACCTCGCCATAGCGTCCCGCCCAATACGAAATGATGAGATCGGCGCCGGCACGGTGGATGGCAAACAGGGATTCGCGAACCAGGGCCTTCAAGTCGCCCATATTGCGATCTGCCGCAGCAATCAGCATGGCGTATTCGCCGCTCACGTTATAGGCGGCGAGGGGCAATTGCGTGTTCTGGCGCAACCGGGCGATCACATCAAGATAAAAGAGCGCCGGTTTGACCATCAGGATGTCCGCCCCCTCGGCCTCGTCCATTTCCGATTCACGCAGCGCGAGGGCCGGGGCGCGATAGGACGTCTGATACCCCTGCCGGTCACCCGATTGTGGCGCCGACTGTTCGGCCTCTCGGAAGGGGCCGTACAGCGAGGATGCAAACTTGGTCGAGTAACTCATCAGCAAGGTGTCCAGGAATCGAGCCTCGACGAGGGCGCGGTGAATGGTGATGACCTGCCCATCCATCATGGCGCTCGGCGCCACGCCGTCCGCGCCCGCACCGGCGTGGGAGACAGCCACGCGGGCCAGACACGCGCACGCGGCATCATTATCAACCTGGCCGTCACGGCGCAGCGGACCGCAGTGGCCGTGGTGCGTATAGGCACAGAGGCAGACGTCGGTGAAGACCACGAGATGGGGGAAGTTTTTTTTGACGGCCCTCACCGCTCGTTGCACCGGCGCGTCGTCTCGCCAGGCCTCGGATCCCTTGCCATCCTTGCGGTTCGCTCCAGACAGGCCGAACAGCAAAATCCCGCCGATTCCCTCGCGCACCGGCTGCTCCAGCGCGCTCAGCAGCGTATCCACACTGTAGCGATACTGGCCGGGCATGGCGTGGATCGGCTCCTTGAGATTTCGCCCCGCGCCCACAAATACCGGCCAGATGAATTTCTCAGGCCCCGGCAGGGGCTCGTCAAAAAGCCGGCGGCGCGGAGCCGTCAGCCGCAAACGCCGCAACCGAATTTCAGGATAACCGCTCATGTCCAACCTCCTTGGAAACACACGCCAGATTCTCGGTGCATCGCACCGTCGCCAGTTTCATCACGGCCGATTCCACGGTCGCCTCGACGGCGGTGTGGCTGCTCAGCACCCCCTGGCGTGCGAGCGCCGCTTGCGTGGGCTGGCCGATCGCCACGACCGTCTTTCCGTCGAGCGATTGCGGCGGACGCAGCTCGGCATAGGCCTCAACGGCCGACGCGCTGGCAAATACAACCGCATCAAAATCGGGAATCCGCTCCGGTCGCACCGGGGTCGCGTTGTACAGCACGCAGTCGGTTACGTCAAAACCTGTGCGGATCAGGGCCTCGGTCAGTTCCATGCCGGCCGCCCGCGAACGGACCCGCAACACCGTCGTACCCGCAGGAATCGTCCGGGCGGCCGCTTCAATCACGCCTGCCGCGCCGAATCGTGCCACGGGCACGATCTCCGGCACGATCCCGTAGCCTCTGAACGCATCGGCCGTCCCGGGTCCCGCCACGAGGATCCGCGGCAATCGGCGCACGTCAATCGCCTGATCGGCCAGAATGCGCATCAGCAGGTGTACGGCCGACGGCGATGTCACCGCTAGCCACTCGAATCGGTCGAGCGTCGCGAGTACGGGCACGCATTCCGGTTCCGGCGTCATCCGAATCAGCGGCAGGGGCACAGGAATACCACCGAGGTCTTTCACCGCGTTGATCGTTTTTTGCTGCAGCGCGTCGCTGCCTGGCAGCAGCACTCGGACGCCACCGAGCGCGCCCCATTCCCGATGAAAGCCGTGTGCGGCGGGAGTGCCCACGATGATGAGGCCAGGAGAATGTGATAGCCGGCGATCGGTGAGCGGCCCGGCGGATGTGTCAACGATATCGGCGAGCGTAGCTCGGATGACGGTTTCGTCCGGCGATCCGGCGTCGAAGACGAGAGCGATGGGTGTCGCGGGATTCAATCCGTCGGACCTGAGTTGTTCAACCAGTTCAGGAAGCACACCGACGCCCATGAAGATGACGAGCGGCAGTTCGTTGCGGACGCTGGATTGCACGGAACCGACCGTGCCATCCTGGCGGCGCGAGGTCATCACGGTGAAACCTGGAGCGACGCCGCGCTGCGTCAACAGCATGCCGGTTCCCGTGGTTGCGGTGGTGAGGCTGCTAACCCCCGGCAGGACGCGGTAGGGGAGGTGTAGCGCATCGAGCGTTGAGAGCTCCTCGGCGAGACGGCCAAAAATGCCGGGGTCGCCGCCTTTCAGGCGAATGACGCGTCTGCCGCGGCGGGCGGCGGCCGCGAGTCGCGCGTTGATTTCCGACTGCGGAACGGTGTGCGCCCCGCACCGTTTGCCGACGTCCACGCGCTGCGCGTGCCGTGGCAACTGTTTCAACAAGTCCGCATCCAGCAGGCTGTCATGGAAGCACACGTCCGAGTGCGCCAGCGCGTTCCAGGAGGCCAGGGTGCAGCTCTCGGCCGAACCGCATCCAGCGCCGGCGAAGACCACCGATGTGACGAAGAGGCTTCGGATGCGCAGCCATCGTTCATCCCCGGCGCGAAAGGTGATCGCTAGATGACCCTGACCTTCTGGAGGCGACAGATCGTCGGTGGAAATCCAGCCGGAAATGCGGTCGTCCAGTCCTAGGCGCTGAAGCGCCGCGCCGGCCATGATCAAAAGATCGTAATCCCCTCGGTCCAACCGGGCGAGCCGCTCCTCGATGGTTCCACGGATGCTTTCAATACGCATGCGTGGCCAGGTCTGTCGGCAATACCTTTCGCGGCGGTAGCTGCTGACGCCCGCGATGCCGTCGGCGCGCAGACCCTCGCGTGTCTCGCCCGGCCTCAGCACCCATACATCGCGCGGATCGGCGGGATCGGGGAGCCAGAACCAATCGATCCCCGCAGGCGGCGAGTCCTCCAGATCCTTGGCGCTATGCACCGCGCAGTCGGCCCTGCCGTTTAGCACCGCCAGGTGCAGATCGCGGGTGAAGAAGTCGGGGGCGCTCAGACGCAAGTCAACGGCCTTGTCGCGATCTCCCGGACTCGAACACGGGTGTGTGACCAATTGCACGTCCGGCAGCAGGCCACTGATGGCCCGCGCCGCTTCCTCAGCCTGGATCAAGGCCAGCCGACTGCTTCTAGTCGCCAGTGTGAATGCCATCACAGACACGGTCATACTCCCCGATATGCTCGCAGATGATGCGGTCGCCAACGACCAAGGCCTGCTGCAGCGCCCCGGTATCACTGCGTAACTCGTGATTGAGATCGTCCAAATTCGCCACGCGAAGCGAAGCTCTCCCGGCGGCGAAGTCCGACGCGACATTGCGCGGCACGCCGAGATCAACGATCACCAAGGGATGATTAGGATCGATCCACGACGCATGCGCCGCCGTCAGAATCGGATCTTTTCCAGCCGTGGCGCAAATCACGGCATCCTGTTCACCGAGGGCTTCGCGCATCTGTGTCTGGGGATACCAGGTGACGGTGTCCAATCCAGCACGCATGAACGCCGGAGGCTGGGCGCGGGTGCAGCAGGACACCGCCGCGCCGAGATCGAGCAGTTTTTGCACCAGAGACCGGCCGACCACGCCGGCGCCGATCACGAGCACGCGCCGCGTGCGCAAATCGCCCAGAATGTCGGTCAGGTAAGTCAGGCAGCGATCCTCAATTTCGGTTGCCGCCAGAATGTCGCCGGTCGCGCGATGGATGGCGTTTCCGATGCGCAGGGCGCGCCCCACCCAATCGTGAAGAATGCCCGCCGACCAGCCGTTGTGGTGGCTCAGCGCCAGCGCATCCTTAATCTGCGCGCGAATATGGGTTTCGCGGGGCGTTTGTGACAGCAGGCCTGCTGCAACCAAAGCCACATGCCGAAAAGCATCCTTGCCGCAATGTGCGTACGAACACCGGGCCTCGAGGCTGGCAAGGCCGAGCACGCGCGAGACGAGTGCGATCAGGGCTGGCGTGATGGCTCCCAGCCCCACAACCTCCATTCGGTTGCAGGTGTTGACAATCATGAATTCGTGCAGTCCCAGAATCTGCCGCAGCCCTGCCGTGGTCTCATCCAGATGCGCGCCGGAAAGGTGGAGAGACTCCCTTCCAGCGAGATTCACGAGGCGGTGATCGGTGCCCACCACCAGCAGATCGGACTGTCCCAGAGCCTCCGCGTGCCGGGAGAGGCTCTCCTTGATTAACCGGGCACGCCGGCAAGAGGCTCCGCCTGTGGAGACACTGACGGTCAAATCCCCGTGTTTGAAACTGGCCGGCGAGATGAAATCGCCATCCTCCCAGCCGCGGTCCGGACACGCGCACAGCACGCCGCGTGCGTGGCAATCCTCCAGAATGCTCCGGTTCAGTGACGGATCGTCCGTCGCGGCAATCACCACAAAGGGCTTGCCATCCAAATCACCCGGGGCATAATGCCGCCGCATGATCTGCATTCCGCGGCACCCCCGCAACCCTTCGGTATAGTCCCCGATTTCGGGTGCAACCAGCACCACCTCGGCGCCTGCCTCAAGGAGTGCCCCGGCCTTGCGTCCGGCCACCGTCCCCCCGCCGACGACCAGACAACGGCGCCCCTCGACCAGCAAGGCGACCGGCATGGTTTTTCGAGCCTTTCTACCGTGCGTGATCATGTGCGTTTTCAGCCGCTCCTGTCTTGTGCATCATCAACGATGGACACGATAACCCCCTGCTCAGCCCGGCGTTGGCGCTCGCGCAACCAGACCAGTCCGATGGCAACCTCATAAAACACGATCAACGGGGCGGCCATCAGCACCTGGGAAAACGGATCGGGTCCCGGCGTCATCAGCATCGCCACGATCAAGAGTCCCACAATCACATGCCGACGCTTGTCGCGAAGCTGCTTCGAGTTAACGATCCCCACGGCGCCCAGAATGAACACCAGCATCGGAAATTGAAAGGCGACGCCAAACGCCAGCAGCAGCGTGAGCACAAACGAGACGTAGTTGCCCGTTTCCCAGAATTCCGCAGGGGTTCCCATCCAGACCTCGATGTGCCGCATGATCTGAAAGGCCACCGGCAAGGTCCAACGGTGCGCCATCCAGACCCCGATGATGAATAACCCGATGGAAGCGCCCCCGCCTAGACACACCATCCGGCGCTCCCGCGCCGAGAGTCCCGGAAAAACGAAACGCCCGGCCACCACCAGGATAAACGGCAGACTGAAAAGCAGACCTGACCAGCAGACCACCCGCGTCATGATGGCGAAGCCGCCGCCCACCTGGGCGACGCGCAAGGCCACCACGTTCTCCAAACCTGCCCGAACATACGGATCACGCAGCCAGGCCAGAATCCGGGGCGCCAGCGGAATCGCCGCCACCAACCCGATCAAAAATAATGTCGCCGACTGGATCAACACCAGTCGCAGATCCTGCAGGTGCGCCAAAAACGGCTTAATCATGGGATTGAGAGTCCGCAGATCTTTCATCAGACGCTTTCTCCGGAATTTCGGATCGTCGGACTTCTGACTCTTTTGCATGGAGGGCTTCCTTCTCCAGCACCCTCACCTGCGACTTGAACTCATCCATCGCCTGCCGCAGTCTATTCAGAACACGTCCGAGCGTCCGGGCGGCCTCCGGTAGCTTTTTGGGGCCGAATACCACCAGCGCCACAGTGAGAACCAGTAACAGTTCCAGAGGGCCCACCGAAGCGGGTAAAAACGACAACGGCAGCGTGTCAATCATGGCACTCAACCCGAATGCGTGCAGGCATAACAGCTTAGGATCGATTCCCGGACGCCTTCAGGATGCCGGGCCGGACTTGTCGTTAGGCTTCTCGGCTTGGGCTTCCTTCCTGGCCTTCTTGAACTCGGCGATGCTGGATCCCAGTGCCCGGGCCAACTCAGGCAATCGTCTGGCGCCGAACAAGACGACCACGGCAAGCACTATGATCACCACTTCCCATATTCCTGGTCTCATGGCTACCTTCTCCTTTCCGCCTGCACATGCAGACGTGTGCTGGCCGCCGTTAACGGGAGAGGCGCTTGCAAAAACCTGGGTTTGTGCAAGCGCCCCGGCAGTTAGTATGCGGCATTCAATTCAAAGCGGAAACAATAGGCGGTCTTATCGTTCTTGGTGTAAAGATCACCCGGAATGAGCGCCTCGCCCAGCACGGATCCCTTAAGATCGCCGCGCTTGCCAAACAAATTCTTGACCAGCGGGAAATCGTAGCGCAACGAAGTGAAAAACCCCTGCTCGCGAGATGCCGCGCCCACGGGCTTCTCTGCGTAGTATAGGAGGCCTGAAAGCAGGCGCGCCTTGTGATCCTTGGACATCGCGATGCCCAACTCGACATGAGGGAAGATCATGTTGGACCACTGCTCGGTGCGACTCTTGTAAATCAGCTCGCTCATCTGCGTGTCGCCGCGAGCCAGCGCCGGCTTCCACGCTGAGTCGTCGCCCTTCCCATCATCGCCCGACAGCAGATAGACGGCGGCGCCAGCATAGGGTTTGCAGGGGTGCTTCGAGGCCAGATCACCCTTGACTCCGCCATAGACCATGTAGGCCGAGACATCCTGTCCCGTTTGCCACTCACCCAACTGATAGGCGGCTTCCAGTTCGCCTTTCACATGATCGGTGATGGGCGGCAGCAAACGCACGCCAAAGGTGTTCAACGATTCCATCTTCGTCTCGCCAAACACGCCAACATAATACGCCTCAAACGGTAATTGCTTGTTTTCCCCGTTGACATAATAGGCGCCCACGGCCTGTTCAACGCCCCATTGCGTCAAGATCTTGTCCTGATCGCCGAGGGTGAGTTCGCTCTCCGTGTGCATATAGGCATAGAACAGATCGAGCGTTGATTTCTCGGAGGTCTTGACCGTTGCACGGATGGCGTCCGCAAAAATCGAACGTGATCCGTCACCCGGTGTGGCATCCGCAAACACGCGTCCAGAACCGAACTTCAGATCCTGCCGTCCTAGGCGAAGCTGGGTATCATGGCCCATCAGATTCAGACCTTTAAGGTTCAGATACAGATTATCCACATACACTTCATCGGCCCAGTGATAGGCGTTGGGATCCTTCGTGCTGTCGCTGACAAAATAATGACGCCACTCGTTTGCCGCGCGGAAGTACAGGGAGCAATCGCCGTAGGCCGCTTCCATCCATCCCCGTGTCCGCGTGCGCGTGGACGCCATGTCCTTGACCGACACTTTATCCCATTTTCCGGGCACTTGCACAAAATCGTCGAATCGGAACCGCACGTCAGCCCCATAAGTAATCGCCCATGCCGGTTCCTTGATTCCCACAGCCTTCTCGGGAACGGACTGTGAGACGGCCGTGACCGCCACAAACCCTGCAGCTAACGTCGATGCCAGTAACCCTTTTCTCATGAAGCAAGCCTCCTGTTTGTTTCCGAAGGCAATCTACCTCCGGTTGGTCGTGATTAGAACATCCGCGTGTTAAGATCAAATGCGGTGTGCGTTAGAATTGTGTGAGTATGCTGAGGACGCGGATTCGAGTAGTGTTCATCGGATTGATGCGCGCTGATAATATCACCATTGACACGACATCATCAATCGAAATTGTGCGCCCGCAGACCTTCGGCGATTAGGGGTCGATTAGGCCAGGGCGAGGAGACGTCGCACGGCCTCCAGAATGGCCGCCACTCCGCCGACCATCAGCAGAGTGAAATAGAGGATGGTGAGTAGGTTAGCGCAATGGCCCAGCAGAATGCAAAGTCCGTCGTTTTGCATGAGACCGACGGCGAGGAACAGAATGGCTAGGGCCGGGAAAGTGTTGCTGAAGGGGACCAGCCCGAAGGGTGCCATGAGTAGCGCGGCTCCCAGAATCAGCGCGCAGTTGTTCAGAAAACGCGCCGAGGGAGAAGCGACCAGTCCGTTGAGGCGATGCGGGCGGCTGATGCGTTCGAGGCGACGAACCCATTGGCTGCTCTGAGTGAACGCCACGCGCAGTTTATCCGTGGGCAGAACGCGGTGTGCCAGACGGCGTGGAATCCACAAAGGACGGTTGAAGAGCCGACTCAAGCCGATCATCAGGATCGCAAACCCGAAAACCGTGCTGACGCCTGGGATGGAGATGGGAACCAGAAAGATTAGTGTCAGAAAAAGGGTGAGCAGGAGCAATCCCTCCTGTCCCACATGATCCAGAATCGTGGCGAGCGTCACACCGTCAGGCGGCAGCCCGCTGATCAAGGCTTCCAGTTTCTCGCCGAGGGGAGAGACGGGTACGGATGTGTGTGATGCGAGCTGCGGTGTGGCAGGAGGGTGTGCGTTCATCGTTGATTCCCTAAGATGGTTGAGTTAAGTCTCCAGCAGGGTTTGTACGTCATCCCACGAGAGGGTGCTGAGAAAGGCGTCGTCCGTTGTTCCGATCGTCGCGTCGATGACCGCCTGTTTCTTTTTCTGCATGGCGAGAACTTTTTCCTCGACGGTGTGTTCGGCGATGAGCTTGATGCTGTAAACCGTCTTTTTCTGTCCGATGCGATGGGCGCGATCCGTGGCTTGATCCTCGACGGCGGGGTTCCACCAGGGATCAAAGTGAATGACCATGTCGGCACCGGTCAGGTTCAGTCCCGTGCCACCCGCCTTGAGGCTGATTAGAAAGAGCGGGATGTCCGGGGTCTGGTTGAAGCGGTGAACCTGTTCCATGCGGTCGTGCGTCTGACCGTCGAGATAGCAGTAGGCCAGCCCGCGTGTGTCGAGCGCTTCGCGGATGATCTTGAGCATGGAGACGAACTGGCTGAAGACGAGTATGCGGTGGCCGCCGTCGAGCGCCTCATCCAGCAGTTCAAAAAACTGGTCAAGCTTGGCCGACGGCGCCACGGCTTTCTTCACCAACTCCTCGGACTTGAGCAGCCCCAGGTGGCAGCAGACCTGCCGAAGGCGCAGCAGCATCGCCAGAATTTCCATGCGGCAGCGACCGAATCCCTTCTCGCGCACCAGGTCGCCAATCTTTCGCCGTGATTCCTGCAGCAGCGTGTTGTAGACCTGCTGTTGGTCGGGAGTCAGGATGCAGTACGACACCTTCTCGATTTTAGCGGGGAGGTCCTTGGCGACGTCCTTCTTGAGGCGTCTGAGCAGGAAGGGGTGAAGCTTGCGGCGGAGTTTGAGCTGCGCCTGCGCGCCCGATTCCCCGCCCACGCCGATCGGCCCTTCGTAATGCGCGTGAAACGTGTCGTATTCGCCGAGATAGCCGGGCATCAAGAAGTCCATGATCGACCACAGGTCGGCGACCGAGTTTTCGACGGGCGTTCCGGTGAGCACCAGCCGGGACGCCGCGCGGATCTGCTTGGCGGCGACGGCGTTCTGCGTGGAGCGGTTCTTGATGTGCTGGGCCTCGTCGAGAATGGCGACCGAAAAGGTGTGGCTTGCGTAGCAGGCTTCGAGATCGCGGCGCAGCAGCGCGTAGGAGGTGATCACCACGTCGTGTTGGGGGATCTGTTCAAACAGCGTGTGGCGAGAGGACCCATTGAGCACGAGGCGCCGCAGCTTCGGGACGAAGCGCTCGGCTTCGCGGTTCCAGTTCTCAACCAGACTCGTCGGACAGACGATCAGGGCGGGCTTGCCTCGGACATCGGTCGAGACGCGTTCCAGACTGAGCCAGACCAGCGTCTGAAGGGTCTTGCCGAGGCCCATCTCATCGGCAAGCAGCCCACTGAACCCCGACGCTTCGAGGAAACGAAGCCAGTACACGCCCTGCTTCTGGTAATCGCGCAGGGTTTGTTCGAGCCTATCGTCGCCCAGCGGGACGGGCGTGAGCTTCAGGTCGCGGTTTTGCTGCCGCGCAGAGGCGCGCCAATCGGGCGGCTCTTCGACGTCAATTCCGTCGATAGCCGCCAGCGAGGACTGGACGAATGGCGCGTAGACCGTGGGGAGGCGGAAAGTTCCGGGGCGCCCGCCGTCACGCGCCCGGCAGTCGCTGAAGACATCGCGCATCGACTCGACGGCCGAACGGTCGATGAGGATAGCCTGGCCATCGCGCTCGATGAACGACTCCCGGCGGTTCAGAGCGCGCTGGATGTCGGCGGGCGTCAGCGCCGGACCTCCGGCGCATTCGAAATCCAGACCCACCTCAAACCAGTTCGTTCCGGAAGACGTTCCGACCCGGACCACCGGCGTGACCACCGGCATCGCCTCATAAAAGTCCGCCACGCGGCCTTCGGTCGTGACCTTCCACCCCATCCGACGCAGTGCGGGGAGGTCGCTGCCGAGAAAGTTGAGCACGGCACGCGTGCCGATGATCGGCTCAAAGCCGTCGCCCTGCTCTCCCGAAAAACCCAGGGTGTTGAGGTGGTGAAGCGCCCGCAGTTCCAATTCCGGGTTGCGTCCCCAATACTGGAGCAGGTCATCGGGATCGGGAATGGTGAAGGCCCCCGCCGTGTCGGGCCCGGCTACGGCAAACGAGGTCTGTCCATAGGTGGCCCTCAGATCAACCGCGATCGAGGCGGGGCTGCCCCGCACCACCAGGTGAAAGACCGGTTGGGCACAGGAGATGGTGAAGAGATCGGAGTCGATCTCGCAAACCACGGGGATGTCCTGCTGCAACCGGGGTAGCTCGTTCTGCATAAAACGCAGAACGTCGGCACGGGGAATGGCCACCGGATCCGCGCTCCAATAGAGCGCGTGGTAGGGGAGGGGAAGTGTTTTTTTCAGTGGCCAGAGGGCGTCGTTGACCAGCGCCCAGCTTTTTTTGTTGCAGGCCAGATAGGTCGGAAAAGTCGTCGGGTTGGCGCCTGGGATGGCCGTTTCAGGAAAGATCAACAGCTCGCCGGTCTCGCGGTCGAGGTCGACGCGCAGGGAGAAGTCGAGCGGCGTGTCGCGGACGTTGACATCGGTGTTGTCGGTGACCGGCAGCGCGCGGCGGCGCGAGAGTTCGAGGATGTTGAAGAAATCAGACGTGTTGACCGTGACTCGGGCGGGCGGAGTGCCTTCGCAGATATCCTCCAGCACCGAAAGCAGGGTGTCATCGGCGTGTGAGAGGGCGTAACCGGCGGGGTCGGTGAGCGCGGCGGAGGGAAGGAGTTGGGCGCCGATCTGAAAGACGCAGCCGAGCTCGACCGCATCGCGCGCTACGGCGTCGGTCCAGTCCTTGGGAAGAAACACCAACAGCGTCGCGGGGGTGCCGCGGGGGTTGCGGCGGATCGGCGTGGCGGCAGCGCGGGCGGCCGTGGCGCGGGCGTGGCGCTGTTCCTCCTGATATTTTTGTTCGCGAAGCGGGTCCGTACTCCGCTGCATCACTAGAATCGCCATGGCCACGACATGCGAGCAGATCAGATTCTGTTCCCGGTTGATGTAACAGGGGCAGTGGCTCTCGACCGTTCCGTTTTCATTGATTTTAAGTTTGGAGACGAGATTGGCGCCGCTGCTGCGGGCGACAACCCCCTCCAGCCACGGACCGTTTACGTCCGCGCGCAGGACGCCGCCGCGTTTGACGAGCGCTTCCGCCTCGCGATAAACAGCGCCGCCGCCCCAGTTAAGAATTTGATTCTGGCTCAGCTTGATCGGCATGGGTAAGCCGTTAGTGGTCGGTCAGGTTGTCAAACACTCCCTTGCACAGCATGCAACGGCCGGAATACGACGGTTTCTCAGCGATCATGTCAATACCTCCAGTTCAATTTCGCGTGGTTCAAACATTCGATAAAGGACAGGTCCCTTTTCAAGCAGACCGCGGTACTTTATCACAAATCCTTTGGTTTTGGGTATCCCATTACACGTCTTGTCTTTGCGTTGTGTGATTTTTTTGGTATCTTTCTCTTTTTCATGAGCAGGTCGCCAGACCTGCCAGGCTATTGAGGACAGGACTATGCAGATACTTAAAGCGATTTTTGGGACCAAGAATCAGCGCGACGTGAAGCGGATGCGTCCGATGGTGGCTCGGATCAATGCGTGGGAACAGCAATATCAGGCGCTCTCGGATGTCGACCTGCGCGCCAAGACGGTGGAATTTCGGGAGCGGGTGAGGCTAGGCGAGACGCTCGACAGTCTCCTGTTCGAGGCCTTTGCTGTGGTGAAAAACGCCTGTCGCCGGTTGTGCGGCTCGCGTCGGATGGTGTGTGGCCACGAATTGCCGTGGGAAATGGTGCCGTTCGACGTGCAGCTCATGGGCGGCATTGTGCTGCACGAGGGGAAGATTGCCGAAATGCAGACCGGCGAAGGCAAGACGCTGGTGGCGACCCTGCCGCTCTATCTCAACGCCCTCTCCGGCAAGAACGTGCATCTGGTGACGGTCAACGACTACCTCGCCCTGCGC
Source organism: Akkermansia muciniphila (assembly GCA_945870025.1). Taxonomy (GTDB): domain Bacteria; phylum Verrucomicrobiota; class Kiritimatiellia; order RFP12; family JAAYNR01; genus VGWG01. The sequence continues at coordinate 68,477 of CAMBQN010000004.1, forward strand.
GACTCGCAGTGGATGGGGGCCGTGCTGGAATTTCTCGGCCTGACGGTCGGATGTATCCAGAATGACATGTCGCCGACGCAGCGGCGGCAGCAGTACGCCTGCGATGTGACCTACGGCACCAACAGCGAATTTGGCTTTGACTACTTGCGCGACAACGGCATGGCCATGGATCCGTCGCAGGTGGTGCAGAACGGCCATACGTTCGCCATCATCGACGAGGTGGACAGTATTCTGATTGACGAAGCCCGGACGCCGCTGATCATTTCCGGCGTTGCCCAGCAGGCAGCCGCACACCAGTATGCCGAACTCAAGCCGCTGGTTGAGCGACTCTTCAAGCGGCAGCAGGAGCTGTGCAACCGTCTGATCGGCGAGGCCAAGCAGGCGCTGGATGCCAAGGATCAGGAAACGGCGATGTGGCGGCTCTTCCAGGTCTACCACGGCACGCCCAAGCACAAGCAGTTTCTCCACCTGCTGGAAGAGACGGCCGTGCGGAAGCTGCACGAGCAGGTGGAGAGCATGATGCTCACGGAGATGCGCAAGGAGCAGGCCCGCGATCTTCGGGAGGAGATGTTTTTCACGATCGACGAACGGACCCGCGAGGTCTCGCTGACCGACAAGGGGTGCGAGGCGATGAATCCGGACGATCCGTCGATGTACCTGATGCCCGACCTGATCACCACGATGTCGGCGATCGAGGGCGACACGTCGATCAGCCCCGCCGAGCGGACCCTGCGCACGCAGACGGCGCGGTCCGATTTCATGGAGCGCAGTGAACGGGTCCGCAACGTCGACCAGCTTCTCCGCGCCTACAGCATCTACGAACGCGACGTGGACTACGTGGTTCAGGACAACCGGGTTCTGATCGTGGACGAGTTCACCGGCCGCATCCTGCCGGGCCGCCGCTGGAGCGACGGCCTCCACCAGGCGGTGGAGGCGAAAGAGGGCGTGCAGATCGAGCGCGAGACGCAAACCCTGGCGACCATCACGATTCAGAACTACTTCCGCCTCTACAAGAAGTTGGCGGGTATGACCGGCACCGCCGAAACGGAGGCGGGCGAGTTCTCGGATATATACAAGCTGGACGTCTCGGTGATTCCCACCAACCGTCCGATCCGCCGCGTCGACCAGAACGATCTGATCTTCAAGACCCAGCGCGAGAAGTTTAAGGCGGTCATTGAAGAGGTGTCCGAACGCCATCGCAACGGCCAGCCGGTGCTGCTCGGCACGGTGACGGTCGACACGTCGGAGGTCATCAGCCGCATGTTGCGCATGGCCCACATCCCGCACAATGTGCTGAATGCGAAGAACCATGCGCGCGAGGCCGAGATCGTCGCGCTGGCGGGCCAGCCGGGAACCGTGACCATCGCCACGAACATGGCCGGCCGCGGCACCGACATCAAGCTCGGCCCCGGCGTGGTGTGGGCGCCCGAGTCGGTGGTCAAGTCGCAGCTCACGCTCGAAGAGAAACCGGCGGGCGAGGCTCGGACGCTGCGGGATCTGCTCAACGAGCGCCCCTGCGGACTCCACGTGATCGGCTCCGAGCGCCATGAATCGCGCCGCATCGACCGTCAGCTCCGCGGCCGGTGCGCCCGGCAGGGCGACCCCGGCTCGTCCCGGTTTTATATTTCGCTCGAAGACCAGCTCATGCGGTTGTTCGGCTCCGACCGCATTTCGGGGATCATGACCCGCCTCGGCATGCAGGAAGGCGAGGCACTCGAACACCGCTGGTTGAACCGCTCGGTCGAGACAGCGCAACGCCGCGTGGAGCAGCAGAACTTCTCCATCCGCAAACGGACGCTCGAATACGACGATGTGATGAACAAGCAGCGTTCGGTCATCTACGAGCTGCGGGGTGAGGTGCTCTGCTCGGATTCGCCGCACGAAAAGATTCTGGACATCTTCAACGACTTGATCCTTTCCCAGTGCGAAGGCTTCCTCGAATCGCGGAAGGTCAGTGAGTGCCGACCCGCTGAACTGGCCGAGGCGTTGATGACGGCGTTTCCGATCGCCGTGACCGCCGATGAGCTGGGGGCGTTTGCGGGCAAGCCGGAGGATGCCGCCCAACAAATATATTCGCGCGTGGCCGAGGCTTACGAGGTGAAGTGCGCGATGGAGCCGCCGGCATCGCTGGCGTTTCTGGAACGTCAGGTGGTGCTGAGCTGCATTGACCAGCAATGGCAGGAATATCTGCGGGCCATGGACGAACTGCGCCACGGGGTGAGCCTGCGCGCCTATGGCCAGCGCGATCCGCTGGTGGAGTACAAGCGCGAGGCGTTCAAGATGTTTGAAGAGCTGGTCGAGCACATCAAAACCGATGTCGCGCATACGGTCTTCCGCGCCACGGCGTCGATTGACAATTTCGACCGTCTGATGCATGGCGGCGGCGTCCGTCGGCAGCAGACCATCCACCAGTCGGTCTCGCTTCTGGGGGCTGCCAACGCGGAGGACATCACCCCGTTTGACGACAACGCGCAGTCGTCAATGGCGGTTCCGGCCGGGGCGGCGGCCAATTTTGATGCGGCGCTCGATGCCATGGGCAAGCCCGCCGCCACGCCGCAGCCGGTCCGCCGCGACGAGCCGCGAGTGGGCCGCAACGATCCCTGCCCGTGCGGCAGCGGCAAGAAGAACAAGAAGTGTTGCGGCCAAGGTTCATGACGGTGTGAGACGTCGCGAGACGACGTGTGAGGGTGTGTGAGATGGGACGAAGACGGACGCGGCCGCCAGCGGACTGGCGGCCGAAGAGGAGACTGATGAGACCGCTACTGATTGTGATGTCCGCGCCGTCCGGCGCGGGAAAGACGACGCTGTGCGACCGGTTGCTGCAGGACTATCCCGAAATCACCTATTCGGTTTCCTGTACGACGCGCGCCCCACGCGGGTTGGAAGAGGATTGCGTGGACTATTTCTTTCTGACCCCCGCCGCGTTTGCGGAGCGGGTTGCCGCCGGCCGGTTTATGGAACACGCCACCGTTCACGGCAACCGTTACGGTACGCTGCGCGAACCGGTTGAGGAGGCGCTGGCCGAGGGGCAAAGCGTGCTGATGGATATTGACGTCGAGGGAGCCGCCCAGGTGCGGGCGTTTGTTGAAACGCTGCCTGCAGGGCATCTGATGCGCGATGGGTTTGTCGACATCTTCGTGCGTCCGCCTAGCCTGGCCGCGCTGCGTGCCCGACTCGATGGACGGGGCGAGGATTCGGAAGAGGCGATGGAGATCCGGATGGAAAATGCCGCGGGCGAAATGGCGCGCGCCGACGAATTTGGCCACCAGATCGTCAACGATCATCTCGAAACAGCCTATCGCGAACTGGTCGAGGTGATCGAGGAGGCGGGACGCGCCTATTAGCGCCTTACAGGCCCGCAACACCAATAAAAAAAGTTGTTATCCCCCTTTCTCTCTGGGAGAGGGAATGTGTGAGGGTTGCGGGTGGAGCCCGCATTAGATTTTCGGTTAGTCGGCCGCCTTGGTGACGGGTTTATCCATGTCGAAGAGCAGGCTGCGGGAGCGTTGACCGGTCTTAACATCGTAGAAGAGCACGAAGATGTTGCCGGGATCGGTATTGTAATCCATGCCAATCGGATTATCCACAGAGGCTGAGATCTGCACCAAGAGCGTGTTTTCGCCCTGACGCAGCTTGAAGGGTCCTTTGGGCATCTTCGCGTTCGGTCTCGAGTCATAGATCAGTTGGCCGTTGAGCAGAAAGCGGCCGACGAAGCGCCTATCGCTGATGGGTGGCGTTGATTTTTTGTCTTCTTTGTTTACGCTATGGACCACCTGATCGTCTAAACAGGTATAGGCGACCGTCCGGCGGCCGGCCTTGACGGTGACTTCGCGGTCGTCGGGAGACCAGACGCGGGTGGCCGCGCAAATGACGTCCAACGCCTTCGGCAAGGGTTTAAGATTACCGAGCCAGATACTGTTTCCAAACATCGCCCGCGTCCATCCCTTCAGGGGATCCGAAGCCCCGAAAATGGTCTTCGTGTTTCCGGACCAGGGTCCGTCGGAATCGAGCAGATCTCCAAGCTCCGCAGACCGCTCGATCATCTGAGAGATATCCGCATCGCCGCCATCCTTTGCATAAGCGCCGTCACTATCCTTGATCGTCGGCATGGTGCTGGCGTTATTGACCCACCAGCGCGAGAGGGTGCGCACTTCGACGATGGTTTCGCCTTCCTGAGAAGAGGCGGGTGCGAGTGTCGCGCGGTAAGTGATCGGGTACTGACCGTCGGATACGGCGATGTCCTGCGGCCGGCAGGGAATGGTGACGCTGATTCCTTTTTTGGCGGGGACATCGACGCGCTGCGTCGGCTTCGGCATGACGATCCCTTCGACCGGCTGTAGTTCGATGGTGATCGTCTGTGTCGTGGCGGTGGCGTTGGTCACGATCACCGAGGCGGCACCGTCGATGAGTCCATTGATGACGGGCGGGGCGACATCCCAGGGATTGGTCAGCAATCGCACGTTCTGCCGAACTAGGACCGTGCCGTCGGAGGTCTTAACCCAGACAGGAATGGTCAGGTCCCGGCGCTGGATCTGGCGCGCGGTCTTGCGGGCGATGACGACCGGTATTGAGAAACGGGTCGTCGTTTTCGGGGCGGCGGTGAACTGGCACGAGGCAATGCCTCCGGGGAAGCAGTTTGTGGGCAGGGCCGATCCGAACTCGAGTTTCAGCGGTTCGTCGCCGCCATTGGAGAACGTGCCGGTCAGATTGAAGATGCCGATATCGGGAACACGCAGATCCGGCAGAGGATCAACCTGAAGCCTATGTTGTTTCGGGCGTTCGTCCAGTTTCGCGGTCCAGCCGGTGCCGAGCGGATTCTGGTTACCGCCGAGGTCACGGATGGTCAGGGGCAGTTCAACGCGTTGACCGGTGGCCATATTCAGGACCTCGAGCGTGGCCGGGCCTTCGGACTCGGTGCCCATGATCCAATACTCGAAGATCCCTTTGCCGCCTTCGAACAGCCGGTGCTGGACCGAGTTCGAAACCGGTTCGTTCCTGGGCCCGCGCCGCAGGGTGCCGCACAGGGTCGTGCTCCGGGCCTGTGGCTTTCCGTCGGGCCCCTGGATTTCGCAATCGACGCGAAGCGATCCGCCACGGCCGACCTCGGGGCTGACGGTGCGGGCGACGAATTTTCCGGCAGGCGCCTCGACCAGACCTAGGATGGCGCCGGAGCCGGCTCGGGCGGAAACGTCAACATGGCGTAAACCCTTGGTTTCGACAACCGGGTAACTGCGGTCGTCGCGCACGTCGTAGAGGGAGACGATGCGCGGGTCGGCGATGAGGATGCGCGCGGTCACGATTGACGGCAGGACGACGATCCTGTCGACCTCGACCTCACGCTCGCCAGGCTCGAATGTCAATTCGTAGTCGCTACCGCTGAACAATTCATAGCTGGGGCCGGCGGCCTCCCAGACGAAACCGTCGGTCGGAACCTCGGCACGCAACCTGGCGCCCCCCGGCTTGCCCCAGATGCCCGGCGGGTCATAGGCCTTGCCATCGCGCTTCATGGAGAACCGGAGCGTGTATTCAGGCTTCGCCGGCGCTGTGCTCACCTTGCGACGGATCCAAACCTGACCCTCCATCGTCTCCTGACTCTTGAATCTGAGGGTGACCGGCGTCATGCCGGCCTTGAACCTGACCGGCTTGTCCGGCGCAAATCGGGCTGCGGCCTGCTTCTCGCGGGCGTCAATGTCCCAGTTCGAGAGCGAACCCTCGAGGACGTTGTTGGCCTGCATCAGGAGATAGCGCTGCGATCCGTCGGCAGTGTCGAGAATCCGACAGACGATGCGTCGGTCAGTGCGTCCGGAACTGTCGACGACGCGAAAGACGTCTCGCGTCAATCCCTGGCGTTCGAGCACCGCGAGCCAAAACTGCGTCCACCCCTCGTAATCCCACGGTGACTCATCGCCCGACCGGGCACCCAATCCGCAGATTTCACTTTCCAAATTGACGTAAATGAAGAGCCCCTTGCCGACCTGGCCGAAAATCAGCCCGGCGGCGTCGGTCAAACCACTTTTGGCCGTCACACCTGAGGCCGAACCGAGCTTGCCGTAGAGCCAGGCGTCGCGGACGCCCGGCAGAAGCTTGGCCAGCGGGTTCAGGTCAACTCGTTTGACTCCGTTGCTATTCTCCCCGGCCGACACCTGTACGCCAAATTCGGCGGCGATGGTCGGACTTCCATTGGGCGTCGAGATGAGAACGGCGCCGTTCTCGACGGCACGGCGGATGGCGGCAATCTGTTCCGGTTTGATGTCGTTGTTATTCCCGTCAATGATGATCCGGTACTTCGTGACGTCCTTGTCGCCTTCGATCCGGGCCATATAGGATCCGTTCTTGGCGGCGTCGGGCAAGATGCCCAAGGCCACCAGCATCTCGTTCACCGGCGTGGCGTTGTTGACGCCGGGACCATAGACGACGATGTCAGGGGAAATCCGCGCGCGCGTGTCGATGAGGATCGGTTCGTAGGGTCGGACCGTGTGGATGGCGTTGCTGAGCGTGGTCAGGCCCCACCACCAGGAGCCGTTTGACGGAAAGTGACCGCCCGACTGAAAGAGCGTGACATGTCGGGCGTTGCCGGCGATCGAGGCCCATATCTTGCGCGCCTGGCCGGAGAAAGTGTAGTCGTTCTTGAAGTCCATCAGCCATGTCTTGGCAGCACGGGGATGGCTCGGAATATCGCTGATCAGCCCGACGGCCGGAAGGAGCAGGTTGCCGTCGTAGAAGCGTATGTGCAAGCCGTCGTAGTACCATTCTCTGTTGTTCTGGCCGGCTTCCACACGCATGTAGGGATTGCGCTCGCGAACAGCCAGGCTGCGGGTATGGATGGTCAAGTTGCGCAGCCAGTAGAAGACCCATCCCTTTTCACTTGGGGAAGAGCCGAACCCGGTCTTGAACTTGGCAAAGGGGAGTTCTTCCCAGGACAGGATGTCGGAGCCTTCGTTCTGGTTGAGCTTCTCGACGGTTTTCGTGAACCCCTGCAACATATACTCGAGCTGGAGCATGTAGTCGTAGCCCCAGGAAAGGTCCTGCATTTGGCTTTCTTCGATCATGTCTCGCGACACCTGGCGCGCATTCTTGCCCTCGCTGATGTAGCCCTCCGTCCGGCCATGAGCCTGCTCAATATACGGGAGGGCGGGTTGCTTGAAGCGATACGGATCGCTCTGCGGCTTCTTGCTCTTGGCTACGGCGTTGAGATAGTGATCGCCCGCGCGTGTCGGTTGGATGAAGATGTCGGTGGTGTCAAAACTCCACTCGTACGGAAAGCCGGGGTAGGAAGGGAACGAGCCGTTGCCGGCCAGCGTGTTGATCCCGGCCATGTGCAGGTTCGCGGCGATCGGCTTTATTTCCGACTGTATCCATTCGGACCACTGGAAAATACGGCGCTGTTCGTAAATCGCCTGGCGGGCCAGCGGTTTGACGAGACGACCGTAAATCTTCTCTGCATCGTCAACCAAGTCGACGCGCAGGCTGTACTGTGCCGGCGGCAAGGTGCCCGGGAGCAGCATGTCCAAGGCGATTGCATCCTTGCCATTCCACGGCGCCTGCCAGACCCGATAGACCCGGTCGAGGTCTTCGTTCATTAGCTGCAGACGCGCCTGCAAGGGCGGATAGGTGCCGGTCGAAGAGTCCTTGACCTGTAACTTCACCGGGACGAGGACCTCGCCGTCGATTATGGCCGGCCACCCCTCCAAGGCCATCTCGAAACGTCCGCGCACCTCGACCAGCCGCTCCATGCGGTGCAAGACCTTGTCGTCTGCGTCACGCGCGGAAATCTCCAACCGGTAGTCGGGGCTCGGAAGCGTCAGGATCGGCAGGTCCAGCCCCAGATCCAGCAACGTCCACTCGCCGATTTTGCTAGACAGGCTCTTGCCCGTGACGCAGGCGACTTCTTTGCCGTCTGGCGCAAACAACTTCATCTCGGGCACGATCGGCGTTGCCGTTTCCTGATGCCGGACAAAAGACACGACGACCTTGTTGGTAGCGCCGGCGAAAAAAGGCTGAGGCTTGATCGGTTCATTACGCCAACCGACGGACGCCGTTCGGTGGTCGGGACCGTCCTTGAGCCACGTGAAGAGATTCCGATGGAATAGGCTCGGATTTTGAATATCCCAATACTTCACAGGATTGAGAACGGTAGGCGTTAGGATGGCCGCATCGAGTGTCTGGTCAACTTCCGACATCAACAAAGATCCCCCTCGCCCGATTCGGCGATAGCCACAGTAGAAAGCCTTGAACACCGGCAGTTGATCGTCGATCGGCGGAAAGGCCGGGTTTTTTTCGAGTTTCTCGGGATACAATTCATCCCATGGACCTCGTTGATAGTGGTACTCGCCCTTCAGCTTGCCCCGTATGGCCGCGTCCCCTTTGCCGATCATCTCATAAATCTGCTCGATCCAATACAGGAATTGCGCGTCGATGATCACCTGTCCCCCGCGTCGGGCGTAGTGGTAGAGGCGCCACAGCATGAACGGGGAGCTATCACTGCCCGACAAGCGAAACAGCAGGGCGATATCAAAACGCGGCTCGCCCGTTTCGTCGAAGGTCAAGCCCTCATTGATCAAATCGCGGCCCAGTGTTTTACCTGCAATACCCAGAACGGTGCCCTGAAACGCCTCTTTCACCATAGGCACGAACAATTTGGGCAGATTGACCGAGGCCAGATTCATTCTCGTCTTGGACCAGCGCGACTTGAGATTGTCCGGTTGGCCGGCGATGCGGGCGCTGGCCTCTTTGGCAAAAAACCGCGTCCACTCGTCGGCGTTGTTTTCAAAGGTTTTTACGGCCTCCGTCGCGCGTGGGTCGCCGATCTGGCCAAGCGCGTAAAGGACGCACTCGCGGAGGAACGCGTCTTTCGACATCTTTTCGTCGCCGAGCCACCTAAGCAGGGCGGGGACCGCCTTCTTGGAACGCATCTGACCGGCGGCACAGGCGACAGTCGGCCGCATTTTAACGGGAATATCCGCAAAGCCCATCCACTCGCCGTAGTTATCGCGAAGCTGATCCATCGTCTGTCCGGTGCTGAGTGTCCAGATTCCATTGTGGTCGCTCGTCTGGACCATGGCATTCAAATGAGTCGTCAGTTCTTCAGCGTTCGGAGCGTTCACAATCGCTTCGAGCTCGTTGAGTGCCCTGGCGCCCGCCGCTAGCCTGGGATCCAAGGCGATAATACCGGCTAGGAGGGCGAGGCAGAGACCAGTCTTGCGGTAAGAAAAAACGTGTTTCAGTTCATGCCTGTCAATCGAATGAACATTCATAGAGCATCATCCTCCATCGGACTCGTGCATTGAGACTCGCCTGACTCTTCAACCGACACCCCATCGTCTTCTGCGCGGCACCATACCGTCCCCAAAACGAACAGGAGAAATGTCGCACATTCGGAGGCGTTTGTCTACCCTTCCTGACGCAAGCCGTCAGGCGCAGCGTCCGGGGGGTAAGAGTCTCAACCTGCTTAGCCTCTCTGCGGGGCCAACGGACGTCGCTTCCGGCATCTCAGGACAACGTGGTCAGAAAATCCACGAGACCGGGAATGGCAGCGGTGATGCGTTCGCGGCAGAGTCGGTAGGCGGCGGTGCTGGCGCCGACGGGATCATCGATGTCGTGGTCGCGGGGCGATTCGTCGGCTGCGAATGACCGGAGCAGGAATAGGCGCTGCTCGGCGGCGGGGTGGTCCTGGAGGATCTGGTCGCGATGGGTGCTGGCGAGCGCGACGATCACAGAGGCCTGACGCACCAGCGCGGGGGTCAGCATCCGGCTGCGGTGGGCAGAGAGATCGATGCCGAAATCGCGCAGCGCGGCGACGGCGCCGCCGCTGGCGGATAGTCCGGGAATCGCGCATAGCCCCGCCGACGCGATTTCCCATTCCGCGTCCGCCGGCAGCGCATGCCTCAGCAACGCCTCGGCCATCGGACTGCGGCAGGTATTGCCGGTGCAGACGAAGATCACGAGGCGTTGGGCCGATCTGGGGGACATGGTGTTACCGCGAGGCGGCCCGACGGGCCGATTCCAGGGTGTTGTGCAGCAGCATGGTGATGGTCATGGGGCCGACGCCGCCGGGAACGGGCGTGATCCGCCCGGCGGTCTCGCACGCCGAGGCGAAATCCACGTCGCCGACGAGCCGGAAGCCGTTGCGGGCCGTCGCATCGGGGATGCGGTTGACGCCCACGTCGATTACCGTCGCGCCCGGCTTGATCATGCTGCCGGTGACGGTTCCGGCGCGGCCGGCGGCGACCACGAGGATGTCGGCCTGGCGGGTGAAGGAGGCGAGGTCGCGCGTGCCGGTGTGGCAGACCGTGACCGTCGCATTGCCGCCGGGGGCCTTGCGCATCAGCAGATGCGCGACCGGCTTGCCGACGATGTTTGAGCGTCCGACGACCACGGCATGGCGGCCCGAGGTCTCGACGCCGCTGCGGATCAGCAGTTGGATAATGCCGTGCGGGGTGCAGGGGAGGTAGCACGGTTCGTCAATGAGCATCCGCCCGATGTTTACCGGCGTAAAGCCGTCCACATCCTTGGCGGGCGCAATGGCGTTGATCACGGCTTTCTCGTCAATGTGGCGCGGCAGCGGGAGCTGGACGAGAATGCCGTGGATGCGGGGGTCGGCGTTCATGCGGCCAACCTCGGCCAGCAAATCGGCCTGCGAGATGTCAGGCGAGAGACGGCGATCCTCCGAGAACATTCCAGCCTCGGCGCAGGCCTTCTCCTTAGCGGTCACGTACGAGGCCGACGCGGGATCCTGTCCAACCAGAATCACGCCAAGCCCCGGCGTCACGCCCGCGCTTGCCTGGAGTTCCGCCACCTGGCGCGCGATCTCCACGCGCATTTCCGCCGCCGCCTGCTTGCCGTCAATGATGATTGCGCTCATGGGGCACCTCTGAAAGATAAAGAAGTGGCGCTTGCAAAACCCATTTCGCCGGTTCTGCAAGCGCACGATTCAGATGCAGACCGGCCGCAGCCGGCGGTACAGACGCCTCACGCGCCGGGTTCGATCGCATCGTTCGGGCACGCGCCCGTGCAGGCGCCGCAATCCACGCAGGTGTCGGCGTCGATCACGAATTTGGGGTCGCCCTCGCTGATTGCTTCAACCGGGCAGGAATCCTTGCACGCGCCGCAGCGGGTGCATTTGTCGGTAATGACGTAGGCCATGATGTGTTTCCTTATGTTTGTCCCGAGCCGCCGATCCGGTCCCGCGGACAAACACGGGACACCCTGTGACGTGGGAAAGGCGAATATGATACCCGATTGGACCGCTTCGGGCAAGCAGAGGATTTTTAACAGCAGAGGCGCTTGCAAAACCTCCTTCGTCGGTTCTGCAAGCGCAGTATTCAGAAGTCAGTATTCAGAATCAGAACCCTTTCTTGAGCAGGGTCTTATCCACATTCTGGTTCCTGACTTCTGTATTCTGACTTCTCTCTTGCAAACACCCCGGAGGGGTTTTGCAAGAGCCTCAGCAGAGATTTCGCTTAATTTTGCGCATAAGATATCGCTTCTTATACATGGCTGTGGCAAACTTACAGTTTTACAAGGAGCGCCATGAATAAATCTGCACGTTTTCTGCTTCATGCCTTCGTTCTTCTAGCCGTCACCGTCGCGTTTGCTGGCGAGCGTGCGTGCGAGTGGACGAATGTCACCCGCATTGTGGCTGTCGGCGATGTCCATGGTGACTATGGGCAACTGGTCACATGCCTTCGGAACGCCGGCGTGATTACGGAAACCAACACGTGGGCCGGCGGGAAGACGCATCTCGTCCAAACCGGCGATATTCTTGATCGCGGCCCCAGCTCAAAGCAAGCCATGGATCTGCTGATGGCCCTTGAACCCCAGGCGGAACGGGCTGGCGGCATGGTTCATCCGCTCCTGGGTAATCATGAGGCCATGGTGCTCGCCGGCGACTACTCGTATCTTGACCCGCACGAGGCGGACGCCTACGGCGGTCTGGACGAGTTCAAGAAGAGCATGGCGGCGGAAGGAAAATACGGTCAATGGATCCGCGGACACCAGGCGATCATCCGGATTAACGACATTCTCTTTGTGCACGGCGGAATCACCGGCACGCAGACGAACCGGTCGCTCGCGGAAATCAACGCGCGGGCCGCAGCCGCACTCGGCCCACGCGATGTGACCAAAGCCGGCGATTCCATCGAGGTTCTTTGGTGCCGTGATCTCGCCTTGGCTCCGAAGGCGGATCTGGAGTCCATGCTCGCGCCGGTTTTCCGTAAGTATGACGTGAGACATGTCGTGATTGGGCATACCGTAGTCAAGAATCCGCCGCGCATCAAGAGCCGTCTGCAAGGCGCCGTCATCCTGATTGATGTCGGCATGTCGCGCACCTACAGGGGCGGCCCCGCAATCTGCCTGCTCATCGAGAACGGTACGTTTTCGGCCGTTAGCGACGAGGGCAAGACCGAGATCGAGACGGAAGCGCAAGGCGAAACCTTCGCTCAAGAAGGCGGATTTCGTGAGAAGCTGACCGCCATCCGTACCGAGGCCCGGGCGCTGGAAGAAAATGCTCCGGTCTGTCCCGAGTGCGGCAAGCCCATGAAACGCCGCACGGCCAAAGCCGGCTCGAACGCGGGTCACGATTTTTGGGGCTGCACCGGCTATCCGGCGTGCAAGGGGGTGCGGAAGATCGAGCGACCGGAATCGACCGGAACGACAGGTGGCGAGAACACCGCTAACCGCTAGCCTCGCTCCACGAGTCACTATTCTGCCAAATCCCCTTGACTTTATAACGATTGGTCAGGGTCAAGCATGGCCGGCCGGGGCACTGTTTCCAGGGGCGTTACGTAGACACAGATTCCCTGTCCCCGAGATCCTCCCGCCCCAAACGATCCCTGATGGCGGTGCTGGATCGGCTGGAAGGTAAGAAAGAGGATAGGAAGATCGTCCGCTGACGGCGTTATATCTCCCTGCGCGACTTTCACGAGTCATTTACCCGCAACGGATTTCAGGCGTCCAGTCGCTTGATGTCGGCGGGTCGGAGGTCTCGCCAGGTTCCGGGCAGGAGCGTGGGCGCGGTGAGGCTGCCGATTGCGGTGCGGACGAGGCGAACGACATGGAACCCGGCGCGGGCGCAGAGGTGCCGGATCTGCCGGTTGCGGCCTTCGGACAGGGTGATCGCCACGAGGTGGCAGGTGTCCCCGGCCGACAGGATGCGGACGTGGGCGGGGCGGGTGAGGTAGCCTTCCAGTTCGATCGGTTCGCCGAGACTGCGGACGGCGGCGGAGGACAGCCGGCCCACCACGGTCACTTCATAGGTCTTGGTGTGACCATGGCGCGGGTGGGTCATCCGCTGGATGAACGCCCCGTCGTTGGAGAGGAGCAGCAGCCCCTCGCTTTCCTTGTCCAACCGCCCCACCGGCACGAGCCGTTCGGGGAGATCGACCAGCTCGCATACCGACCGCCCCTGCGTCGTGTCCATGCTGCATACCACGCCCGGCGGCTTGTTGAGAAGGACGGTGCGCAGCCGTTCGACGGCCGGAAGCGGGGCGCTGTCCAGAAGGATGACGTCATTTCCGGGATTGACACGGAAGCCCGGTTCTGTGATTGTGGCACCGTTGACGGTGACCCGGCCAGAGGCGATGATCTCGGCCGCATGCCGGCGCGACGCCACGCCGCTGCGGGCGAGGACGAGCTGGAGGCGGTCGGCGCCAGCAGGGATTGGAGTTTGGGGTAATGGAGTGTTTGGCATGGGTTTGTCGGACCGGGAGTATATGCGAAAACCGAGCGCCGTGTCGCTAAAAAAACCGCGCGTCGGCTGGTGGGCGCGTTTTCGCTTCTGGTTGTGGAGGCTGTGGGCCCGGCGATGAACGACCGGACAGGCGCGCCGGGTAGGCGGGTGTGACGAAGGAGGAAAGACCATGGGACAGAAATTGTTTGTGATCGATGTCATGCCGATTTTGTATCGGGGGCATTTTGTCTTTCTCAAGAGTCCGAGGCTGACCAGCACGGGACTCAACACCTCGGCCTTGAACCTGTTCGCCATGACGGTCGCGCAGATACTCGCGGAGCATGAGCCGTCCCATCTGGCGCTCGTGCTCGACTCCACCACGCCGACGTTCCGCCATCTGGAATACCCCGCTTACAAGGCCCAGCGGGAGAAAACGCCGGAAGATATCACGGCGGCCCTGCCGATGGCTATCGAGCTGGCCAAGGCGCTCAATATCCCGATGCTGCGAGTGGAGGGCTTCGAGGCCGACGATCTGATGGGGGCGCTGGCCACCTGCGCCAGCCGGGAGGGGCTGGAGACCTATCTGGTCACACCCGACAAGGACATCGCCCAGTTGGTCGACGCCACCACGCGCCTCTACCGGCCGGGCAAGGCGGGCTTCGGTCCCGAGATTTTGACGGTTGACGACGTGTGCAAACACTGGGACATCGCCAGTCCGGCGCAGATGGTGGACTACCTGGGGCTGGCGGGTGACGCCGCCGACAACATTCCCGGCATCACCGGCGTCGGCGAAAAAACGGCCGTGGCGTTGCTCAAACAATTCGGGTCGCTCGATGCGGTGCTGGACGGGGTTGCGTCCATCAAGGGTAAGCTCGCCGAGAAGGTCGCCACGGGCCGTGAGCAGGCGCTGATCAGCCGGCGGCTGGCCACGATCCGGCGCGACGTGCCGCTGCCGGTGACACTGGCGGATCTGGTGCGGCGCGAATTCGATCGGGATGCGCTACAGGCCGTCCTGGCCAAATACGAGCTGCTGCAAGTCGGCCAGCGTCTGCTGGGCGGCGAGGCCGTCGTGAGGGCTGCCCAGCCCGAGGTTCGCACGATTCGCGATACGCCCCATGCCTACACCTGCGCGAGCGACGAAGCCGAGGTGGTGGCGTTGCTCGCCGAACTGCGTGCGGCGCCGCTGTGGGCGTTCGACACCGAGACCACGGGCCTGGAGGCCTGGCAGACCGAACTGGTCGGCATCTCCTTTTCGACACGGGTCGGCACGGGCTGGTATCTGCCCGTGCCAGCCGATCCCGCCGCGCGGGAGGCGCTGCTGGCCCGGTTCCGTCCGCTCTTTGAAGATCCGTCAAAAACGCGGATTGCCCACAACGCCAAATTCGATCTCACCGTGCTGCGGCATCACGGCATCGGCGTGACCGGCACGCTGCACGACACGCTCCTGACGCACTACGTGCTCGACGCGGCCGAGCGGCACGGGCTGGATTATCTCTCCAAGCAATACCTCGGATACGACCCTGTTCCGATCACGGCGCTGATCGGTGAGCGCGGCCCAGGGCAGATCACGATGCGCGAAGTGCCGTTGGAACAGGTAGCCGAGTATGCGGCCGAGGACGCCGACGTTGCCCTGCGGTTGCACGAGCATTTGCGGCCGCTGGCGGATGCGGCCGGGTGCGCCCATGTGCTGCAGGCCAGCGAGGAGCCGCTGATCGCGGTCTTGATCGCGATGGAGGCCGAAGGAATCCGCCTCGACACCGCCGCCCTCAAGGTCTGCGGCCGCGAACTAGACCGCGACTTGCTGGATCTGGAACTAAAAATCCGAGAGTATGCGGGCGGCGGCAGCTTCAACATCGCATCGGCCAAGCAAATGGGCGAGCTGCTGTTTGGTCAGCTCAAGCTCGACCCCGATGCCAAGCGGACCGCATCGGGGCAATACGCGACCGACGAGGACACCTTGGTCAGACTGGCGGGGAAGCATCCGATCGTGGAGCTTATCCTCGATCACCGCGCCTGCAGCAAGCTGAAGGGCACCTATGTTGAAAAGCTTCCCGAAAGCATCAATCCGCAGACCGGGCGCATCCACACCACCTTCAGCCAGGCGATGACCGAGACCGGGCGGCTCTCCTCGGTGAACCCCAACCTGCAAAACATCCCGATTCGCACGGCGCGGGGGCGGCGCGTGCGAGCGGCGTTTGTGCCGCGGGACGCGGGGCACGTGCTGATCTCGGCCGACTACTCGCAGATCGAATTGCGGGTGATGGCGGCGATGAGCGGTGACCGCGGGCTGATCGAGGCCTTTGCGCGCGGGGCCGACATCCATACCGAGACCGCCGCGCGGGTGCATGGCATACTGCCGGCGCTGGTGACGGCCGAGATGCGGTCACAGGCCAAGATGGTCAATTTCGGCATCATCTACGGCATCAGCGCCTTCGGCCTGTCGCAGCGGCTGGGCATCCCGCGCAAGCAGGCCGCCGAGCTGATCGAGCACTATTTCGAACAATATCCCGGCGTCAAGACCTACATGGACGCCACCATCGCCGGTGCGCGCGAGCACGGCTACGTCACGACGCATCTCGGCCGGCGTCGCTGGCTGCGCGACATCACCTCCCGCAACGCCACCTCGCGTCAAGCGGCCGAGCGCAACGCGATCAACACGCCGATTCAGGGGACGGCGGCCGACCTGATCAAGCTGGCGATGGTGCGCATCCAGCACGAGATCGAGACGCGCCGGATGCGCGCACGGATGGTGCTGCAGGTGCATGACGAACTGGTCTTCGATGTGCCGCGCGACGAGATCGAGGCCGTCCGGACGCTCGTTACGGAGGCCATGCGCAACGCCCTCGACCTCGGCGTACCGCTCGATGTTGAGACCGGCGTCGGCGAAAACTGGCTGGAAGCGCATTGAATGAAAAAATGCCCCTATTGCGCCGAAGACATTCAGGACGCCGCCATCAAGTGCAAGCACTGTGGCGAATTTCTGAATGGGTTTAGACCCCCGCAGGCGTCCGAAAAGGGTCCGTGGTACTTCCGCAACTCCTTTATTGTCATCGCGGTCTTGTCTCTCGGGCCTTTGGCCTTGCCGCTGATCTGGTGGCGCCCCAAAACCTCGCTCGCCTGGAAAATCGTGCTTACCATCGGCATTCTGGTGCTGAGCTGGTTCTTATTCCAGGCGACAATGAAATCCATCGCGACCATCAAAGAGCTTTATAAGGCGATGGATTCGATCATGATCGGCGCATAGACACGCCTTGACTGTGCGATTGTTTTCCGGCACACGGCGTGGTATACTGTCCGCCACGAAAGGAAAATGACCCTATGAAAAAGTACGTGTGCAATGTGTGCGGCTATGTGTATAACCCTCTCACGGGCGACCCGGAGCATGGCGTGGCTCGTGGGACGGCTTTTCCGGATGTTCCAAGCGACTGGACATGTCCCGAATGCGGTGTTGGCAAGGATGATTTTTCAGTTCAGGAGTAGATCGGATGGATATCGGACAGCAGGTTGATTTGGAGATTGCCTCCCTGGTCTACCGTGGGAACGGTCTGGCCCGCAAGGATGGTTTGGTTGTTTTTGTTCCGCATGTCGCGGCCGGTGAGCGTGTCACGGCCGAGATCGTGCGGGTGCGCAAGAATTATGCCGAAGCTCGCCTAGTGGCGGTGGAGGCGCCGTCTCCCGATCGAATCGCTCCCTGCTGCACGCTTGCCGACGGCACATTGGTTCCTGGCTGCGTGTACGACCATCTCGCCTATCCGGCCGAGGTGGCGGTGAAGAACGGGCAGTTGCTCGACATGTTGCGACGGCTGCCCGGGTGCGCCGAGGTGCAGGCCGATCCGCCCTTCGCCTCGCCGCTGTCCCTCCATTACCGCAACAAGATCGTGCTGCATGCGCGGCGGCCGCGGGGGACGCCTGCCGAGACCGTTGGCGAGCCGCCGATCCTCGGCTATCTGGCGGAGGACAACCGGACGGTGATCGACCTACCGCAATGTCCGCTCGCCCGCGCGCCGATCAACGAGGCCCTTGCCCGGTTCCGAGACGGAGAGTCGTTCCGGCAACTGGCGCACGGCGATGACGTGACCTTCCGTTGGACATCGGCGGACGGGGTAAAGTCCTGGGTGGGGCGTCCGCCCCAGGATCTGATGCTCTCCGAGACCAGTCTGGCTGGCCCCTTGACGGTGCCCGCCGACGGGTTCTACCAGGTCAATCCCGAGGTCGGCTATGCACTGGTCCGCCAGATCGCCGAGTGGTATGCGGCGGAGCGGCCCGGGGTGTGCGACGTGCTCGACCTTTATTGCGGGGTCGGTGTGTTCGGGCTGGCCTGCGCCGCTGCGGGCACGCGGAACCTGCTCGGCGTCGAGTCAGGCCGGGGAGCCGTCGCGGCGGCGCAAGCCAATGCGGCGGCGCTGAATCTTACAGGCGCATTCCATTGCGTGTCGGTGGCGCAGGCCGCCAGCCAGCGTTTCGGAGGAATTGACTGTGCGCAGGCCGTGGTGATCGCCGATCCACCGCGGGATGGATTTGAGCCCAAGGTCGCCGCCGCGCTGGTGCGGGCCAGTCCGGCGCGCATCTTCTACGTCTCCTGCGATCCGGCCACCCTGTGCCGGGATTTGAAGACGTTGCTGGCGGGTGGTTACCGGATATCCGGAGTCCGGATGTTCGATATGTTCCCGCGGACCGCGCATTTTGAATCAGCCGTGGTGCTGACACGCGCGCAGGCCTGAAACGAGTAGGGGATCCGTTGGCTTTTCGTGCACTTCGTGGTCTTCGTGGTGAATTCAACTTCCGAATCCAGGATGAATAGTCGCATGGAAAAGGCGGGCGCGGATGTGCCTGAACAGGTGGCTGCTGCGCTCAACGCGGGCAGTCTGCTGGAGGGCGTGTGTCGGCTCGGCGTGGCGGTTTCGGGTGGCGCCGACTCCGTGGCGATGCTGCATCTGCTGACTCCGGTGTGCCGTCGGCAACGCATCACCCTGGTGGCTCTGCATCTGAATCACGGGTTGCGCGGTGTGGCGTCGGATGGTGACGCGGCTTTTGTGCGGACGTTATGCGCCCGGCTGGGCATCGTCAGTGTGGTCGGTCGTGTGCGCGGGCTGGATGGCAAACGCCCAAAGCGGCGCGGGGCGTGTCAGTCGCTGGAAATGGCGGCACGCGCGGCGCGGCAGGCGTTCTTCCGGCGGGTGGCCCAAAGGCATCGGCTCGATGCGGTAGCCGTCGCGCATCACCGCGACGACGTGGCCGAGACGGTGTTGCTGCGGCTGATGCGGGGCGCCGGGGCGGCTGGTTTGTCAGGGATGCGGCCGAGAGCGATGGTGGACGGACTGCTGGTGATCCGTCCGCTACTGGGCATCGCCCGCGAGGCTTTGCGCGCGTGGATGAGGCTTCATAACGAGGTCTGGCGCGACGATGCGAGCAACACCGATATCTCCATTCCTCGCAATCGCGTGCGGACGTCTGTGTTGCCTTTTCTGGAAGAGACGTTTGGATCCGGGGTCGTCGGCGGACTGGCCCAATCGGCGGATCTGCTGCGCGAAGACGATGCGGCGCTGGATGCGCTGGCGGCCGATGCCCAGACGGCAACGTGCGCCGGGACGGGATTGATCGCCGACCGGCTGATGCCACTGCCGGCGGCGCTGCGGCGTCGGGTGGTGTACCGGTGGATGCTGGATCGCGGCGGGGCGGCGGCGGCCACATTCGAGACGGTTCGCCGGGTGCTGGAGAAGCTCGCGGAGGGAAGTCGCCGTTGGCGGCTCGCGGCTGGCGGAGGCATTCGAATCGGCTACCGGGAGGGTGTGCTATCAACCGATACCGGCGGGCCGGTAAAGGTTAAGCTGAACACGCGTTTTCTCCGGAGGAACGGCACGGTCATGGTGGGTGATCTGCGTGTGACGGTTCGGCCGGCGGTTCGGATTGTGCGGGAAGGCGGGCCTGTGGGGCGCATGCCCGCGCAGTGTACGATCAGCGCCGAAGCGGTTCGAGGCAAGCGGCTGGCGGTGCGCTGCCGCAGACCGGGCGACCGGATCGCGCCGCTTGGAATGTCCGGCAGTCGCAAGGTTCAGGACGTGCTGGCCGACGCAAAAATCCCTGTCGAACGGCGCGACAGGGTGCCGCTGCTCGTCTGCGGGAACGAGGTGGTCTGGATACCGGGCTACCGCGTCGCCACGCGATTCGCCGTACCCAGCCCCACCGCTCCCGCACTGCTGATCAGGGTTGCTAAGACTAGAGGCGCTTGAAAAACCCCTGCAAGCGCCGGTTTCAGGTTTCAGTGTTCAGGTTTCAGGAAGACGCAACATCGTGTGGTTCTTCCTGACACCTGAACTCTCCGCTTGCAAAACAGGGTTTTGCAAGCGGCTCACTACTTAATCTCTTTCGCGCCTTTGGCTGCTGGCGCCTCCTCTGCAACATCATCGCCATCGCCTTCACCCTCGTCATCGATGGTGGCGTTCATACCTTCAGAGGGATTGACCGCCTTGAAGATCGCGGTCAAGGAGGTGATTTCAGATGTCGTGATCAGGATGGCCGATTCGGACTGTCCGCCGGTGGCCCACTCGGCCATGACGACGCCATCGCCGGTCGGAAGAGCGGATGCCGCTTCGGCGGGGACGACGTGGGTCATGGTCAGAATGACCTTGGCGATCCCTGACAGGGAGAGGCGGCTGATCACAAAGGGAGCGGACGCCGGCGCGAGCAGTTGTGTGATGCGATTCGCCTCGACGGAGGGTTTTACTGGCGTATCGATCCGGTCGATGACCTGCTCAACCATCGCGGGCGCGCCCATGCCGAAGGCGAGGGTCTTTCCTTTTGCCGCATACTCATAGCCCGGTTCCATCAGCTTCATCATGATGCGCATGGGCTTGAGTCCGGCTTGCATGGCCTCATCGAGGTCTTTCGGATCCAGATTGGCGGGCATCTGGTCACGGAGCAGCTTCTTGAATCCATCTTCGTCGAGCGCGGTTTTGAATGTATGGATCTTCACATCCTTGTACGTGCGTACGACGGGAGCGGGCATCTTCATGGCGGACTGCTGCATAAGGGCTGCGAACACCGGCTTTTTCATCATCGCCAATTGCTCATTCAGATAGGTCTCAGCCTGGGGCATGCCCATCATTCCCTGAACCAGAATGGCGTTCGTGCGGCAGTTGGCGGTGAGGGCGAGCGGGGCGCCGATGGCGCGCAGGGACTGATCGAACAGCTCCGCAAGATCCTTCGCCTCGACCGTAGCGAGACCGGGCGAGAGACGCATCATCGACGTATACAGGTCGACGATCTGCTTGCGCAGGGTCGCGGGGAACGTGTAGCTACCAGCCGCGCAACGGAACAGTCCGTCTCCATCCATGACCGTCAGGTATTCGGGGGTGACGGGCTTGGCCGAAGCGAGCAGGGCGGCGATGTCGGAGTCCTTGACCGGGGTGACCCGTGAGCGGATGGCGAGGCCATCACGCTGCACGGCGATGCCGATTTGCATGGCCTCGATCTGTCCGAGCACCTGGCCATAAAAATCAAAGAGCGCCTCCATGGACTGCTGGGTCTGTTTGGCGTTGGGCAGGCCCGACTCCGACAGGCCGGCGAAAGCCGTCGTCTTGAAGTGGTTGATCATCGGCTTCATGGCGGCTGGGAAGACCACCACGCGGATCGTTCCCGGGATGGAGGGTAGCGACGGCAAAGCGGGAGCGTTCGTACCTGCGCACGCTTCGAGATCGGCGGCCTTGGGAGCGAAGAGTACACGGGTTCCGACCACGCGGGCGGCACCCCCATTAAAGACATACACACCATTGACGGGTGCAGGGAGTTTGCCTTCATTGCCGATGATCGCCTGAAGATAGGCGGAAGCGTTCGTGCCCACCGGGGTGAGTTCCATGATAAAGCCCGTCTTAGCGTTGCCGACATCGAAGATGTGTAAGGCCACCGGTTGGTCGGGATTGATTTGGGCAGCCCCTGGGAGCGACATCGTGAGCATCATCGGCATGGCGCCGAGCTGGGGGGCTTTAAAGACTTCGGCGCCCAGAAAAAGCTGCTTTTGGAGAGAGGCGTAGCTCTCAACATAAACAGAACAGATGCGGGTTGCGGCAGACGAGACGAGAGGGAGGATTGCGCAAAGCGCGATGGTGAACAGGTGGAAGAGGCGGGTCATGACGACGTCCTTTCGTTTGTGCACTCTGACTTGTGGCGCAGCAACAAGCCGCTGCTTAAACCGTCGGGAATTATTGCACGTTACATCGAAGGTGTCCAGCGCGTTTTTTGGTGGGCGGTGAGGGACTCGAACCCCCGACAGCCTGGGTGTAAACCAGGTACTCTAACCAACTGAGCTAACCGCCCCAGTCGTCTGTGGTCGTAAAAAGTACCATACTCGACAGGGGTCTGCAAGCCAATCCCCCGACAGCCCAGCAATTCTAATTATGACAGCCGCTATCGGGATCCAAATCGTGATCGGGACCGAAATCGACGAGAAAGCAAGGAATTCGACCCCGATAGCGATAGCGATTTCGATTTCGACTGTACGGATGTGCCATAATTAGAATTGCTGCCGACAGCCAATCACTTGCCCGCCATGCGAAAGTTGCCGAATCGCAGCTCGCCGCCAGCGGGCGCGTAGATCAACACGTTGAGCTTGCCAACCTCGGCGGGCAGGGGGAGTGTGTCGCGGTATTCCCAGGCGGTCAATGCGCTCTTGAAAGTCTTGTCGGCGCAGACGAAAAACGCGGTGTTTCGGCCGGGTTTGATGTAGAATGGCACCGTTTCAAAATAGCGCCCGCCCGCGTCGAGTCCGAGCGCCACTCGCGTGCCGCACGTGAGTCGGCTTTCCACGTCAACCAGCAGCGTGTCGCCCACGCGCAGCGTCAGCGCAGGCTCGCACAGCCGGCTAAACACCGTCTTTTCCTTGCTCCCAACCTGGAACCGCACCACAAGCCGCCCGTCGGCCTCAACGCCTTCCGCCGCATCGCCCCATTCCTCGCGAACCCATGTTGCCGTTTGACCGGCCCCACGGATAGGACGAGTCGGGCCCTCGGGCGGTCGCGCGTCGGACGGGTCGGACGCGCGGCGCATCCCGCCCGAGGCCTTGTCCACAAACGTCAAATCAATCCCGCCGTGCTGACTGAGGAAGTACAAGATGAGGTTGACCCCCATCCGCGTCGCCCCTTCCTGCATCTCCGCCGGACTGAGGCTGGTAAGCGAGTCTTTCAGCGGCTGCGTGTGGGGATCGATGTTGAGGCCGTCACCATAATCGTTACGCGTGTAGATCACCGCGACACGTCCGTTGATCCGTATTCCCTCGATGTAGTCCTCACGGTATTTGTCGCCCGGCGGAATGGCATAGCCCTTGTAGCCGCGGGTCAGATCATAACCGGTGCGCCAGCCCTCAAAATCAGCGCCCAGCCGCTCGATGACCGCGTCCGGCAGAACCCGAGCGATTTCACGCCGGAAGGCCCGATCAAAGGTTTCATCGCGGTAGTGCGTCGAGTCATCGGCCCACAGGTGTCCGTTTTTCTGCAAATACTCGCGCAGGTTGCGCACTTCTGCGTCGGTGAAACGAAAATCATTATGACCGGTCAGATACACAAACGGAAGCCGTTTTAGTTCGGGTTGATCGAGCCGCACGACGGTGTCACCGGCCATCAGCGACATGCCGGTGCGCTCACGAAGTTGATGACTTAGAAACATCATCGCGGTCCGCGCGCAATCCCAGTCGCCGCCGTATTGCGCCAGGGCCAGCGTCGCCGAGACCGTGCCCGGACCGCTGCTGCCGCCCTTCAAGGCCAGATCGCCAGCCGTGCCGCTCTGTCGCCGCTGCGGCTGGCCGGTTCCCTTGGGCAGGGCGATACCGACGTTTCGCGCCGCATCCGGACGGTGTGCGTCGCCCACGGCCGCCACGCTTACCGCCGCCGCTGTCTTTCGCTGCGTCGCGCCACCCCCCGCATCCGACGCGCGGGCGACCGTTGCGGCTGTCGCTCCGCTCCCGGTCGACGTCGCGGCCGGTGCGGCACGGCGCTGCGCCCCGGCGGCCAGCGTGACCGTCTCCGCAACCACCGCAGCCGTTCCGGCTACCTGCCGCTCCGGCCCGAGGCTCTCCGGATGCGCCGCGTCGGGCGCCGCCCCACGTGCCGCGCCGCCCGACGCGACACGCGCCAGACCAACCGTCGCCGCCTCCGGCTGACGCGCATCGGCCCCGGCCGCCACACCGCTCGCCGCCGACGTGCGATGCGCCGCGCCACCAGCCGCTTCCGACGCACGGGCGACCGTTGCGGCTGTCGCTCCGCTCCCGGTCGACGTCGCGGCCGGTGCGGTACGGCGCCGCGGCAGGTGCGGCACGGCGCTGCGCCCCGGCCGCTAGCGTGACCGTCTCCGCAGCTACCGCAGTCGTACCGGCTACCTGTCGCTCCGGTCCGAGGCTTTCCGGTTGCGCCGCTTCGGGCGCCGCCCCACGTGTCGCACCGCCCGACGCGACACGCGCCAGCCCGACCGTCGCCGCCTCCGGCTGACGCGCATCGGCCCCGGCCGCCACACCGCTCGCCGCCGACTTTCGCTGCGCCGCGCCACCCACCGCATCCGACGCGCGGGCGACCGTTGCGGCTGCCGCTCCGCTCCCGGTCGACGTCGCGGCCGGTGCGGCACGGCGCTGCGCCCCGGCGGCCAGCGTGACCGTCTCCGCAGCCACCGCAGCCGTTTCGGACGCCTGCCGCTCGGGTCCGAGGCTTTCCGGGTGCGCCGCTTCGGGCGCCGCGCCGCTCGGCGCGACACGGGCCAGCCCGACCGTCGCCGCCTCCGGCTGACGCGCATCGGCCCCGGCCGCTACATCGCTCGTCACCGACTTTCGTTGAGCCGCTTCGTCCTTTGCCATGGCCCGTTGCAGATCAACTGCACGTGCAGCATCCGCCCGCGCCACGCGTTCTGCATGTTTGGCCGACGCCTGCCGAAGTTCTTCCGGACTCGCCGCTGCGGTCGGTACCGGTTCACGTTCCGCTTCATCGGCCTTCCGTTCAATCGCATCGGGCATGCGCTCTCGCATCTTCGCCTCCATTGCCGCTACGGCGCTGGCGCTGAGGTCAGGTTGTGCGAGATCGGCTGCAGCGCGTGCCTCGGCCGCAGAAAGCGACTGCTCCGCCTTGGCCTGCTTGTCCAGTTCGGACGGCGTGTCCTTCACGGCAACAGCGCCAGCGGCTGGCGCCAGGGAGAAGCCCAGCTTCTCCTCGAGCGATCCGATCGTCACCGCCAAGGAGGGCGAGATTTGCTCCAAGGTCACCACCCGCGTCTGTAACAGCAGGTCGAGTGACAGCAGAAAGACGAGAACGTGCATGACCAGGCTTGCTGCAAAATATTTTGCGAGTCGGTTTTCTTCGCCTTGCGTCATCCGCCACAGCAGATAGAGGAGAATCAAAAGCAGGAGCAGAACCCCCGCAATCCGCCACGCATTATAGCTTCCGGCCGCGGCGGGGGTAACGGACGTCGGTTCGTCAACGGCGGCGGAGGGCACAACCTCCGAATTCGAAGCCGCCTCCGGTTCGGGTGGCGGCGTTTCGATTATCGGTTCGGGTTCAGGTTCAGGTTCAGGTTCCGGTGCGGTGACTACCGCCTGCTCCGGCTCGGGTGCGCGTTCAGGCTCTACAAGGACTTCGGCTTTGGGTTCCGGAACAACGACCCCTACAGTCCATGGAATCTCGACGGTGTTCCATCCCCAACTGATCGCCACCCGGCCGGTGAGTTGGGTGGTGGATCCGATTCCGGCGGTTCCTACCACGATCTGCCAGCGTGTGGTCTCGACCCCCAACGTCACGTCGCGAACACCGTCGAAGCGGCCGTCAAACCCCAGTATCACCGCTTGCACGCGGCAGGCGCGGTCGGCAGCCTGCACGACGCCCCACACCGTTCCGGTCACCACCTGCCCCGGCGCGACAGGAGTCCACGACAGCTCCCTGGGTCCGATGACAATGGGCGGCGCACGGATGCGCACACAGACACTCACCTCGGCTCGTGGAAGCGTGCCGACGGTCACCACCACTCGTCCGGTGGACACGCTTGGGCGCGCGTCACGACCCGCTGTCACTGCCAGCCCCAGCTCGAGCTGCCGTCCTTCGGGGATGTTTTCGCCACTCGGCAACAGGGACACAAGCCCTGCGCTGAACCCTTGCACATCGGCGGTAAAGTGTCCGCGCCCCGCGATCACCACTCGTCCCGTCACCGTGCAACCGGGGTCAAGTTCCAAAACCAGCGGCTTAGGCTGCACCCAGAGCGCGTCCCGCCGCATCGGCGTCACGTGTTGATGCTGGACGGCGATGCGTTGAAAGGGAAGGCCGGCTTCGGTGACGCCCCGTGCCGTTGCCTGCCAGACCGACGGGCCTGGGCCAGCCGGAACGGCAAAACCCTCGAAATAACCGCGATCGGTTACGTCGAGTTTCTGTTGGGCGCCGCCCGTGCCGGTCGTCAGCGACACATCGCAGCCGCGTGTCATGGCCTCGCCGTCGCGCACGACCAGTGCCGCTACCGCCTGAGGCACGGCATCGGTCACAACGCCTGTGGGCGGGAACAGCACGAGTTCCAGATCACTTTCGGCGGTCGCGGCCAGTGCGCCGAGGCCCGTGGCCCGCCACAGACCCCTTGCGGGCGCATACCGCTCGGCCATGGAATCGCTCGCGCGGGCCGTCCGCAACGCCACCGCCGCCCCGCCGTCCGGGAGTGTGATCACGGCCTGGACATCCTCGTCAGCGGCCAGCGTCAGCGTCAGCAGGCGCACGCTGTCGTCCACCGGAACATCGGCATCGTCCGTCGTGAGATCCCAGGTGCCGATCGACACCGAGGGGTGGATGGCCAAAACGATTTCCTGAAAAATAGTCTCCAGACGGGTCATGTCGGGCGCAAATGAAAAAGTTCCGCCGGTATTCTGGGCAATGCGATCCAGGGTATTGCTGTCGGCCAACGTGGAGAGCCCGACGGTATAGACCGGGATACGCGAGGCCGTGAATCGGCGATGGGAATCTTCATAGCGACCCGGTTCGTCCCTGCCGTCCGACAGCACCACGACGATCTTGCGGGAGTCGGGGAGGGTGGCGAGGGTCTGGTCGGCCAAAATCAGCGCGGCGTCGAGATCGGTCGAGCCGCGCGCGACCAGACCTGCCATGGCCTGTTCGAACGTCCCCGTGTCAGCCGGCGGGGTAGGGGACAGGAGCAGGCGCGGCCGCCGTTCAAACGCGACCACTGAGAGGGTGCGCACGACGCCGCGGCTGGCGGCGATGCGCGCAAAGAGGGTCAGCGCGCTGACGCGCAGACGCGCGGGATCGGTCTTGCGCATGCTGAACGAGTCGTCAATGACCAGCGCCACGTCTATCCGGCTGGCGGCAGATTGCACGGCTTTTGTGAGGCGCAGTTCGCGCGTGCCGTTGGTTCCCTGGGCACACAGCACGAGATCCGACAGTCCCTGTGCGGCTGCGGGCCATCCGCCCACGTATATCTGCCAGCCACCGCCGATGGGCCGGGCCAGTACGCGGCGCACGTCACCCGATCCGGAAGGTCCTTCCACGCGCGCCGAAAACGCAGTGGATCCGGGCGCCTCGTCGGCACCGAGGGACACAAAACCGTAATGGCCGTGGGACTCGAACGTCGCGGCGCGGACGGCGGCGGCAGACCACAGACAGGCACACAGCAACGCACGACCGGTGAGCCGTGCCAACCGCCCCGTTGTCCGCTGTTCCGTCGCCACACGCCCTCCATCCGGTGATCGGCAAACCGCGCGCCGTTCTACTCATCCGTCTGAAACGTCGCCACGGACACCTGCGTGATCTTCGCCTTTTCGCAGGCGTTAAGCACCTTCACAAAATCGGTATGCCGGGACCGCTTGTCGCAGCGGATCACCACCGAGACACTCCCGTGCTGGCGTTGCGCTTCGACAAAGAGTCCGTCGAGCTGTTCGATGGTCAGCATCCGCTGGTTCACCACGATTGCGCCCGCTTCGGAGACGTTGACGACGAGCAGATCGGGCAGTTTGGCCCGTTCTCCCCCCTCGGTCGCGGGGGCCAGTCGGATGGTGATGTCCTTTTCGGCCTCATAGAAGGTCGTCGCCACGAGAAAGAAGATCAGCAGGAGGAACACGATGTCGATCAACGGCGCAATGCGAACGCCGCTTCCCTCGTCATCCTGGCATAATGCGCGCATGTCGTACCCCCGGTTACCGCTTCAGGCCCTTGCGCATGGCCGCCACGATTTCGAGCGCGGCGTCCTCCATTTCGCGCAACAGGTTATCGGCGCGGATGCGGAAGATATGGTAAACGATGACGGACGGGACGGCGACAGCCATGCCGAATGCCGTAGTGAGGAGCGCCTCACTGATCCCCTCGGCCAGCAGCTCGGTCCGTCCGAGGGCGTTGGACTTGGCCACCACGTCAAAAGCCTTGATCATGCCGGTCACGGTGCCCATCAGTCCGAGGAGCGGCGCGACATCGGCCACGATGGCCAGCGGCTTGCAATTGCTGCGCAGGTTGTAGAGGACGCGGCCGCCCTCCTCCTCGAGTCCGGCCTCCATCTCGAATCCGTCTGCCTCGGCCCGCGCCAGACCGCCGCCCACGAGCCGCGCAAACTCCGATCGTCCGGTCCGGCAGACCTCCCGAGCCTCATCCAAACGTCCCTCGCGGGCCAGACCGAGGAGCCGTTCATGGAGCTTGGCCGGAAAAATTCGGCTGTGGCGCAATCCGATCCACCGCTCAAAGATGAACGCCACCATCACCACCGAGCACAGCAGGATCGGCCACATCAGGGGACCGCCCCGATCAAACAAGTCCTCGAGGCTCTGACCGGTGTTCGGCGTTGTCGCAGCCCCCTGTGCCCAAGCCGCTCCAGCTACCAGCACTCCGGCAGCCGCCGCCCATACCGCTTTGATTCTCACCTGTGCCATATCACGCCTCACTTTGAAAACCTCACCGCATTGTTGGCGGTCATGTTTTTCTTTCGGGGTCGGGGTCGGTATCGGTATCGGGGTCGAATTTCCGTTGTTTTTATCCGAAACCGATCCCGCCCCCGACGCCGATGGTCCTATCTCCAAAATGAGAATTTCTGACCCTGATTCCTGCTCCCTCCCATTACCAGCGGCCGGAGGCCCCGCCGCCGGAAAAACCACCGCCACCGCCGCTGAATCCGCCACCACCGCCGCCGCCGCCCCAGGACGAGCCAGAAGTTCCGCGGCTGCGATAGGTATTTCCGCGACGGCGATTGGACCACGTTCCGATCAAGAACACCAGCAGGCAGCACGCAACGAACAACCAGAATACGTGGATTCGCAGGCTGCCGATGTGGATATAGTCATCGTTTTCAGGAGGCGGTTCCGGCATGCCCGTTGGCGTCTTGCCGGTTACAAAAGCATGCACCCGCTGAACGGCGAAGACCGTGCCGTCGCCGAAACGTCCGGCGCGAAAGTAGGGCGTCATGCCCCGGATGATGTCGCCGGCCCGCGCATCGTTGACCGGCCCTTCCCAGCCGCGGCCGATTTCGAGGCGCATTTCATGGCTGTCGCGCACAAGCAGCAGAATGGCGCCATCGTCCCGGCCCTTGTTTCCGATTTTCCAGGTTTCCGCGACCTGCACGCTGAAGCGCTCCAGCGAATCGCCGTCCAGAGTCGGCAGGGTCAGCACGGCCATCTGTCCTCCGGTCGCCTGTTCCAGGTCCAGGATGGCGCGTTCGACGCGCACGGCGTCGTCGCCTGGCAGCATGCCGGCGCGATCCACCACGCGGCCGTACAGCGGCGGCACGGCGGGCGCTGCGCCGGCCTTTAGGCAAGCCAGCGCCAGCACGCAGGCCATCACACGGAACACCGTGTCAACTCTTGGTGATGGTATTCGTCCGTTCATGGATATCGTTTAGAACTTCACCTGCGGCGGCTGGACCAGATTCTGCCCCTGCGGCGGCTGGAAATACTCGGCTTTTTTGAGATCAAGTCCCGGCGCAAAATAGCATCCCGGAATTCCGCGGATGGATGCGTTCAGGTTCTTGACGGCCTCGTTGTACCGCGTCCGAGCCACGGCGATGCGGTTTTCCGTGCCGGCCAGTTCGTCCTGCAGACGGGTGAAGGTCTCGCTGGCGCGAAGGGCTGGATAATTCTCGGCGATGGCCATCACGCGCCCTAGCCAGTCATTCATAGAGGCGTTGGCCTCGGCCTTGGCCACCGGCCCATTGGCGCTCAGTAGACGGCTGCGCGCCTCGGCAACCTGGATAAAAATATCCTTCTCATGGGTGGCATAGCCCTTCACCGTTTCCACTAGGTTGGGCACCAGGTCCGCGCGTCGGAGCAGTTGCGTGTCGATCTGGCTCCACTGTTCCTTGACGGTCTCATCCTGACGGATCAGCCCGTTCCGCGTTGACACCAGCCAGAGGGCCGCAATAACGCCCACGACAGCCACGATAATTAGGTTCTTCATGAGCGCACTCCTCCGTGTCTTTTGTTCTCACCCCTCACGCGGCGGGCGACCCTTGTGGAAGGGAGGCCCTTTGGGACGGCCCGGGGCGGGGCGTGGCGGTGGACGGCCCCCGCCGGAATCTCCGCCTCTGCCGCCGCCGCGCTGGAAACGTGGCGGCGGGCCGCCGCCACGACGATCCCGGCCACCGTAATCACGCCCCTGCTGCTGGCGGAGCTGGTCGAGTTGCGTCTGGGCCAGCCCGATGGTTTCCGGTCCGGATTCCGCATGCTGATCCAGAATTTTTGACGCCAGTTTGGTCGCCACATCGACCGGATCCGCGCCGTTGGCGATGAGTTCCAGAACCAGCACACGGCCGTTGGGCGAGATCGCTTGGCTCTCAAGCGCCTCCGTCAGAAGGGCGCGGCGGTTGACCCGCAATTGCTTCAGGCTGGGCACCGGCTGCCCTTCGAGCTTGGTGCCGATCCCGCGCTCGAGCCGCTTGATGGTCTCAAACTCTCGGGGCGTAACCAGCGTGATCGCCGTTCCCTTTTTGCCTGCGCGGCCGGTCCGGCCGATGCGGTGGACGTAGCCCTTGGCGTCGAACGGCAGGTGGTAATTGAAGACATGAGACACGTCGGGAACATCGAGGCCGCGGGCGGCGATGTCGGTCGCCACGAGGATGTCGCTCGTTCCCTGACGGAAGCCGTTCATGACGGTGTTGCGTTGCCGTTGTTCCATGTCGCCGTGCAGCGCGCGCGCCCCGAAGCCGTGGCTGCTCAGCGCCTCCTGCAACCGGTCGGTCTCCTCGCGGGTGCGGCAAAAGACGATGGCCTTGCGCGGCCGCAGCGACTCCAGCAGCCGCACCAGCGCGACCTCGCGTTCGCTCTCGGCGATCACATGGTAAATCTGCCGGATATCCGCCTTGGTCGCCGCCTGATCCTCGACGGTTCGCACCGAGACCGGATCACGCATGAATTTTGCGGCCAGGCGCCGGATCGGGTCGGGCATCGTCGCCGAGAAGAGCAGCGTCTGGTGCTCCTCCTTCACATGCGACAGAATTTCCTTCACATCGTCGAGGAAGCCCATGTCGAGCATCTCGTCGGCTTCGTCCAACACCACCATCCACGGACGCATCCCGGCCAGCTTGCCGGAACGGAGCAGATCGAGCAGACGGCCGGGCGTGGCCACCAGGGCATGCACGCCCCGCTCCAGCATGCGGAGCTGGACGCCGTAGGACTGGCCGCCATACACCGTGCCGGTCTCTACGCCTGCAAAACGGCCCAAACGGTGGATTTCACCGCTGACCTGTGTCGCCAGTTCGCGGGTGGGGGTGATGACCAGCAGCTCGATTCCCCGATCAAGGGTCATCCGCTGCATCGCGGGCAGGGCGAACGCCGCAGTCTTGCCCGTACCGGTTTGCGCCTGCGCGATCAAATCACGGCCAGCCAGCACATACGGAATCGCATCGCGCTGGACTGGACTCGGCACCTTGAAACCGGCGGCCTCCACGCCCTTGCGAATCTTGTCGGAGAAATTAAAGGCGGCAAAAGATCCCGTCTCATCCGCATCCATCGCATCGGCCGCATCGGCCGTATTTTGACACACGTCTTCCTGATCCATAGTGACTCCCTCGGTTTTCTGGCCCGGATGAGAATTCTTCAAAAGACCGGCACAGAATCCGCGGATTAAGCCTGAGGCGGCGGAACAGGACGGCACGGGGAAGAATCGCCAAGCACCGTGCAATTGGGGGACAATTTAGCAGGTTTGATGAAAATGTCAATGAGAATCAAGCCTCATCAAACAACATGATCTCCTGTTGGGTGATTTTGCTCGATATCCGAAGTCTATTCGTGTAAGCTCTTACATCCATTTCAGCGAGGAGCACGACTATGGGAATCACCAAGAAGACGTTTCGGAAGATGCACGACCGCCGTGTGGCGATGACGACCGAAGGGCTGCGGGAGGATTTCGCGTGGCATCTCCGTTATACGCTCTCCAAGGATCAGGGGCTAGCCACGGACCGCGACTGTTACACGGCCTTGTCGAATGCGGTGCGCGACCGTCTGGTGGAACGGTGGATCGCCACGCAAAAAAGCTACCACGAGCAGAATGTCAAGCGTGTGTACTACCTCTCTCTGGAGTTTCTGATCGGCCGGTTGCTGGGCAACAATGTGATCAATCTGCGGATGGAGGAATCCTGCCGCGAGGCGCTGGATGAGGTCGGGCTGGATTGGACCACGTTGCGCGACTACGAAGCGGACGCGGGGCTTGGCAATGGCGGCCTGGGGCGTCTGGCCGCCTGTTTTCTCGACTCGATGTCGACGATGCAAATCCCCAGCATGGGATACGGGCTTCGGTACGATTACGGCATTTTCACTCAGCGGATCATCAACGGCGCACAGGTCGAGGAACCGGATCACTGGCTCAAAAACGGCTATCCTTGGGAGGTGGCTCGGCCCGAATACACGCAATCCGTTTTGTTTGAAGGCTCGGTCGAAGCGGTTCGGAACAACGGCCGCATGGAGTGGCGCTGGATCAACGCGAAGCCGGTGATCGGTGTGCCGTTCGACCTGCCGATCGTCGGTTATGGAGCCAAGGTGGTGAACACCCTCCGCCTGTGGTCGGCGCGGGCCGACGACGCCTTCAACTTTGATGACTTCAATCGGGGATCGTATGTTGAGGCCGTGGAAAACAAAGTGCTGGCCGAGAATCTGACCAAGGTTCTGTATCCCAATGACAATGTGCTCGAAGGGAAGGAGCTGCGGTTGCGGCAGCAGTATTTCTTTGTCTCCTGCTCGGTGCAGGATATGCTGCGGCGGTTTCAGAACGACAATGACGATTGGGCCACCCTGCCGGACAAGGTCTTCATCCAGCTCAACGAGACTCACCCGGCGCTGGTCATTCCCGAATTGATGCGGCTGCTGGTCGACCGGGAGCACGTGGACTGGGATTTCGCCTGGAATCTAACCTGCCGATGTGTGGGCTACACCAATCACACGATCCTGCCTGAGGCTTTGGAAAAGTGGAGCGTGCCTCTCATGCAGCGACTGCTGCCCCGGCACATGCAGATCATTTACGAGATCAACGGCCGGTTTGTGCGACATGTCGCCGTGCGATGGCCGGGCGAGGTCGATCGCCTGCAACGGATGAGCATCATCGATGAGGCCGGGGAGAAGCATGTGCGAATGGCCCACCTGGCGATCATCGGCGCGTCGACGGTCAACGGCGTAGCCAAGCTGCATTCCGAAATCATCCGCAAAAAGCTATTCGCCGATTTCGCCGATTTGTGGCCGGAGAAGTTTCAGAACAAGACCAACGGTATCACGCAGCGACGCTGGCTGCTTCAGGCCAATCCGGATCTGTCCGATCTGATCACCAGCCGGATCGGAGCGGGATGGATCACCGACCTCTTTCAGCTCCGCAAGCTCGAGCCCCTGACTCAAGACCGGGCGTTTCTCAAGGCGTTTCGGGCGACGAAGCAAGCCAACAAAGTCGCCCTGGCCGCGCATATCCTCGCAACCGTCGGCGTCACGGTTGATCCCGAGTCGCTGTTTGATGTCCAGGTGAAGCGGTTGCACGAATACAAGCGCCAGTTGCTGCTGGTGCTGTATATCATCGTCTTGTTTGATCGGATGATCCGTGACCCGAATTACGACATGCATCCGCGGACGTTCATATTCTCCGCCAAGGCGGCTCCGGGATATTACGTTGCCAAGCTTATCATTCGGCTGATACACGGTGTCGCCGACGTGGTCAACAGCCATCCCCTGATCAGCAAGAAGATCAAGGTCGTGTTTCTGCCGGACTACCGGGTGTCGCTGGCCGAGAAGATCATCCCCGCGGCGAATGTCAGCGAACAGATCTCGCTCGCTGGCACGGAAGCGTCGGGAACGGGCAACATGAAACTGATGCTCAACGGAGCGCTGACGGTCGGCACACTGGACGGCGCGAATGTCGAGATTGGCGAGGCTGTGGGCGATGACAACATCTTCATCTTCGGGCTGCGGGCCGATGAGGTTACAGCGAAACGCCCCGCCTACCGGTCGCGGGATGTGTACGAGAGTGATCCTGAAATCCGCCGGGCGATCAATCTGATCCAGCAAAATGTTTTTTGTGTCTTATCGCCCGGTCTGTTTGATCCGATCATCCAAACCCTGCTCGATTACAACGATTATTACATGCTGCTGGCTGACCTGCGCGCCTATATCGAGACGCAGGAGGCGGTGGACGCGCTCTATCGCAAGCCGTTGGAATGGGATCGTAAGGCGTTGATCAACGTGGCCCGTTCGGGGGTCTTCTCCTCCGACCGGACGATCCGCGAATATGCCGAAGAGATTTGGCACGTGAACGCCTGCGATGTGGAGTGAGGGTTACGCGATCCTAGAAGGAGTCAACGATGCGTGTAGCGAGGCGGGGCTGGAATCACCGCGTGCGGTTCATGCAACTGCTGGCTGGCGTCATGCTCGCCGCGTTGCAGGGATATGCCGGAGACGGGTCGGCGGATCGGGTGCGGCTGATTGCCGATCGTGATGCGGTTACGCCCGGCGCGTCGTTCACGTTGGCGGTCGAGTTGCAAACCCAGCCCGGCTGGCACACCTATTGGCTGAACCCGGGTGACGCGGGGCTTCCGCCGACGCTGCGCTGGCGTCTGCCCGAAGGGGTTCGTCTATCCCGTCTGCAATTTCCAACGCCTGCGCGGTTTGAAGAAGCGGGAATGGTGTCGTTCGGCTATGAAGACCGGGTGTGGCTGCTGGCCGATTTTGAAGTCGGAGGCGGCTTCACCGGAGATAAGATGGAAATAGGTCTGGCCGCCAACTGGATGGTCTGCCGCGAGGCCTGCATGCAAAAAAAGGGAGAAGCGCAGGTCGCCCTGATCGTCGCCGCAGAGGCTCCCACCCAAACAAACGCAACGACCGCAGCCGATTTCGCCCGCTGGCGGGACCGGTTGCCAAAGTCCGTTCCCGGCTGGACAGCGCGCGCGCAATCCGAACGGAAAGGATTACGGCTCCGGATCGAGCCGCCAGCGGGATCGGGACCGGAGGCGGCGGCGTGGGCCCGGGCGCAGTTCTATCCACTCCAGCGCGACGCGATCGAGCTTCCGGCCGCACAAAAGTGGCGGCGTGACGGCGCCGGTTGGGAAGCCCTGCTGCGATCCGGCCCCAAGCCATTCAAAGGGGGAGACGTGGTGGAAGGGGTTTTGGTCGTGTCGGCTGCAACGGGCGGCGATGCGAGCACCCCACGCGCGTGGCTGGTGCAGGCCACGGTCGAGGGGAAATAGAGGTACTTGCAAAACGCCTCGTGACAGCCGAGACCTTTTTTCTCCCCAACACCATTACGGTATGTCCAAGACGAATGTGTTGACTGAATACTCAAAATGGATGAGCCAAACAAAATCGTTACCGTCAACCATTACCCATGGCGGGAGATTGGGCGGAGATTTTTGCCTTTGACGTGGCCGCATCGTTGGCGCGGACTTTTGGCGGCCGTGTTGGTGGGCGTCGTCGGCCTTGCTGTGGCGCTGCAGCCGCTGTTTCCCAAGTATATTATCGATGAGGCGATTCCACAGCATAGTCTGCGCTTGGCACTGCTGGCGGCTGGCGTTTTTCTAGTCGTGATGTTTGTGCGCATGGCCATCTGGTTCTGGGCCATGACCATGGTGTATAAGATACAATTGTCCGTTCTTTACGAACTGCGGGCCATGAGCTTCGCGCACCTGCAACAGCTTTGCTTGCGCTTCTATAGCCAGTTTCCTTCAGGTTTCCTGTACGAGCGGGTGTTCGGCAACTCGATCAATACGCTCGGCACTGTCATGATGATGGTTTTTACCCAATTGGTTACCTTTGTCGTGGGGCTGATCTTCAGCCTCGGATTCTGTCTGTATCTGAGCCCGGTGCTGACGGTAGTGATTCTGGCGGGCGGGATTGGCTATGTGATGGCTGCGCATCTTCTGTCGGGGCGAATCTACGCCAAGACGCGGGATGCCAATGAAGCCAACATGAACATCGTCAGTGTGATCATGGACAAGCTTCGCGGGCATAAGACGATTCAGGCCTTTGCCCTGGAGGAACGGGTGCAGGCGGAGTTCTGCCGGCAAATGCAACCAGCCATGCACAAGTGGCTGGTCAGCGTCCTCGAATCCATGAAATTCCATTTTGCCACGGAAGGGCTGAGCTATTTGATCACCGCATCCGTATTGGTCGGCGGTGCCGTACTGGCCGTGCGTAACGAGGGTCAGTTTCCGCTGGGCACGCTGGTGGCCTTTATCGGCTACCAAGCGACGCTGATCGGTATGATCTCGGCCATAACCAACATGTACGGTCAGATCATGGGAGCGCGCACCGCCTTTGATCAGTTATTCTCTGTGCTCGACACCAAAAGCACGGTAGTGGATCGGCCGGGGGCTGTCATGCCAAAGGATATTCAGCCACGCCTGGATTTCCGCGACATCACTTTTTGTTACGGTGAGATTCCGGTGCTTCGGAATATGAACCTGGCGATTCCGGCGGGCAAGACGACCGCGCTAGTGGGGCGCAGCGGCAGTGGCAAGTCCACCCTGGCCAACCTGATGATGCGCTTCTACGACCCCTTGAACGGCGCCGTACTTCTGGACGGACACGACATTCGGGATCTGCCGCTCCGCGAGTACCGGGCTTTGTTCGGCGTCGTGTTGCAAGACCCGTTCCTGTTTGACACCACTATTGAGGACAACATGCGTGCTGTCCGGCCCGATGTCAGCGAGGCCGAACTGATTGAGGTCCTCCGGCAGGCCGGGGCCTGGACATTTATCGAGGCGTTTCCGGAGAAGCTGCGACACCGGGTGGGCGAAGGCGGCAGCCAACTCTCCGGTGGCCAACGGCAGCGTCTGGCCTTGGCGCGCTGTTTATTGACGCGGAGTCGGGTGGTGATCCTGGATGAGGCTACCTCGGCGCTGGACGCGGAGTCGGAGCGCCTGGTGCAGCAAGGACTCGATGTTCTCTGCCGCGACCGCACGGTAGTCGTTATCGCGCACCGCCTCAGCACCATTCGTCATGCGGATCGGATTGTGGTTATGGATCAAGGGCAGGCCGTAGAGCAGGGGACCTTTGACGAGCTGCTTGCCCTGGGCGGGCATTTTGCCCACCTCCATGCCATTGCCACCTCCACCTCAACGCAGCGGATCAAGATCGAAGAAGCAGGTTTTACCTGAGACGGCGAACCGGGGACTTACTTCTGTCGGCGGCATTGGCCGGGTGTGGTGCCGAAGTGGCGGCGGAAGCGGGTGGCCAAGTGACGCTGGTCAGTGTAGCCGCACGTGCTATGGCCACATAGGCGTCATAAGGAGAAACCAAATGGAAACAAACGACACGCCGTTCTCGGAACCAGCCGCCCCAGTGGTCACCATGGACCGTATGTGGGGAGGCGATGCGATCGGCGCCGGTCTGGATCCGGAGACCGTCACCACCCGCCTGCGCGCGTTGCGCTTCGGCATGTTTGTTCATTGGGGACTGTACTCTTCATTGGCGGGCAGGTGGCAGGGGAAGACCTATTACGGCATCGGCGAATGGATGATGCATTCGGCCATGGCTGGTATTCCGGTCGCCGAATACCGGCGTCTGGCCAGCGACTACAACCCGCGCCATTTCGATGCGACCGCCTTTGTGAATCTCGCCCAGTCAGCTGGCATGCGCTATATCATCATCACGGCCAAGCATCATGAAGGCTTCGCCATGTTCGGCTCGGAGGCCGATTCCTTCACCATCGCAAATAGTCCTTTTGGGCGCGATCCCATGCGGGAGCTGGCAGACGCTTGTCGCGCGGCGGGGCTCGGTTTCGGCTTTTACTACTCACACTTTCAAGACTGGACAACGCCCGGCGGCGCTCGCGGGCCGGAGCAGGATGATCACGATGCTCCGGCGACCTTTGAGCACTACTTCCGGAGCAAGTGCCTGCCGCAGGTGGAAGAGATCACTACGCGCTACGGCGAACTCTCCTTTGTCTGGTTCGATACACCGGGCGCCATGGAGAAGAAGTACATCGAGGAGCTCTATGCGCTGGTGCGTCGCAACCAGCCGAACGCACTGGTCAACAGCCGCATCGGCCATGGCTGGGGCGACTATTCCAGCGAGGGCGACATGGAGATCCCGCAGGCGAATGTCGCGGGGCCGTGGGAGGCTTGTGACACCACCAACGATTCGTGGTCCTTTGCCTGGTACGATCGCAATTGGAAGGATACGCGCGAGATTCTGATCCGCCTCACGGGCGCCGCCGCTCGTGGAGGTGCCTACCTCCTGAATGTCGGACCTGATCCCGATGGCCGCATCCCGGCGGCGGCGGCGCAAAACCTGCGCGATGCCGGTGCCTGGATTGCCCGTCACCCACAGGTCGTCTATGGGACCGCCGCGTCACCCTGGGGGCATGCTTTGCCCTGGGGCGATGTCACCGTTGCCGCCGACGGAACCCTTCACCTGATTGTGCTCCAACGTCCAGCCTCCGGCGAACTTTGGCTTCCCGGCCTGCGTTCTCCGGTCACCGGCGTCCATCCATGCGGGGAACCCGGCACGCGCCTGGCCACCCGACAGCATGGCTCGTGGACCGTGATCCGGCTTCCGCCGCAACCGGTCGGGATTGGTCCGGAAGTGTACGAGCTGACGGTGTCCGGCGCCTTGCAGGTGGACCCGACGCCTGGCGTTGACCCCCTGTTGCCAACCGCGCTCCCGGCAGCATTTGCCGCGGTCACTGGCGCTGTGACGCATAAGGCGCAGTGGATGGAGAAGTTTGGCGAATGGAAACACGCTGAGCAGGTAGGGCATTGGAGCGCGGAGGGTGCCGTCCGCTGGACCGTGGAATTTCCTGTTGCCGGCGACTGGCGGATTAGTGTGCGCTGTCGCGGTGAAGGGCGCTTGGTGTGGAAGTGTGCATCGGACGAAGGCGACTTTGTTCAGAATCAGCAGGGCGCCACGGCAGCCTATGCCGTCATGCCGCTGGGCTTCTTGACCATCCAGACAGCAGGCCGCCGCACGCTGACCCTGTCGCTCCTGGATGGCAATCGTGACTCCGCGAGTCTGGAAGGCATGGTAGTAAGCAAGGGGATGTTATGAAGAGTGTGATGGCACGGACGACACCTATGCGCCAACGCGCGCCGGACGCGATGCTGCCCGGAGATTATCCCGACCCATCGGTGTTGCGGGTCGGCGAAACCTTTTACCTGACGACGTCCTCGTTCGAATACTACCCGGGGCTGCTCATCTGGAAATCCACGGACCTTATCCGCTGGCAACGTGTCGGGCATGCGCTGCGGCGGTATGTCGGGTCGGTATATGCGCCGGATCTGGTCGAGCACAACGGCATCTATTACATCTACTTTCCGGCGGGCGGCACGAACTGGGTGGTCACGGCGCCGCACCCGGAGGGGCCCTGGAGCGAACCGATCGACCTGGCCGTCGGGCATATTGACCCCGGGCATGCCGTGGACGAGCAAGGCCGGCGCTTTCTGCATCTTTCGAAAGGCTACCTCGTGCCGTTGACTGCGGACGGACTGACGGTGACCGGCAAGCCTGAGAAGGTGTATGACGGATGGGGCTATCCGGCCGACTGGCTCGTCGAGGGGTTCTGTCTCGAAGCGCCGAAGATCACCCGGCGTAATGGTTTCTATTACCTGACCGTTGCCGAGGGCGGCACGGCCGGGCCGGCTACCAGCCACATGGTGGTCTCCTCCCGCGCGCTAAATCTGCGCGGCCCCTGGGAACATTCGCCGTACAATCCGATTGTGCATACGGCCAGTGCCGACGAGCGGTGGTGGTCGAAGGGGCATGGTACGATCTTTGATGATCCGGCCGGTCGCTGGTATATCGTCTATCATGGGTACGAAAAGGGGTATCACACGCTCGGCCGTCAGGCGCTCCTCGAGCGGATCGAGTGGACGCCGGACGGTTGGTTCCGGCTACGGAAGTCCGCGAGTCGCAAGCCGATTGGCGGCTGCCGTGACTCGATCGGGCTGAGCGACGATTTTGCATCCGACCGGCTCGGCCTGCAATGGCAGTTCTGGAAGGATGGCGACCCGCAACGCTATACGGTCGGCGGCGGCTTGCGCCTGACGGGACGAGGCACGGAGGTCGGCAACAGCAGCCCGCTCCTCTGCATCCCCGCGCACCATGCGTACGAGGTGACGTGCGAGATCGATGTGCCGGACGGAGTTCTGGCCGGCCTGGCGTTGTTCTACGACGAGGCGCACAGTTTCGGCATCGGCGTCGCGGGGCGCCGGCTGGCGTACTGCCGTGAGCACTGGCACGTGGACGAGGGCGAACGGCCGGCGGGCAGCCGGCTGACATTAAAGATCCGCAACGACCGTCATCAGGTATCGCTGCTGTACGGCACGGGGGATACGTTCACCCTGCTGCCACGGGCGTATGATCTATCAAGCTGGCATCACAACGCCTTTGGGGGCTTCTTGAGTCTGCGCATCGCGCTGTTCGCCGCTGGGCAGGGTACGGCGGAATTCCGCAATTTCCGCTACACAGAAATCTAAGGGGGCTTCAAAGGGACAATCCTTACGGCCGGAACCGGAGTTCCGGCCCACAGCTCGTCTATCATGCCATAGCCACCGTAGGCCGGATTTCCATATCCGGCCTGTTTACGGCCGGTCTGGCGGGGACAGGCCCGAGGTTTCTCCATCTTTGTCGCGAACTTTGTCGGGAGCTTTGTCGACAACGTTCGCGACTAAGCTCGCGACGGTAGAACCCGGCGGACGACTACGGCGACGACTACGGATAACGAGGGGAATTCCGAATTCGTCCACCGTCGTCGTCGCCGTAGTCGTCCACCGACCCGTGTCCGGCGGGACTGGAACAGGAAAACCACGCCAGGCCCTGCTTGCGGTAGGCGCGGGGGCCGATGCCGATCTCGCGCTTGAAAAGCCGGCTGAAATGGAACGCGTCCGGGTAGCCGCAGGCCTCGCCCACCTCGGCCACCGTGTGATCCGTCGTAACCAGCATCTGCTGGGCCCGGCGCAGGCGGATCCGCGCCACGTATTGCAGCGGCGGCACTCCCAACACCCGACGGAAGGCCACGTGGAACCGGGAGGGCGACATGTGCGCCCGCTCCGCCAGGTCGTCCCGCGTCAGGGGCTCCTGCACGTGCTGCTGGATGAAGGCCAGCACCGGCGCGAGCCGCGCGGCGCCTTCCTCAAAGGCTTGGTAGGACGGTCGCAGGGTCGCCTGGCTCAGCACCAGCCTCAGGAGTCGCAGTCCGATCTCCTGGATCTCGATCCGAACCGCCAGTGCGCCGTCGTCTCCCTTGGCCAGCAACTGGCTCAGCCGCGCGCTGCCGTCCCCGAGTTCCGGCGAGGTCGCCCGCGACGCGAGGTCAGGGACGTCGTAGAAATCGAACAGGCTCACCGACCCCAGCACGCGGAAGTTCAGGTGGCTCCACCAACTGGCACCTTCCCGGCTCTCGAATACTTCGACCCGGTGCCTCACGCCGGGAGCGATGAGAACTGCGCCGCCCGGCCGCGTCTCGACGGTCTGCACACGCGCCGCGCGCTCGACATCGACCCGGAGCCGGCAGCTCCGTCCCTGCGTCACGAGCAAGGCCGGAAGAATCCGCCAGCCCGTGCTGTGGCCGTTGGGGACCGGGGTCACGCCCGCAGTCTCCACCTCCACCGTCAGCGACTCGACCAGCCGCGCCTCGAACCTCGCGGTCTCCGGAACTCCCATGGTTCTTCCTCCCCACCCAGCACTTTACGACAGTTCTTCGACATCCCCGTCCATTCCGACCACGCTGCAAATGTGAGATTATGTGGCATCGCTGGTGAAGAGTCAACATTCGGAGGATACAAATGAACAGGACTACCAGCGCAAGACCTGACCGGCGTGGGCCTTACCATGAATCGTAGGCAACATGAACAATTACTGGCGATGATAAACCAAACCGCGACGAAAACAGCAACGAGGACAAGGCCATGAGCACCTCAACCCATCAAAATCCATTGGCGTCGATCACCACTCAACCAGGCATTCCGCAAGTCGATTTTTCCTATGCCTTCGCCACTCCCCACCGACTGACGGTCTGTCTGCCTGACAGCAGCGACAAAACCCTGGTCGACTGTCAGGCTGGTTCGTTGCGACTGGCGTGGAGTTACGACGACCAGCGCAACAAACCGCTCGCCGCTTTCACCACGCCGGCCACCAACTGGGAAGTCACGGTGACGCCGGAGGTGGATGGTCATGCTTGCGCGTCGAGCCGTTGGTCGCGACTCGATGGATGGATGCCGGTTCTAGTCTATGTTGCCGACGATGGTCTGGTGTCCATCCGCATGGAGGCGATCGGCGGACCTACCGCGATGGTGCTGCGGATCCGGGTGGCGAACCGCGACCAAACGCCGCACCAAGTGTCCGTTCCCTGTGTAAAGCCAGGGGGTTGGCTCGGTTTGAATCCTGGCTGGATCGACCCCGACGACGATCGGGATGTACTGTTGGCAGGTTGGATGGATCGCGCCGACCGGATCATCGTTATGGTGGCCGGCAACGCCGACCTTGCCCTGCGCGCAGTTTCCACCCTCTGCCCGACATGGAATCTTGCCCCGGGCGATGAACGCGAGATATACCTGATCCGACCCTACCGAGCCAACCATCGTGACCTTCCGGCTCTGCGTCGTCACGATTGGGCTCAGGAATCCGAAGCCGGCCTGGCCGCCTGGCGCTCGCTCCTGAATCGCTGCGCCAAGGTCACCATTCCCGATGCCGGAGTGCAAGGGGCCTTCCAGGCCTGTGTGGCCGACTGTTTCGTGATGCGCGAACCCGTGGCCGATGGTTCGGTGGTCGCCTCGCCAGGCACGGAATGCTACCGAGCGCCCAACTCCTTCGAACCACTGATCGTCTCCGTGTTGTTCGATCAACTGGGTCTGCATGCCGAAGCCCGCGGCAACACCGCCATGTTCCTGGAACGTCAGGATGAACACGGCAACTGGGCCGATCCCGACGGATGGGTACATCACATGTGGGGCGCCTCAGGAGTGAAATCCTGGGCCATCCTTGAGCATGCCCGACTCACGGCCGACACGACCTGGTTGGCCACGGTCTTCCCGCGCATGTTGGCAAGCAGTCGCTGGCAGGACTCGCGCAGGGCTAAAACCCGAGTGCTTGTTGATGGCCAACGATCTCTGACGTATGGCCTCATGCCACGCGGTTTCGGCGATTGCGGCCTGCAGGCCCGGGATGATGGGAACTATGACTATTTCCTGCCCCACAACATCCTGGCGGTTGCAGGCGACGCTCTGACCGTGGCGGCTGCTGAGATTCTGGGCCGGTCAGACGTGCTCGACGAGGTGCGCCGCATCTACGCCATAGCCCAAAACGATCTGCTCCAGGTTCTGGATCGCGGGGCGATTGCCGAAGACGGTTATCGCTGGATTCCAGGTGTGCCAGGGCACACCTGCGGCAGTCGCTGGGGAGCGCTCTACGCCGCGTTTCCCTGCAATATTCTGGCACCAGATCATGAACTGATCAGCGGAACCATCCGCAAAATCGAGGCGCGGATGAGTCCCGGTGGCATCCCAGTCCACACCGGTTGGATGAAGGATGGCATGTGGGTGGCCATCACCCTTGACAATCTGGCTGAGGTCTTGTTGCAACGTGACCAGAAAGGCGACGCCGATGCCGCGGTGCGGTAT
This sequence comes from Akkermansia muciniphila, assembly GCA_945870025.1. GTDB lineage: Bacteria > Verrucomicrobiota > Kiritimatiellia > RFP12 > JAAYNR01 > VGWG01. The sequence goes on from CAMBQN010000004.1 coordinate 112,158, forward strand.
CTCTACGCCACGCTCAACCACGGCACGCCGTTATACACCTGGTGCGAGGAACGCGGCCAGGAACCTGGCGCCAAGGATTGTTCCGGCGACCGGCAGCACCTGTGGACACCGGTGGCGGTCGCCCGATTTATTCGCGATGCCCTGGTCATGGATGATGGCGAGACACTCCACCTGGCCCGAGGCACGGCCCGTCATTGGTTGGAACAGGGGAAGACGATTGCCATGACGACTGCACCGACCCATTTTGGCGTGGTGTCTTTCGACATCGTTTCGGATGTGAACAACAGACAGATCAAGGCGCGAGTCACCATGCCTGCCAGAGAATCCGCGAAGGAAGTTCGTCTCCACCTACGCCATCCAACGTCAGCGCCGATCAAGAGCGTCACGGTCAACGGCAATTCATGGAAGGACTTCAACGAGGACAAGGAGACGGTCACACTGAAGGATCTGACTGGTGATGTTACAGTAACGACTCAATACTGAAGCCATCCTCATCGAAGCGACCCGCAAGGATGAAGGCAAGGAATCAGGGAATGCGCGAAGCGGGTAGGGCAGCGGCGTCCCCGCTGAAGAGAAAAGCTGAAAGCTGAAAGGCGCTTCGTGCAAGGGATCAGGAAAAGCGCGAAGCGAGGTAGGGCGACGGCGTCCCCGCTGAAGAGAAAAGCTGAAAACTGAAAAGCTGAAAACGGAAAGGCGCTGCGCGCAAGGGATCAGGGTCAGCGAGAAGCGATGTAGACGCTTGCTGCAGACCGGCAGGCATTTCCATTATCAGCGGCGCGGCGGGGACGCCGTCGCCCTCGTGCGCTGCGCGGACACCGATTGCTTTTGATCATGGACCTGCGGTCAGAGAGAAGGAACGCGTAAGGAGTGTGTGTGGGTATGTGAGTGTGTGGGTGAAGGCGCGAAGCGGGTCTGTGTGTGAAATCGTCATCCGTAGTCGTCGCCGTCGTCGTCCACCGACCGATGCGACGGCCGCAGGAGGATGTAGCAGGGATCGACCGGAGGGAATCGTCATCCGCTCTCGTCGCCCGCTCTCGTCCACCGGACGGAGAAAGACTCGGTTGACGATTACGGGTGACGTGTGCAGGCGAGCGTGGATGGCAGCAATTCTCATTATGGTCGTCGATTTCGGTATCCAAATCGAAATCGGGATCGGGATCGACGAGAAAGATGGGAATTCAACCCCGACCCCGATAGCGATAGCGATTTCGATTTCGATTTCGACTGGCCGGATGCGATCAAAATTAGAATTGCTGGAGGGTGAAAAGGGGACAGAGAAATAGAGTCAGGATGGAATGGCGCTTACTTAAGCGATGTTTCCGATCATAATCCTAATCTTAATCCGTTCTCCACCAGCACGTGTTCGTCGAAGCGTCGCGGCCGTTACCCGTTGCGCGCTTCGAAGTCGGCCATGAAGCCGACCAGCGTCTGAACTCCGGCGACAGGGAAGGCGTTGTAAATCGAGGCGCGGACACCTCCCACGGAGCGATGTCCCTTGAGACCCTTCATGCCTAGCTTGGAGGCTTGGGCGATGAAGAGGTCTTCCAACTCAACCGTGGGCAGGCGGAACGTCACATTCATGTCGGAGCGACATTCCTTGCGGGCGGTGCCGCGGTAAAACGCCGTCGCATCGATCCGCTGATAGAGCAGCGCCGCCTTTTCGGCGTTCTGCTGGTGCATCCGCTCCAGGCCGAACGCCTTGAGCCAGCGGGTGACCAGGGTCAGAATGTAGATGCTGAAGCAGGGCGGAGTGTTATACATCGACTTGTTCTCGATGTGGGTGCTGTAGCGGAGCATCGTGGGAAGGGTCTTGGACTCTTTTTCGGCAAAATCCTTGCGAAGGGCGACGACCGTGACTCCTGAGGGCCCCAGATTTTTCTGGGCACCGGCGTAAATGAGCGAGAACGGTTTGGCGTTGAAGGGGCGCGACAGGATGTCCGAAGACATATCGGCCACGAGCGGGGCGTTGGGGGAGGGGAATGCCTTCCATTGCGCGCCCGAGATCGTCTCGTTCGAAGTGAGGTGCAGATAAGCGGCGCCCGGCGTCAGCTTCAGATCGCCGGGTGCGGGGACGCGCGTCGGCACATCCTTTTCGCAATCTGCGGCGACGGCCACCGTGCCGATCAGGCGGGCCTGCTTGAGGGCAGCCGAGCCCCAGCTCCCCGAATTGACGTAATCGGCGGTCTGGCCTGCGCCCAGAAAGTTCATGGGAATCATGCCGAATTGCAGGCTCGCGCCGCCCTGAAGCAGCAGCACCTCAAACGCATCGTCAAGGCCGAGCAATTCCTTCAGGTTGGCGATCGCCTCGTCATGGACCGCCTCGTACTCCTTGCCGCGGTGCGACATCTCCATGATGGACATCCCCGAACCTTTGTAATCGACGAGATCGGCTTTGGCGGCTTCGAGGACTTCGACCGGCAGCATGGCCGGACCGGCGCTGAAATTCAGAATGCGTGACATGGCTATTCTCCTAATTTGGCGTGATGCAAAGCATGTTAGCCGTGGACGGGCGGGAAGTCAATGCCCTTCATAACGTTTCCAGGAAGGTCTCGGTGCGTGCGCGAAGCAGCTCCGTGTCCTCCAGATTGTAGTCGGTGCTCAAGTTGAGGAACGGGATGCGGCGGTCGCGAAGCGTGCGTTCGATGCGGCAGTTTTCGAGGTCAAACGCATGGCAGAATCGGAGCGCATACTGAACGACACCGTCGGCATGCTGCTTTTCCACGAGGTCGATGATGCGGTTGAGCCGGGTGGTCTGTCCGCAAAAGCAGGGGCAAACCAACCCGAAGGCTGCGCGTTCCGCGAGCGCGCGGTAAGCCGCATCGAGGCTGGTGCCGGCGAGAACGACCGGATCGCTGCAAGACTGGGTGCCCGTGCAGATGGTATCGGCGACGACGTCGGCCCCGCACAACTCCAGAATGTTGAGTGGCTTAAAATTCGGCCAGATAATCGGCGAGCCCGTGAGCACGACGCGTCGCCTCAAGCTGCGGGGTTCGGGCACACACGCCTGAACCTCGGCGAGGAGAATTTCGGCAGGCTTGATCCAGGTTTCGAGGGGTTCGGGCGAGAACAACGAAGCCTGGACCGTGACGAAGAGGTCGCGTATGGAGAGCGAGCCGGGCTGAGCGGTGCGCGCAACCTGCAGGCGGCGGATGAGATCGTTACGGCGCGCCGTGAGGGCGATGGCGGCGAGCAGACCGGCGCGGTTCAGCGTGTGGCCGGTGATGGTGGCTACAAATGCCGCGAGCCTTTTGAGTTCGGCGACAATCTCGTCGGCGTGGCACGCGCTATCCGGGTCCGTCGGCAAGGCGAGTTGAAAGACCGGGCCGAAATGGGCGAGGATGTCTGCCAGTTTGCGTTTAGCATCGCAAGAGGCGGGGATCACAAAGGCATCACAGGTTCGGGGAATGCCGTCTTCGCGCAGAAAAAGACCCAACGTCGCCTGAGCAAGCGGGCAGATGTCGCCGGTGAGGTGCTCTTCTCCAGACAGGGCCGCCGCACTGTTGCCGCAGTCGAGGCGGACCGTATCTGCTCCAGCGGCCAGGATGACCTCGACGGGGATGAAATTGCAGAGGATGCCGATGCGGGGACGGGGCTTGGGCGCCTCCGCCGCGTTGACCAGGCGCTCGACAAAATAGGGAATGCTGGAGGGCCGGTTTGGCGCATCGTCCAGATGTTGGCGTTGGGCAGACTCAACCATCGCCTGCTTGCGACGATTGCCGGGACTGTCGGAGGAGACGAGCGGAGTGCGGTTTTTTTTGTCGGATCGGTTCATGGTTTTTATAGAGTGCCAAAAATGCAGGAGAAAGGCCAGTGCGATTTCTTTTTGGATAGCATGCAGGGCGAACGCCCTGATTACGCGATTGTTTCCGCGCGCATTTTTCGGTATACTCACGCGCATGATCAGGACCGGAATAGGATTTGATGCGCACCGCCTCGCCGCTGGCCGTCGGCTGGTGATTGGCGGCGTGGAGATACCCCACGAGCGGGGGCTGGATGGCCACTCGGATGCGGATGTGCTGGCGCATGCGCTCATGGATGCGCTGCTCGGCGCCATCGCGGACGGCGACATCGGCCACCATTTTCCCCCGTCAGATGCGCGCTGGAAGGATGCCGACAGCCTCGTCTTGCTGCGCCAGGTAGCCGACAGGCTGCGAACGGCGGGGTGGGGGATTGTCAACACCGACGCGACGGTCCTGGCTGAGGCTCCCCGGCTAGCCCCGTTCATTCCGGCCATGCGCCAGAAACTCGCCGCGGCCATGTCCATCGACGTGCAGGCGGTCTCCGTGAAAGCCACCACGGTCGAAGGGATGGGTGCCATCGGACGCCGGGAGGGGATCTCTGCAATGGCCGTGGCCTCGGTTGCGCCACTCGCCGGTCACGCCCCGCTGGCCGTTTCATAGAAGGAACCGAACACGATGCAGTTTTACAACACACTGACGCGATCCAAGGAGACGTTCGAACCGTTGGAAAAAGGCCATGCGCGCCTCTACACCTGCGGTCCGACGGTCTACAACTTCGCCCACATCGGCAATTTTCGCGCCTACGTCTTTGAGGATCTGTTGCGCCGCACCCTCCGCTACGCCGGGTTGCGGGTGACGCAAGTGATGAATTTGACGGATGTGGACGACAAGACGATTCGCGGCGCGATAACAGCCGGACTGCCCTTGAAGCGGTACACACACCCTTTTATCGAGGCGTTTTTTTCGGACCTGAAAGTGCTCAATATCGAGTCTGCCGAGGTCTATCCCGCCGCGACGGACCACATCCCCGAGATGATCGTGCTGGTGCAGTCCCTGCTGGACAAGGGACTGGCCTATCGCACCGATGACGGTTCGGTCTATTTCAAGGTGGACGCCTTTCCGCAGTACGGTCGGCTGGCTCATCTCGACCGCACGAGTCTGCGAGTGGGCGCACGCGTCGCCCAGGACGAGTACGAAAAGGAAAGTGTTGGCGATTTCGCCCTGTGGAAGGGTTGGGATGAAAAGGACGGCGAGGTCGTGTGGGACGCACCGTGGGGGAGGGGACGTCCCGGTTGGCACATTGAGTGTTCGGCCATGAGCATGAAATATCTTGGCGCATCGTTCGACATCCATACCGGAGGGATCGACAACCTGTTTCCGCACCACGAGAATGAAATCGCGCAGGCCGAGGGCGCCACCGGCGAAACGTTTGTCCGTTACTGGCTCCACTGCGCCCATTTGCGTGTCAACGGGGAGAAGATGTCCAAATCGTTGGGCAACTTCTTCACGCTGCGCGATCTGATCGCACAAGGGTGGGGGGGGCGCTGGATCCGCTACGTCTTGATCAGCGGCCACTACCGGCAGCCACTGAACTTCACCTTTGATGCTCTGGAGGCATCGCGAACCGCCTTGTCACGCATCGATGCGTTTGTCGACCAGCTCGCCGAAACCGCAGGCGGGTGCGAGCCGTCTGCGGATCTGCCCTCCTGGGCAGCCGCTGGCCGCGATGCTTTTGATGCGGCGGTTTTTGACGATCTGAATCTGCCCGAGGCGCTGGCGGCTCTGTTCGGAATTGTGCGCGACGGAAACGCCGCCGTGAGCGCCGGCACCGTGACGCCTGCGGAGGCGGCTGCCATCGCCGCCTTGCTCAAGCAGTTTGACCGCGTGCTGGGCGTGCTCCAGTTTGGGCGTGTGTGTGACGAGGCGGTGCCCGCCGCCATTCAACAATTGGCCGACGCCCGCAGCGCGGCACGAACACAGAAGCATTGGGCCGAGTCCGACCGGCTGCGCGATGCGATTGCCGCCGCGGGCTGGGAAGTCCGCGATTCCAAGGATGGTCAGAAATTGAAGAAACGGCAGGCCTAGATGCGCGGAATGTTTATCACCTGTGAAGGGCCCGAGGGAAGCGGCAAGAGCACGCACAGCCGGCGGCTGGCGGAGCAGTTGCGCGCCTGCGGCCTTTCGGTGCTGCACACGCGGGAACCCGGCGGCACGCCGACCGGTGAGGCGGTACGCCTGCTCTTGCAGCACGATGGAGCGGGGGAGTCGCCCGTGGCCACGGCCGAGGTGCTCCTCTTTTGTGCCAGCCGCGCGCAGTTGATCGCCCAGGTGATCGCGCCGGCGCTGGAGCGCGGCACGTGGGTGGTGTGTGATCGCTTTACCGATTCGACGCTGGCCTACCAAGGCTACGGCCGCGGGTTTGATCTGCCGACCCTGCGCGCGTTGAACACGTTCGCCACCGGCGGGCTGGTTCCGGACCTCACGCTGCTGTTCGATGTCGACACGCCACTTGGCTTGAAACGCGTCCATGCTCGGACAGCAGCATCGGGCGCTGTTCCAGCCGATCGCTTTGAGCGGGAATCACTGGCCTTCCACGAGAAAATACGAAACGGGTTCCTCGACCTCGCGGCGAGCGAGCCCAGCCGTTTTCGCGTGTTGGACACCACGCCGGCGGTTGATGCTGTTTTTGCGAACGTCTGGAAGGCGGTGCAGCCCCATCTGCCCGCTTCAATCACAACCGGAAAGGCGGTCGATCATGCAGGTTGACGCAGCCTTTGACTGTATGAAGCATGCCTACGAATCCGGACGGATGCCCGGCGGCCTGATCATCACGGGCGACATCCGCGGGGATGCGGCAGAGCTGGCGACGCGGATTCTGCAAATGCTCTACTGCCAGGAGCCGCAGGCACCGTGCCGCGCGTGTGCCGGCTGCCTCCGTGTCAGGGATCAAACCGCTTATGACGTCGTCTGGATCGTGCCCGAGAAGAAATCTAGGCAGATCAGCATTGATCAGATGCGCGATCGATTGCTGGCCGTGATCGGACAAACCTCGTTTGAGGGCGGATGGAAGGCCGGCGTCATTGTCGGCGCTGACCGCATGAGCCCGTCCGCATCCAACGCATTCCTCAAGACCTTGGAGGAACCGCCGCCACAGACCCTGTTTCTATTGCTCACCGATAGTCCGCAGAACCTCCTGCCAACCATTCTCTCGCGCTGCCAGCGATTGGATGTGGACCACGATGTCCACACGCTGAACGCCGTCTGGCGCAGCGAACTGTTGCAGATTCTCGCTGCGCCGCTTCCGCCGGGTCCGATATCGGCACTGGCGACGTCTGCCCAGATAGGCGCTTTGCTGGCGACGATGAAAGAGGAGGCTGAGACCCAGGTCAAGGCTGAGGCCAAAAACGAGGTTGATGTAGACGCATCGGGCGATGTAATGAGTGCGCGCATCAGCGCGCGTTACCGGGAACAGCGTCTGGCGCTCCTGATTGCTCTGCAGGACTGGTACCGTGACTTGCTTGTGATTCGTTCCGGTGGTGCGGCCGATCTGCTGCACTATCCAGAGCAGCAGGAGACCCTGCGCATGCGTGCGGCGGGTCTGACGGGCGGGCAGGCGCTGGCCAACGTCGCGGCCATTGACGGGATACAGCGCCAATTGGAACGAAACCTCTCGGAAGATTACGTTTTGGCTTATTGGATGGATCGCATTGTTACAGGTGTTCAAGCGGAGAGACGGGTATGACCGGATTGGAAAAAGTGTGTGTCGTGCAGGTCGCCGGAGAAGGCAAGCGGATCTGTCGATTGAGGGCCGACATCGATCCCCCCGGCCCGGGCGATACGGTGATCGTGGCGATTGACGACTGCGTGGAAAACGGTGTGATCGTAGACGTCGAGCTGACAGCAGATATGAAATCCGCTACATTCCTCCGGATGGCCACAGAGGCCGATCAGAGCCGGATCGAGGCAAATCGGGCGGCGGCCAAAATTGACCTGGGGCGGATCACCGAACGGGTTCGTGCTGCCGGCATCGCTTTTAAGCCGCTGAATGCCCATTACAGTTTGAACCACGACCGATTCGTGATTCAGTTCGGATGTGAGGAGGAACTGGAAAACAATCGGATCATCGCCCTGATCCCGGTTGACATCAAAGCCCGCATCGATTTGAGACCGGTCTGGCCCCGGGAGTTATGCGCTATGATCGGCGGCATCGGGTGCTGCGGACGCGCGTATTGCTGCTGCACGTGGCAGAACGAGTTTGTTCCGATTAATATAGGCATGGCCAAAATTCAGGGCGTACCGCTTCTGCCGACGAGTCTCAACGGTGGGTGCGAACGGATCAAGTGTTGCTTGCGGTTCGAATTTGAGCAATACTGTGACGCGACTAATGCCTTACCGCCTTTGGGCACGGAGGTCGAAGGGTCCGGTGTGAGGGGCCTGGTTGTCGGGCACGATGTGTTGCGCGGTATCGTGACGGTGCGGACCGGCGATGGTAAGCAACAACGCATACTGGTTGCCGAGTTGCGCCGCGCTTCGAAGCCGAACAGCGGTTGCGCAAACGGTCCACACGCGGGCCACTGTGCGAGAAAAAAGGAGTAGGGGAGCCATGAACGTGCGCATACGAATCGTAAGCGGGCCTAATCTGGCCTTGCTGGGAACGCGGGAACCCGGGATTTATGGCCGGGAGACACTCGATGACATCGTGCGGGCGGTGACCCATCATGCCGCTGCAGCGGGCGCTTCGGTCGAGCATTTCCAGAGCGATGTCGAGGGGGATCTGGTTCGGCACATCGGGTCGAGCCGCGGGATGTGCGATGGCCTCATCATCAATCCAGCCGCCTATACGCACACCAGCGTGGCCGTGCGCGATGCGATCAGCGCATGCGGTCTGCCCTGCGTCGAAGTCCATTTGTCCAACACACACAGTCGCGAGCCGTTTCGTCATGAGAGTCTGACGGTTCCGGTTTGCATCGGCCAGATCATGGGATTTGGTGGCTACGGGTATATTCTCGCCTTCGATGCAATCGCTCATTATCTCAATCAGAAAAGGTAAGGTCGCTATGAACGATGGGGTGACGAAGGCGGGCACGGGCAGCACAAAGAATTCGGTCGACATCTGGGTGGTCGGTTCGATCGGGATTGACGATATTGCCACACCACGGGAGGCGCGCAAGGATGTTTTGGGTGGCTCGGTGACCTACGCCTGTGCTGCGGCATCATTCTTCGCACGTGTCGGCGCGGTAGGTATTGTCGGCTCGGATTTTCCCGAAGCGTTTATGGCGCGATATCGCTCTTTTGGTATCGATTTGGCCGGTTTGCAGCGCGCGCCAGGCCCGACCTTCCGTTGGAGCGGGGAGTATGAGACGGACTTCATCAATCGCCGGACGATCCGAACGGAGCTGGGTGTTTTTGCCGACTTCAAGCCGGAGTTGCCGGAAGCCTTTCGGGGAACGCCGTATGTGCTGTTGGGCAACATCGGTCCGGAGCTTCAGGAGCATGTTTTGAATCAGGCCAGCGGGGCTCGTTTCGTCATTGCCGACACGATGGATTTGTGGATCAACATTGCGAGAGAAGCGCTGCATCGCGTGATCAAGCGGGTGGATCTGCTGATGCTCAACGACGGCGAAGCGCGGTTGTTGACGGGCCTGCACAACCTGAGGGATTGCGCTGCGGCAATTCTGTCGATGGGGCCACGTTACGTGGTAATCAAGAAGGGCGAGCACGGAGCGCACCTGTTTTCCAAGGATGGTCTGGCGATCATTCCGGCCTATCCGGTTGATGCGGTGACCGATCCGACCGGTGCAGGCGACACCTTTGCGGGCGGATTTCTCGGCTTTCTGGCCCGTTCCGGGCGAACCGACGAGGCAGCCATCCGAACTGCGTTGCTTTATGGTGCGACAGTGGCGTCGTTTGGAGTTGAAGCGTTCAGCTTGGAACGGCTGGAGCGACTGACCATGGCTGAGATCGAAGCGCGGCTTGTCGATTTGCGTAAAATGATGACGATCCGTTGATGCCCGTCGTTTTCGTTAAAATAGGCAAACGAACCACGCGCGAGTTTACATAACATATATTATGCGACGTTTGAGATAGGCTTCCGCGTCATTCGTCGTCTTACAGCCTATTCAGCGTCCGTATCATCGCAGCTCGCGACGCCACCGGCATGGATTTCCATCCCAGCACGGATTTGATCTTTTGGTTTGAGACCACGTAGGATTCGGTCAGCTTCCGGAGTTGCTCGCTGTTGATCGGCAGCCGCAGTGCGTCGCCAATTCGCGCCGCTAGTCTAATCCATCCAGCCGGCACCCTCCAGATACGCGCGGGTTTGCCCAACGTATCGGCCATCAGGGTGATCAGCTCGTTGGTCGAGAGGGTCTCGTCATCAGCCACCTGATAGATCCCGGACACCGCATTTCCGGTCAGCAGTCCATCGACCACCGCGCAGACGTTGACGATCGAGGCGAACGAGCGCTGGTTGTCGAACGCGCCCAGCGGCCATGGCGTCCCTTTTCGAACGAGCGTGTACAGCAGATTGAGATTCCCCTTGTTTCCCGGGCCGTGAATCATGCAGGGGCGCAGGATCACGCCGCACAGGGCCTCGGGCCGCGCGACGGCGGCCTCCAGGACAATCCGTTCCGCTTCCAGCTTGCTCTTTCCGTAGGGCGTTTGCGGGGCAGGCACCGCGTCTTCCGTGAGCACGCCGTCAACCGCATCGGCGCACGCCTTGACGGAACTGAACAGAATGAACCGGATCGGGCGCGGCGGTGCGGCGTCCGCGATCCGCCGTACGATTCTATCGGTCAGCCCCGCGTTGATGTCGAAATAGCTTTGGGCGTCGACTGTGCGCTGGGTGTCATGCGCTTTTCCGGCCAAATGCAACACCGCATCAATCTCACCCCACGGCACCCGCTCCAGATCGTCCCACGTAAACATCCGCGCATACGCGCCACCGGATGCGGGAGAAGCCCCGGCCACATCCAGTGCCCAGACTCCCCTACCCCGCTCCGCAAGATAGGCCGACAGGTTGGTCCCCACAAAACCAAACGCCCCCGTTATCAGCACATGTCCCATTAGATTCACACTAGAGGCTCTGGCAACCCTTCATTTTTTGCGCAACGACCTGCCGCACTCCAAACGAATGCCGTAAGTATTGCACGTTCCTGCGAACGTGCATAGTCCAAAAAAACAAGATGTATCTAATTGCTCAGCAACAAGCTACAACTACATTAAATGAAAAAGTGTCGATAGACAATCGCTTTGGAATGTGCGATACTGTTTGTGCTCGTTTTGCAACAGCCTCGCTTATCCATTGATTTAACCGAGATCACGAGGGAATACTCATGACCATCCATGATCGAACGCTCATCCGACGTCTGGCGGCAGAAGTCGCCGAAATTGCCGCTTTGCCCATTCATGAACAGAAGCGTGCGATGTGGCGCCGCCTCAACAACAAGCATCCCGATCGGCCCATGGTCATGATTGACCAGGTGTGTTGGAACGAAATGAACGTGGATGAAGAACTGACGTTGCGATGCAAGGACGCGGAATGCCGTCATTATGAGGGACACCTGCGGCAGATTCTCTACCAATGGCGACACTTCCGCGTGGACATGGTGGTCGATCCGTTCATCCGCGTTTCCAAGGCGGTGTCTCATTCCGGTCTCGGCGTGGGGACGATTGATGCGGAAATCGCCATCACCGATCCGACCAATTCCGTGGTCGGGCACCGTTTCACCAATCAGTTTGAGACCGATGCGGATCTGGATAAAATCCGGAATCCAGTCGTGGCGTATGACGCACAGGAGACCGCCCGCCGCCTGGAGGCCGCACATGCCCTTTTCGACGGCGTTCTGGATGTGGTTGAAGTCGGATACGATCCGTCCTATCTCACGGTGTGGGATCCGATCAGCTTCTGGATGGGCGTCGAGGGGGCGCTGTTTGCGCTGATCGACCGGCCGGAATTCATGGCCGAGATGGTGCGCCGCGTGGTCAACGGATATCTCAGCATGCTCGATCAGATGGAAGCATTGGGGGTGTTGTGCGGCCCCCAGCCCACGGTTCATTGCACGGGTGCCTATACGGACGACCTGCCCGCCCCGGGATTCGACCCCGCCCATCCCCGCACACGGGATCTTTGGATGTTCAGCATGGCGCAAATGTTTTCCACCGTCTCGCCGGCGATGCTCCAGGAATTTGAGATCGACCCGTGCATGCCGCTCTTCCAACGGTTCGGGCTGGTTTATTACGGCTGCTGCGAGCCGCTCGACCTCAAGCTGGACGCCGTGCGGAAAATACCTAATCTGCGGAAGATATCCATGAGCCCGTGGGTCGATGAGGAACGCGGAGCGGCCGGAATCGGACGTGACTACGTCTATTCGCGCAAGCCCAACCCCGCGCTGCTCGCGTGGCCCTCCTTCAGTGAGCAGGCGATCCGCGAGCACCTACAAGCGTCCGTGGACGCCTGCGCCCGCCATGGTTGTCCGCTTGAGCTGATTCTCAAGGATGTCAGCACCGTGAAGTACGAGCCCCGCCGCCTGTGGCGCTGGGCCGAAATCGCCATGGACGTTGTTGGGCATTAGCATTCGCCATGCATATCCACCGTACAACAGCCGCCGACCTCATCGCCCTTCGTCCCGCCCATGACGCATTCGTGGGCGTGGATTCCGACGGGTGCGTTTTCGACACCATGGACGTGAAACAGAAAGCCCATTTTCACCCGCTTATCTGCACGTTCTGGGGGCTGGAACGCATCGAGACGCAGGTGCGCGCCGCCGCCGAGTTCGTGAATATCGCATCCAAAACGCGCGGTCAGAACCGCTTTACCAATCTCCTGCTGACCTTTGAGATGCTCGAAACGTGGGATGTCGTCCGAGCATCCGGCGTGCCGCTGCCGCGCACCGATGCGCTGCGAGCGTACTGCCAGTCGGGGCTGCCGCTCGGTAACCCGTCGCTGCAAGCCGAGGTTGCCCGTAGCGGCGACCCGGACCTAAAGCGCGTGCTGGAATGGAGCCTCGCGGTCAACGTCGACATTGACACCCGGATGCGGCCCACGCCGCCTTTCCCGTGGGCGCTCAAGAGCCTGGAGCGAATGGCAAGCGACTGTGACGCCATTGTGGTTTCGCAAACCCCGGAAGAGGCTCTGCTCAAGGAATGGCATCATCATGGCATCGCCCATCGGGTCGCCGCCATCGCCGGGCAGGAGGTCGGCTCCAAGGCCCACCAGATCCGGCTCGCCACCGACGGCCGCTACAGGCCCGGCCGCGTGCTCCTGATCGGTGACGCGCCGGGCGACCTCGCGGCGGCCACGGATGCGGACGTCCTCTTTTATCCGATCCTCCCCGGCCGCGAGGACGCCTCCTGGCACCGGTTCCACGACGAGTCCTTCGACCGCTTCCTCGCCGAAACCTATGCCGGCGCCTATGCCGAGGATCTCACCCGCGCCTTCCTCGACGCCCTGCCCGACACGCCGCCCTGGCTGACCCCGGCATCGCGCTCCTGAGCGAAGCGAATGAGAATTACTCCTCCCAGACGCCGTCAGCTTCCATCTGCTGTCGCAGGTTCTGCTTCATCGTGGGCCGATGGCCGAAGAGAAGCGAGCCGATGCGAATCCACGTCGCGCCTTCTCGAACAGCCGCTTCAAAGTCGTTGGACATGCCCATAGACAGATGGGGCAGGCCGATCCCAAAATCACGCGTCAGCCGGTCGCGCAACTCGCGCAGCCGGGAAAAAAACGGGCGCGTCTGTTCGGGATCAGGACAGAACGGCGCGAGCGTCATCAATCCGACCAACGTCAGCGCGCGGCACGCCAGCGCCCGCTCCACCACCTGCGGCACATCCTCGGGCTTGATGCCGAACTTGCTCGCCTCGCCCGAGACATTCACCTCGAGCAGGATGTCGGCACGCACACCCGACTCATCGGCGGCCTCGTCAAGCTGTTCGACGAGCCGTGTCGAGTCGATCGAGTGGATGGTCGAAAAGAACCCCAGCGCCGGACGGATCTTGTTTCGCTGAAGATGGCCGATCAGGTGCCAGTCGGGGCCTGTGACGCACTGAGGGATCTTGAAGGCCGCCTCCTGCACGCGGTTCTCGCCGAAACGGCGAATGCCGGCCTCCCACGCCTCGGCGATCACCTCGGGGCCGAACGTTTTGGTGACCCCGATCACCTCGACCTCGTCCGGGCTGCGGCCCGACTGTTCGCAAGCGCGCGCAATCCGTTCCCGGATCTGCTCCAGAATCGTTGCGACGCTGTCTGCTGTGTTTCTGTCCATACGCTTACGCCACCTCCTGCCGTCCCCCGAGCGCCCGCTTCAGGGTGAGCGGGTCGGAATAGCCGACACCGCTGTCGGCGGGCAAGCCGAACGCCAGGCGCGTCACCCGCACGCCGCGGGCGCGAAGCCGTTCGGCCAGATAGCCAGCGGTGGTGTCGCCATCGAGATCGGTGCTGAGGGCTAGAACCACTTCGCGCACCCCCTCGGCCTGAACACGGTCCAGGAGCGTCTGAATGCGGAGTTCCGCCGGACCGGTCATCCGCGCTGGCGAGAGCTTGCCCAGCAGCGCGTGGTAGCGACCGCGAAAGCCGCCGGATCGCTCGATCGCCAGAATGTCGCCCGGTTCTTCGATCACGCAGAGGATTTCAGAATCCCGACCCGAACCCGTGCAGAGTGCGCACGGATTGGCGGCGGTGGTGGTGAATCCGCCACAGACATCGCAGCAGCGCACCTGTTCACGGGCTGCCGCCAGCGCGGCGCTCAGCTCGTCGAGCAAATGTTCTGGCCGACGGACGAGCGCCAGAGCCGCCCGCTCAGCCGAGCGGCGCCCAAGTCCCGGCAGGCGCGACAGACTCCGCACCAGATTGTCCAACGGACCGATCATGGCGTTCAGCCCAAGCCCCCGAACATGCCAGCCATGCTCGAATCCTTCATCAGTTTTCCCATCGCCTCCTGGGTCTGCTTGCGCACCCCTTTGAGTGCTGCGTTGACCACGGTGTGGAGCATGGTCTCGAAGCGATCCGGCTTGCCGGCAACCACTTCCTTCAGCGCCTCCGGGGCGATTTTGATCGAGATAATTGAGAAGTCGCCGCGCGCCACGCACGAGATTCCGGCGTTGGTGTATTCAAAGGTTATCTTTTCAACTTCCGATTGAAGGCGCTTGGCCTCCTTGCGCATCTGCATCGCCTGCTTGACCTGATCGAACATATTGGCCATGAGAATCCTCTTCTAGTGGTTCGTGAATAGTCGCCCCCAAGGGGTCGTCCGGTAATGGACGGGGGGAAGCATACACAACGCGCGGATAAATTGCAATTCCTACGCTTGTTTTCCAGACGGATTATCGGTATGATCATCTCCGTACTGCATCCGGATTGCGTTCTGCATGGAAACTGTTATGACATCGAACATTCCGCCCAAGCAAACGGTCACCGGTTCCCCCGGCACGCCGAATCCGGCCTTCGAGCAGCCGTATGCAGGCATACCGGAGCAACCGGGCGCACTGGTCTCGATCCACAACGCCGCACTCCACGCGACCCCCGACTCATTCCCCGTACTGAAGGCGTTCCAAGACTATCTGGAGGCCGAACGGCAGCGTGCGCGCCGCCGGCTGGTTCTCTTATCCGCCTTTTTCGCAGTTCTCCTCATCGTAGTCATGGTCGGCCTGATCGCCATCGGCGTCTCGATCTATGGAGACCTATCGGCCAAGAATGACAAACTGTTTTCGGTGCTGATCGATCAGCACACGGCGCCGGCCGGACGGATGCCGGCGGAAACCGATGCCAGCGCCCGTGAACGCGCCATTGAGGAACAGGTCGCAGCCAGACTGGCCGCAGCCTCCAGACCCGCACCCGGGGCGTCTCCGGGCATCGACGTCGCTGCACTAGAACGCATCATTGAAGAGCGTGTCGCCGCCCGGATGGCCGCCGCCCAGCCAAGCGTGCCAAGCCCCGCGCCAGCCAATCCTCAACCGTCCGCCCTGGATGATATCAAGGCCACACTGGCTGCGATTCAAAAGGAGAACGCGGCGCTCCGTTCGCAACCCACGAGGCCATCGAGCATTGGTGCGCTCGTCCCGCGTTCCGCCGTCGAGAATCTGAACCCGCCACCCGCCGCAGAACCGCCACCGACGGCGACGGCTCCCATCGCACTTGCATCCTCAATCCAACCGGCGGTCAGCCTGCCGGTGCCCCTGCCCGTGGTGGCCGTCGCCCCGGCTGTTCTCCGAAAACCGCTCGAACAAGCTCCGTCTGCGGTCGCCCAAGCTTACCAGACATCGGGTGACCGTCTCACGGTCGGCATCCCGGGGAAGAATTCGGAAGAACCGATCCCGTGGCGAATCGTCCTGCCCAAGCCTTGAAACGGCAGGCATCTGGAAACCGCGTTTCATTCAGAAAGGCTGTGTCATGATTCATCCGATTGTCACCTTTGGCCATGCAAGTCTGCGCTGCGAATCCCGTGTTGTTCCGACCGTCACCGATGAAATTCGCCGGCTGGCCGCCGACCTGATCGATACCATGCATGAGGCTAGCGGCGTGGGCCTCGCCGCTCCTCAGATCGGTCGCGAAGCGGCGGTGTGCGTCATCGACATCCCCCCCGACGCCGAGAAGCCGGTATGCCGCGCCTTCAACGCCGCGGTCCCTATGCCGCTGGTGCTGATCAACCCCGAGATTCTCGCCACGGAAGGAAGCCAGCGAAACAACGAGGGCTGTCTGAGCTTCCCCGAGATCTACGCCGTCATCTCCCGCCCCAATCAGGTGACGGTTGCCTTCCACGCACTGGATGCGTCTCGCCAAACCCTCACCGTGCAAGGTCTTCTCGCCCGCGCCGTAATGCATGAGATTGACCACCTCAACGGCGTCCTGCTGGTCGACCGCATGTCACAGGTGCAGAAACTCGCCGTCGCCGGCAAGCTCCGGCGCCTGAAAAAAGAGGCCAAACAAGCATGAGCAAGCAAGCGGCACGAACCATGCGCATCGACCTCGCGGCGGCGGACGTGACGACGGACGAATCACGCCGTGCGGCCCGGCGGTCCGACACGGTGACGACCACCGCCTTCTCGGCGAAACGACATGAGCGGCTGAATCGCGACACCCCTTACGATCTGTTGCTGGAGAGTGTCTACGATGCGGTGTTGATCACTAACCGTAAAGGTCGGGTGATCGATTTCAACGGTCGCGCTTCCGATTTTTTTCTCGCGGATGAGGACGAGCTTCTGGGACTTCCGATATGGAATCTTCTCTCCGGTGCCGAAGAGACGCTCATCGACACCCTCCAATCCAACCTGTTAAGCCACAAGTTCACCCTCATCGAGGCGACCTGTCTGCGGACCAACGACACCTCATTCACGGCCGAAATCGCGGTCAATCGCCTGAATCTCGATGAGGAGGGGCACCAGCTCTGCTTCTTCGTGCGCAATATCACGGGAAGCAAGCGGGACCAGGAGGCGCTTGAGAAGGCGGTCGAGCGATTGCAGGCGCATGATCGGGCGCGCATGGAGTTTGTCTCCAACGTCTCCCATGAGCTGCGCACCCCTTTGACCTCGATGATCTACGCCGTCAGCAATATGCTCCGCGGCGTCGTGGGGCCGCTCCCCGAACGGGCGGTCATGTATCTCGAACGCCTTGACTCCGACTGCAAACGGCTGCTGACGACGGTGAACGACATCCTCGACCTGCGCCAGGTGGAAACGAAAACCCTTACACTGACCCTGGCGCGTGCGCCCTGCACGACCCTGATCCAGGCGGGCGTGGAGACGTTGCGCGTCCAGGCCGATGCCAAGCACATCCGGATACAGGTCAATATGCCGCCGGTTGAACTGTTTTGCACGTGCGACGCCCAGAAGATCGAGCGGGTCATGATCAACGTCGTGGGCAATGCGGTCAAATTCAGTGGTGACGATGGCGGAAACATCACGGTCTCGCTCGCGCGCGATCCGGTCGATTCCGGTTTTGCGCTGATCACTGTTTCCGACACTGGAGTGGGGATTCCGCCGGATGCGCTGGCACGGGTCACGCAGCGGTATTTCCGAGTCGGTGACCATGTGACCGGATCGGGACTGGGGCTCGCTATTTCGCGCGAAATCGTCGAGCTTCACGGAGGCTTATTGCGCGTTGACAGCCCGGTTCCAGGATCGGACTGCGGCACGGCCGTGACCATTCGGCTGCCTCTGGCCGAGCCACCCGCCGTGGCGGTTTATTGCATTACCGCAGACGTGGCGCTGACGTTGGAGGGGCAACTCGCGCAACACGGGTACCGCGTCCGCAGCGCCCGCTCCCTGGAAGAGGCGCTGCACCTGTGCGCCACTCAGGCGGCCGACATGCTGGTGTTCGAATGTTGCTGCGGACAGGATCCCAACTCCGAGACGCTGCTCAAGTTGCGAAACGATCCGCGAACCCAACGGACGCCCGCACTGGTGGTGTCGCGCGAAGAGATCTCGAAGCCCTGCAGGGAGATGCTGCGCCGCTTGGCGATACCCGTGTTGCCGGTGCCGTGGAAAGAAACGGATCTCGCCGGACGCATTCTGGTGGCGTTTTCAGGACGCTCGCTGATCAGCCTGGGCGGATCAACCACCACAATAGGTGGTTGATGGCCAATGCGTAGAGTGAGGCGACCAGGTCGTCGAGCACGATGCCGACGCCGCCGGGCAAACGCTCAAGTCTCCGGGCGGGCGGCGGCTTGATGATGTCGCAGACCCTCGCGACGACGAAACAGAGCGGCAGCAGGATCTGCCAGTGTTCCCACACGGGGAGGCCAATCAGGCAGATGGGAAACAACATCCACTCGTCGGCCACGATGCGCCCATCGTCCTTCGTGCCAAAAATCTTCTCGGCGGCATCGCAGATCGGAACCGCTAGCAGTGTCAGCCCCGCCGCAATCGCAGCCTGCCACCACCACTGCTCGTGAAAACGAACCAGCCACACGGCGATCGGCAAAGCGGCCAGCGTGCCGATCGTCCCCGACGCCACGGGCGCATAACCGAGTCCGAAACCCGTGGACACCGCCACAATCAGCCGCTCGTTCATTCGCATCGTTCACATCCGCTTGAACGCTAGACCCGAGATGACCACACGTCGCGTGATCTATCCTGAGGCGCTTGCAAAACACCTGCAAGCGCCGGTTTCAGGTTTCAGTGTTCAGGTTTCAGGAAGACGAAACATCGTGTGGTTCTTCCAGACACCCGAACCCTGACACCTGAACACTTCGCTTGCAAAACAGGGTTTTGCAAGCGGCTCATCCTATAAAACAAAAAACCGGGGTTCCGCCTGACGGTCCCCCGGCTTGTCGCAGAGACAGGCTCGATTATTCCTTGTCGAAGCCTTTTCCGGCGAGATACGCGATCACTTTGCCGACGGACGTCAGCTTCTCTGCGTCCTCATCCGGGATTTCAGCCCCAAACTCCTCTTCGAACGCCATGATCAGTTCCACGGTGTCCAGCGAGTCGGCGCCGAGATCGTCGATGAAAGACGCCTCAGGTGTAACCTGTTCGGCATTGACGCCCAACTGCTCAACGATAATCGCCTTGACCCGTTCTTCCAATTTGTTGGCCATGATACCATTCTCCTCGCACTCGTCTGTTTATTACGCGGCAGGATCTTTCCCACCGCGCTTTGTCACATTGACATTCCACCGTTCACGCTCAGAACCTGACCCGTCACGTAGGACGCGTCATCCGATGCGAGAAACGCCACCGCATTCGCCACATCCTCCGGCGCGCCGAAGCGCCCCAGTGGCGTGTTGGCCAGCATTTGATCACGCACTTCCGTCGGAAGGGCGTCTGTCATCTTCGACACGATAAACCCCGGTGCGACCGCGTTCACGCGGACGCCCCGTGATCCCAGCTCCTTCGCCAGTGACTTCGTCATGGCAATGAGGCCAGCTTTGGAAGCAGCATAATTACACTGACCGGCGTTCCCGATCAAGCCAATAATGGAGGCGATCTGAATCATCACCCCCGAACGCTGCTTCATCATCAGCCGGGCCGCAGCCCGCGAGAACAGGAAAGCGCCCTTCAGATTGATCTGCATAACCAGATCCCAATCCTCGTCGCTCATCCGGATCAACAGCTTATCACGGGTAATCCCGGCATTGTTGACCAGAATGTCGATCCGACCGAATTTTTCAACCGCGCGCGCCACGCACGCTTCAACCGAATCCTTGTTGCTCACGTCGGTCACCACCGTCAACACCTGGCGCCCCAAAGCGGTGATGGAGGCGGCGCACTCCTCAAGAGGATCGGGCATCACGTCGCATAACACCAAGTCGGCGCCGTCCCGCGCGAGCGTCTCGGCAATGACACGTCCAATACCACGCCCCGCGCCAGTGACCAACGCGATCTTCCCATCAAACTTTCCCATTGTGTATTCCTTTGTTGTGGATGAATCTTGTGTTTTGCACCAGCAGTCTGGCTCAGGCCGGCCGCGTCAACGCGTCGAGCGATGGCACGTCCTGAACGTTCGCCACGGCGAACTGTTTGTCAATCCGCTTGATCAGCCCCGAAAGCACCTTCCCTGGTCCGAATTCCGTGAAATCGCAGACGCCCGCCGCGCGCGCCGTGCGCACGCAGTCGAGCAGACGCACCGATTCGGTCACCTGCCGCAGCATAAGCGCCTTGATCGCCTCGCCGTCTGCCGGATGCGGCTGCCCCGTCACATTCGAAAGCACCGTCATTCGGGGCGTACCGAACGGCACCGCCTTGAGGAAGTCGGTCAGCTTCTCGCGCGCTGGCGCCATCAACGACGAATGAAACGCCCCCGCTACGGCCAGAGGTACGGCCTTGAGCTTCATCTCGCCGGCCAGCCGGACCGCATCGGCGATGCCGGCCTTGGCGCCGGAAAGCACCACTTGCGACTCCGAGTTGATGTTGGCTTGGGTCACGCCGGTCGCGCCACAGAGGGTGTCGAGCTGCTCGGCCGTGGCACCCATGATGCTCACCATGCCGCCCTCGCGCGCGCCACACGCCTCCTGCATGAAACGCCCACGCGCTTCCAGCACCCGCAGCGTCTCGTCAAAACCCAGAACGCCCGCCGCATGCAGCGCCGTCCACTCGCCCAGGCTCAGCCCGGCCGTCAGATCAAACCGGGCCTCCGGAAAACGGGCCTGATACGCGCGGAGACAGGCCACGCTGACCACAAAAATGGCAGGCTGGCAGACGTTGGACTGTGTCAACGCTTCGATTGGCCCTTCGAAACACAGGGTCTTCAGATCGAATCCCAGGACACCATTTGCGCGGTCAAAAAGAGAGAGCACCGCCCCGTCAGCAGCGGCCAGATCCTTGCCCATGCCGACATACTGGGCTCCCTGCCCAGAAAAAACGCTCGCTTTACCCACGTCTGAAACTCCTTCGATCAACACGTTCTAATCCCACACGCGCGGCATTCCCCCACGGGATGCCCCTCAACCCATCCGAAACCTGATACGACTTGAAAGACGCATAATAATGACAAAAATGCTAAAAATGTCAACATAAAAAGGCGGCCTCTGCAGCCGTAGGGTGCAAAGTCATTTTTTTGTGGATCAGGCCACTTTCACCTGTTGGTGGTCCCCGATGATATACTTCCAGAGATCATCGTATCGGCCTGACATGTAGGCGATACGGAACTGAAGCAGTGCTTTTATCCCTTTCTTGGACCAGAGCATTCCGGCTTGCTTGAAGCGTTTCCCCAGGACCGTCTTGCAGGCGCTTTCTACGACCCCCGATCCGATGAACCATCCTTTCGCCAAGTACTCGTCGTACTTCATCCGGCCCTTGTTCTTCTTGAAGTAGCCGACGGCCTTCCGGCCTTCCTTGGTCTTGCCGACGAGTTCGTCCGCCATGCGGATGATCTCCCCGACCTTGCCGAGTTTGAGCCATTTGCACCACTTTCTGAAGACCCGCTTTCTCTGGGCGCCCTGGAACCCGGCCAAATCAAGAATGGGGTCGAGGTGTTCGGCCGCATGGTAGAAGTCCAGGATCTCCACGGCAAAAGGAAAGTGCGTCCGACGGATGTCCCACAGCCAGGCGGCCCCATCGGCGATGAACATCGTGACGCCGGGCGGCGCGGGGAAGCGACGGTTGAACTCCCACCGCAGGCGGTCGGCAAAGGAACTCTTCCGGTCTATGGTGGCGACATACGTGGTCGAACCGGAGTCGCGCATCCGGTCATCGGGCGCGTCAGGGGCGGGCCGCATCGTGAAGATGGCCCCGACTTTCGCCTCCCTAGTCTTGGCCTTGCCGCCGGCACACCTTCCCTTGACCCGCCTGAGTTCGCGCCGGCGCAACGGAAGCCCGGTTCCGTCGGCAAGAACGCAGACGCACTCGGGCGTCTGCGCATCGGGCGATAGCGCCTCGCCCATGAACCGTTCGGCCACGCCTTCGAGCGCCCGGGGGTAGGTCATGAGGATGTCCGCGCTCATGTGGCGCGCCATGCATGCCTCGAAATCTGATGACGCCTCCGCATAGGGGTCCTTCACGGCATGCCGCAGCGCCCTGGCCACGAGCGCGGGCGTGCTTCCGTTGATCAGACCGAGCGTATCGTCGAAGGGGTAGCGCCCGGTCCTCCGCTTGCGATCGTAGTAGTACTCCCGCTCGTCGCTACGCACGTCCCCGAAGAGCGTTCGGATGGTTCGATGCCTCTTTCCGGCGTAGTACTCACCCTGGCGAACCCCGTTTCCCGGGATCGTCTCTGGAGAGACCGAAAGGATGTGCTTCATGAGATCCCGGCACATGCCAACGGCCTCCGCGTGCAGCGCGTTCTCCAACGCGAACGTCCCACCCAGACCGTCGCGGGCGATGGATTCCACCGCCCGAATCGCCGTGGCGGCGATCCGCTGCGAGTAGCGCCCGACTATCTCATCCGTTTTTTTTTAGACTCCTGTCCTTTGAGAATAGCCTGGGTGTCCACGGACGAAAGCTCCGAGACAAGCGTGTCGAGCTTTCCTCGGCCAGCCACCGCCTCGACAAAGGCCCCCAGACGGTCCTCGGGGATATGGGTGGTGACGTTCCGGCCATCCGTCCACTGCTGGAGTTGATGGTACGTGGCTATGCGGCCGTCCTTCAGCCGCTTTTGCTTCTTGGTGATCTTCCCGGAAATGGCGCGCGTGACGCCGTGCAAGTCGGAGACAATCTCCGACCTGCTCCGTAGAGGCATAGAGGGTGGTGTATTCATAGTCCCTAGTTTACTAGGGACTGTTGCCGAATACAAGAGCAAAATTCAACTTCCAGCAAAAAAATGACTTTGCACCC